>NZ_NRRG01000026.1 GCF_016583575.1 Thiocystis violacea
GCATGAATGGCGCGCTGGCGCCGGGCGTCGGGGAGGGCGTCTGGCGCGCCGGTCCCGGATCGAGCGGAGCCGGTGGCGGATCCGGCGTCCCCGGACTGGCTGGCTCGGACTCGCCATCCGTCGTCTGGATCGGCGCCTCGGCGTCAGGGATGGGTTCCCCGTCCGGCGCGGCGACGGACGGGGTCTCGGTTGGTGGAGCCTGGATCTCGGGTGCCGGGGTGCCGGTCGGGGTGGATGCTCCGTCCGGGGGCGATCCCGCCGCCGAGGCCTCCGGCGCCGGTTGCGGCGTCTCCGGGCTATCCGGCTCCGCTTGTTCGATCCGCGCGGTCGCGACCCTCTCCCCGAGGTCATCCGCCGGCCCGGTCGAGGCGATCGTCAGCGGCTCGTCGGCCGGGGGCGGCTTGGCCGGGGCCTCTCTGTCGACGCGCTCGCCGCTGGTTAAGGTGGTGCCCAAGGGGTGATGAATGATCCTCGGCATCCGCTTTGGCGGTTCCTCGCCCTGGAGGAGTAGGGCGAGGATCAGGAGCAGCGTGACGGTGCCTCCGCCCAGAAGCCATCGCTGGCCTGGACCGAGCCTTGAGTACCGGTGTCGCGTCCAATCCCAGGCGGCGGCGAGTCGTCCAAGGATGGCCTCCGGGTGCCAGGCCGGTCGATCGGCGACGCGCGGGGAGGCTCGGGCTCGCTCCCTGGCTTCCGGTCGGGCTGGCGCCCGAGCGCCCTTGCGGAAGGCGTTGAAGGCTCGGTTGATCTGTTCCGTGCGACGGGTCGCCCAGGCGAGTCGGTCGGGATGATGGTCCGGGTGATAGACCCGCATCAGACGCCGGTAGCGCTGTTTGGCGATCGCGGGCTCACTGTCGCGGGTGAATCCGAGCCTGTCGGGGGACGGCGGATCCTCGCTCTCGAAGAACTGGCGGTCGAGCAATCGGTAGGCGCTCGCCATGGCCTGGGCGCGACTCGGTCGCTGACGGGCGATCGCCCGGTCCAACTCGGCCGCGCGCGGATGATCCGGATGGCTCAGCCAAACCAGCAGGAGATCCAGGTGGGTTTCGAGATCGGCTGTTGGTCGGCCCGTCGACAGGGACCTGGCGATCTGTTGCGTCCAATGCGGGCTCATGAGTCGGACGGCGGGATTCCCAAGGGGCGGATCATGTGGAACCGTCACTATAGCCCGGCGGCGCGGGGCGGTGAACGCCGATTCCGTCGCGAGCCACGCCTCGCGCCATCCGCATTTCAGGTGTCAAGGCCGCCCGACGCTGGACTATGCTTGCACCATCCCGGCCGGTATTTCGAGGTGGAATATGACCCAGACACAGACACAGAGGCCGCGTCGGTTCCTCCGTCATCCCTCCGACGTGCCCATCAGCTACAGCCTGCGCGAGGTTGTCGCCAACAAGAGCGATTATCTGCGCAACATCGGCGAGGGCGGACTCTGCTTCTCCTCGCGTCTCGCGATCCACCCAGGGACGCGCATCCATATCGAGATCCCGATCGCCGAGCCGGTGTTCAAGGCCGAGGGCATCGTGGCCTGGTGCCGACCGAGCGATTCGGTCTTCGAGGTCGGTGTCCGATTCGATGGCGTCGAGGCCCAGTACGGGATCCGCATGGTCGAACAGGTGTGCCACATCGAGCACTATCGCCAGGAAATCCTCAAGACGGAAGGGCGTTCCCTGAGCGCCGAGGAAGCCGCTCTGGAATGGATCCAGAAGTACGCGGCCCGCTTCCCGAGCTGAGACGCTCACTCGAGCGTCTAGGTGAACATATCCGCCGTGATGTTGCGGAACCAGTCGTGCGCGAATCTCGCCTCGACCGCCCGGGTGCGGGCATCGGCGTCGCTTGGCGACAGTCCGCCGGCCCCTTCGATATCGACGATCCGATCGCCTTCCAGCGCATAGACCCCGGCGACCGAGATCCCATGCTCCGGGGCGATGAGGCTGTAACAGGTGTTCACATAGGACGGCTCCGGCGCCGCCGCGCCATTGAGGGCGGCGACGATGGCCGCCGCGCACACCTTGCCCTGCGAGTTCGCTGCGTAGCCGGATTTGGGCATGGCGCCGGCGATGCAGGCGTCGCCGATCACATGGATGTCCGGGTGCCGGGCCGAGGCGAAGGTCCGCTGATCGACCGGACACCAGCCCGAGGCGTCGGTCAGACCGGCGGATTCGGCCAGCGTCCCGGCCTTCTGGGGCGGGATCGGATTGATGACCTGGCCCTGGAATTCCTCGACCTGTCCGATCAGGGTGCCGGTCTTTGGGTCGATGGCCTCGACGATCCCCCCGGCCGCCCCCGAGACCCATTCGATCATCTCACCGTAGTGCTCCTTCCAGCCCGCCTGGAACAGCCCTTGTTTCGAGAAGGCGTCCTTGGCGTCGAGGATGAGGATCTTGGACTTCGGCTTGTGGCGCTGAAAATAGTGCGCGACCTGAGCGGCGCGTTCATAGGGGCCGGGCGGACAGCGGAAAGGGTTTGGAGGGGCCACGATGATGAAGACGCCACCGTCCTCCATCGCCAGGAGTTGCTGGCGCAGCTTCGTGGTCTGCGGGCCGGCCTTCCAGGCATGCGGGAAACGCTCCGCCACCTCCTCGGACAGACCCTCGATCGCGTCCCAGCGGAAGCTCACGCCTGGCGACAGGACGAGCTTGTCGTAGTTGTAACGGCTACCGCTGGCGCCGCGAACGAAATGCCCAGCCGGATCGATCTCGCGGATCTCGTCCTGCACCACCGCGATGCCGCGCCGGGCCAGACCGCGATAGCCGAAGGTCAGATCCTTGAGATCACGCTCGCCACTCAGAACCTCGTTGCTCATGGCGCAGGAGAGAAACGCCGAGTCCTTTTCGATCAGGGTGACGCGGATGGCGGGGTCGGCCATCCTCAGATATTTTGCGGCGATGGTGCCGCCGAACCCACCGCCGACCACCAGCACCCTGGCCTTGGGCGCCGCCGCCGACGCGCGAAAGGAGACGCCGAGCATGGTCGCGCCGAGCGCGACCGCCGACGACTTGAGGAAGGTTCTGCGCTGAACATCGGTCATCTGGATCGCCTCCTCAGGTGATTTCCGGGAAATCTTGTACCCGCGATCCGTCTCGTCATGGACAGGATTAACAGGATTTCGCAGGATTGACAGGATTTATAAGGCTTTGTTTTTAATCATGTGAATCTTGAAGAACCCTGTAAATCCTGTCTTTTCCGGAGCTTTAGGTTGGGTATGGACTTTCCCGGAAATCGCCTTATTTCTCACTCTCGTAGAACCTGGCCAGTGCCTCGATCTCCTCGTCCGACAGATCCATGACGCGAAGACCCATTTTTCTCGGGCTGCAACGCCGGCCGATCGCGCGGCACTCCTCCAGCGCATAGCGCAGATAGCCGCTCCATTGGCCGGCCATGTGCGGCGAGTCGTCGTTCTGTTCCCGTCCGCCGTCCTCGTGGCAGCTCTCGCACTGGCGTTCGTGGATGTCCCGCCCGACGTGGATAGGCCCGGCGAGCGCCACGCGATCGGTGGAGACCCAGGGTTGTTCGGCGAAAAAGGCGGCGATGGCCCAGATTTCCTGGTCGCTGTAGCCCTTCATGATCCGGCCCATGATGGTGGACCGGCGGACCCCGGTCTTATAGTCACTGAGCACGGAGAAGAGATAGCCATTGTCCATGCCGCCGATGCTCGGCATTTGCTCACCGGCACTGGCCCCGTTGGTGCCGTGACAACCGGCACAGGTGTTGGCGAGCATGCTCGGCGAGCGGACACCGGCCGCCGAGGCGGCGAGGCTGGCCGTCAGCCCGAGCGCGAGCATGGACAATCGGGTTCGATGTCTCATGGAAGGGCTCCTCTGGTCTATCGGGCGTCGTGCCGGTGGTCGGCGAGATCCCGCCGCCCCCTTGGCGCCTGTTCTTATTCTGTGTTGACTCTGGCCGAGCCGCCCGGCCGCGACCTTGATTTCGATCAAGGGCGTCACGGCGGAGACCCTGATCATCGTTTCGGCCACCGGCGCGCTGACGACGCCTTCACAATCGCCATCCATAAAAAAAGCCCCGCTAGGCGGGGCTTTTTTCGGTCAGGCGAGAGACCAGGGCTTTACATCATGCCCATGCCGCCCATGTCGCCCATGCCACCCATTCCACCGCCGCCCGGCATTGGGGCGTCGTCCTTCGGCTCGTCGGCGATCATGGCCTCGGTGGTGATCATGAGACCAGCGACCGACGCGGCGTTCTGAAGCGCCGAGCGGGTGACCTTGGTCGGGTCCAGGATGCCCATCTCGACCATGTCGCCGTACTCGCCGTTGGCGGCGTTGTAACCGAAGTTACCCGTGCCCTCGACGACCTTGTGCAGGACGACGGACGGCTCTTCGCCAGCATTGGCGACGATCTGACGCAGCGGCTCTTCCATGGCGCGGCGCGCGATGGTGATGCCGACGTCCTGGTCGTGGTTGGAACCCTTGAGCCCCTTGACCGCAGTCTGGGCACGGACCAGGGCGACACCGCCGCCGGGCACGATGCCTTCCTCGACCGCCGCGCGGGTGGCGTGCAGGGCGTCTTCGACGCGCGCCTTCTTCTCCTTCATCTCCATCTCGGTGGCGGCGCCGACCTTGATGACGGCCACACCGCCGGCCAACTTGGCCAGACGCTCCTGGAGCTTCTCCTTGTCGTAGTCGGAGCTGGTCTCCTCGACCTGAGCGCGGATCTGCTCGCAACGGGCCTTGATGTCGATCTCGGAGCCGGCGCCGTCGATCAGGGTGGTCTCGTCCTTGCCAACCTGGACGCGCTTGGCGGTGCCCAGATCGTTCAGGGTGGCCTTCTCAAGCGAGAGACCGACTTCCTCGGAAATGACGGTCGCGCCGGTCAGGATGGCGATGTCCTGCAACATAGCCTTGCGACGGTCGCCGAAGCCAGGCGCCTTGACCGCGCAGACCTTGACGATGCCACGGATGGTGTTGACGACCAGGGTCGCCAGGGCCTCGCCCTCGACGTCCTCGGCGACGATCAGCAGCGGCTTACCGGCCTTAGCGACGCCTTCCAGCACCGGCAGCAGCTCGCGGATGTTGGAGATCTTCTTATCGTGCAGCAGGATGTAGGGCGCGTCGAGTTCGGCGCTCTGGCTCTGCTGGTTGTTGATGAAGTAGGGCGAGAGGTAGCCGCGATCGAACTGCATGCCTTCAACGACATCCAGCTCATTCTGCAGGGAGGTGCCGTCCTCGACGGTGATGACGCCTTCCTTGCCGACCTTCTCCATCGCCTCGGCGATGATGCGGCCGATCGACTCGTCGGAGTTGGCGGAGATGGTGCCAACCTGGGCGATCGCCTTGTTCTCGGTGCAGGGCTTGGAGAGCTTCTTCAGCTCCTCGGTCGCGGCCTCGACGGCCTTGTCCATGCCGCGCTTGAGATCCATGGGATTCATGCCGGCGGCGACCGCCTTCAGACCCTCGCGGACCATGGCCTGGGCCAGCACGGTGGCGGTGGTGGTGCCGTCACCGGCGATGTCGGAGGTGTGGGAAGCGACTTCCTTCACCATCTGCGCGCCCATGTTCTCGAACTTGTCCTTCAGCTCGATTTCCTTGGCGACGGAGACGCCGTCCTTGGTGACGGTCGGCGCGCCGAAGGACTTGTCCAGGACCACGTTGCGGCCCTTGGGACCCAGGGTGACCTTCACGGCGTTGGCGAGGATGTTGACACCTTCCATCATGCGGGCACGGGCGTCGCCGCCAAACTTCACGTCTTTTGCGCTCATTTCTCTAGATTCCTCGATTGAATGCTGTGTCTTAAGTGGTGGTGCGAGCTGGATTCACGGAGCGGAAGGCGCTCAGCCCTCGACGACACCCATGAGATCTTCCTCGCGCATCACCAGGAATTCCTTGCCGTCGAGCTTGACCTCGGTGCCGGAGTACTTGCCGAAGAGGACGCGGTCGCCGACCTTGACGTCGAGCGGACGGGTCTCGCCGTTGTCGAGGATCTTGCCCTTGCCGACGGCGATGATCTCGCCCTGGATCGGCTTTTCGGTGGCGGAATCCGGAATCACGATGCCGCCGGCGGTCGTGCGTTCCTCTTCCATGCGACGGACTACGACGCGGTCATGCAAAGGACGGATGTTCATGGAAATGCTCCTCGTGTGGTTGAGAAGTGGTTGTCGAGTGCCCGCGAAGCGGGAATGACGCCGGCTGTTAGCACTCGCCGGAAACGAGTGCTAATGGTAGAGCCTAATCCTCAAGTGTCAAGGGCTGACTCACGGGTATGGCCAGTGGCCGGCCGGGTCGATCGCCTCCATGAGTCCCGTGATCGCCGGCTCCAGTGGCTTCCTGGGGCCGATGACCAAGAGGCCGGGTCTCGCGGGATGGGGCGTGATAAGGCTTCCCGGCGTAAACTTCGCCTCTGACGAGAACAACTGAATGCATCATCATGTCGACGCCTGATCCCAACCCATGGAAAGACAAATATCTCGCCAGTCTCGATGACATCGAGGCCAAGGAACAGGCCTGGACCCAGATCGAAACCATCCTGCGTCAGTCGATCTCACGCCTTACCCTCGCCGTCGAGACCCACGACAAAGCGTTGACGGCCCAACTGGAGTCGCTGCGCCAGGCGATCCGCAAGAACGCGCCGGCGAGCCGGATCAGCGCGCTGATGGAGGAGATCTCCAATTCCATCCGGCGTCTGGACCAGCCGCCGGCGGACGGTGACGACGGCAACCGGACCCTCGCGCGCCTGGCGGACAACCTTGAAAAGCAGCCGGTCCCGGAGGGACTTAAGCAGGAAACCCGCGCGCTGAAACGACAGTTGCGAGACGCCCGTCAGGCCAACGATCTCAACCTGGCGCTGCAGGCTTATTCGGATTACCTGAACCAGGTCATCGCCTGTCGGCCGGGCGTGACGCCAGAGGGCGACCGGGAGGGGCTGCTCGGCCGGCTCTTCGGGCGCAAGCCGGCGGACGAACCTCAAGCGGCGGGCGAACCTCAAGAGAACCCAGGCGAGGCCGTCGCGGCGCCCCTGCCGGCATTGGAAGAGAAGGTCCAGGACGAGAACGGCGAGGCTCCGCCACCCTTCAACCAGGTGCTGTTCGATCTGCTCCATCGTCTGGACCTGCCCGAGGCATTGTCCGAACCATTTCAACGGATCAGCGCCTTGCTCCGTGAGCCCCCTTCAAACGAATCCGCCAGACAAGCCGTGGCCGATATCGCCGCGCTGATGGCCAGGACGCGACAGCATGTCGAGGAGGAGAATAAGGACATCGCCTCCTTCCTCTCTCAACTCACCGGACGTCTCCAGGAACTCGACCGCTACCTCGAAGAGACGATCGGATCCCGTGGGGACGCGGACCAGCAGGGCCTGGTGCTCGACGCGCGGCTGTCCGCCGAGGTGGCGGAGATCGGAAAATCCCTGAACGAACAGGAGAACCTCAATCAGCTCAAGCAGTCGATTCAGGCGCATCTAAGCAACATCCAGACCCACATGGACGCACGCAAGCGTCTGGAGCAGGATCGGCTGAAACAGGCGGATACCCAGATCACGCGCCTGAAGCAGGCGCTGAACAGGGTGCATCAAGAAAGTGTCGATCTGCGCGCACGCCTGAACGAGGCCCATCATTGCGCCCGACATGACGCCTTGACCGGACTCCATAACCGCCTCTCCTACGATGAACGCATCGCCGAGGAATGCGAGCGCTGGAAGCGTTACGGTCGGCCCACGGTGCTGAGCCTCTGGGATGTCGATCACTTCAAGCACATCAACGACCGCTATGGACATAGCGCCGGTGATAACGTCCTGCGGATCCTTGGCCAGTTGCTCGGCAAGCACACGCGCAAAAGTGACTTCATGGCCCGTTTCGGCGGCGAGGAGTTCATGCTGCTGTTGCCCGAGACCGATCTTCCGACCGCGTTCGAGGTTGCCGAGAAGCTACGGCAATTGATCGCGACATCGAAGTTTCGTTACTGCAGTCAACCGGTCCCGGTCACCATGTCCTGTGGGTTGGCCGAATTCGTCGCTGGAGAGACGCCGGAGAGCGTCTATCGTCGGGCGGACGCGGCCCTCTATGCCGCGAAACAGGCCGGGCGTAATTGCTGCAAGATGGACAGTTCGCCGTCGACGGAGGCGGGTTAGGTGATTTCCTGGAAGCCTTATACCCACTGAAAGGGGGCGACCATAGGCGACCATAAAGGATGCCTGGCCGGCCCAACCTTGTATCTGGAGCCTCGGAGCGTACAGGATGGGCACGCTTTGCTTTGCCCATCTTACGGGCGATTTCCGCTTCGAGGACGCGAGGGGTCCGAAGGTCAGCCCAGGGCGGCCGACTGGGCGGGTGTCCTGGCCTTGATGGAGAGGGCGTGCAGTTCGCCGCTGGCGACCCGGTCCTTGACCGTCTCCATCACCAGTCGCTCCCGTTTGATCGGCGAAAGTCCCTCGAAGGTCTCGCTGACGATGATGGCCTCGAAATGACTGCCGTCACCGCTGACCTGGACCTCGGCCCCTGGGATGCCCGATCGGATTAGCTGGGCAATGGTTTCTGTTTCCAAGATAGTCTCCTGATAAGCCGCCAAGGGAGGATGCCGGTACGCACCGATGCGGGCGCCTTCCCGAGCGGCCAAGGGTTGATTGTCGATTCGCGAGGATTGCGACGCGCGTCCCCTATCTCAAGGGCGCGCGTCCCTGGGGGCGGGAGCGGCCTGGCACACTCTCTGTCCCCATGGTGTATCAGGCGCCCTAGAGTTCGCGCGTCGCCAGGAAACGCACATCGGGCCAGCGCTCGATCGACAGACTCAGGTTGACCATCGTCGGGGCCAGATAAACGAGCTGATCGTCGCCGTCCAGCGCCAGGTTCTCGTAGCATTTCTCCTTGAAGCGCTCCAGCATCTTGGGATCGTCGCACTGGATCCAGCGGGCGGTCTTGACGCTGACCGCCTCGACCACGGCGTCGACGCCGTACTCGTCCTTCAGCCGATAGGAGGCGACATCGAACTGGAGCACACCGACCGCGCCCAGGATCAGATCGTTGTTCTTCAGCGGCCGGAAGGACTGGGTCGCGCCCTCCTCGGAAAGCTGCAACACACCCTTCTGCAACGCCTTCATGCGCAGCGGATCCCGGAGTACCACGCGGCGGAACATCTCGGGGGCGAAGTAGGGGATGCCCTCGTATTTGAGATCCTCGCCCTCGGTGAAGGTGTCGCCGATTTGAATGGTGCCGTGGTTGTGCAGACCGATGATGTCGCCCGGCCAGGCCTCCTCCACGCGACGACGCTCGTCGGCCTGGAAGGTGATGGCGTTGGCGACCTGAATCGTCTTGCCGATGCGCGCATGGCGCATCTTCATGCCCTGCTTGTAACTACCCGAGCAGACCCGCAGGAAGGCGACCCGATCGCGATGGGCCGGGTCCATGTTCGCCTGGATCTTGAAGACGAAGCCGGTGAAGACCTCCTCGGCCGGCTCGACCAGGCGCTGGCGGGTCTCGCGCGGGCGCGGCGGCGGGGCGTACTGAACGAAGGCGTCGAGCAGCTCGCGCACGCCGAAATTGTTGATCGCCGAACCGAAGAAGACCGGTGTCTGCTTGCCGGCCCGGTAGGCGTCCAGATCCAGCGGATGACTCGCGCCCTCGACCAGTTCCATCTCCTCGCGCAGTTCCTGGGCCTGATCGCCCAGGATCTCGTCCATGCGCGGGTTGTGGAGACCCTCGATGATCTCGCCCTGAGCGATCCGGCCGCCATGCTGGGCGCTGAACAGATGGGTCCGGCCGCTGCGCAGGTCATAGACCCCTTTGAAGCGCTTGCCCATGCCGATCGGCCAGGTCACCGGGGAGCAGCGGATCTTGAGCACGCTCTCGATCTCATCCAGTACCTCGACGGCGTCGCGCCCCTCGCGGTCGAGCTTGTTGACGAAGGTCAGAATCGGCGTGTCGCGCAGTCGGCAGACATCCATCAGCTTGATGGTGCGCTCCTCGACGCCCTTGGCGATGTCGATCACCATGAGCGCCGAGTCGACGGCGGTCAGGGTGCGGTAGGTGTCCTCGGAGAAGTCCTCGTGTCCGGGGGTGTCGAGCAGATTGATGATGGCCTCGCCATAGGGAAACTGCATGACCGAGGAGGTCACCGAGATCCCGCGCTCCTTCTCCAGCGCCATCCAGTCCGAGGTCGCATGACGCGCCGCCTTGCGCCCCTTGACCGTCCCGGCGAGCTGAATCGCACCGCCGAACAGCAGCAGTTTCTCGGTGAGCGTCGTCTTGCCGGCGTCCGGGTGGGAGATGATGGCGAAGGTGCGGCGTTTAGCCAGTTGTTCGTGCAGTTCGCTCATGGCGTGTGACCGGTAACCCTTGGCGCTGGTAAATCGCGGAATCATACCGGATCAGTTGGGTTCGGGCACGGGCGACGCAAGGTCGTGGTCGATCAACCAAGGGACGCCGCCGGTCGGTCTCGATCCGCTCCCTGGTTCGACGACTCGGACGCCTGGATCTCCAGGGCGAAGAGGGTCGCGTCCTCGCGCCCCTTGCGGGTGGGGTAGTAGTTGCGACGCACGCCAATCTCGCAGAACCCCTCCGAGACATAGAGCGCGCGCGCGCCCTGGTTGGACGCGCGGACCTCCAGGAACGCCGTCTCGGCCTTGCGCTTGAGCGCGAGCGCCAGGAGATGCCGCAGCATTTGGCGACCCAGGCCGCGTTGCTGCCAGTCCGGATGGACGCAGAGGTTGAAGATGTGGCACTCGCCGACCGCCACGGACATGATGCCGTGGGCCACGATCGCCGCGTCGATCTCCCCGACCCAGCAGCCGTAACCCACCCGCAGACAGTCCTGGAAGATCTCGTCGGTCCAGGGGAAGGGGTAGGCCGCGCGCTCGACCTCGATGACCGCCGCGAGATCCTCCTCGCGCATTGGCCTGAGCATCAGGCCCTGGCTCGCCGATGGCGCATTCATTCGAGTCCCGCCCTAAAGGTCTGAATCAAAGGGCCGAGAATCCGAACCCATTGGTGATGAAGCCCATCACTATAGGGAAATGACCCCGATCATGTCACGGTCGATTCCTCGCGAGCGTCCCTGAATGCCGTTCCCAACGGCGTCCGTTTTCGGTCTATAGTTCCGAGGTTCCTGGCCCGAGCCTGATCGAGGACCGCGCGGCGCCGTCGCTTCGGGCGACCTGGACGCGCCGGAATCCGCGAGAGCCGATTCCAACCTTCCATCGGCCTCGGGATCGGCGGACAATGCCGAGCCTTCCACCCCCGTACCGCCGGGCGGGCCGATCGAATCAGCCGCCATCGTTATCGCGCCGAAGGCCGGGCGCCGAGCCCTTAATTCGAATGCCGCGTCGCGGTCATCCCCTTTCCACCCACCAATCGGACAGTTCGATGTCGCACAAGAGCATGGTCACCCTCGACGGCAATGAAGCCGCCGCTTATGTCGCGCACATGACCAACGAGGTCATCGCCATCTACCCCATCACGCCGTCCTCGAACATGGGCGAGTGGGCGGACGAATGGTCCTCGCAAGGGGTCAAGAATCTATGGGGCACGGTCCCCGACGTGATCGAGATGCAGAGCGAGGCGGGAGCCGCGGGCGCCATCCATGGCGCGCTCCAGGGCGGATCCCTGGCGACCACCTTCACCTGCTCGCAGGGGCTGATGCTGATGATCCCGAACATGTACAAGATCGCGGGCGAACTTTCGCCGGCGGTCTTCCATGTCTCGGCGCGCGCGCTAGCGATGCAGGGCCTGTCGATCTTCGGCGATCACTCCGACATCATGGCCTGCCGCGCGACCGGTTACGCGATGCTCGGCGGGGCCTCGGTGCAAGAGGCGATGGACTTCGCGCTCATCGCCCAGGCCGCGACGCTGGAGAGCCGGGTGCCCTTCCTGCATTTCTTCGACGGCTTCCGCACCTCGCACGAGGTCGCCAAGATCGAGCGGCTGCCGGTCGAGACGATCCGCGCCATGATCGACGAGAAGCTGGTCGCGGCCTGCCGCGAGCGCGCCATCAATCCGGATCATCCGAAGCTGCGCGGCACCTCCCAGAACCCGGACGTCTATTTCCAGGGCCGCGAGACGGTCAACAGCTATTACGCGGCGACGCCGGGCATTGTGCAAGGGGTCATGGACCGCTTCGCCAAGCTGACGGGCCGCCAGTACCGGCTGTTCGAATATATCGGCGCACCGGACGCCGAGCGGGTGATCCTGCTCATGGGCTCCGGCATCGGCGCGGTCGAGGAAACCGTGGAGCATCTGACCGCGCGCGGCGAGAAGGTCGGTCTGCTCAAGGTGCGGCTGTTCCGTCCGTTCGACCCCAGCGCGCTCATCGCCGCCCTGCCGGCCAGCGTGAAGCGCATCGCCGTGCTGGATCGCACCAAGGAGCCCGGCGCCGACGGCGAGCCGCTCTACAAGGACATTGTCACCGCCCTGGCCCAGGCGGCCGGCGACGGCCGTCTGGCCAGTATGCCGCGCGTCATCGGAGGCCGTTATGGACTCGGCTCCAAGGAATTCACGCCAGCCATGGTCAAGGGCGTCTACGACGAATTGACCAGGGACGCGCCCAAGAACCAGTTCACCGTCGGCATCATCGACGATGTGACCAACAGCAGCCTGGTCTGGGATCCGGACTTCAAGGCGGACGCCATCCAGGGCGTGACCGCCTGCGTCTTCTATGGGCTCGGCTCCGACGGCACCGTGTCCGCGAACAAGAACTCGATCAAGATCATCGCGGAGGAGACGCCCAACTACGGCCAGGGCTATTTCGAGTACGACTCCAAGAAGGCCGGCGCCATGACCATCAGTCATCTGCGCTTTGGACCCCGACCGATCAGCAGCACCTATCTGATCGGCGATGACGAGGCGAGCTTCGTCGCCTGCCACCAGCCAACCTTCCTGACCCGCTACGACATGCTCGACAAGGCGCGCAAGGGCGGCGTCTTTCTCCTGAATTCGGCGACCCCGGCCGACCGGATCTGGGACGAGCTGCCGCGCAAGATGCAGCAGACCCTGATCGACAAGCAATTGTCCTTCTATGTCATCGACGCCTACGGCATCGCCGGCGAGACCGGCATGGGGCGACGCATCAACACCATCATGCAGACCTGTTTCTTCGCCATCTCCGGCATCCTGCCCAAGGACGAAGCCATCGCCTGCATCAAGACCGCCGTCAAGAAGACCTACGGCAAGAAGGGTCAGGCCCTGCTGGACCGCAACTACCAGGCCATCGACGCCACCCTGGCCGGGCTGCATCAGGTGACGATCCCGGCCCAGGCCAGCAGCGCCTTCGATCGCCCGCCCGTGGTGCCGGACGACGCGCCGGAGTTCGTGCGCAAGGTCACCGCCACCCTGCTCGCCGGTCGCGGCAACCAGCTTCCAGTCAGCCTCATGCCGGCGGACGGCACCTGGCCGACCGGAACCACCCGCTTCGAGAAGCGCAAGCTGGCGCTCCAGCTTCCCAAGTGGGACGAGAACCTCTGCACCCAGTGCGGCAAGTGTCCGCTGGTCTGCCCCCACGCGGCGATCCGCGCCAAGGTCTATCCGGCCGGACTGATGGACCAGGCCCCGGCGAGCTTCCAGCACGTCACCATCAAGGGCAAGGACTTCCCCGAGGGCTATCAGGTCACCTACCAGGTGGCCCCGGACGACTGCACCGGCTGCGGACTCTGCGTCGAGGTCTGCCCGATCCGCGACCGCCAGGATCCCAACCACAAGGCCCTGAACATGGTCGAGGCGGCCGAGACCCAGGCCGACGAGGAGGTCAACTGGGAGTTCTTCCTGACGCTGCCCGAGTACGATCGCACCAAGCTCGACGCGACCAAAATCAAGCACGCCATGATGATGCAGCCGCTGTTCGAGTTCTCGGGCTCCTGCGTTGGCTGCGGCGAGACGCCCTACATCAAGCTGGCGACCCAGTTGTTCGGCGACCGCATGCTGATCGCCAACGCGACCGGCTGCTCGTCCATCTACGGCGGTAACCTGCCGACCACGCCCTACACCACCAACCCGGAAGGACGCGGGCCGAGCTGGAACAATTCCTTGTTCGAGGACAACGCCGAGTTCGGACTGGGGCTGCGTCTGGCCGTCGATAAACAGACCGCCCAGGCCCGCGAGCTGGTCGCCCGGCTGGCGAGCCAGATCGGCGAGGATCTGGCGGACGGGCTGCTGACGGCGGATCAATCCGGGGAGACCGGCATCCACGAGCAACGCGAACGCGTCGCGGCGCTCAAGGTCAAGCTCGCGGGGATGGATTCGGCCGAGGCCCGCACCCTGGAGACGCTCTGCGAGCAACTGGTCAAGCGCAGTGTCTGGATCATCGGCGGCGACGGCTGGGCCTATGACATCGGCTATGGCGGCGTCGACCATGTGCTCTCCACCGGGCGTAACGTCAACCTGCTGATCCTCGACACCGAGGTCTATTCCAACACCGGCGGACAGAACTCCAAGGCCACGCCGATGGGCGCGGTCGCCAAGTTCGCGGCCGGCGGCAAGGCGACCTTCAAGAAGGACCTGGCGATGATGGCCATGGCCTACGAGAACGCCTACGTGGCCCAGGTCGCCTTCGGCGCCAAGGACATGCAGACGGTGCGCGCCTTCATCGAGGCCGAGTCCTATGACGGCCCCTCGGTGATCATCGCCTACTCGCCCTGTATCGCCCACGGCGTGGATCTGTCGAACAACCTGCGGCAGCAGGATCTGGCGGTGACCTCCGGCCACTGGCCGCTGTTCCGCTACGATCCGCGCCGCGTCGAGCGGGGTGAAAACCCGCTGACGATCGACTGCAAGCCACCGAGCATCCCCTATCGGGACTTCATCAACACGGAGACACGCTTCAGCCTGCTGGGCAAGACGCATCCCGATGACGCCGAGCGCTTCCTGGCGCTGGCTCAGAAGCATGTGCAGACGCGCTTCACGCTCTATGAGCAGCTCGCGCATCTCGCGGTCCAGAAGGCTCCGGCCTCCGAGTAGGAAGTCCCCGTCGGCGAGCGCCAGCCTGGGCGCTCGCCGACGATCACCCACGCATTCGCTTATTTTGAGGTACCGCCGGCCATGAATCTGACGACCAACTACCTCGGGCTGGAGATCAAGAACCCCCTGGTTCCATCCGCCTCGCCGCTCTCCAAGAGCCTTGCGTCCGCGCGCGAGCTGGAGGACAACGGCGCCGCCGCCATCATCATGTATTCGCTGTTCGAGGAGGCCATTACGGCGGAGTCGGAGTCGATGGTGCGTTTCCTGCATCATCAGGACATCGGCTTCGCCGAGACCACCGAGGGTTTCCTGCCCAGCTATCAGGATTTCGAGAATGGTCTGGATCGCTATCTGGAGCAGATCCGCAAGCTCAAGGAGTCGCTGGACATCCCAGTGATCGCCAGCCTCAATGGCGTCACGCCCAGCGGCTGGATCAGCCACGCGACCAAGCTGGCGCAGGCCGGAGCGGACGCCCTGGAGTTGAACGCCTATTACGTCGCGGGGGATATCGGCCAGAGCGGCGCTCAGGTCGAACAGCGGTATCTGGATCTGTTGACCGAGCTGCGGTCGACCGTCCAGATCCCCATCAACATGAAGCTGTCGTCGGCCTTCAGCTCGGTGGGCCACTTCGTCGCTCGTCTGGCTGGCGCCGGCGCCAATGGCGTCGCCCTCTTCAATCGCTTCTACCAGCCGGACATCAACATCGACAGTCTGCGTCTGCAAGCCAGGATCTACCCCTCGACCTCGGCCGAAGCCCTGCTGGCCATGCGTTGGATCGCCATCCTGCACGGACGCATCGAAGGGCTGTCGCTCGGCGCGACGGGCGGCGTCCATACCTCGGAGGACGCCATCAAGCTGCTGCTCGCCGGCGCCGATGTCGTGCATCTGTGCAACGTGCTGCTGCACAAGGGTCCGGCCTATATCAGCCTCATCCTCCGGGGCATCGAGGACTGGATGGAGGAGCAGGGCTTCGAGTCCGTCGCGGATTTCCGCGGCCGGGTCAGCGCCCTGAGCGTGCCCAATCCGGCCGAGCTGGAGCGGGCCAACTACATCAATGTCCTCGACAGTTACAGCGTTTCGTCCGGCGTCATGACCTGACCCGACGCGCGATACGCGCCCCGGCCCTCTCCCTCTAACGGGGGAGTGGGGCTCCAAGGCAATCACCGTCCGTCCTTCATGAACCATCCCAGGGCAGGCCAAACATCGGCTCGCTCCGAAGCCGGACGTCTTCCACCGGACCACCAAGCCTCGACGTTCATCGACGTGGGACCGCCGTCTCGAGTGTCGGTCGCCCCCGGAATCTCCGGCGGATCGGGCGATCGATTCTCAGCCTCTCGACCTGAATTGCGTATCTGGCGTCGAAATGCCTTGCCGAATGGTCCGGTTTTCGGCACCATACGCCTAGTGCAGTGTTTTCTTGTAGTGTTCCGGTAGTTCCTCTTCCCCGTCGTGTGCGGCAGATCCTTCCGTAATATCGAGACAGTCGTCTGCACATACATAAAGTTCAGTTAATACCTAGAGATTACCGTAATGGCTACAGGCACAGTTAAGTGGTTCAGTGACGAGAAGGGTTTCGGCTTCATCACTCCTTCCGACGGCTCCAAGGACGTCTTCGTCCATCATAGCGCCGTCCAGGGCGGTGGCTTCAAGTCGCTGGCCGAGGGACAAAGCGTTTCCTTCGACGTCGAGCAAGGCCAGAAAGGCCCGAGCGCGACCAACGTCGTTCCCAAGTAAGTTTCATGGTCGCCAGGTGCTCGTCACCTGGCTCCAAAAAGCCCCGCCCAAAAGCGGGGCTTTTGCGTTTCCGAGCCGTCGTGCCCTAGCGGTTCTCCCTTCCTCTCAAGCCTTTCACGGAATCCCGCTTTGATCTCCACGGCCAACATCACCATGCAGTTCGGCGGCAAGCCGTTGTTCGAGAACGTCTCCGTCAAGTTCGGCGGTGGCAATCGCTACGGCCTGATCGGCGCCAACGGCAGCGGGAAATCCACCCTGATGAAGATTCTGGGTGGCGATCTGGAGCCCAGCGCGGGCAACGTCTCGGTGGAGCCCGGCAAGCGGCTCGGCAAGCTGCGCCAGGACCAGTTCGCGTTCGAGAACCAGACGGTGCTCGATACCGTCATCATGGGTCACGACGAGCTGTGGAAGATCAAGCGGGAACGCGACCGCATCTACGCGCTGCCGGAGATGAGCGAAGAAGACGGCATGGAGGTCGCGCACCTGGAGGTGCATTTCGCCGAGCTCGACGGCTACACCGCCGAGTCCCGCGCCGGCGAGCTGCTGCTGGCGCTGGAGATTCCGCTCGAACAGCACGAAGGCCCCATGAGCGCGGTGGCGCCGGGCTGGAAGCTGCGCGTGCTGCTCGCCCAGGCGCTGTTCGCCGATCCGGACATCCTGCTGCTCGACGAGCCCACCAACAATCTGGACATCCACACCATCCAGTGGCTCGAAGAGGTGCTGAACGCGCGCAACAGCACCATGATCATCATCTCGCATGATCGCCATTTTCTGAACAGCGTCTGCACCCACATGGCCGACCTGGATTATGGCGAGCTGCGCGTCTATCCCGGCAACTACGACGAATACATGACCGCCGCCAGTCAGGCGCGCACGCGCCAGTTCGCCGACAACGCCAAGAAGAAGGCGCAGATCGCCGAGTTGCAGACCTTCGTCAGCCGCTTCTCCGCCAACGCCTCCAAGGCCAAGCAGGCGACCTCGCGCCAGCGTCAGATGGAGAAGATCAAGCTGGAGGACATCAAGCCCTCCAGTCGGGTCAACCCGTTCCTGCGCTTCGGCCAGGACAAGAAGCTCTATCGTCTGGCGCTGGAAGTGAAGACCCTGGCCAAGGGCTATGACGGCGCGCCACTGTTCAGCGGTCTCGACCTGACCGTCGAGGTGGGCGAGCGGGTCGCCATCATCGGCCCCAACGGCATCGGCAAGACCACCCTGCTGCGCTGCCTGGCCGGCGATCTGACGCCCGACAGCGGCACGGTCAAATGGTCGGAGAACAGCCAACTGGGTTATTTCGCCCAGGACCACGCCGCCGATTTCGCCGAGGACACCAGCCTCTATGACTGGATGGACCAGTGGAAACAGCCGGGCGACGACGAGCAGATCATCCGCGGCACCCTGGGACGGCTGCTGTTCTCCCAGGACGAGATCAAGAAACCCGTGAATGTCATCTCCGGTGGCGAGCAGGGCCGCATGCTGTTCGGTAAGCTGATGCTGCAAAAGCCCAATATCCTGCTGATGGACGAGCCGACCAACCACCTGGACATGGAATCCATCGAGTCGCTCAACACCGCGCTCGAAGACTATCCAGGCACCCTGATGTTCGTCAGTCACGACCGGGAGTTCGTCTCCTCCCTGGCCACCCGGATCATCGAGCTGACGCCCCGGGGCGTGGTCGATTTCCATGGCAACTACGAGGACTATCTGCGCACCGAGAGCGCGGCGGCTTAAAAACGCCGAGGGTGCTGGCCGATAAAAGAGCGCGATCTCGGCTCGGTCGAGCACCATTATCCCGATCAAGTCCGCTAGCCTGTAGGATGGGCAAAGCGAAGCGATGCCCATCTCGTACGCTCCGAGGCGGCAAGATACGGTGGCTCCCTAATCGACAGGATCCTCGCCTGGAGGATGGGCACGCCCGACCAACGTCGGTGCAAGACCAAACCTTGGAGTGCGGGTTTTGCCCATCCTTGTATCTTGGGCCTCGGAGCGTACAGGATGGGCATCGCTCTCGCTCTGCCCATCCTACGAATCGGGGTGAAGCCGTCGTTCGCCTCCAAACCCATGAGCCAGCCCAGGCTCCAGCCCGCCCCATCGTAAGCCGATCGCGCTGATCGCCGCCACCCAGGTTCCGCTCGCCAACAGCTATTCTCAGAATGGCTCGATGGAGCGAAAAACCCAGATGAACCCTACCCACGCCTTGGTCACGCTTTCCGGGCAGAGAAGGCGAAAGGGTCAGGTCCAAACCGAGAATTGCTGGCTCGCCAAGGTTCCGAGCAAAGCGAAGGCACCGCGGCTGCTATGATTGCCACACGGTGTCTCCGGCTGGAACGCTCGGTCGCGGTTGGCCTCCTGTCCCATCTCGCCGGGGCCATTCCGCAGCCCGCGCGCGGCGCTCATCGCGACCGTCCATAGTCCGACGGCGGCGCTGATCCCGCTCCCTGATCCGCACTGGCGCCGCGGCGCCCAATCGGCATCCTCACACTGAGTATCGAGGCTCGATCATGGATAAAATCCTCTCCGCGCTCTTGTTGGCCGTCGGTCTGTTCGTCGGCATTCTGATCCTGCTGGAAGTCGGCCGCCGGATCGGCGTTCGGAGACTGGCGGCCGACCCCGAGGGCGCGCGCACCGGAACCAGTGTCGTCGATGGGGCGGTCTTCGCGCTGGTGGGCCTGCTGATCGCCTTCACCTTCTCCGGGGCGGCCTCGCGCTTCGACCTGAGACGGGATCTGATCGTCCAGGAAACCAACGCGATCGGGACCGCCTATCTGCGGCTCGATCTGCTGCCCGCGAGCACGCAACCGGCGCTGCGTGACAGCTTTAGGCGCTATCTCGATTCACGGATCGAGACCTATCGCAAAATTCCGGATATGCCGGCCGTCATGGCGGAGCTGGCACGCTCGACGACCTTGCAGGGCGAAATCTGGACCCAGGCGATCGCGGCCGGCCATATGGCGGGCGGCTCGCCCGACGCCATCAAGCTGCTGCTGCCCGCGCTCAACGAGATGATCGACATCACCACGACCCGCACCATGGCCGCCAGTATGCATCCACCCTCGGTCATCTATCTCATGCTGGTCGTCATGACGCTGGCCAGCGCGCTTCTGGCCGGTCACGGCATGGCTGGCGGGAAGGGGCGTAATTGGCTGCACAGCCTCGGCTTCGCCGCAGTGATGGCGGTGGCGGTCTACATCATCATCGACATCGAGTTCCCCCGTCTGGGTCTGGTCCGGGTCGATTCATTCGATCAGGTCTTGGTGGATCTCAGGGCCAGCATGGATGATGCGGCGGGTTCGCTTCCGTCGCGCGTGGAATAGGTCGCGACCAGGAAGGATCGAACATTGGCCGGCGCGGCCAAGGCTAAAGAAGGGTTTAGGTTCAAACCACAGAGGATCAATCCAGCATGAAACAGCTTCCATTGCTATCCGCAATGATTGTCTCCGCTTTGGCGCTCAATGGCTGCGCCAATCTATCCGGCCTGGCCGCGGGCGGCACGAGCGAGTCGGTCCCGATCAGCGATCCCCCGGCGGTGGCGCCGCAACCCATTGATGTGCTGAAGCGGATGGCTACCTATCTGCGTTCACTCGATCGCTTCGAGGTACGGGTCGAGAAGCTCACGCAATTGATCCTGCCGACCGAGCAGCGCCTCCACGAGGATCAAACCATCGAGATCGCCGTCGACCGGCCGAACCAGCTTCGGGTCGAGTACAAGGGGCTCGGTGGCGGTCGGCAGATTTTCTATGACGGAAAGGAATTCACGCTCAATACGCCCGTGGCGGGCTTTTACGCCGTCGGCTCCGCCCCGGCGAGCATCGACCAGACCCTGGAAATCCTCTACAACGAGTACCAGATCGAACTGCCCGTGGCCGACCTGCTGGCCACCAATACCGAAAGCCGACTGGTCAAGAACCTCAGCTCCCGGACCTACGTCGGTCGCATCCTGGTACAAGGCGTGCCCTGCCATCATCTGGCCTTCCGCACCCCGGAGGTGGATTGGGAGATCTGGATCGAGGATGGCCCCAAGCCTCTGCCGCGCCGCTTGCTGTTGACCGACAAGAGCGTCCAGGGCTCGCCGACCATGATGGCCAATCTCACCGATTGGGACGTTGCGCCGAGGTTCGCGCGCGGCTTCTTCGAGTTCAAACCGCCGAAGGGCAGCGAGCGTGTTCCCTTCCTGACCGAGGCGTCCGCGGCCATGTCGGCCGCGACCATCCAATAAACATCCGAGGGTCTCAACGTGCGTGATTCACACTGGAGCTTCTGGAAACGGGCCTTCCTCATGGCCCTGATCGTCGGTCCGACCCTGGCGGTCATCACGGTCGACGCCGAGGCCCGCCGAGGCGGGGGCGGAGGCGGCGGACACATGAGTCGCGGTGGAGGTCATGGCGGCTCCGCCGTGCGGGCACCCCGCGGAAACGTGGGTGGTGGGCACCGTCCCGCGCGGCCCGCTGGTGGCGGTGGGCAGGCGCGTCCGGGCCGGCCACCGGCTGGCGGTGGCAGTGGTGCTCGTCCACCCAAACCGGGCGGCGGAGGTAACTACGCGGGTCGGCCACCGGCCGGTGGTGGTGGCGCTCGTCCGCCCAAACCGGGCGGTGGTGGTGCCTACGGTGGCCGCCCGCCGGCCGGTGGACCCGGCGGAGCCCCGCCGCGACCCATGAGGCCGCCACCGCCCCCCGTGCATGTGGACAACTACTGGGGCGCGCCATTCGGCGCCGCCGCCGCTGTGGGAACCGCGATCGCCATCGGGGCCATCGTCTCCTCGCTCCCGCCGGGGTGTCGCACGGTCGTCGTGCATGGCGCCAGCTACCGGCAGTGCGGAGGCAATTACTACGCCCCTCGCTACGAAGGATCGAGCGTCGTCTACGAAGTCGTGCCGCCCCCCTATTGAGCGCGACCGTCGAGCGCCGAGGCTTCATCGGTGCTCGACGTCATGATCATCGGCGAGACCACCCTGAGCGGCGCCGAAGTATTGCTAATGGAGGAGGGTGGATTAAGCGAATCATGCGGCGTCGCCGATGACCGAAACGATGATCAAGGCCCATCATGCGAACGACGTAGGATGGGCAAAGCCCGTGGCCATAGGCCGAGTCTGGCGGCGAGGCCGGTCGGGCGTGCCCATCCTGTACGCTCCGAGGCTCAAGACACAAGGGATGGAAACGCGCGCTCCGTCATTTCAGAAGAGACTCGAATCGCGGACGCGCCGCATCCACCCGCACTATTTCTAAGCGTCTTAGAGCGGCGGCGGAATCGCCAACGGCACATTCACGCAATACCAGCTCTGAAGCAGAGCTTGACGTCATGCGAGGCACCTTTGAGACTGAACGCCCCCAACTCAGCCGCCCCAGTGGAGCGAAGCAGAGCGCAATGTAACCCGGGTCGGCTGGGGCGCCGAGTTAGGCCATATCGTCGTCATTGGAGAAAGCCTGCCTCGTCCCTTATTTCTCATCCAAAAAAGCAACCCAATTTACGCCGCTGATCACTCATTGTTGAGCTAAATTCCTGACACGGCGAATTTGATACTTTCTGATGTCTGTCGCAAGGGGATGATTACGCACAGGCCGAAGATGAGTCAGTGAAACAACGTATTGCTCTTTGGTTGTAAAGGGAAGTTTCAAAGTACAGACAATCCCTCCTTCATCCCCGAAATAATCAGCATCGAAAATTTCCAGCAGGTGATCGGCTTTGAGTTTTACATTTCTCTTCTTCAATAATGAGACGAACTCTTTAGATGGATAGGCAAAAATGGGTAGGCAATCCTGCATCTGTTTTACCAGCCCCATCGTTTCTTGCTCATCATCAATCATGATAGAACACACTATATTTCAGTATTGATTGGGCTTTAAGTTTACGGCTTTCGAGCAAAATCAAATGCCCGGTTGCCCCGCCGGCATGGCCTTGCCGTATGAGCGACAGGGCGTCTGCGGGGTTCGCTCTTAAACCGCTTGTTGGCGATCCGTGCGGCCGTCGCACCGTAGCCGCTAGACGATTTCTTTCTTTATGAAATCAGGGAATCGTGGTCTGCCCCGGGTATTCTCGCTCCTCATCAAATCGCGCCGAGATAGTGATCGTGATGCGCGGCGAGATCAGCGATCCCGGTATCGACAGCAACCGACTCAATGTCCTCTAACAACCTCCACCACTGATCGGTGCTCAGTCCACCATCAAGGGATTGCGCCAATACATCGACCAGGAATTGTTGCGGGTCCGGCAATGCACGTAGCTTCTCGGCAAGCGTTTCCGGGATATCTAGCACGAATTGCATGTATTTGGCCCTCGTTGCTCTAGCCGTCTGTTGACGGTTTTCGCCAATAGAATACTCGATTCCTTGCCGCATGAGGAATTCGCCGCACCGCGACGTGAAAAGGGGGCGGATTTATTTTTCGGGTCCGGTTTCATAAATAAATCTGTCTCCTTTTTTCGTTTTGACGCTGTTCGAGAATAACGTGGTCTGTCCCGAATGGCACTAAGATAAGCAGGCTCTTATAAATATCAGCAACTTAGGTGACAACCCGGATTTCGGCTGCCGCAACATCAGCGAATGCCTGCCAGGATCCCCTGGATTCTGCTGGATTCCGTAGCGCTTCGGACTCTCGGGCTGGCCATGTAAGCATCTGTTTTGTATAGATTACGCGCTTATCTTAGCGCCATTCTGGTCTGTCCCGGGTATTCCGGAGATCAGGCAAGATCAGAAAGGGACCGGGGATCCCGGCCCGGGTGGGTCGAAAATGAATTCGAGCCTAATGGAATGGTCCGCCCCGCTCCTCACAATGAGCCCTGAGCGGGCACAATAGGCGATGGACACAACACCTATCGTCAACCGAGGAGCGGAGCAGACCATGAGCCAGTTTAGCAAAGAGGCCGTATGCACCATCGGCATTGATTTGGCCAAGAACAGTGTGCATGTCTTTGGGGTCGATGCCCAAGGCGAGACCGTCTTCAGCCGCAAGCTCGCGCGCGGGGCATTGACGGCCTTTATCGCCCAACAGCCGCCCTGTCGTATCGCCATGGAAGCTTGCGGCAGTGCTCATCACTGGGCGCGCACCTTCCAGAGCTTGGGTCATGATGTGGTACTGATCGCCCCGCAATTCGTCAAGCCTTTTGTGAAGAATAACAAAACCGACGCCGCCGATGCCGAGGCGATCTGCGAAGCGGCGCGACGCCCCCGTCAGCGTTTTGTACCGATCAAAAGCGTCGAGCAGCAAGACATTCAAGCTATCCATCGCATGCGCTCGCAGGTCATCGAACGACGCACCGCGCTGATCAATCAGGTGCGTGGATTGTTGGCCGAATACGGCCTCATCATTCCTCGGGGCCGCACGGTGGTGATGCGCCGTCTGCCCGAGATACTTGAAGACGCCGACAACGGGCTGAGCGAGCGGTTTCGCGCCGAATTGCACGGACTCCTTGAAGAACTGCGTCACCTCGATGAGAGGGCCGCACACTACGATACCCAGATCAAGACAGTGGCCGACACCAGCGCGTCGGCTCAGTTGTTGATGACGATCCCTGGCATCGGCCCGCTGGTGGCCACCGCCTTGATCGCCACGCTGGGCGATGGCTGGGGCTTGTTCGCCAATGGCCGGGCGCTGGCGGCCTGGCTCGGGCTGGTGCCGCGGCAGCATTCCACCGGCGGGAAACCGCGCTTGCTGGGGATCAGCAAACGCGGCGACGTTTATCTGCGCCAGCTGTTGATTCATGGCGCGCGAGCGATGATGCACTGGGTCGATAAAAAGGAGGATGCCGTCAGCCGCTGGGCACATGACATCAAACAGCGCCGTCATACGAACGTTGCCATTGTCGCCATGGCCAACAAACTCGCCCGCATCGCCTGGGCGGTGATGAACACCGGGAAGACCTTCGATCCGGCGCGCGGCGCGCTCACCAAGCCGGTCGCCGCTTGATGGCCGACCGAGCGTGATCGCGATCAAGATCAAAAACGATTAACCCGCCCTTCACAGGGCACCAAACCGAGTTGCTAAGAGTGAATGTCACTGTGATGGCATGAAAGGGACGACCGCCTCGCTGAAAACCTGGAAGGGGCCGAAGCCAGCTTAAGCTGAGACTGTGAGCCTGATTGAGGACAGCGGGGTACGCGAATTCCATCAGGGCACGTGGATCACTTCGATGATGATCCCGCTAACGATGCCGGATATATGGCCGCAACGTTTCCTTCTACCAAATCAGCGATTTTCCTCTTGCATCGCGGGGCGGACCATATAAGGCCCCTTTAATTGCATGGGGGTCGGCTTGATGTGCGTGTTAGCCAATTGATTTAGATTCGGTAGTCGCAATACGCACGTAAGACTGCAGCAATTCCCGGCGAACGCTAACCTCTTGAAAAGATAGGTTACTATTTTGCAAACCCTGTTGCTGTCAAGAGTTGGATTCTTTATAAATCAGTGGCTTACGATCAGTTCGCCGGGAATTGCTGGTAAGACTGCGAGCCTAAAGATCGAATCTGATTCCATAAACTCTGCATCTCTTCAATATAGAGAGGGAATCGGCGGAATCTGTGCCCATGCCTGATACCGAGAAGCCTTTCCGCGTATCATAATAGCCAACAAAAGGCTTCTTTCCGACGTAGCCACCGAACGCGTTCTTTGCGTTCACTAAGCCGCACACTATTGAGGTTTCATTGGCTCCTGTCTTCTTCAAAACTCCTTGTATAGAGTGGTATCTTGCGGAATATGGATCCTTTAGACGATTTCCGACCTTCTTCTTGACTTCTGCGACTTGATTCGCCGTAAGATTAATATTCTTGAATGTGGTTGTAGGCGCGTTTTTGGTAGAGAGCTTTCTCCTTTTTCGTTCCCATTCCAATGTATACTTCGAGCTGAGGAAAGGACAATTCGTGAAGTAAGTGTTACCTTCCTTGTCGCTGTATTTATACACGCCACGATGCTCATCTGAGCAACTTGATTCTACTGGTGGTTTTGGTTTCTCCACACTCAGCGAAGCGCTCGGATGGCGCGTCTCCACAGGGGAGCAACCGAGCGCCATGGTTAGTAACGCTAGATGTATGCCCGTCGCGAGAATCCCGAGATTGTTGCTTTGCATTGTTTGTCGCTAACGTGAAGCTTAAGCCGACCCATACTTCGCCGCGATGCGGCCGAATGAAGGACTGAGTTCCGCGCGCAGTATTGGGTCGGATTGAGGCGCGTGTTAGGCGATTATTGCGTTAAACATTCGAAAGCAGCAATCCAACCTGCCCGCTAGTTATTCATCACCCTCGCATATATGTAACTCAATTCGAAATCCCTCATGGGTAAGTAGTAATTCCTGAAACTCATCCCATGAAATAATCTGACCATCGACGACAATTCCTTGGGATGAAATCGTACCAGACAAATCATCATGAGACATGGAAATACGGTCATGATCTCGGATGAGGTATCTTCGGGAAAGACCGCGTCGTATCTTTGCTCTCAAACGTCCGAAACCGGCAAATGGGTCAACTTCGGCGAATACTCGAAATTTGTAACAACAATCACCCTCAGTGATTTCCCGTGCTGCCAGGAGGTAACCCGGAGTGATAATGCGATCAACGTAAAGCTCGAAAATTCTTATCTGACCGGCACAGTCAATATATCTCTCCTGTTTCGGAAAGGACTCTTCCAACATCGCATCAACGTCAGTTCTCATAGTGATTTGCTATTTTTCTGTTGAATGCAAAGATACGCTTCGCTTGAGGAAAAGGGGACGGATTTATTTTTTGGGTTCGATTGCATAAATAAATCTGTCCCGAATGGCACTAAGTTAAGCGCGTAACCTCTACAAAACAGCTACTTGCATAGCCATCTGCGAGCCAGAAGCCCTACGGAACCCAGCGGAATCTAGGGAATTCCAGAGGGCATCCGCTGATTTGGCGGTAGCCAAAATCCGGGCTTTCACGTAAGTGGCTGATATTTATAGGTGCTAGCTTATCTTAGTGCCATTCAAATCTGTCCCCTTTTTCCGCGCCGGGCGCAAACCCACCAGCTTTAGCTGGTGGTTGTTTAGTCGTCTACCATATCAATCACTATGGACTAAAAGTCCATAGTTTGAATTCGGACTGAAAGTCCTTCGTCCGCAGACTTTACTGCGGACTAAAGATGATAAGGAATCGCTACGCGATGCCAGGTTTTGATTGAGAGCTTTCTAACGAAAGATTTTACTAAAAGTCTTGCACTGAAAGTGCATAGTTTTGACTAACGATTGGAACAATAAATATGACCAGTCAATTGGTCGCTATCCGCTTTGTCTTGTCTGACGAGAACCGGCATGATCCATATCAGTCTTCTGCCGGAAAGCTGCGGTCCATAGGGCTGATTGCGCCAATGACCGCGTCGCCAATGTGCCCTTACTTGGCTGCCTAGACCTTGGTTTTCGGTATATTTTGGCTCAAATGATCTTCCACAAAAATGAATTTTTGTATAGCCCATTGATGTTAACTTAGATGTATTCCGCTGAATATCCTTGGGTTTTTGTGCTCTATTTATATTTTCCAGTAAAGGCTTGGGTGTATCGAATGGCCAGCGCAATTCAACATCATCTGGGTAAGCAGAGAGATAGCATAAGCCATTAATTATGAGCTTCAGCGCTTCGAGGAATGCGAGGTAGCCGGAATTAGTTTCAGCTAGTTCTGTCTTAAGGCTTTCCGCTCTTCTGTGTCTTGCCCCCATCTTTTCATATTCAAGGATCGCTCTTTCGCCAGACTGTCGTGTGTGAGCCAAATCGTCATCTAAAGCATGCTTCGCAACGAGGGATATGGGTTCCGAAGCGATTTCTAATGATAGCGGAAGATAATAATATTTGTCCTCATGGAGTATCCAATCAAATCTTCCTTGAGTGTTATGCGAGTCATCTGGGCAGGTAGATAATAGTATTTGTAAGATTTTTTCGTCAGGCGATGAAATAATGGAAATATATGCGCCATCAACGAAGCGACTATCGCCGTAAAGATCAAGGTCAAGTTGTTTCCCGAAGCTCATGTAAAACGAAGAATAGGGGAACAATAAAGCTCCTGCTTTTATCTCGTCCACGTCAGTTTGGCGAAATTGTTCCGTAATTTCATCATTAAAGTGAAAGACTTGTCTTCCATGGCAGACGTAAGCTGCGTAGTGAATAGCGAGAGAGCATTCATGCATTGCTAGCTGTAAATTCTCGGGGCGTTGCTCAAAGGGCAAGCCCATAATCTCATCATTATATGTTTCTTGTATGTGCTTCGTAATAGCAATGAACGTTTCTGAATTTGCTATAGTTTCTGTGCCGGTAAGGCTCTGATAAATTGTCGCAATTTTCTTGGCAAACGGGCGAGTTATACGATATCGCTCGGGATGGTATCTCTTGGATAATTGCATTTTTTGCTTCGACGTCTTGGCTTGGGAATACGTCAACACACGATGTTTCGGCGGATTTGTTTTAACGCTCAGTGGATTAGACAGAATCCGTAATTATGGTGCTAGACAGAATCGGTCTAACCTCCAAAATTGTCACGGTTGGCGCCGCTGGGCTTGGCCGCCCTTGTGTCTGCGTTCCACGTCGTGTTCCCGGAGACTAAGCCATGACGAGAAACCGGTCAAACAATGCGGGATACGTCTGCTCTTTCTGTGATAAGCATATGGAAAAGCTCTATGAATCAATCATCAAGACGCTCTGTGACCGTTTGATGGTGATCCGTGCCGAGCATGGGATCGCGGCCTATCCCGACCGGAGGTTGGTCGAGCCGTCACGCGATGACGTGGACGCCTACCTCGCCGAGTTGGGGCGCCGCCCCCGTTTGAAGGATTGGTAATTCCGTCAGGTAGTCGAGGCTATACGGATTTATCTTGACAGTTCCATATCGGATTTGCCGGCGATCCTGGATCAAGCGGGCGGGCGAGGGCTAGTGTGCCTCGCGCGCCGCTCAATCGCTGTTCGTCGTTTCGTCCGGCTCCACGGTCTTGGCCATGCGTTTGGCGAAGTAGTAGATCCGCTGGAGCTTTTCGATGATGTCGATTTCCAGGGTGTAGGCCGGGATCCGATTCGGTTCCTCGGCGACCAGACGGCGCGCCTCGTGCGCGGCGGCCGAGTCGGCGATCGCGGTGATTTCGCGCTTCATGGTGGTGACGCTGCGCGCGGCGATTTCGTTGTTCTGCGCGACCGCTTGCAGGGCGGCGGCGAGCGCGCGGGTGACGGCCTGGTGGAATCCGAGCAGGACCTCGCGGGTGGGCTGGCTGATGGACACGCCCTGGTCGATGCGTTCGCGCCCGAGTACGACCAGGTTGGTCTCGATCAGGTCGCCGATGTTCTCCAGGTCGTTCACCGCCTCCAGCAACCGCATCAGCTCGCGGGTCTGACGCTCGGTGAGCACCAGACGGCTGATCCTGCCGAGATAGGTGACGATCTCGGCGTGCAGGCTGTCGACGTCGTTGTCCATCAGCTCGATGTCGCGCAGGGTCTGGCGGTTGCCGGTCAGAATGGCCGGCATGATCCGCAGCATCATCCGCTGCACGCTGTCGCCCATGTGGAGGATCTCCAGCCGCACCCGGTCGAGCGCCAGCGAGGGGGTCGTCAGCAGTTCCTCGTCCAGATACTTTGGGCGCACGATGAAGGCGTCCTCGCCCAGTGGCTTGTCCGGCACCAGCCATTCCGCCAGGCGCGCGAACTGGCCGGTCAGGCCGATGAAGAGCAGGGTGTTGGCGACATTGAAGAGGGTATGGGCGTTGGCGATCTGGCGCGGCACCTCCGCCGCCAGGCGCGCGCCGCCGGAGAGCGCCGGGTAGGAGGGCGAGAGCCATTGCACCAGCGCGGCCAACTGATCGATGAAGCCGACCCAGATGAGCACCCCGGCGATATTGAAGAGGACATGCACCAGTCCCGCGCGCACGGCCTCCCTGGGCTTTCCGATCGCGGCCAGCATGGCGGTGACGCAGGTGCCGATGTTGGCGCCGAAGGCGAGCGCGATCCCGGTTTCCAGATTCACGAAGCCCTGGCTCGCCATGACGATGACGATGCCGGTGGTGGCGGCGGAGGATTGGATGAGGCCGGTGAAGAGCGTCGCGACCAGGATGCCGATGGCCGGGTTCTCCATCCGCGTCATCAGGTCCAGAAAGGGCTGATGGGCGCGCAAGGGCTCCATGGCGTGGCTCATCACGGTCATGCCGAAGAAGACAAGTCCCAGCCCCATGATCATGCCGCCATAGTGACGCGCGGACTCCTGCCTGGCGGCGAAGAGCAGGGTGAAGCCGACCCCGATCATCAGCAACGCCGTGTTGTCGATCCGGAAGGCGATGAGCTGCGCGGTGACGGTCGAGCCGATGTTGGCGCCCATGATGACGCCCACCGATTGGGACAGCGACATGAGCCCCGCGCTGATGAAGCCGACCAGCAGCACGGTGGTGACCGAAGAGGAGTTGATCACGGCGGTGACGAAGGCGCCGGTGAGGGCGCCCATGAAGCGGTTGGTCGTCAGGCGCGCCAGGATGTCCTTCATGCGATCGCCCGCGACCGCCTTGAGCGCGTTCGCCATCTGATCCATGCCGGACAGGAAGAGCGCCAGCCCGCCGAACAGCCCCACGCCCATGACCCACCAGTCGATGACCCCGGTGCCCGCGTCGGCCCAGACCGGCGAGACGAAGCCAAGGGTCAGCGGCATGAGCGCCGCGAACCGGCGGGGCCTGGAGGCCGGCTTCATGGTTCGATCGTGGGCGCGCGCGCGGACTTGACCACGGTTACCGGAATCCGCGCGCGGTGCACCACCCGCTCGGCCACCGAGCCGAGCATGAGCTGCTTGAGCCCGGTCAGCCCCCGGCTGCCCATCACGATCATGCTGGCTTTGCGTTGGCCGGCGACCTCCAGAATGCGCGTGCTCGGCAGGCCCTTGACCAGCAGCGACTCCATGAGCGGCGCGTTCCTCGACTCCGGGTGATTCTTGCCGAATCCGTGCAGGAACTCGGCGAGCATGTCCGCCGCGCCGTCCTCGATGCGATGGAGCTGCTTTTTCTTCAGGGCGCGGCTGTAGTAGCCGGGCATGGTGCCTGGGTCATGCACCACATGCAGGATCAGCAGCGGTCGCCCGAAGCACCTGGCCATCTCGAGCGCGCACAGCAGGGCGGCTTCCGAGTGGCTGGAGAAATCGACGGGGACCAGGATCGGGTGGACATCGGAGCTGTCTTTCATGGCGTGGGATCCATGGACGAGCGCCCGGTGCGGGCATACTGGTTATAGACCGCCAGCATCGGCTCGGTCGGATAGGCGAGGGGTATCAGATGTTTGTCGGCGCGCGCGATCACGCCGATCCAGTCCAGGCCGGCGCCATGCAGGACGTGATGATGAGGAATGCCGCCCGCGTTCATCCAGTAGGTGGCCTGATTGGGCGCGGGCGTGTGTCCGACGATGACGGGCGCGTCGTGCTTGACGCCGAGCCGCTTGCGCAGTCGCGCCAGGTCGCGCGGCCCGTAGCCGTTGGGCAGGTTGGAGCGGCGCAGTCGCACATGGGTCAACTGGTGGGCGAGCTTGGGATGGCGGTGGATGTCGACCAGTCCCTCCCAGGTCATCTTGCCGGTGGGCGGGCCGGCGTGGCAGGCCAGATAGCCGGCGGAGGCGGCCACGTAGGGGAGTTGATCGTAGAAGGTTTGCATGGCGTCGCGGTAGCCTGGTCCACGCCGATCCAGCAGCGCCTGCTCCCAGAGCAGACCCTGGGGGATGCCGGCCTTGCTGATCTCCTCGGAGAAGCTGTCGTGATTGCCGCGCAGATAGAAGACGCGCTCGGGAAATCGCAGCTTGAGGCGGAAGATGAGATCCATCATCAGCATCGAGCTGTCCATCTCCTCTTCCTGGCCGGGCACGTCCGGCTGCACCGCGTCGCCGAGCAGGATGAGCAGACCGGTTCCGTCGACCAGCGACTCCAGGAATCCGTTCTGGGTCAGGACCACCAGCAGGTTGTCGATGCGCGCGTGCAGATCTCCGACGAAGATGGGACGCGGGCGCTCGGGCAGGGCCAGCAGTCCGCTGGGTCGGCCATTGGGGTTGGGGACGCGATAGGGCTCGTCGCGCATCAGCGCGATGACCCGCTCGATCAGGTCCAGCGCCTCCGAGCGGGTCGGTGGCTCCAGCGGTCCGCCGAGCACCTCGCGCAGCCGTTCCAGCTTCTTCCAGCGCCAGCGCGCCATGCGTTCCATGAGTTCGTGCGAGGTAAGCGGTGCCACACAGGCGCCGGCGTGCGAGGACTTGTTTCTGAACGCCAGTCCCTTGTGCGAGAGCTTCAGCCGCAGATGCTGATTGTCGACCGCCTTGGGATAGCGCAGCCACAGACGCTGCATCGGATCCTCGCGTCCCAGGGTCAGCGAATCGCCCTTGCCGAGCCGCAGGAAGCCGCTGATATCGTGGAAATAACTGCCGGGGTCGCAGAACAGATAATCGCCCTTGTGGGTGAGGCGGCCGTCCGGGTCGAAACGCAGCTCGGGATAGAGATGCAGGCGGTAGCCTTCCTCGCCCCCCAGCAGGATCTGTAGCGGCAGGGCCGGCGGCGGGATGCGGATCTTTTCGTCGGTCAGGCGCAGGGAGCCGCGCAGGTCCACGTCCTCGCAAGCGTCCATGCCCTGGACAAGATCGCGAAAGCGTTTGAGGAAGCTCTTACGGGAGACGAGTTTCGGTTGCGCCATGGTCATCGACTCGCATGGGCGGATGTTCGGCCCGTTCGCGGAGGTGAACGATCATACCTTGACGATGGAAGTACAGGGCGACTTGGGCATGGATCCGGACCTGCGCGCGAATCTGTCCCGGATCGATGACCAGGTCGATCGGATGGGTGCCGCGCCGCGCCCGCTCGCGCCGATAGGCGACGATGGTCTCGGGGGGCGGCAGCAGGAACTCGAAGGCGAAGCGGTTGCGCCAATCGGCCGACAGCAGATGGCGTTTGGCCGGCGGGATCTGGAGGCGCGCGCTATCCAGCTCCAGTGACCGCCAGTCTTCAAGCCACTCGGGGCCGAACAGCGTCAGCGCCTTGGGCCGCCCGACGAAAGGCAGCCCCAGATGGATCTCGCGCGGGCGCAGGGCGAGCGTGCTGGCCCGCCACCAACCCTTGCGCGTCAGGTCGATATAGCCTTCCTCCGGCCAGCCGCCGAGGCGCTCGATCAGCGTGGTCTTGCCCGAGCCGGGCGGCCCGGTCACCAGGATCTGACCGAAATGCACCCCGGCGGCGAGCGGAACGCCGCGAACCCAATCCAGTCCCCGGACCGGGACGCAGGGGATGAATGGGTAAGTGCTCGTCGGATCGCACATCGCATCGCGGTCGCAGGGATTCCCTCGGCCTCAGCCGAAGATCGCCCTGAAGAGATAGAAGAACAGCGCCGCCAGGATCGCCCCGGCCGGCAGCGTGATCAGCCAGGAGATCACGATGTTGCCGATCACGCGCAGATCCAGCGCGGCGATCCCCCGCGACAGCCCGACGCCCATGACCGCGCCCACGGCGATATGGGTGGTGGAGACCGGCAGCCCGGTCTTGGAGGCCAGCACCACCACCGCCGCCGCCGCCAGGGTGGCCGAGAAACCGCGGGTGGGGGTCAGCTCGGTGATCTTGGTGCCGATGGTCTCCATCACCCGGTAACCCATGGTGGCCAGCCCGATGACGATGCCGACGCCGCCGAGAATCAGGATCCAGAGCGGGAGCTGGGACTTCTGGGCCACCTCGCCCCCGGACTGAATCACCGCGACCACGGCGGCGAGCGGTCCGATGCCGTTGGCGACGTCGTTCGATCCGTGGGCGAAGGCCATGGCGCAGGCGGTGAAGATCATCATGGGGGTGAAGGTCTTCTCGACGCTCGCGAAATGGAAGGTCCGATCCGCCCGCTCGTCGATCTGGACGCGGTCGATCAGGATTTTGCCGATGGCGGCGGTCAGGAGCCCGAACAGCGTGGCGGCGATGAAGCTCTCAAGCGTCGTCATGTGAAGATTCAGGTGGTCCAGCCCCTTGAAAAGCGAGACCAGGCTGACGATCCAGCCGACCAGGAACACATAGACCGGCCCCCAGCGCTTGGCCTGGCGAAAGGGATGCTCCGCGTTCAGGATCAGCCGACGGATGCTCAGCATGATGAGCAGGGCCACCGCGCCGCCCAATACGGGTGAGATCACCCAACTGGCGACGATCTGACCGATCATGTCCCAATGGACGGCGTCGACCCCGATTCCGGCGATGGCGAAGCCGACGATGGCCCCGACGATGGAGTGGGTGGTCGAGACCGGCCAGCCGCGCGCGGAGGCGATCATCAGCCAGATCCCCGCGGCCAGCAGCGAGGCCAGCATCCCGTAAACCAGGAGTTCGGGCCGGTCGACCATCGAGGAGGAATCGATGATGCCGTTGCGGATCGTCTCGGTGACATTGCCGCCGGCGATGAAGGCCCCGGCGAACTCGCAGATAGCCGCGATCAGGATCGCCTGCTTGATGGTGATGGCCCCGGAGCCGACCGAGGTGCCCATGGCGTTGGCGACGTCGTTCGCCCCGATGCCCCAGGTCATGTAAAGGCCGAACAGGATGGCGAGGATCAGAAACACGGATCCCCATTCGTTGATGATTTCCACGGTGTCTCCGAATCCTAGCGAGCGATGAGCGGCAGCAGGTGGTCGCCGACCTTCTCGGCCCCCTCGGCCAGAGCGACGGTCTCGCGGATCAGTCGACTCAGCCGCATCAGCGTCACCGGATCCAGGTCTCTCTCCAGGCCGAAGAGCGCGCGCGCGAGTCCCGCGCCCAAATCGTCGGCCTCGCACCGCGCGCGTTCGAGATCCTCGATCATGTGTTCCACCCGCTCCGCCTCGGGGCCGCGAAAGCCGGTCTCGATCAACTCATCCAACTCGTCGACGATCGCCATCGACTGCCGGCAGGCCGCCGTGCCGGCCTGAACCAGCGCGAGCAGATCCGCGCCCAGAGCCGGCGGAACCGGAGTCTGGCGCTCGACCAGTCGATCGGCGATCTCGCGCATGCCACTGGCGATCGCATCCTGGAGATCGAGCAGATCGAACAGCTCGCGACGGTCGACCGGCATGAACAGGCTGCGCGGCAGATGCAGGCGGATATGCTTCTTGAGCGTACTCGCGCGCGCGGCCTGATCGCGGATATCGAGCTGGATCCGCTCCAATGCCGCCGTATCGTCCGCGATCAACGCCTCGATCAGGGACGGGAGCCTGGAAACGCACGCCTGGACCAGGCGCATATGCTCCTGAGTCGGCTTGAAGGGCGATCGGCCGAACAGGTCGGCAATCGGATTGGTGAACTTCATGGATCGACGGGCCTCTTTGAACGGAATTTGGTCTGGGATGGCGCGACCCTGGGCGCATGGCCAGCCGGGCGGCCTCCGAACGGCCGCCAGTGTGTCAAAAAACGGTCATGCGATCGTCATCTTTTTTGGAGTGGCCTGGCTTCAATCCACGCCCGGTTGGTTAGCCGGGGATGAGCGACCTGACCGACGCCAACTACAGCAAAACCGCCACTGTTCCACGCTCCGCGTTCCGCGTGGCAATACCGGCTTGGCCGCTCCAGCAGCCCGAAGGCCAGGCTACGCAGGAGCGTCGCGGACTGGTCCCACGCCGGAACCTAATGGGAGCCAGAAAAATGGGCACGCTCTGTTTCAATCCGCGCCCGGCTGATTAGCCGGGCGATGCCGCTCCGCTGTAACCCATTGATTCATTGGCGCGGCAAGTTGATCCTCGGCGGATCTCTCAAGGCCATTGACAGACACAACAGAAGTGTTTAGATCCTTGCCCATGAACTCGAACGAATTCAAACGCTGGCTGGCCAAACAGGGCGCGACCTTTCAGACCGGAAAAGGATCGCACCTGAAAATTTTCCTGAACGGTCGCCAGTCCGTGATGCCGATGCACCACGCCGAGCTCAAGACCGGCACGGTCGAAGCCATCAAGAAGCAACTCGGATTGAAAGGAAATTGAGCCATGTTCGATTACCCCGTTATTCTCGAAGCCCAGCCCGAGGGCGGCTTTGTCGTGACCTTCGCGGACGTCCCCGAGGCCATCACGCAAGGCGAGGACGAAGACGAAGCACTGCTCTACGCCGTCGACGCGCTGGAAACCGCACTCTCGTTCTATGTCGAGGCGCGCCGTCCGCTGCCCGTCCCCTCGGCCGCTGACGGCCGTCCGACGGTGCGCCCATCGGCCCTGGAATGCGCCAAGCTCGGCGTCTATCAGGCCATGACCGAGCAGGGCATCCGCAAGGCCGAACTGGCGCGACGACTGGGCTGGCACCTGCCACAAGTGGATCGCCTGTTCGATCTCAAACACGCCTCGCGCTTCGATCAGATCGAAGCGGCCGCGCGTGTCCTGGGACGCAGGATCGAGGTGCGGGTCTCCTGAAGCTTGGGAATTTTCGAGCCGATTAGCCGGGCGATACTTCGTTGGGCTGGATACCGTAGCTGATTCATTCGCTCTCAATGTTTCAATCCGCGCCCGGCTGATTAGCCGGGCGATTCCAAGCACCGCTTACTGTTTCAGCAAGTCCAAGAGGTTTCAATCCGCGCCCGGCTGATTAGCCGGGCGATTCTTCCGAGCTGGCGGTCTGCCCCAGCACGACCTTGGTTTCAATCCGCGCCCGGCTGATTAGCCGGGCGATTCCACCTCCGGCCAAACGAGCTTGACCGCCTGCGACAGTTTCAATCCGCGCCCGGCTGATTAGCCGGGCGATTCATGGATTCCCGCACATAGCGGATGTCGGCGGACTCGTTTCAATCCGCGCCCGGCTGATTAGCCGGGCGATTCTTGGCCTTCTCGTCGGACATCCCGAGGAGCCCACAGTTTCAATCCGCGCCCGGCTGATTAGCCGGGCGATTCGAGGAGACTGACGCTGTGGGATTCGAGAGCTATTTGTTTCAATCCGCGCCCGGCTGATTAGCCGGGCGATTCGGTTGAGCGCCGCGTCCAGGTCCGCGCGCGGGACGTTTCAATCCGCGCCCGGCTGATTAGCCGGGCGATACGTCCAGATGGACCCGGTCGTCCGCTCCGCCGCATTGTTTCAATCCGCGCCCGGCTGATTAGCCGGGCGATACATCACCACATCCCAATCGCCCGTGGCAATCTTGGCGTTTCAATCCGCGCCCGGCTGATTAGCCGGGCGATACTCTCGATTCCACCGTACCCGATGAACTTGGAGGTGTTTCAATCCGCGCCCGGCTGATTAGCCGGGCGATACACGATGAACGTGGACTCAATCCGGCTCTTGACGTAGGTTTCAATCCGCGCCCGGCTGATTAGCCGGGCGATTCGCCATAATGGCGGGGCGGCATCGTTGATTCTCCTGGTTTCAATCCGCGCCCGGCTGATTAGCCGGGCGATTCCGGTGTAGAATGCGTAGGGCTGCTTGAGTTTAAAATGTTTCAATCCGCGCCCGGCTGATTAGCCGGGCGATTCGGAAGATCTGGCCGAACTAGCGCATAAGGCCAAGGGTTTCAATCCGCGCCCGGCTGATTAGCCGGGCGATTCGCCGCCGACAGTGGCAACGTCCGCAATAGTCGAAGTGTTTCAATCCGCGCCCGGCTGATTAGCCGGGCGATTCGCCCCCTGGACGACCTCACCCACATAGGTCTGCATGTTTCAATCCGCGCCCGGCTGATTAGCCGGGCGATTCGATCTCGCGGCGCGCTTCTGGATCGCGGGAATCATCGTTTCAATCCGCGCCCGGCTGATTAGCCGGGCGATTCGGCTGGCTGGTGGCCCTGATGTGCTACCCGCCCATGTTTCAATCCGCGCCCGGCTGATTAGCCGGGCGATTCTCGCCGCCCGCGCCGAATACGACCGTCTGATCTCGGTTTCAATCCGCGCCCGGCTGATTAGCCGGGCGATTCCATACCGAATGGCGCGAAGTCGTCAGCGCTTAAGGTTTCAATCCGCGCCCGGCTGATTAGCCGGGCGATTCAATGAGTTTCAAGGCTGGCCTATCGAGATTTGGGAGTTTCAATCCGCGCCCGGCTGATTAGCCGGGCGATTCCCTTGGTCTTGCAGCAGATACCAATTTCCCTGAGCGTTTCAATCCGCGCCCGGCTGATTAGCCGGGCGATTCAACTACCACCCCGGAAGTTAGCTTGCCGCGCGACTGTTTCAATCCGCGCCCGGCTGATTAGCCGGGCGATTCCTAGGGTAGGCGTCAAAAGCAATTTCGGCTTGACGTTTCAATCCGCGCCCGGCTGATTAGCCGGGCGATTCTCGGCGCGTTGGGTAGGCTGGCATTGATAATCAGTTTCAATCCGCGCCCGGCTGATTAGCCGGGCGATTCATCCAGGCCGGGGCCTGATACTCCTCGGAGCGCTGGTTTCAATCCGCGCCCGGCTGATTAGCCGGGCGATTCGCGCAGCGCTCGGGTGATGGCGGAGATCGAGAGTGGGTTTCAATCCGCGCCCGGCTGATTAGCCGGGCGATTCCGGTCTCGCTACACCGGGCTGTCATCGAGCGGCGATGTTTCAATCCGCGCCCGGCTGATTAGCCGGGCGATTCGGTCCGCGCTCGGACCGCCCAACACCACGGGCACCGGTTTCAATCCGCGCCCGGCTGATTAGCCGGGCGATTCGTCAACGGTCACGCCTACAGCAAGCCGGCCGTCAAGTTTCAATCCGCGCCCGGCTGATTAGCCGGGCGATTCCGCGGCGCCGCGCCCCGGCGTGCGCTGCCCCTTTTGTTTCAATCCGCGCCCGGCTGATTAGCCGGGCGATTCCGAGGATGGCCATCGCCTGCCCGCCTTCGCCGGCGTTTCAATCCGCGCCCGGCTGATTAGCCGGGCGATTCAGCGAGATTTTCCAGATCTACGGGGACAGCCTGGAGTTTCAATCCGCGCCCGGCTGATTAGCCGGGCGATTCTCCATGATGCTGCGCACGTAGCGGGCGGTCTCTTGGTTTCAATCCGCGCCCGGCTGATTAGCCGGGCGATTCCGCTCCCCGAGGAAGCCCGCGCGCTCTTCAAGGAGTTTCAATCCGCGCCCGGCTGATTAGCCGGGCGATTCGCAGCGGTCCTCCGATTGCTGGCGTTCGGAGTATTTGTTTCAATCCGCGCCCGGCTGATTAGCCGGGCGATTCCCCCAAACCGGTGGAGATCGAATTCGACACCGACGTTTCAATCCGCGCCCGGCTGATTAGCCGGGCGATTCTCGGTGCTGGCGTTCAGCACCGGGGATTTCTACGACGTTTCAATCCGCGCCCGGCTGATTAGCCGGGCGATTCCGCTGGGTGGCGAGGAGGTCTGGATCACTCATGACTGTTTCAATCCGCGCCCGGCTGATTAGCCGGGCGATTCGCGGCTCGCACTGTCGACCTGGATGCACTTTACTGGTTTCAATCCGCGCCCGGCTGATTAGCCGGGCGATTCTGGTCGGCGTCGGCGACGATGGACGAGCCGTCTGAGTTTCAATCCGCGCCCGGCTGATTAGCCGGGCGATTCTCATGGGCCCAGGCTTCCTCGCCCTGGCCCCAGTCGTTTCAATCCGCGCCCGGCTGATTAGCCGGGCGATTCCGTCATCGGCGACAAGATCGAGATCCACTTCCCGGTTTCAATCCGCGCCCGGCTGATTAGCCGGGCGATTCCTTGACGCGCTCAGCCCAGCCTGCGGCGTCGTCGGCGTTTCAATCCGCGCCCGGCTGATTAGCCGGGCGATTCACGCCAGATGATCTGGCCTCCAGTTGGTACGATCCGTTTCAATCCGCGCCCGGCTGATTAGCCGGGCGATTCCCGTCGCCGTCGTCGCCGATCAGGCCCTCCAGGACGTTTCAATCCGCGCCCGGCTGATTAGCCGGGCGATTCTAGCCGACGATCGGGGTCTGGTCAGCGGAGACCAGTTGTTTCAATCCGCGCCCGGCTGATTAGCCGGGCGATTCCGCACGCTGAGCTGCTCGACCGGGCTGGCCTTGGAGTTTCAATCCGCGCCCGGCTGATTAGCCGGGCGATTCAACAGGCCCTGACGCATCCCGAGCGAGAGGATCTGTTTCAATCCGCGCCCGGCTGATTAGCCGGGCGATTCGTGCGGGCGATGTGGATCTCGTGGCGGATCTCGACGTTTCAATCCGCGCCCGGCTGATTAGCCGGGCGATTCGACGGATCCGTCCGGTTCGGTGATCTCATGGATTCGTTTCAATCCGCGCCCGGCTGATTAGCCGGGCGATTCCGAGCCGCTGTAACCTATTGATTCAAAGGCCCGGAAACGCGATGTTGCGCGAATCGGCCGAGGGGTGCAAGCGGATGGCTGGGTCAGGCTTGGGTGCATCGGTCCGCTGTGCTGATAATTCAGCAACTTAGCCGTTGCGCGAACCGCCCGCGATTTCTCCTTCACTTGGGGTTCGCGCGTCATACGAGCAGGGGTCCGTCGAAGTCGATCGAGCGGAAGACGCCGTGCTGTTTGACCCGCATGCCGCGCGGCTCGGTGATGCGGTAGAAGCGCAGGTTGTCTTTCTCCAGGTCGATCTCGGCCAGAAGCTCGCGCTCCAACGCCTCGAACTGCATCTGGTCGATCTCGCACTCGAAGACGGATTTCTGGACCCGTTGGCCGACGCGCTCGCAGACCTTGGCGACACGGCGCAGACGGCGGCGGCCTTCCGGGGTTTCCGTGGAGACATCGTAGGTGGCGATGATCAGCATGGGGCAATCCCTGATGAGTGGGCTGTTGGCTCGGAACCTATTTGGCGAGGAAGGGCAGATAGCCGTCCATGTCGCCGCGCAGGGTGCGCGCCAGGAACCGGGCCTGGACGAAGGGCAGGAGTCCGAGCGGCAGTTTGCTCTCCAGGAGCGGGTGGGTCACTTCCTCCTGCTTGCGGGCCTGCCAGGCGGTGACGACGGCGCGGCGGCCGGTGTCGTTGAGCATGACGGCGCCGCCTTCGCGCGCGTCGAAATCGGCGGCTCCGACCTGGCCGCGATTGATGAGGGTCAGCGCGAGCCGGTCAGCGAGGATGGAGCGGAATTCTTCCTGCAAGTCTAGGGCGAGCGCGGCGCGTCCGGGTCGTACGGCATGCAGGAAGCCGAGTTGGGGATCCAGCCCGACCGCTTCGATGGCGGAGCGGCAGTCGTTCATCAGCATGGCGTAGAGGAAGGAGATAAGGGCGTTGAAGCGGTCCAGCGGCGGGCGGCGGGTGCGGCCGTCGAGCTGGAAGTGGGCGCGCGCCTGGGGCTTGACGATGAGGTTGAGCCCGGCGAAGTAGCCGCGCGCGGCCTCGCCCTCCACACCGCGCAGGCTGTCGAGATCCGGCGCAACCTGGGCCGCGCGCAGCGAGGCGGCTAGGGCGTCCGCGCCGCGTGCGAGGGTGGCGGCCTCGTCGCTGTCGCTCGCCTCGCGCGCGCCGCGCTGCAAAACCGAGCGGCTGTTGCGCAGCTTGCCGGCAATCATGGCGCGGGCGTGTTCCAGGGTGATCGCGCCATCGCCGGCCGCCTTATGCTGGGCCTGACGCAGCAGGATGTTACCGGAGACCGGCCCCTCCAGGCGTGCCTTGAAGCGGCCGGAGTTGTTGAGCAGCACCAGCGATTTGCCCTCGTCGGCCAGCCGGTGCATCAACGCGGGGGAGACCAGGACATTGCCGAAGCAGACCAGGCCGCCGATGTGATGCAGGGGCACGCGCAGCTTGGTTTCGCGCTCGACCTCGATGCGCACCGTGGCATTGTCCAGGTGCGCATAGGCGTTGGGGGTCATGACGTAGAGGGTGTTCTGGATGGTTTGCATGGTCGCTAATCCATGGCGCCGTTCGGGTCGAAGAGGGTGTCGCGCAGCGCGCGCTGTTTGGCTCGCGCGGCGATGGCCTCCGGTTGGCAGAGATCCTTGAGCGAGCATTCGCGGCAGCGTTGATCGTTCACCGGCGGGGGCAGACGGTCGGAGGCCAGCATGGCGCGGATCGCCTCGGCGGTTTGCCCAACCAGGGCGCGCAGTTCCGGCGTCAAGGTCACCTCGCGGCGGCGCCGGCTGGAGGCGTGATAGATGGCCCCGATTGGCACCGGGCGGTCGAACATTTCTTCCAGACAGAGGGCCTGGGCGGCGACCTGGATGTCGTCATGGGTCTTCTGGCGTTTGCGGCCGTGCTTGAATTCGACCGGCAGGATGGCCCCGCCGGGGTGGAACTCCACCAGATCCGCCTTGCCGATCAAGCCCAGCCGATTGGACCAGAGCGGCAGGGAGCGTTCGACCCTGACACCTTTGATCAGCTCATCGCCGGGCTGGTCCACCAGATGATGGACCGCCTGACCGCGCGCGGTGTGCAGGTTGTCCTCGAAAACCTGCTCCAGGTGGATCAGCCCGCATTGGCGCGGGCAATAGATCCAGTGCTGGAGGGCGGAGAGCGGAACCAGATCATCGGTTTGAGTCATGGTGCTGGCTCACTCGAAGAGGCGCGCGAGAAACTCGTCGCGCGTCAGTCCGTGGGCGTTGGCGACGCTGTTGAGAACGGACGAGAGGGTGCCGATCCGCAAGGGGTCGTGATTCGGGATGGTGACATGGTGCTCCCCAGGCGCAGGGCTGGTGAGGCGGACGTGACTGCCCGTCTGCCGTGTCACGGCATATCCCAAGCATGCGAGCCGCGCGATCAACTCCGCGCCCGAGAGATCGCGCGGAATCCTCATGCCGCGATGACCTCCTCGCGGGTGATGTGCAGCCGAATCAGGCTGGGCATTTCAGCCTCATCGAAATGACAATGCACGGCGTCCCTGACCTGTTCATGCAGTGTGCTGAGGTCGTCCGCCTCGGTGAAGATGTCGGCCCCGACCGCGCGGGCGAGATAGCCGCCTTCCGGGGATTCCTCGACGATGAAATGGACTTGGGTCATGGCATGCCTCCCAATCAAACAAGAATCCGCAACTCGACACCCGGAAAGGCGTCCAGCCGGCCGGCGATCGGTGCCGTGATCCGGTAGTCGTCGATCCCGCGCGCCGGCGCGGTGGGATCCTTACGCGCGACCTGGATCAGCTCGAAGAGCTTGTGGGCTGGCGCGTTGCCCAGCTCGGAGTCGTGCTTGAAGACATAGAGCCCGCGCGTGGCCATCTCGCCGCGCGCGGCGGAGCGGTCGTGCTCGAACATCTGGCCGAGCGCCTGCCAGAGCAGACCCAGGTCGTCCTCGTTGAAACCGGTCTGCTTGGCCAGGAAGGACGAGACGAAGCCGTGGGCGACGTAGAGACCATAGGGGACGGTGTGCTTGCGGCCCATGGTGCGGTTGTCGCCGTCCTGTTTCAGCGCCTCGGCCTCGGTCGCGACCGCCATGCGGGTGATGGAATGCTCTTGGGAGATGATGGGGTCGATGGAGCGGGAGAAGGTCAGTTGCACCGGACCACGCACCTGACCGCAGTTGATGCCGAGAGACATGACCGCGCCGAAGGTGCGCACGTCGAAGAAATTCTGGCACATCCAGTCGCGCGCCTTGCCGACGCTGTCGCCGCTGCCCTTGCGCTTCTCCTTCTTTCCCGCCTTCTTCTCCGGAACGGGCTCGACCAACTCCAGCGGTGGCGCTTCCGCATCCTCGGCATCCAGTTTCAGGGCGGAATAGGCGCGCTGGTGCTGAAGGTTGAGCACGGCCTTTTCACGCACATAGATCTCGAAGCGTTTCTCGCCGGGCGCGGGGTCGCGTTCGCCCTGGTCCTGGGTCAGGCCGACGAAGTTGCGCACCTTGCGCTTGAGACAGACATCCGTGACCAGGCCGTGGCCGGTCTCGGCGTCCAAGCGTGGCAGGTTGCCGGCATCCGGATCGCCGTTGGGGTTGCCGTCGCGCACGTCGAAGAGCAGGACGAAGTCGTAGCGGTTGGTCAGGCTCATGATTCTTGCTCCTTGTTGTCGGTCTTGTGCGCGGGCGATTCGGACTTGGTGAAGAAGGCTTGGCGCTGATGGTAATAGCCAAGAGCGAAACGGCCCTGCTCCGGCAGCGCCAGATGGCGCGGAAAGTCCTCGACGTCGCTCAGGATCTCGCCCACCAGCCGCTCCATCTGGACCGCGCGGCCCGCGTTCAGCTTGCCGAGATGGTGGTTCTTAAGCCGCAGAAGGGTGGTGAAGACGGCCACCGGGGTGCTGGAGGCCGCGCCATAGTAGCGGTCGCGAATGGTGGCATTGAGTCCGGGGCTGGCTTCTTCCTGGATCTTCTCCAGGGTGGCGAAGAGTCGTCCGAGCCGATAGGCGGGATTGGGGTTGGCGGGGTCCAGCATGGGTTGGATCTCCTTGACTGAGTCCGAGCGGTCGCGGTTGGTGCGGCGGATGTCGCGGTTGAGCCACGCCTTGAGGATGGCCGCGCGCGGATAGGTCACACGCTGCTCGGCGCGCGAGCGCTGCACTGCGGCATTGAGCAGGGTGGCCGGGTAGCTCAGGTCTTCCAGCACCGCCCGCATCACATCGCCGCCGAGGTTGGGCGGGATGTTGTCCGCCTTGCCCTGGACCGCGCACGACGCGAGCAGGCGGAAGAGCGACAGATGCTCCGGGTCGTTCGGCCCGCGCGCGATGCGTAGATCCTCGAAATGACGCTGGATGCGTCGCGCCAGATCGAGCGCCGGGGCGGTCTCCCAGAAACGGATGCTGATGCGCGCGGCGTTTGGCGCGAGCCCCAGGACATGGAAGCGGGTCGTTGGCTCGCCGACCGCGAATTGTCCGGTCTGGATGGCCTGGTAGAGCGCCTTGAGTGCATCCGCGCCGCGATCCGGCTCATCCTTGGGCGGCTCGCCGAAGAGATCGGGGATCTGGGTTTCCAGATCATGGGCTTCCTCGGCCCAGAAGACGGTGGAGGCATCGCCGACCTGGATGCGCTGGCGCGAGCCTTTGCCAAGGAGGTGATTGAGGGCGGTGGTATAGGCGAACGAAGCCTGGAGACCAATCGGTGCATTCTCGCCGTTACGCTCTCGCTTGCCGTAGGATTCGAATGCGCGCGCATTGAACGAAACGATGTTCGCTCCCGAGGTTTGCCCACCCCAGACGTTCTTGATGACGGTTTCGTTCGAGGCAAGCGGCACACCGATCGCTCCGGTGACCAGACAATTGCCGCACAGCGGCGTCTCCGAATGTGTTAACGCCAACTTGGATTCATAGGCCGCACGAACTTGCGGGCGGGCATGGATGCTTTCGATGTCGGAAATGAGCCGGAACACCAAGACCGGATCTCGTTTGGCGAAATCCTCGCTGACTTCGAAGCGTTTGAGTAACGGTGCAAGGCTGTCAGGCTTTGCCTGCAAGCCGGTGCAGAAATTTATAACCGCCGCCACTCCCGTATCACCGAGGTCGCCTACCCAGCTATGCATGGTCCCCAAGAAGGCCGTGATCTTCTTGTCGCCCTTGTTCCCGGTTCCAAACACGAAACTGGCGTTATCCCAAAGCAAGTTCGCATCCTGACCGCTATTGGTGTGTTTCATTGCTTGCTTGCCGATGGCTGGTACAAGCATGTCGCGGGAGATGGTCTTGCCCTGTTTCTGCTCGCCGACCGATTCGATGTTGATACATTGGCCCTGCTCATCTAGGACCAGCACGTAATCGACGCCACGACGTACCCAGCCCTCACATGGCAAGCCATCCGCGCGTTCGTAGTATCGTTGAAGCGCCTGAAGAATCATCCCCGCACCTCCTCGCTGTCCCAGGCCGGCACCGTGACGACACCCTTCTCCATGCTGGCGCGAAAGAAGCGGGGCTTGGGGTCGGCGGGGTTGCTGAAATCCAGGTCATGGAGCATGAAACCCAGATCGCGGCTCTCCGCGATGGGTGGCGGCTCGGCGGCGGGATCCCGGATCAGTCTGAAGGCCGCGGCGAACTCGCGGCAGCCGAGGTAGGGCTGATTGACGCATTGGCCCTTCTCGGCGCGTCGCTCGAACATCTCCTGGTACTTCCTCGGGTGCTCGTCGGCCCCGGCGTCGCGTTTGAGATGAAGTTCGGCATGGAGTCGATAGGCGACATCGCGCAGGAAGAGCCCCGCGCGTTGCTGGCGGTCGTCCTCGATATCGAGTCCCAGATCGCCGGTCCCCGTCCGCATCGCGGTCTCGACGTTTCGGCTGGAGACGATCCCGCCGACCTCGTTGCGGCGGAGGCTGATCCAGCGGATGGGGCGCAGCACCTCGATCCCGCGAACCTGCCACTGGATCTGGGGCTTCCAAAGGATGGCCTCGAAGATGGCGCGGGCGGAGGAGGGGGTGATGATGTCGTAGCTCACCCGCTCCACCTTCATCTCCGGCCGGGTGAAGCAGGCGTAATCGCCGCTGACTTCCAGGCAGTAGGTGTTCATGCTCTCGGTCCTCCATGACTGACGGCAAGGGTCGTCGCCCGTCAGACGGTTGCGCGGCGGTCTAACACAGATTTACTGCTGAGCGGCCTCTTTCAGCACCTTTGCCGCCCACTGATTGAGACTCAGACCGGCCGCTTGCGCCGCGACCAGCGCGGCGCCGTGGATTTCTGGCGGCACGCGCAGCATGAGTTTGCCGCTGGCGGGCTTGGTTGGCGCCACGCCGTGCTCCGCGCAGTCGCTCAGGTAGTCGTCCACGGCGTTCTCGAAGTCCCGGCGCAGCTCGGCGACGGTATCGCCGTGAAAGGTGATGCTGACTCTGTCCGGGAGCCCGAGCACCTTGCCCCAGAAGATGTCGTCGCGTTCGTCGAAGTCGATGCGGGCCGTGTAGCCCTTGTAGGTCATGCCGTTCATGGTGTCTCTCCGAGCGCAGCGAGCCAGTGGCGGATCTCCTCGATCTGGTACTTCTTGGCATCCTTGCCCGGATGTGGGCGATGGGCGTTCTTGATGCCATCCCTCAGCCGCAACGACACCCGCGAGCCGTTCCCTTCCCGGACTTCCCCACCCAGCGCGATGACCAACGCCTCGATGTCGGCGAAGCGGATCGAGGCCGATGTCGGCGTGGCGAAGATGGCTTCCAGGGTCTTGCGATGCCGGCTGTTCATGAGGCACATCATCCTTAATTGCGGCGTTATCTGCAATCATATAGTGATTGCGTCATGATGTGGCGTACGTTGTTCCGATCGGTTATGACACGGCTCCAAAGAGGCGTTTATGGCTCGGGATCGGTCTCACACCATCAAGATCGCCCCCGAATCGGCGCCCTCCGGCAACAACCCGAGGCGTGCGTCATAAAGTGTATCGCTGACCTGGACGAAGAGTCCGGGAATGACCTCTTCCAGATCGCCCTGGCCCATGAGCCGCAGCGCCTCCCGCCGGGGGATGTTGACCGTGTAGCGCTGGAGCTTGCGCATCAGCCAGCGTTCCGGGCCGTCCTTGCGCAGTGTCCTGAGTAGGACATCGATGGTCGCGCCAGCGCCATCGGGTCCGGGGTAGAGCACGATCACCGGCGCGCTGTCCTCGTCCTGGATGAGACGGAAACGCTTGGCGGCGGTTTGGAAGTTGATCGCCAATGAGCGGCCGTCCACCGTCAGCAGCTCACCGATGCGCTGCTCGTCGAGATCGCAGGCGTGATAGAGCCGCTCGAAATAGCGGTCGAAGAGTGCGCGGTCGAGCGGATCGCGCGATTCGCCGTGCAGGGTGCCGATGGTGGCGTCGATGCCACGCTTGACCATGTCCGGCAGCCGGCCGTGCGGCGGGACGAAGATCACGACCTCGCCCCGTTCGGCCCGGCCTTCGCGGTTGCAGCGCCCGGCGGCCTGGGCGATGGAATCCAGACCCGCGAGGGCGCGGTAGACGACGGGGAAATCCAGATCGACCCCGGCCTCCACCAACTGAGTGCTGATGACGCGGGTCGGAGTGCCCGCCTTCAGCCGGGCCTTGATCTCGGCGATGATCCGCGAGCGATGCGCGCCGCAGAGCAGCGCCGAGAGGTGCAGGGTGTCGGGCGGCATCAGCCGGAACAGCTCGCGGGCGTGCCGACGGGTGTTGACGATGGCGAGCACGCTGGCGTGCTCCATCAGGCGTTGGGCCAGCGACTCCCAGGACTCCGGGCTGTGCCAATCCGCCGGCAGACGGACCTCGACCCGCTTGAGCTGCCGATAGAGCGCGTCCGGGTCGGGGATGATCTCGCGTACATCCTCCAGACCGTTGAGGTTGCGTTGCGGGTCGACGTATTGGCGACTGGCCAACGCGGGCTGGGTCGCGGTCGAGAGGACGATGCTCACCCCATAGTGCTGGGTCAGGAGCTTGAGCACGCCAAGGATCGGCTGGAGAAAGGCCGGCGGCAGCAGTTGGGCCTCGTCGATGACCACTACGCTATCGACCAGATTGTGCAGCTTGCGGCAACGCGAGGTGCGGGCGGCGAACAGCGACTCGAAGAACTGGACGCTGGTGGTGACGATGATGGGCGCATCCCAGTTCTCGCAGGCCAGACGGCTCCTCTGGGTCTCGTCCTCGGGTCTGGACTCGGCGTTGCTGTGATGCTCGATGACGGCCTCGCCAAAGATGCTGCGGAAGACATCGGCGGTCTGCTCGATGATGCTGGTGTAGGGGATGACATAGAGGATGCGCCGCTTGCCGAAGCGCCGTGCGTGCTCCAGGGCGAAGGCCATGCTCGCCAGCGTCTTGCCCCCGCCGGTCGGGACGGTGAGCGAGAAGAGCCCCGGCGCTTCCGCAGCCATGGTTCGGCAAGCGTGCAGGATCTCGGCGCGCAGACGGTTGACCGGGGTCGGATCGGCGTCGGCCGTCAGCTCCGCCATCGCGCGATCGAAGCGGACAAGCAGGCAGGACAGGTTCGTCGGGATGCCGCGCCGCTGCGCCTTCCCTGGGTCCATGAAGGCTTCGGTGTCGAGGAAATCGGCATCGACCAGACAGGAAAACAGCATCCGCACCCAGAGCGCGAAGCCATCCCGGCCGCCGGGGATGGCGTTCAGGTTCGGCTGGAAGCCACGGGTGTCGAGGATGTCCGGCGGCGGGTGCTGGGCCAGGCTCTCCGCCAACTCCGTGCGTCCGTTCTCTTCGTCGAGTCGCGCCTCCAAACCTCCCGACCAGTCATGCAGCCCGGCGTGATGGCTGGCGATCAGATAGGCCAGGACACGTCCGAGCGGCCCCAGCCGCTCGATCGCCCAGAGCGCCCCGGCGGTCGAGTGCGGCGCGCGGCCGGGTCGGCCTTCGATATGGGCGTTCCGCGCCTCCAGACCGGTGACGGCGCGGATGTAGCGCTGGAAGGGTGGCCGGTATTTCCCAAGATCGTGCCAGCGTCCGGCGAGTTCCGCCCAGGCGGATGCGCCGAATGGCGTGGCGAATCGGGCCGCGAGGCCGGCGACGGCCTGGAGATGTTCGTCCAGCGGATGTAGCCGCCAGTTGCCGCTGTCATCCGGGATGGCGTGCGCGATTGGACTGGTGTCATGTGTCATGCGGGCTCCTTGTCTTCGCATTCGCGCCGGGCTCAGTGGGGATTGAGGTTCCACTCGGGGTGCGTCATGGCCTGGTCCGGCAAGCCGCTCGCGGCACCGCCCGAGGCTCTGGCCCAGTCGATGAATGGCGCGGGCGGTAGCGGTGGCGCGATGAAGTAGCCCTGGAGCCGGTCGCATCCCTGCTCCAGGAGATGCCGCCATTGCGGCAGGGTCTCGACGCCCTGGCCGATTGTTTCGATGCCCAACTGCTTGGCCAGCGCGATCAGTGTCGCGGTGATGAGGGCGTCGTTGGGGTTGGTCGCGGCGCCCTGGATGAAGCCGCGATCGATCTTGAGTCCCCGTACCGAGAGCCGATGCAGGTAGGCCAGGGACGAGTAGCCGGTGCCGAAATTGTCGATGACCAGCCGAACGCCGAGCCGCCGCAACCGTTCCAGCGCCGCATGGCCGTCGTGCGCGTTGAGCAGGGTGCGCTCGGTGATCTCGATGTCCAGCGCGTCCGCCTCCAGTCCGTTCTCCTGGAGAATCCGCTCGATGAGCGCGCTCAGGTCGGGTTGCGCCAGTTGTCGGATCGAGAGGTTGATGGCCAGTCGCAGATCCGGCAGGTCGCTGGCGCGCCAATGGGCTAGGGCGCGGCAGGCGTCGGTGAGGATCCAGACCGTCAGCCGGGTGATCAGGCCGCTGTCTTCCAGGAGCGGGATGAACTCGTCGGGTTGGATGACTTCATCGCGGTCGCGCCAGCGCAGCAGGGCTTCGACGCCGACCAGACGCCCGGAACGGGCCTCGATCTGGGGCTGGTAGTGGAGTTCGAACGCCTGCTGGTCGATGGCCGCCAGGAGGGTCCGCTCCAGGCTGATGCGGTCGTTGGCGTGCCTGTCGAGTTCGGGCGTGAAACAGCGGTAGGCGTTCTTGCCGTCGTGCTTGGCCTGATACATGGCCGTGTCGGCATTGCGCAGCAGATCGTCCGGGGCCGTGCCGTCCCTGGGATAGAGGGTGAGGCCGATACTGGCCGATAAATGGAGCTGGTGCTCGTGGATCCGATAGGGCCGTTCCAGAACGCTCAGCAGTTTGGCGGCCAGGGCCTCGACATCCCGGTCATCCTGGACGCCCTCGGCGAGCACGGTGAACTCATCGCCGCCGAGTCGGGCAACGGTGTCGCTGGCGCGCACGGTTTCGCGCAGGCGGGCGCCGACCAGTTTGAGGATTTCATCCCCCAGTCCGTGTCCCAGGGTGTCGTTGATCGCCTTGAAGCCGTCCAGATCGAGAAACAGCAGTCCGATCTGACGACCGCCGCGTTCGGCGGCGTGCAGGGCATGGCGCAGCCGATCCTGGAACAGGTGTCGGTTGGGCAGTCCGGTGAGGCTGTCGTAGTTGGCCAGGTGCCGCATGCGTCGGTGCGTGACCTTGAGTTCCTTGGCCATGGTGTTGAGCGCCAGGGCCAGGTGCCCCAGTTCGTCGTTGCTGCGCACGTTCAGGACGACGTCGAGATTGCCGCTGGCGCACGACTCGGCGGCCGCGACCATCTCGGAGATCGGCTGGCTGAAGGAGCGCGAGAGCCGCTGGATGAGAATCGCGGCGATCAGACCCAAGAGCAGGAAGGTGAAGCCGGCGCCAAGCAGCAGCGAGCGGCTCGCGCGTTCCCACTGGCTCGTAACCTCTTGATCGAGCACCCGCAACGAGGTTCGCAGGGCCACGTTCGACAGCTCCAGGACCGCGTAGCCGGCGATCCGCTGGCCCTCGCCGATCATGAAACTCAAGCGGCTGAACTCCGGCCGGGCATCGAGCAGCGGCTGCTGGGGCAGGAGATCCGTCGGGATCGGCAGGATCCGGCCGCGTCTGGCGTTGGCGACGGTTCCGTCGGTCAGGATGCGTTTGTCGAGACCGGCGATGATGAAGGACCGGATCGGCAGCCAGCTCTTGACCCGGTCGATTTCCTGGTTGAGTCCCTGGATATCCGCCTCGACGAGCCGCGGGAAGAGGTGCGCGCTCAGATAGCCCGCGCTGTTGAGCAGCACGTTCTTTTCATTCAGCGTTTGCGTCTCCTCGAAGGCGCCCTGGATGCGTGGACGCAGCTCATCGAGCATCCTGTAGCCGAGCCATCCGGTCAGCGACAGCATCACGACCATGAGCCCCGCCAACAGCAGGGTGAAACGGAGCGCCAGACGACCTCGGATAGTGCGAAGCATGGTTCGACGTTCGATCCCTTGAATCTTGATGCCTCCTGTCGTGCCGAGTGGGCGCGACTCCCGGACGCTCCCTGGCGAAGCCGAGCCGGGAGTCAGGGGACCATTCTAAGGCAAGACGCCGATGGGGGAGGCGGCGCGCGCCGGGTGGGGCGCGACCAAAAGTGATTCCTAAGGGTGCTCGGAGCGTAGAGGATGGGCAGGCTTCGCTTTACTCGTCCTCCTCTACGGGTGATGGCGCGGTGCGCATCGCTTGCGGTCGCATCCGGGTCAGTCCTGGCAGGAATAGCCGTGCGCGATCAGACCTTCCTCCAGATCGTCCGAGACCATGGGGTGCGAGAGCAGATAGCCGGCGGCGTTGAGCGAGTAATCGCCGATGGCGTCGTCCACCGCGCTCTCCCACTCCTCGATGCCGTAGTCGCCCCGACCCAGCCACATGAGCGCCACCAGTTCCGCGCGCTGGCGCTCGCTCATACCGCCGATCGCGTGGGTCATTTCAAGCAGGGTGTAATCGTCGCTGTGATCGGCGAGGAGTTGGAGCGCCCAGTCCTCGGTTGGGCTGGCTGGCGAATCCGGTAGCACCACCTCTTCCTTGGCTTGGAATTCTCGTGCCTTCTCGATGATGTGGCACAGTGTTTCGAGTTTGATATGAAGCCTCATCCGAGGTTCCTCCCAGTGGCGGCCTTCCCCCAGGCGTCGCGCCGCGCGCGGCCTTAAGGGAAGCCTTCGGACCCCGAGTTTACTCCGATCGCGCGGCGGACCGGTTGGGACTGGCGCACGCTTTCGCAAGCCCTGTGCCTGGCCCCGTTCGTCCCTATGTTGCATGAATATGGCCTTGGGATGGACGGCGGCTTCGCATGAAAATCTGGATTCGTGCCATCGTGGCGATCGGGGTTCCGGTCCTGGTCGGGATTCTCTGGCTGCGCGTACTGGAGGCGCCGGAGCGCGTCGAGAATCCATCTCTTGAGAGTCTTATCGGCGAGGTTGGAACGGGCTTCGCGCCGCTCGACGACGACTGGCGACTGAATCCGCCCCAGGATCACGGCGCGCATCCGGAGACGCGCGGAGAGCTTTGGAACCTCGCGCTCTGGCTCGAGGACACGTCTGGTGCGCGCCACTGGATACAATTCAACCTCGCCCGTCTCGCCCTAAGTCCGGCGCCCGTCGAGCGCGCGTCGGGCTGGGCCACGAATCACTTGTATCGCGGCCAACTCGTCAGGCTGTCCGATGGGGACAGGACGACGCGCGCGCAAGAGCGTCTGAGCCGCGCCGCGCTCGGGCTGGCCGGAGCCAGCGTCGAGCCCCCGCGCGTCTGGCTGGAGGATTGGTCCTTCGAGAGCGCGGCCGATCCCGATCGCTTGATGGTCAAGGTGCGGGGAGGCGAGACCCAACTCGACCTCATCCTGACCCAGGACAAACCGGCGCTCGCCGGCGACCGGTTGCAATTATTCGCGCGCGAGCGGGGCGATCCGGGCGTCCACGCCTATCTCCTGTCGCGCTTGAGCGTGACCGGGACACTGGGTGTCGATGGGCGGATCCTGCCGGTGCGCGGAAGCGCCTGGCTCGATCATGCCTGGGGCGGGATCGGCGCGGACCAGGGTCGGCTCGGGCTGAATCGATTCGCCGTCCAGCTCGATGACGGACGCGATCTCATCTGTCTTGAGATCCGCCGTCAGGACGGCTCCGGGCGGCCGATTCCCAGTTGCGCCCTCATTCACGCCGATGGCGCGATCCAGAGCTTTCAGCGCCGCGATCTGGCGCTGGAGGCGACCCGGTCATGGACGAGCCCGCGCACGGGTCGGACCTATCGTCTGGACTGGCGGCTCGCCATCCCGCTGCTGGATCTGGAACTGGCGCTGCGGCCATTGGTCGAGGATCAGGAGACGGACCGCTCCGCGCGCCTCTGGAGCGGCGCGATCCGGGCCAGCGGTCGGCAGGGCGAACGCCCCATCTCCGGCGTCGGGCGGGTCGAGCTGGCGATTGCGCCCGATCAGCCATGAGCGTGTCCCGCGCTCGACGTGCCACCGCGAACAGAATCGAGGTCTACCATGACAATCGACGCCCCATTGATCGGCCGGATCGGTAGGATGGGCAGAGCGCAGCGTGCCCATCCTGTACGCTCCGAGGCTCAAGATACAGGGTATGGTCCAGGACTTCGACGGCTCGGTTCTTGGTTCGGTCCGCTGCTTGCGACCCTGCTCCTGACCGGCTTGGCCGGTTGCGATTCCGGGACCAGCCCCCGGGATGGCATCGCCAAGGCCGAGGTCGGGCGCGTCCCGGCCCACCCGCAACGTCCGGGGGATCCGGCGCGCGGCTATGAGGCCTTCGTCAACCGCTCGATCGTGACCTGCGGGATTCCCTACGGCGTTTATCGCCGCCTGCGCGAAGGCGGCCCGACGGAGACCCACCAGCCAGTACCCGGACGCACCGGCCGCAACGCCGAGCTGCCCTACGGACTCACGGCCCATGTCGCCGCATCCGGCGTCGAACTGGTCACCTCCAATTGTCTCGCCTGTCACGCCGCGCCCATCAATGGTCGACTCGTGATCGGTCTTGGCAACGAGTTCCTCGATCTGACGGTCGATCCCCTGCTCGGCATCGAAGCCGCCGGGGCCATCGCGATGAATGAGGCGGAGCGCGCGGAATGGACGCGCTGGGCGGATCGCATCACCGCCATCTCCGACTACATGATGACCGATACCATCGGCGTGAACTCAGCCAGCAACCTGACCCTGGCCCTGATGGCTCATCGCGACCCCAAGACGCTGGCCTGGTCGAACCGGCCGTTGATCGAGCCCCCGCCGGAGAAACCGCTGCCGGTCAGCGTCCCGCCCCTGTGGAACGTTGGCAAGAAGCACGCGATGTTCTACAACGCGGAAGGGCGGGGCGATCACGTCCGCTACATGATGCTGGCCTCGACCACCTGCACCGACTCCGTCGAGGAAGCCGCCGCCATCGACGCCTGGTTCGTCGACGTCCGTGCCTACTTCACGACGCTCAAGCCGCCGGAATACCCCTTCCCCATCGATCCCGGTCTGGCCGAACGGGGCTACGCCCTCTTTCAGGAGACCTGCAAGGAATGCCACGGCACCCATGGCGAGGAGGCGCGCTATCCCAACAAGGTCATCGCGCTAGGCAAGGTCAAGACGGACCCCATGCTGGCGCGCAAAGGATTCGGCGAAGCCGACCGCTTTCTCCGCTGGTTCCAGTCATCCTTCTACGGCGAGCTGTCGCAAGCCGCCCCCGCGCTCGGCTATATCGCCCCCCCGCTCGATGGCGTCTGGGCCACGGCCCCCTACCTGCACAACGGATCCGTCCCCACCATCGCCGCCCTGCTCGACAGCCGCCAGCGACCGACCTACTGGGAGTTCGACCGCGCCGGCGACGACCAGCCGGCCTATGATCGCGACCGCCTCGGCTGGGCCTACCGCTCGCTGGATCACGGCAAGGCCGGCGCCATGGGCTGGGACGAGCGCAATCGCCTCTACGACACCGGTCTGAGCGGCTACGGCAATCAGGGCCACACCTTCGGCGATGACCTATCGGACCCCGAGCGCACCGCCCTGATCGAATACCTCAAAACCCTCTAAGCCTCCCAGCGGACATGAAACGAGAGGCCAATCCTCATCGAACGTAAAAAAGGGGTTGCACGACCGGAGATGCTTCCGTATTATTAGCGGCTCAGGTGCGGGGTGGAGCAGTCAGGCAGCTCGTCGGGCTCATAACCCGAAGGTCGTAGGTTCAAATCCTGCCCCCGCTACCAATTAGAACAAGGGCTTACGGTTAACCGCCGCAAGCCCTTTTTCGTTTGTGGCCGTTCATGTAGTCAGGTTTCAGAAATCCGAATCAACGCGGCGGCCAAGATCTTCCTCGGCGATGCTGGGGATCGGTGCCCTTGGACGAATCCGGCCCGGAATCGAAGCCTCGAGATTATCGAAAATGCCCAGCGGGGCATCTCGCCCATGAAGCGCGTCCATTCTCCAGGAATCATCTGGACGACATTGCCGGAGTCGTCGACGCGATGGGCGCGCGGACCCCCGCCAGCCGCGATGTTCCAGGGTTTTCATGACCTGGAATGGCGTCAGAATCCAGTTTGTGATGAACGGAATCGCCCTGATCGGGTGGGATCGCCTGGCTACCTTCAATTCGCGCACCGGCGCAGATAGACTTGCTTTCAGCCGTTGCCGAATCTCTCATGGATCGGTGAAGGTCAGTGCCTCGGGGCGGGTGGTGCCGTGTCGGGGCCTGTTTATGTCAGGGCGGATCAGATCAGCTTCGCGACCTTCATCAGCACGCCGATGATGACCGTGGTTTGTAGCAGGCCAGCCGCGATCACCCAGCGGGTCAAATCGGCCTTTGTCTCGGCAATGCGCGCGCCAGTTTCGGCGAAACGAGCATCCATCCTGAGTTCCGTTTCGCGAAGATCCCGTTTCAGTTCGACGCGCAGCGATTCAATGTCTCGCCGCAAATTGTTTTCGTGCGCGTCCACTTCTGCTTTCGTCGCCATCTGCCGATCAAGGATCTCGGCAAGTGCGCGGGCTTGAGTGGCGGCTTGCTGTTCGCTGAATCCGCCTGCCCTGAGGGTTTCGGTATAGGCCAGCGTGTCCAGAATAAAGGTCGTCATGATGTGGTGCTCATGGAATACCGTGTAACGTCAGTCTATCCGTTTTCTACTTTACGCGGCGTAGCGGAGCCCCTGCCTGCTCCAGCGACCAACCCTCCAGCTTGGTGTGCCACTGGCGCGGCAGATCCAGCGGACGGCGGCGATAGCGATAGTGTTTCCCGGTGGTGGCGAATGAGGGACACGATCTTGGATGTAGGTCCGCGAGGCATCGGCGACGAGAAGATATTGCTTCCGCGCGGCGACCTCCTCGGCGTCCGCCTGCCGTTGCGTATGCGTATACGAATGGCGAACATTGGCCAATTTCGCGCATTGCGCGAAAAATTTTGAGCCAAGGTGCTTGGGGGTAATCGTAACTGATTGAAAAATGGCGCGCCCGACAGGATTCGAACCTGTGACCCCAGCCTTCGGAGGGCGGTGCTAAATATATAAATCAAACACATACGCGAGCGCCCGCAACGATTTCGCGCATAGTGACGCATATATATGCACAGCTTTTCGCACAGTTTCGCACAACTGAAAGGCCGTCTAGGAATATCCAGGGTCAGGCCGGCACTAAATTTCCGTACCTCGCCGACCAGCCGATTGAAGACTTCCGAGGGATAGTAACCCGAGTCAACACCTTGCGGTCGTCATGCTGACGTAACCGACAGGTCGTCACTGCGGCCATCAGCCATCAGCCATCAGCCAGCGCCTTCGCCATCTTGAGCACGCGGCGCCCATAAGCACGAGCGATGCTCTCGTTGTTCCAGTGATGGTAACGCCCGACACCGAGTTCCAGATCGCCCGGCGCCGAGGCGATCGCCTCGACCAGGATGCGCGCGGCGATTTCCAGATTGGTGCGGGCCTCGAGCAGATCGGCGGGGTTAGCCACCTTGTCGCCATGCCAGCGCAGGTTGACCTGCATCAGGCCGACATCGATGGCGAGGGGACGATAGCGGGCCGTCAGGCGCTGAAGCGCCAGGGCGGCCTCCGCGCGGGAACGATGGAATTGCGGACCCTCTGGGCCACGCAGGGTATAGGGCCAGGGCGCGGAGGTGTGCGCGCCGACCCCGTGACGGCTCTCCTGTAGCGCCACGCCATAGAGCAGTTCGGCATCCAGTCCGTAGCGAGCCGCGACCGTTTCCCAGAAGGTGCCGCGCAGGAAGGCGCTGGAGGTGGTGGCGCCAGGGTGGAGAGGGGCGTGGATGGGGCCGGTCGCCTGGGGTGCGACCATCGTGCGCGGGGTTAACCCCGGCGTCCGTTCCGGTGCCGCGATCGGTGTCGGCGCCGACGTGGCCTGGATCAGCCGGATCAAGGGTTGCGCTTGAACCAAGGAGGTCGTGGCTAACCACCACAGGAGCAGGAATGAACGAGAGAGAACGCGCATTGATGACTCGTCGGGTGAATGAAGCGAAAGGCCATCGCCAAACCTCGACGGAGTCTATCCGAGTCGCGCACCGGTTGAACTCCGAAACGGTGTTTGCGTCGCCCCACCGTTATTAGGCATGAATCGAGCGGGGCTGGATTCACCGTAGCGCGTTGCGAGAGCGGATCACCATCGGCACGATGGCCTTGATCGTCGACGATGGGCATTCAGCGCGAGGAGTTCATCGTGGATGAGGGGCGGCGCTTGTCGGTGCCGTGCTCGTGCTTTCTCTCCGACCGTTATTGGGAGCCGCGTCTGTTCATGTCCAGTGAATCCTCCGAGAAAATCGCCCCGATCGCCGTGGATCATCTTCCGACCCTAGCCCCCAGCCACCGCGCACCACTCGCCCAACCGCCACCCATTTCGCGCCGAGCCGCGCGACGCTATCGACATAGTCGTCCGGTGTTCGATCGGGCGGTGCGCATCCACAGCGAATACGTGCGCCGACTGGTCAGTGACCGTCAGCTCAAACCCGCGATGACGGCGTTGTATGGCATCGATGTGATCCTGCGCCTCATCGCCACGGAGGCGCAGGCCGATCAGATCGAGTCGGTGATCGAGGCCCGCCTGATCGAACTGAGCGAGGCCATGACGGAGGAGCGCGAGCGCCTTCGGCGCGAGTTGGAGCGCCACGGCCTGATGGATGTCCATCCGCGTTACACCCATCCCACGGATCTGCGCATCCAGATCGCCTCCCCCCACATCGGCGCCTACACCAATCTGATCGTGGAACTGGATCAGATGATGATCGCTATCGATACCCTCTGGTTGTCCGGCTTGCTCTCGAACAAGGTCCATGCCGAGCGCGAAATCCAGTGGCGCAATCAACTCGGCCAAGCTGGGCAGCGGTTTATCGCCTTGCATCGTCTGGCCTATGCGGAGGCGGAGCGACAGGGGCAACGCGAAGCGGTGGATCGTGAGGCGCGTGAGGTGCTGACCGTGTTGAACGAAGACGACACGGCGGCGGCATCCGCGGATCTTGACCAGGCCGCCGAGGACGACTGAGGCCATCGGATGCTTCCGCCACGGGCGCGGTCTGGCCATGGTTGGTGCGGAACAACGGTCAGAAACGCATTCACGGTTTTCGATTCCAGACCGTTTGATCGGTCGTTATGATGAAGGCCACATCCCTTGGTCGCGCCGCGGCGGAAGTCAATTCGCCGTGTCGAGATCGATTCAACGGTGGAACAGAAGAGGCGCTCACGGTGGAGAAACACAACCCAGCGATGGTCATGCTGAATTATGTGACACAGCAGATTCATGAAGGCAATTATCAGGTGGCGTTGGCCTATGGATTCAATTGGGATGAAATTCGTGCGCTCGAATCGCTGTCGCACCAGGAATTTCATTGGCTGATAACACAGAGCCCGAATTTCATGGAATTCGAGGTGCGTGTCAATCATCAACAGACCCAGATGGCCTTGCAGCGCCTCGCGGCCCAGAAGAAAACCCTGGATGTGCAACAGCGTCTCTTAGTGGCCGGCGCGCCGCGGGCCTTGATGATCCAGCTCTTCGGTTGGATTCCTCAGCACTATTGCAGTCAACGCAAGCTCCTGAGACTCGACGATGAGCTGCCGCGCGGCGGACGTCCGACCAATCCGACACTGAACGAGGAAGAAGACATTCTCGCGGCCTGGGATCAACGCCGCGCCTTGGATCTTCCCGAACGTTACTTACAGACGGCCAGCATCACGCAGGTCACGCTGCGCCAGGTCTGCCGCGCACTCAGTCTGCGCGAGGCGCGCGAGCGCGAGGCCCTGAAGGCGCGGCCGGTCAGGCGGGCGCGCTCCCTGGCCTCTCGTCAGGACAACCGCCAAGGGCCGGTGCGGACCCGCATGGCCGGATTGTCCGCGCTTGTCTGAAACCTATCCGAAGCGTCGCCAGGTCACGGCGCTCCTGTGCCTGGTGCCGCTCGGTCTCGGTGCGGTCGAGGCGGACGCTCAGGCGCGCACCGCCCCCACCATTCGACTCATCACCCAGGACAGCGCGCGGGAGCGCTCGGGCTTGCGGATGATCCGCGCCCGCGCGACCTCCGAAACGCCCGTGCCGGTGCGCGCGGATCCCGTTGAACCATGGAATCTCTGGCCCGTGTCTGGACGGATCAGCTCCGGCTACGGGTGGCGCCGTCATCCCCTCACGCACCGCCGACAGTTCCATCACGGGATCGACCTGGCGGTTCCCTCGGGCACCCCGATCCGCGCGGTGGCGGCGGGACGGGTGTCGTTCAGCGGATGGTCCGGCGGATACGGTCAACTGGTCGAACTCGATCATGGCGAGGGCTGGACCAGTCGCTACGCGCACGGCCAGACCCGGCGAGTTCAGGTCGGGCAGCGGGTGCCGGCCGGCGAGACGCTGGCCACCGTGGGGGCCACCGGGATGACGACGGGGCCGCATCTGCACTTCGAGATCCGCCATCAGGGGGCTTCGCTCGACCCCATCGCCTGGCTGCCGGCCGCGCCGGCGGGCCGATTGGCCGCGAGTGTGTGGTGAAGCCGTCGATTCTGCACCTGATCGAGCGTCTCGGCGGAGGGGTGTCGTTCGTGGAACTGTGCCGCGACATCGATGGCTTTGCCGGACCTCGCGATTGCACGCTTCACACGCAGGTCATCCTCTGGCAAGGGGTTTCCGACGCGGCCATCATCGCCTTGGACGAACTCCAGCAGGCACGCCAGATCGTGCTGGTCGCCTGCCGTGTGCTGGTGTATCAGCTCGACGGGAAAACGCTCCACCTGCCGGTCGCCAAGCGCCGCGACTATGTTTACAAACGCCCCCGCTGGTATCCGGTCGCGCTTTCGACGCCCGCGCAGTTGCGCACGCCTGGTTCGCCGCTGCGGCTGGCACGGCGAACCTTGGGTGCGCGCGATCATGCGTCTGTGCCGCGCTAAGCCGCGCCAGACTGGGCGCGCCCTGCTCGCACTGGGGCTCAGTGGCGCGCTTCTCGCCGCCCGTGCGCAGGAGGCACCACGCTTTTACGAACGCTCGGCGGAAGGTTGGTTCTGGTACCAAGTCGAGCCACCCGCGCCGGCGCCGGATCCTGACCCAGAACCCGTGCCGCCGATCGCGCCCGAACCGCCTCCGCCATCGATCGTCGCGGACGCCCCCGCGCCGCCGCCGCTCTCGGCGGCCTGGCTGCGCGCGAATCTGGAGCGCTACCAGCAGCAGGCGATCGACGATCCCAGCCCCACCAAGGTCGCGCTCTATCTGTATCTGCAGAAAATCGCCCTCGATAAAGCCTCTCGCTTCACCGACGCCTTCCAGCGCGTGGTGCAAAGCGATCCCGCACTCGATGAAACCACCCGTCAGCCGGTCGGCAATTACGCCAACCTACTCAATCGCGTCGCCGGTCAACACCGCGAGGCGGTGCTCAAAGCGCTGGCGGGAGAGGCCGGGATCTGGTTTTTCTATCGCTCGGATTGCCCCTATTGCGCGGCGCAGGCGTCCGTGCTCCGGGTGCTGGCCGACCAGCAGGGATTCACCGTCCAGGCCATCGCGCTCGATGGCCAGCCCCTGCCCAAGGGACTGTTTCCGGACTTTCGCCGCGATGCCGGTCAGGCCGCGCGCCTGGGCGTGGTCTCCACCCCGGCGCTGTACTTGGTGCGCCCGCCCGAGGGCATCGCGCCGCTCGCTCAGGGGCTGTTGTCGCTCAACGATCTTCAGCAGCGCCTCGTGCTGGCGGCCCGCGACGTCGGCTGGATCGATGAGGCGACCTATGCCCGCACCAAGCCCACGGTGGCCGATCGGTTCCTGGAGGTCGCGTTCGATGCCCCACTGGACGTGTCCGCGGATCCGGCGGTGTTTCTGGATCAGTTACGGGCACGGGCGAGCGGCGATGCCCCGGCCTTCGCGCCCACCGCCCCCTTCGCGTTTGAATAAACCGAGGTCGCTCATGTTCCACGCACGCCACCCCGTCCCTGGGCGCCTCATGGTGCTCCTCGTGCCCCTGGTGGCGATGTCACCCGCGCGCGCCAACCTGAACGCGGAACTGGACAGCCTCTTCGGCACCCTGGTCAATGTCACGGAGCCCAGCGCCCATCTGGGGCCGCGCCGGGGGGTGCTCTCCGGTGGCTCGATCGTCTCGCGTAACCGCCTCGTCAACGTGAATCCGATTTCCATCGTGCCACCGTCCTTCGAGGCCGGCTGCGGTGGCATCAATCTGTTCGGGGGCTCGTTCTCGTTCATCAACGCCGAACAGTTCACCAATCTGTTGCGCGGCATCGCCTCCAATGCGGCGGGTTACGCCTTCAATCTCGCGCTGACCACGATGTTTCCCTCCGGGGCCGAGATCATCGAACAGTTGCAGAAGAAAATCGCGCAGTTGAACGCGCTCTCCGCCAACTCCTGCCAGCTCGCGCAGGGGCTCGTCAACGACACCGCCTCCGCGCTCACCGGCAAGCAAATCGCCGGCGCGAGCCTGATGGCGGATCTGCATGACTTTGGCGATGTCTTCGAGAACCGCACCACCGCGAACGCCGCCGGCCAGGGACCGCTGGAAACCGTCTACGCCAACGCCCCCGCCGAGGCCGCCCGGCAATTCGAGGGGAACCTGGTGTGGAAGGCGCTGACCGATCAGTCCGCGCACCATTGGTACGCCCATGGCGATCAGGATCTGCTGGAGATGCTGATGAGTCTGACCGGCAGCCTGATCGTCGGCTCGGCGGCGGGCGGCTTGCAACCCAGCCCGGAGGGCGGCCTGAGTCTGCCGACCACCACGTTGGAGGCCACGCTCAGCGTCAGCGATCTGCTCAACGGCAGCGGCACGGATGCCGCGCAAACCGTCCTGGTCTGGCGCTGCGCCTCGCTCGACGAATGCCGCTCGCCGACCAAGGAGTCCGTGACCCTTGAAGGACTGATTCCGCGCGTGCGCAACCTCCTGATCGGCGATGTCTCGGGGGCGGGACTGATCCAGAAATTCATGCTCGGCGTCGAGGATCTCACGGCCGAGGAAAAGGGTTTCCTGGAGCACGCGCCCTGGGGGCTGGGCGGGGCGATCCGCACCCTGGCCCGTCAGGAGCCGGGCATGGCGTTCGCCTTCGCCGAGCGGGCCGCGCCGATCATCGCCATCGAGCTGGTCCAGATCATGGTCCGCGACATGCTGAAAAGCGTGCGCCTTGCCAGCGCCGGGTTGCAGCACACCCATAGCACGCAATGGCGGCAACAACTGGAGGCCGTGCGGGCGGACATCTGGAGCGAGTACGACATCCTGGCCGCGCGTTATGGCAATCCCAATGATCTGCTGGAGAGCTTCCGGACCCTGCTCGCGCTCTACAAGGCCCCCAGTTATCTCGATGTCATGCAGGCCAACGGGACTCAGGGCGATGCCGAAGACTAACGCCCGCGCCTGGCCGGCTCAGGAGATCCATTGAGATGTGGACAATCTACTCCATCGGCGATCCGGTGTTCCTCCAACAGGTGCTCAATGCGGTGGCGATGCTGTTCGCCTCCGGGGATTTCGTGCAATTCGTCAGCATCGGCTTTCTCATCGGTTTTCTGATGATCGCCTTCCAGGGGCTGCTGCAGGGTGCCCAAAGCATCAAGTTCCAGAACATGCTGGTGTCGTTCGTCCTCTATTCCCTGCTGTTCGTGCCCACGGTCTCGGTCACCATCGAAGGCGCCTATTCGGGCACCGCGCGCGTGGTCGACAACGTGCCGCTCGGTCCAGCCGTGGTTGGTTCCACGGTGTCGAATCTGGGCTATGGCCTCACGCGCCTGTTCGAGCAGGTGTTCACGACGCCGACGATGACCGAACAGGGCTACGTCGATGCCTTGCAGGTGCTGGCCACGGTGCGCAAGACCGCGCTCTCGCGCCTGACCATGGGCGACGCCAATAGCCCGAGTGCGGGGGCGAATGTGGAGCAGTCCTGGATCAACTATGTGGCCGACTGCGTGCTCTACGGCGTGGATCGCCAGATCGACGGTCTCACCATCGACCGCATTCTCAAGGCCACCAGCCTCGACGAGGCGCTGCAAACGCCGATCGTCACCGGCACGACCGAAATCTCGCTCGGCCTGGCGCGCGAAACGCTGACCTGTGTCGACGCCTATGCCCGGCTCAAGAGCTACACCAGCGCGTCCTTCCTGCCGAGCTTTCAGCAATCGCTCGCCGCCAAACTCGGCACCGCCACGGGAACGGTCACGACACGGGTCACGGGGGCGCTGAGCGCGCTGTCGAGCAGCGCGGTCGATGCCCAGACCTACATGACGATGGCCGCGCTGCTGCCGATGTTCGAGAAGGGTGTCATCCAGCATTATCGGGATCTGGGCGATCAGGGCGCGGCGACCCAAACGGCCCAGGCGATCGCGCAGCGCAACAGTCAGTGGGCGACCGAGCAGAACCTCTTCATCAAAATCATGCGACCCATGATGGTCTATTTCGAGGGCTTCATCTTTGCCATCGGCCCCTTCATGGCCTTTGCCATCGGCCTCGGACCGCTCGGGATCTCGATGGTTGGCAAATATTTGCTGTTCGGGCTGTGGATTCAGTTGTGGATGCCGATCCTGGCGATTTCCAACCTCTACCTGATCATGGCCTCGCAACGCGCGTTCGAGGCGCTGGCGACCCAGAATGGCGCGGTCCTGCCGTCGTTTCGGGCGCTCTACGAGAGCGATCTCCTGTTGCAGACCTATCTGGGCACCGCCGGGGTGCTGATCGCCTCGACCCCGGCGATCAGTCTGATGCTCATCTATGGCAGCGCCATCACCGCCACCCATCTGGCCGGACGGCTGCAGGGGGGCGATCACATCAGCGAAAAACTCACCGCGCCCGATCTCTTGCAGCCGGGGGCGGCGAGTACCGTCGGGCCGCTGATGCAGCACACCGCCCTGGGCGGCACCCACGCGCCGGGCGCCTCGGGCCTGTCCTGGTCGTTCCAGGCGGGGCGGACGGCGCAGGCCACCCTGAAATCCGCCGAGACCCAGTCGGAACAGGCGCAGGAGAGCTTCCAGTCGAGCGTCGGTCAGGCGTTTGCACGCTCGGCGAGCGCCACGCACCAGAGCGCCACCCAGTGGGCGCTGGGAGAGAAATTCGGGGCGTCCTACAGCCAGGCCAGCGGTGCCACGCGCTCGGCGGCGGAAGATCTCTCGCGCGGTTTCAAGGATTCCGGAATCAGCACCGAAGGGATGTCCACGCTGTTGAGCGCGGGGCTGGCCGGGAAACTGGCGGGTGCCCCTGACCTGGGCATCAAGGGCAATCTGGCCGGGAAGATCCAACAGCAATACGGGGTCAACGCGAGTCAGGCAAACGAGATCGCCCAGGCGATCGTGCAACGGGCCGCGACCGACCAGCAACTGAAAGCCGATTTCACCCAAGGACTGTCGTCCGACATCTCGCGCAATCACGGCAACAGTCTCACGGAAGGACTGAGCCAGAACGAGAACACGCAGCTGATCCGCAGCGCCCAGAATGTCCTGAGCACCTCGCAATCCTATGAACAGGCGGCCACCTTTGCACGGTCGCTCGGCACCAACACGAGTTTCAACGCCATCGATACCTCGGGAATGCTGCTCAACCACCCGGCGATGACGCAACGCTTGGAACAGGCCATCGACCGCTTCGCACTGGCGGGCGATGTGGCCCAGCAGGCCGATCTCCTCCTGGCCGGTGGCGTGGTGGGCGATCCGGCGCAAGCCCGGGCGATGGCGGGTATGGGGATGCTGCTGGGTCAGTATGGCGGGGAGCGCGCCGACACCCTGACAGCGGAGGAACGGCAGCAAGCGGAAAGCGCCGCCATGGGCGTCTATTCGGGTCTGCTGGGCGTCAAGATTCCCGAGGGGATCGACCCGCGGGTCAACGCCTCCCTGGCGAACCAAGGACCATCCTTGGGCGGCGTGCGCGCGGCCGTGAACCAGGCCAACCTAGAGGATACCCGCGGCGCGGTCCGTGCGGGTCTGGGGGCCATGCGGGTGAATGCCGATGGCACCCTCGCCGAGGTGGACGGCGGTCACGCGGCGGTAGGCGCCTTCGGCGCCGGGGCCGGACAGTCGGTGTCCGACCAGGGCGTCGCCTGGCGGAATCAGATCCGTTCAGAGAAGCAAGCGCCTCTCGGGGAGGATATCCGCTATCGCGCGCAATTGCCGGCGCCGATCGCCAGGACCGCCCAAGAGCAGGTTGGTGGGGCGATGCGGCACCTGGCGGAGTCCGGTGCCCTGGTGGTCGCCGGAGGGAGCGGGATCTGGAATCAAGCGACCGCCGGTGCCGCCGCCTTTGGGCAGACCCTGGCCGCGGGGGAAGGTTGGGAGGCCGCCAGATTCGCCGGACGTAACGCCGCGCGCAGCGAATCGGGATGGACCGCCGCCCGCCAGGCGATGATCGAGACGCGGTTGGGTCAGGTCGCGGGGCATGGACTCACACCCGCCCAGGAAGACCTCTATCGGGCGGCCTCGGAGACCACGCTGTTCGCCATGGCCCCGAGCGACGCACATCAGGCGGCCCGCGCGGCGGTGGTGGCCGAGGCGGCGTCGGGGGCCACGGGCGACAACATCGCCACCCTGATCGAGCGTTCCGTGGTCTCTCGCGATGATTCCGACGTGCGACTCATCGGGGCCTACAATCGCACGATGCCGCAGGCGGACGTCGAGCCCCCCGTGCCGGTGGGACGGATGGGAGGCCCCGTCCTTCCAGCCTCCTATCCGTCCCCGGACGATGACGGAAAAAAAAACGCTAGCGCCCGGATCGGAGCCATTCCACTGATCCACGGGAGTGTGACCGAGGGCGGCCTTGGGCGCGTGCTGGACCTGATCTCGGCTCCGGAAGCGCACGGCAATTACAACGCCTGGTACGGTCACGCGGATCAGCACCGGGTCGATCTGTCGACCATGACGGTCCGCGAGATCCGGTCATTTCAAGGCCAGTTGTTGGCGCAGGGTAACGGCGGTTCCGCGATCGGCCGCTATCAGATCATTCCCGATACCTTCGATGACTTGATCGCGCGCCTGCACCTCAGTGGAGACGAACGCTTTACGCCCGCGCTTCAGGATCGCCTGGCGCTGACCCTGGCGCGCGATGCGGGCATCAATGGTTGGATCGAAGGACGGATCGACGACCACGCCTTCGCGTTCAATCTGTCGAAAATTTGGGCCGGCTTGCCGAAGGATGCCTCCAACGCCAGTTACCATGCCGGCGTGGGCCAGAACGCGGCGCACATCGACCACGGGGTGGTGGTGGCGACGCTGGCCGGGATTCGTGGCGGGGAGTCATCCTCCGCGACTGGAACAAGGCCCGCGCCGCGGCCAACGGCTAATAAAGGACGACCAGAGCGACAACGATGAGCAGGAACAGTCCCGCGATGAATCGGATGCCCAACCACAAATTCTCCTTTTCGGTCTTCAATCGCTCCTGCTCTTCCAGATAGCCATTCTTCAACCGGGCGACAAGAACGCTCGCGGCTTGTTCGCCACGCCGGATGTCTTCCGCGTTCGTGGTCAGGCGTTCATCCATCACGATCGCGGGTGTGCCTGAGTAGCCGTGGATCGAGTAAATGTAGTTCCCCTCACTCCCTCTCTCCCTGTGATAGCTCAGCCCCAACAGCGCATTCGCCCCCAGTTTCACGGCCAGGGCGATGACGGCGGCCTTCGCCGTCTCGATGGACACATCGGAACGGCATTCGATTCTTGGGATTTCGGACAGCACGCATCCTGAGCGGGGTCGATCCGCCTTGGTGACGAGAAACGACGCAGGCGCAACCAACTGAATGGCGTGTGTAGGCTCGATGCGTAGCGACTGCGCCCGCAAGCCTTTCGGACTCGGAGTCGGATCGAAGCTGATCAGCATCCCCGGTCCAATCGCCGAGGACGGCTGTGGCGGACGAAACGCCGATAGATGGAAGAAATAAGAGCAACCATCGGCCCCGGCGAGAAAACCGTAGCGCTTGTCCGGCACGAATGAGACGACTGTTCCTTCCATTCGAGGTTCCTGGATGATCCTGGTTCGCCGCGGACGCTGACGGGCGGCCGAGTTGATCCGTCAAAGGCACCGGCGACAGGCTGATCTTGACGATCGATCTGGCGGTGCGTCCGTGTGAAGACGACAGCGACGATACCTTGGTCGACGATGAAGGTCACGCAACAACGGCAAAATATCCGGTGCGACTCAGGATCCTGCGGTTAGTGTCCGCGCGCGGGCGATGCCGGGGCCGGTGGTGACTAGTCTTGCGATCAGACCGCTCCCGCGCCGGAAATTCGAGAGCAAACGCGACTGGAGGGCAACGCTGATCAGAGGGTCGCCGGATCCGCGAGACAGGTTTCGATAGCCAAGCTAATAACCCCTAAAAGCGGGTCTCAATTCGAACAGTGGACGCAGGCCGGAGACGTGCTTTGGGCTCATGCTCGAGGCCGAGGCGATTCAATATGGGGAGGTTCCGTCGGCGACGGGCCAGGCGATGGGGTGATCGCCTGTCCACATCCGGCCCTGGGCACGGCCGGTCAATGCGGGTTCCGACGCGCCGTGGTGAGCGCTGAACGGCGCCCACGGACCCGCTGTCTCGATCTTGGTCGCCGCAGCCGCCAGGATATACAATGTACATCTCTCAGATCGATCACGAGTGATCCGATGCCAACTTCGACTCCCCTCGCGCCCGCTCGCCAACCGCTCTCTCGCCCCGTCAATCTGCGCGTTCGCGAAGATATTCGCGACCTCATCGACCAGGCGGCCAAGAGCCAGGGCAAATCACGCTCGGAATTCATGATCGATGCCGCCCGGCGCGCCGCCGAGGAGGCCTTGCTTGACCAAACGCTGGTGCGCGTGGACCGTCAAACTTATGAGCACTTTCTGGCGGTACTGGACCAGCCGCCCTATGGAGAGGGTTACGAGCGCTTGATGCAGGCCCCCAGCCCCTGGAAGACATGAATCTGGAGGCACCCGCTCCGCTGACCGCGGCACATATCGTGTCGGGGTTTTCTTGTGGCGTGGCCAGTCTGGACGACTGGCTGATGCGGCGCGCCTGGGCCAATCAGTCGAGCGGGGCCTCGCGGACCTACGTGGCGGCCGCCTCCGGCAAGGTGAAGGGTTATTACTGTCTCGCCTCGGGGGCGCTGGCGTCGAGCGAAGCCCCTGGCGGACTGCGGCGCAACATGCCAGATCCGATTCCCATGGCCGTCCTCGGGCGACTGGCCGTCGCGCACGACTGGCAGGGGCGCGGCCTCGGTGTCGCCCTGCTGCGCGATGCCGTCGAGCGGACCCAAGCGGCCAGCGCTATCCTCGGGATTCGGGGTCTGCTGGTGCAGGCCTTGTCGGAGCCCGTGGCGGCCTTCTATCGACGCTATGGCTTCATCGCCTCGCCGACCCAACCGCTGACATTGGTGCTGTCCCTGAAGCGGCGGGTGTGACCTCCGCTCAGTGCCGGCGAGGTACGCCGGACGGTCACTCCGAACGGTGCCGCCAATCGAGCACGATTTCGCGCAGGTTGGCCAGCTCAGTGGGGCCGATCAGGCGGAAACGCGCCTATCTGGCCCGTTCGATCAAGATATCCGAGGGCTGTCGGGCGGACAGCAACCAGGTATCACCTATCACCGGACAAGCCACTCCGTGCTCGATGGCCCGATCGATGATCTGAGTGGCGGCGGCTCTACGACCCCGAAGCACAACGCGCCTGGCTCGTCGGTTGCGCGCGTTGGTGCGAGCCGCAGAAATGTCAGGAACTCGACGATGGGAACGATTTCCGTGATGGCCAGTAGGCTTCTTAAAAGGGATTCAGACAGAGGTTTGTCGTTTGGTTAATCTCCTTAAAACGGAGGGCATCGGCCATTCATTCCGGTTGATCGGGTTGTTCCATGATGACCGGGTGATCAGGGTCATGTGGCAGGAGCCCCGTCCCTTTGAATGCCTGATCGATCAGATGAAAACGCAAACGAATGTGACCGATATGGGATTGAAGAATCCGCAACCTGGCGCATTGCGGCTCGTACTTGAGAATCAGATCTTTCTCCCAGTCCGTGAGGCGACCAAATGAACCCAGGCGGTAGTGCTGGCTGATTCGGCCATCCTTGTCCTTGCCGCGCTTGAGATACTTGGTGCGTTGCTTTCCCTGGACGCGATACCACTCGATCTGGAAGATGCCTGGCCCGGAGGTGGCGGCCTGCCGGACCCGCAGTCCGATGCTGCCGCGTTCGCGGGGAGGGCGTGTGCGTCGTTCCCTGAGCATGGCTTCGGTGAACTCGGTTTTGAGTTCGTTCGCGCCGTTCTGTAGCGTCGCGAGGATTTCGCTGGTGCGCTCCGTCACGAGCCTGTCCAGATCCTGCATCTGCTGCATGACCCAGATTGTGCGCGTGTCTTGTTCCAACCCTATCTCCGGACACGCGATCCCCTCGTCTGTCGCCAAGCTCATCTCCACCCCTGTCGCCTTTGACCCCATGTTCACCCCTCAGCAAATCCCACCCCCCATATCCATCCTACTGCCGGGGTGGATTTGAGGGGGCCTTCGCCCCCTTCCCTAAACGGGACCGATACCCACCCTTCCGGCAGGCAGGTCAGCGGCGGAACCGAACCCTTCCGATGATGCTCCATACGGGATTTTGGCGAGAACGCCACACTGATTTCGCCGAGCCAAGACCCTCGCGAGACCGGCATCAGGGCTTACGCGAGCCTCAACACCATCGATCAACGCTAGCAAGGCGGCCGTGGCGCGGACCGCCACGCACTGGTGACCGCATCCCCGACCAAGCGTTATCGCTGAATACGCGTTCACTTGACGCGCGTCTCCGTCGACGGATCCATTCATGATTGTATTCACGCAAGGGATGGCCAGTATATGGAATGGCAGGAGGACTGTCCGGCATAAACGGTGAATCTTTTCATTCACCGTTGCGGCCGGACAGCACCGAGATTATTGATTAGTATGACCACCCAAGCGGACGGATGTCGGTCATCGAACGGACCTGCCAAACAGAAAACGGACACGATCGGACATGGGCCGGACGTGACCGGACAGCGAATAGATGCCAGCGGATATGGATCGGACATCACGGACAGCCTGCGGACGCGCACCTCCAGGGCGAGGATATCCAGGCACGCAAGGCTATCGACGCGTATGCGGTCATGCCACATAAGGTCTCGAACGCTCAACCGTCACCGGCATCCTTCCTCTTGGCCTTGGACGAGATGAGTCGAGGTCATCGCTCCGAGACGCGTCTATTCATCGATACGTACCAGGATTTAATCATTCATGGCGTGAAGAACGGTTATTCAAGCATGCAGATTTTTCGTGCCTTTCACGCGCTCCGATTGCCGCCTCCCATGAGTGAGCGACAATTCAGGCGCTACGTCAGCCAGATCAAACGCGAAACGCGATCGGAAGCCGCGATCATGACTTCGCCAGTGCGGCAACACCCAACACGCGCAAGCACGCCAACGCTCTGTCATCCACCCGCGACGACCCAGGAGCCCCCAGCAGACCTTGACAATGGCGCGGCCGAGCCTGTCTCCGAGCGTTCCGAGCGGGTACCCCTGTTTAAGCGAAAAACCTTTGACTGGCATCCGGAAGTGGATCTAGACGACATTTCCTAATCCTGGTCAAAGCGCCGCATCGCGAATGTCCCGGACTTGACGGTTCTCCTATCTGAGTGGGAGGGAG
>NZ_NRRG01000027.1 GCF_016583575.1 Thiocystis violacea
CGGCAATAGATGTGTGGAAGTAACGGATCCAGGCATCGGTGTAGAATCGTGATGACAGGCATCGGGGGTCTCCTGGGTGGTTTCGTCACTTCCCAAGGACCACGATCCCCTGTGCCTGTTCATTGTCACGCCGCAATCATTGTTTAAGTCTTTGTTTAAAATATAAATAGCTAGGGGATACCTCAGCCTCCAACCCCACTTTGGCTTTGAACGCCGACGTGTAGGTCTTGCGCTTGGCTTCACCCATTTTGATCAACCCTTTCGTGCCGGGCTTGACAACTTAAATGACTGTCCGGTTTTCAGGGGCCACTTTAGTCGAACGGCTCGACCAGGCGCCGACTCAATTCATGGAAAAAAGGGGGGTTCATGCTCGTTACGCCAGCGCGGAAAGGTCGACGTCAGGACCAGCAGGCGCGGTTTAGATGGATCCTTAGGCACAACGGACCGCGTTTGGCGGACAGGCATTACAGCGGCACATCTTCATAGATCACATCCAGCGGCAACGCGACATCAAGACAATCGAGCCGGACGCTGCCGTGGGTGATGATCTTCTGCACCCATCCATCCGCGCGGCGGTAAACCTCAACCTCGTGCGCGGTCTGCGAGATCAGCAGATATTCACGCAGGCTGGGAATCGTCTGATAGGCCCAGAATTTCTCGCGTCGGTCGATGCGCGCGGTGGAGTCGGACAAGACCTCGACAAGTAGACAGGGCTGCGCGCGATAGTAAGTCGCACGGTCGCTTGGATCACAGCTCAGAAGCAGGTCGGGATAGTAGAAGACGTCCTGTTCATTGATCCGCAACCGGACCTTCATATCGTTGGCGAAGAGTTGGCAGGGTGTGCCGCGCAGGAGTGGGCGCAGGTAGCTGGCGAGATTGAGCGTGATCAGGCCGTGACGATCACTGGCGCCGGTCATGGCGTATAGCTCGCCGTCGATATATTCGTGACGGATGTCGGCGCCATCCTCAGTGGCCAGATAGTCGTCGACGGAGAGGGATCGGACGTGGGCAAGGTTGGTCATGGCCGTTTGACTCCGTGGTGTCGGGACATCGCTAAAGCCGTCTTCCTTCGACTTGGCGCAACCCAGTGTTGATTTTGCGCGCGCGGGACGATCGCGGACGGTCAATGACCCCGGCGCTGCTTGGCCAACCAGGCTTTGATGGCGGCGGGATCAAGGCCCTTAAGCCGCTCCTCGGGGTCATAGCGGTTGAGCACTTCATCGGGGGCGAGCCCCTTGAGCCGCTCTTCCGGGGTCATGCGTGCGAGCACCAGTTCATGGGTTTCGCGTAGAAACTCTTCCATGGTGTAGGCCATATCAGGGATCTCCCGTTGATAGATCAGATAGAGGTGTTCCAGCAGCTCCCAGTGTCCGCCTTGGCTGGGGCGCGGATGGCGGGCGCGGTAGTGGATCAGCCCTTGGCGCATCCGATCTTGCTCGCTCGCAAAGAGTTCCCAGGGGGTGTTGCGCGGGTGCTTGGCAATGGCGTTGAGCACGATCAGGCGCACCGGATGTCCGCCCCAGGGAAGATCATAGACGCCCTCCCAAGCGGTGGGTTGTAACGGATGCTCGCACACCAGTCCACTGGGAAAGCGCGTGGCGACGGCATAAAGGCCGAAGGCGTGTAGCGGATGGCGCTGGCCGTCGGGAGCGAGCCTGAGCTTGCGGTAGTTGACGTAGTGCCCGATCAGCTCATCGAGCGCCCAGGCGTTCAGCGCTTCGTGACGGGATTTGTAGGTCAGCAGGTTGTGCGGGCGCAGGTTCTCCAGACCGTCGGGCAGTTCGAGGGGCGGCTCGGGGTTGCATTCGGCGCCTGGTGCGTGCGTGGCGTCTTCCCCAGTGGCTTCAATAATGGCGACATCGAGCAATTGGCTACGCAGGGCCAGTTCCTGTTCAAGCTCCACCCGCCAAGGGGTGCCTTCGAAGACGCCCATGAGCGCGATCCCGAACAGCCGGTGCCATTGGCGTAGGCGCTCCTCGCTGGGTTCGCTGGGGGGGCGGTGTCCGCAGTCATGGGACGAGTGTAACCTCAAGCCGGACTTTATACCTCGGTCCGTGCGCGGACGGCGCGCGGCCCATAAACTGTGGTACGCCCATGGTTTTGTACAAACCACGGAGTTCAAACCCTGGGAACGGCTCGCAACGGCGCCCAAGAAGACCGACAGGGTGCTCGCGGATCATGTTTCCGGCGATTTCTTGATGGATTTCGTGAACTATGTTATGGCGATGCCGTAGCATCCGTCCGTCAGCGCCAACGATTTCTGGCGGATGCCTTGGCGATCACAGGATTCGGTCCACGGGCCAGCCCTTCATCGTTTTCGCTTCCACGCGAATCCTCACAGCGCGGCGGGGAGGCTTGGAATGTTGGCCTGTCCGGTTTCCCTTCGCTCGCGTTCAGGGACTCTGTACGCTTCAAACCTTGATCTACGTGTATCGTCCAAGCCCGCGTTAACGACTCCACAAGCACAGACCTGAACAGCACATGGACACCAAATCGTTCGCACTCATCGGGGCCGCCGGATTCGTCGCTCCGCGCCACATGAAGGCCATCCAGGACACCGGCCATCAGCTCATCGCCGCGCTCGATCCCAACGACAGCGTCGGAGTGATCGACAGCTATTTTCCCGCCGCCGATTTTTTTACCGAATTCGAACGCTTCGATCGCCATATCGATAAGTTGCGCCGCAAGGGTACGCCAGTCGACTATGTCAGCATCTGCTCGCCCAACTACCTGCACGACGCCCACATCCGTTTCGCCTTACGCAACCGCGCCCACGCCATCTGCGAGAAGCCCCTGGTCCTCAACCCCTGGAACCTTGATGGCCTCCACGAGATCGAGGCAGAAACGGGCGCCAGGATCCATCACATCCTGCAACTGCGCCTCCATCCCTCCATCATCGCCTTGAAAGACGCCATCCAGGCCGCCGGCGACGGACTCCATGAGGTCGACATCAGCTACATCACCTCGCGCGGCAACTGGTACCAACGCAGTTGGAAGGGCGACGCCGAGAAATCCGGCGGCATCGCCACGAACATCGGTGTGCATTTCTTCGACATGCTGTCCTGGGTCTTCGGCAAGGTCCGCTACAGCACCGTGCATCTCAATCGCGAGGACTGCGCCGCCGGCCGCCTGGAACTGGAGCGCGCGGGCGTGCGCTGGTTCCTCTCGGTGAATGCCGATCACCTGCCCCAAGCCCAGCGCGAACAGGGCCAGCGCACCTACCGCTCCATCACCGTCGGCGGACAAGAAGTCGAATTCTCCGAAGGCTTCGCCGATCTGCACACCGAGAGCTACCGACAAATTCTCGCCGGGAACGGTTACGGTCTGGACGACGCCCGCACCGCCGTCGAAACCGTCTATCAGATCCGCAACGCGACCCCCCAGGGCCTGCAAGGCGATTATCATCCCTTCTGTAAACGGGCGCGTTAAAGGAAATAAGCGCCATGGACTACAACGCGCACCCCACCGCCATCATCGACGACGGCGCCCAAATCGGATCCGCAACCCGGATCTGGCACTGGGTCCACATCTGCGCCGGCGCCCGCATCGGCGCCCGCTGCTCGCTCGGGCAGAACGTCTACGTCGGCAACCGCGTTGTCATCGGCGACAACGTCAAGATCCAGAACAACGTTTCGGTCTATGACGAAGTCATTTTAGAAGATGACGTCTTCTGCGGTCCCAGCATGGTCTTCACCAACGTCTACAATCCGCGCTCGGCGGTGTCCCGCAAGGACGAATACCGCCCGACGCTGGTCAAAACAGGCGCGACCCTCGGCGCCAACTGCACCATCGTCTGCGGCATCACCATCGGCGAATACGCCTTCATCGGCGCCGGGTCGGTCGTCAATAGGGATGTCAAACCCTACGCCCTCATGGTCGGCGTCCCGGCCCGCCAGATCGGCTGGATGAGCCAGCACGGCGAGCGGCTGGATTTGCCGCTGATTGGCGAGGGACAGACCGTCTGCCCGCGCACCGGGTTGATCTATCGTCTCGAACATGATCACCTACGGGCAGACGTGCGCTAGACCCCAGGAGTCGCGGCACCTCTCACCGATGACCGTCAACCAGAAAGCTGGTGGGCGCGCGGACACCAGGGAAAGCGAGGTCGGGATGTCTTCCAAACCGCCAGCCAACGCCCCCGCGAGCGACGATTTCGACTCGCCCTGGAAAATCCTGCTTGATCGCTGGACGCAGCCCTTCCTCGCCTTCTTCTTTCCGCTCGCCGCCGCCGACATCGATTGGTCGCGCGGCGTGGAATTTCTCGATAAAGAACTGCAAAAAGTCACGCGCAAGGCGACACAGGGGCGGCGCGAGGTCGACAAACTCATCAAGGTCCATCGTGCCAGCGGCGAGGAGACCTGGGTGTTGGTCCATATCGAGATCCAGGGTCAGAAACAAACCGACTTCGCCCGCCGCATGTACACCTATCACTCGCGTCTGAGCGACCGCTACCAGCGTCCGGTCGCCAGCTTCGCCGTGCTGACCGACAGCCATCGGCGCTGGCGTCCGCATCGCTACGAGCAACGGCTGTGGGGCTGTCGCGCCCTGCTGGAGTTCCCCAGCGTCAAACTGCTCGACTACGCTGGCCAGGACGCCGCGCTGGAGACGAACTCCAACCCCTTCGCGCCTGTCGTGCGCGCCCACCTGGTCGCGACCGCCACCCGCCATGATCCGGTCGCGCGCCTGGAGCACAAGCTGCACCTGACGCGCGCACTCTATCGACACGGCTGGAACCGCGAGGACATCTTCAGCCTCTACACCTTCATCGATTGGGTGCTGATTCTGCCTGCGGCGCTGGAGGTCGACTATCATGAACGCCTGCGTGAATTCGAAGAGGCCGAACAGATGCCATACGTCACCACCGCCGAACGCATCGGCATTCAAAAAGGAATCGAGCAGGGAATCGAGCAGGGAATCGAGCAGGGAATCGAACAAGGAATCGAACAAGGAATCTCGCGTGGAGAGGCGCGGCTGTTGCGCCGCCAGTTAGCGCGCCGCTTTGGCCCCCTGCCAGATTGGGTCGACTCACGCCTGACCGAGGCCAGCGCCGCCGAGTTGGAGAACTGGGGCGAACGCTTGCTCGATGCGCCAAGTCTGGGGGCGGTGTTTGGTGCTTGAGATGGGTCGGTATCTTCTACAACCCACGCTCGGCGGTGTCCCGCAAGGATGAATACCGCCCGACGCTGGTCAAAACGGGCGCTACCCTCGGCGCCAATGGCACCATCGTCCGCAGTGTCACCATCGGCGAATACGCCTTCATCGGCGCCGGGTCGGTCATCACCAGGCATGTCAAACCCTACGCCCTCATCGTCGGCGTTCCGGCACGGCAACTCGGCTGGATGAGCGCGCATGGCGAACGGCTGAATCTGCCGCTGACCGGAGCGGGACAGGCCATCTGCCCCGGCAGCGGATTAGACTATCGCCTGGAGCATGGCCTCGTCTGTCTGGCGTCACGGATCCAGCCAACACCACTTGTAAAGGGACGATGAAAACCGACCACCCGATTTATCTGTTCCTGTCCGCCGGCGCGGAAGCCTTCCGGGTGCTGACCGGAGGCCAGCGGTTGATCGGGGACTATCGCTTTTCCTCGCTCACCATCAAGGGCCTGGAACGACGCCTGGATGGTCTCTTCGAGCCCGAAGGGCACACCGGGCCGGTGTACGTGGTCGAATTCCAGGGACAGGCGCTGCCGAAGACCTTGTATAACCTACTGACCAAGATGGGCCTTTATGGCGAGCAGCATCCCGAGTGCGACGTCGTCGGCATCGGGGTGTTTCTCCGCGCGCGGGACGCGCCGCGCTATCCCAGCCGGGCGGGGATCGCGCAATCCTTGACCCAGGCGGTCTTCCTGGATCGCGTTCTGCCCGAATGGATGGACCGCGAGCCAGACAACCCCTACGTGGCGGTCTTCGCGCCCCTGCTGATCGAGGATGACGATGAATTACGGACGCGAGCCCCAGGATTGTGGCGCACGGTCCAAACGGCGCCGCTCGAACCCGCGGAGCGGGACATCCTGGCACAGGTGTTGGAATTTTGGTTTTTCGAGCGATTTCGCGGGCTCACCGCGAAGGAGATCTGGGCGATGTTGAACCTGCTGACCCCCATTCAAGAAACGCGCGCCTATCAATCGATCTTTGCCGAGGGCGAGGCCAAGGGCCAGGCTAAGGGCAGGGCCGAAGGCAAGGCCGAAGGCAAGGCCAGTGCCCTGAAGCGACAATTGACGCGGCGATTCGGCGCGCTCCCCGCGTGGGCGGAGCCACGCATCGACGCTGCCTCGATCGAGCAATTGGACGCCTGGCTCGACGACATCTTCGAGGCCGCGAGTCTGGTCGACCTGATCGGCCCGGCATCCGACTGAACGTCAAGCCATCGTGGGGTTTATCGATACTCCAGCCGGACGCGGCATTCGCGCCGTCCGCGACGGTTCGCACGTCGCAGCCTTACCGCTGGAGCCTCGCGAATGGCTCCCATGTGAGAGTCGGAGCTAATGGGAGCCAGAGGGCAAGGCTACCAACTGGCAAAGAGTCACGCGAAGCCGTGGCCAGCATGACCGATCCCACCCTCAACGAGGAACGGATGGCATTTAATGGAAACGAAGCAGACGGACCGCAAGCTCGAAACCCTCTGCGGGTAACGATTGTGACAACCTCCTTTCCACTGAACGAAACGGCCGTCAGCGGGCCGTTCATCATGGAAATGGCGCGGCATCTGCCGGAGGATATTCACGCAACCGTGATGACTCCTTGCGGGGTCGATCGAGTAAACAGGCTCACCCTGCACGGTTATCAAGTCCGTTGTTTCCGCTATGCGCCGCGCGCCTGGCAGATTCTCACGCACGGACCTGGTGGCTTGCCCGCCGCCTTGCGCGAGAACCACCTTGCACGGTTATTGTTGATACCCTTCCTTCCCGCCTTGTTTCTCGCCTGTCTCGGTGCCGCGCGTAACGCCGACCTCATCCATGCCAACTGGTCCGCGACGGGGCTCATCGCCGGTCTGGCGGGTCGGCTGACCGGAACGCCATGCATCACGACGCTGCGCGGATCGGATGTCGCCTTGGCCGAGCGCAGCCGCTTGTTTCGCGCTGTCCTCTGGATCTGCGCCCGTCTCAATCAGCGCCTCGTCGCCGTGGGCGAGGGACTCAGGGAACGGATCGCTCAAATACTCGTCCGCGACGCGGCCCGCATCACCCTGATTCCAAACGGTGTCGACGAGCGGTTTTTCCTGGTGCCGCTTCCAGTCGTGCCGGAACGCTTACGGCTGCTGACCGTTGGTTCCCTCGTGCCGGTCAAAGGCATCGACTGTCTGTTTGAGGCACTGGCCTTGCTCGATCCGAAGCTGGATTGGGAATTGACCCTTGTCGGCGACGGCCCGGAGCGCGTGCGTCTCGAAGTGATCGCGCGAACGCGCGGTATCGCCGAGCGCATTCGGTTTGCAGGCATGCATCCCCCGGCGGCCATCCCCAGTGTGCTGGCGGAGCACGATGTCTTTCTACTGACCAGCCGTTCCGAAGGTCGGCCAAACGCGCTGATCGAAGCCATGGCGGCTGGTCGCGCCGTCATCGCATCCAACATCCCCGCCGTGACGGAGTTGATCGCCGATGGCGACAATGGCTTGCTGTTTCCAATGGATGACACCGCCGCACTCACCAGTCGGCTGGAACGGCTCATCTCGGATCCGCATAGGATCCCCGAGCTGGGTCGTCGCGCACGGGAATCGGTCGCAACCATGAGTTGGACCGAAACTGGGCAGCGGTACGCAGCGCTCTATCGCGAAGTGCTAGACAATCGCTAGCGATTCCCGACCCATCAACCAAGGAAGCAACATCGGTGTGTGGAATACTCTTTGCGTATCAGCCAACCATTCCAGAGCATGAGTTGCTTGCGCATGGACATCGAGCGCTCGGGGCGATGCGGCACCGTGGACCGGATGAAGACGGACTCATCGTTCGAGATCCCTGGCTCGTTGGCCATGTCAGGCTCTCGATCCTTGATCTCGCCGCGAGCCGGCAACCCATGCCCGACCCCCAAGAGCGCTACTGGCTGAGCTTCAATGGCGAGATCTATAACTTCCGCGAACTACGCAAGGAATTGGCGACGGACTGGAATTTCCGCACCCAAGGCGATACCGAGGTCGTTCTGGCGGGGCTCTGTCTGCGCGGCGACGGATTTCTCGATCGCATGGAAGGCATGTGGGCGCTGGCCCTGTGGGACGCTCAGGAACGGCACCTGCGTCTATCCCGCGACCCGATGGGCAAGAAGCCGCTCTATTATCGCGCCAAGGATGAAGGATTGATCGCGGCCTCCGAGCTTCCAGCCCTCAAAAGACTCACAACAACATCATTCGAAGAAGATCTCGACAGCACGGCCGACTATTTACGCTACGGCTACTATCTGCCCGGCCATACCGCCTATCGAGAGGTCCATGAGGTTCTGCCGGGCCACATCCTGCATTGGCAACCGGGTGGTCCGATCCAGCAAACAGCCTATTGGCAGCTCCGCGTCAATGGGTTTCAGGGCTCACGCGCCGATGCCCAAGCCAGCCTCCGCCAAGGCTTCGTCCAAGCCGTGGAAAAGCGCATGGTCGCGGATGTCGAGGTCGGAGCCTTCCTGTCCGGGGGCGTCGATTCATCCTTGATCGTAGCCGCGCTGAGCCATCTCGGGATCCATCCCAAGACCTTCACCATCGGCTTCGCCGAGACCGCTTACGATGAACGCGCCTATGCACGCCGAATGGCCGCGCACGCCGGAACCGAACACATCGAAGCCGTCTTGTCGAACCTGGAGGCGGAATCCCTGATCCGCTTGCTCCAAGACCACGTCGGTCAACCATTCAGCGATTCTTCCCTGCTGCCAACCGCCGCCGTATCCGAACTAGCCTCCAGCCGAGTCAAGGTCGCGCTTTCGGGGGATGGCGGCGACGAGCTTTTCAGCGGCTATGAACGCTATCGGGCGCGTACCATTCTGCGCTGGTACAGCCGCGTACCCAAACCGATGCGCTCCAGCATCGAAAGCCTGATCCGCGCCTTTCCGGAGCCCATGGCCCATCACAGCCGGAGTCTGCTGAAAAAGGCCCACCTGTTTCTCGACATCCTGGCGCGTCGGGACGGAGAGCGACCCTACGTGGCCCCCCTGCTTTACAGTCCCGGTGACTTCAGCCGGCTGGCACCCACGCTATCCGCCCGTGGCCATGCGCCGCCGGCACTCCCGGATGAGTGCCGCATCGACGATATCCAGGAAATGATGGCCGGGGATGCCTTGGTCTACCTGCCCCAGGACATCCTAGTCAAGGTCGACCGGGCGAGCATGGCCTATTCGCTCGAAGCCCGCTGCCCATTTCTGGACAAGGATCTGGTCGCGCTGGCCTTCTCATTCCCACGCACTTGGCATCGGTCCGGATTCCAGGGTAAGAAAATGCTCAAGAACACCTTCGATGCCTGGTTACCCGCCGAACTCTGGCGACGGAGAAAACAGGGCTTCGCCGTTCCACTGCATGTCTGGTTTCGCGGCGATTTAGGGAATCATCTGGAGGGACTCTTGAGTTCGGTTCAACACCCATTCGATTCGAGCTATATCGCAACGCTCTTGCAGGCACATCGGCAAGGACGGCGTGACCATGGCTATCGACTCTGGAACCTATACGTCTATTTACTCTGGCGACAATGGCAAGGATCCTGACCTGTTACTATCGGCCGAAACCCGGCGGGTTTTGTAAACGCCTGTTTCGCGGAATCGATGCCTTATTGGCCGAAGGCCATAGCGTTCACTATCTCGCTGTCGAACCTTTTCCGATCCGGCATCCAGAGTGCCATTTCCACCGTTTTCCATGGCCGGCCGGATCGACGGAAACACTCTTGTTTTGGGCGCTGTTTCATCTATTCGCACCCATTCAACTCCTATGGATTAGTCTGCGTCACAGCATTCAGTATGCCTTTACCTTTGGTGCCAATTACGGACTCTTGTTACAGCCCAGCCGATGGCTGTTCAAGCAACCGCCCGCAGTCTTTCTACGCGCGGACACCCTTGAAAATCACGAGATCAAGGAACGGCCCTCATGGCTGATCATCCTGGAAAGGCGCCTGGAACGATGGGGATTATGGCGGAACCGAATCTGGACAGTCTCCCGGTCGCTCGAACAAACCATTGCCCATCGTCATTCAGGGTTGCGGATCGAATCCCTGGCGACGCTCCCGAATGAAATACCCCGTTGCACAGCGACCCGCCGATATCCTCACCAAGGGCTAATTTGCGGGGTCGTTGGTGTATTGGAAGAACGCAAGAATCAGCGGCTATTGCTTGACTGCTGGCGCCAACTGTCGCAGCCACCGCCGCTTTACTGCTATGGCACGGGGCCAGGCGAGATGACCCTCAGGCTGGAAGCGGCTGGACTCCCGGTGGAATTCATGGGCTGGAGACATGCGAAAGATATCTGGTCTAATATAGATATCTTGCTATTCCCATCTAAGCATGAAGGCATGCCTAACGCCATTTTGGAAGCCATTGCCTATAACGTGCCAGTCCTAGCTAGCGACATTCCACCACATCGGGAAATCCTTGGGGCAGATAATCTTTTACCATTAGAAGTCAAGCATTGGACAAAGCGGTTAAGTCAATATTTAAAATACCCCACCAGAGAAAGCCACCGATTATTAGAGTCTCAGATCCAGGCGAGTCGGCATCTGCGCTTTAATTGGGAAAAGCATTTCGTGCTGGCAGTAACAGGCTAGCACCTAAAACACGGAATAACAAAAAACCTACATTCTAGGATATTAAGTAAAATATTTCTGCAAGCTTTTTTGCGATCACTCCCGAGCTATAGAAATGTTCAGCCGTAGCCCGCCCAACCTTACCCCATCTGACTCTGACATCTGGATTTAAATACAGATAATCAAGTGCATCGACCCATTCCGATAGAGTTCGCGCAAGAAAACCATTGTTTTCCATCCGAGACATGACTTCAACATTCATTCCGACCGGTGAGACTATTACCGGCAAGCCGGAGGCCATGTATTGGAGCATTTTAAATGCACATTTACCCTTAGACCAATCATCACATAAGAGAGGCATAATTCCGACATCAAAATCTTTAATTTTTTCTGATTCAGTTGTCGGCGACCATTTACTGAAAATAATTCTATCACGTGGCAATCGCTTAAAATTTGGCATTGCGTCCGATATAACGTGAAAGTAAGCGTTCTTACGATCCGCGATAAACGCGCTTAATGCGGGCTCAATTGCGTATAAGTAAGAAAAATTTGATGACGTTCCCGTCCACCCAATAACAAACGCATCATTATCTTTAGCTTGTTTTTTTGGCGAGAATCTTTCTGTATCAATTGCAGTTGGCACAACTACGACATTGGCCCCCAAGCCAGCCAAATAATCGGCCAGATAGTTATTTCCAGCAATAGTAACTGTAGAAATTTGCGAAAGCGCTTTTGCCGTCTTTATACCAAAAGGCTTCTTGAGCCATATAGCATCATCAACATCCCAAGCAATAGGTCTTTTAAGCATCCGTTCGAAAGTGAGAAACCCGGGCTGAATTTCTCTTTCAAGCCAGGTTATTTCGTAATGATGAGTCCGAATGATACTCGGCATCCTGAGACCTAATCGAATACCTGCCCAAACTAGATACCCAGGAAAAAAATTTTTTCGAAGGTTCAACTTATTAAATGGAGGCGGGACGTCAGAGTATTTATCGAATTTTGGTTTTAGCTCTTCGACAACAATAGAATATTTGTGAAGCTCGGAAATATGTTGTCGAACCCTGAAACGTGATGAAGGAACATTAATGCCAGAAGTTAATGCGCAGACGCGAAGCATGATAAGTTCAAGTGCTTTTCTTGGCTGTTACGATAATGTTGACAGAAATAATTTTTGGCCAATCAGATTCCGAGAAATAAGTTGCCAAACGCAAAACGCCTCTTGTTATAAAAACAACAAGCTTTTTAATGAGAAACAATAAGCTGTAAATGCCAATCTCCTCCTGATAGCAAGCAATATCCTTAAACCCTGTATGTCGCAACAATTGAGTAAGCGACCTGTCAGTAAAAGCTGTTGTATGTGTCCAGTCAATATATCTGGCTGCCGAACCGAGCGGGTAGGCCGCGTTTACTGTTTTAATGACAAGCAACCCACCTGGACGTAAAGTATTATGGATTATTGTTAAAAAAGAAGCCGTGCGATACGGGAGGATGTGCTCTAGAACATCATTTATTACAATGACATCAAAACGTTCTGAATGCTTTAAACACCATTCATCTGGGTTTGGCGTAAACTCAAAATTCAGATGGTTTTGAATGCTTTTGGCAAGAGTAATTTGCTGCTCAGAAATGTCTATACCGGTAAGATTTGTGAAGCCTTTCCCATGAAGATAGCAAAGAAACTGCCCAATACCGCAACCATAATCGAGAACGGCTTTTTCTTTAGGGATAAGTCGAAAAAATTTACGGTAGTTCCAGTCGTACTTTCGTGCTATCAACCGAAATGATCTGGAGTCCAAGCCTTGGCCTGAGCATTGCGACAACGCTTCCTTGTAATAATCTTCGTAAAATTCTTTCATTTGGGTTAGGCTGGCACGAAATGTTGACTGAGTACGACAAGCGTAATTATCGATGCAATCAATAAGCTAAGGCCGCCTGCCAATATACCAAGCGAGCTAATTGATAGCAACAGTATTACGATGCTACTTATAAGAAATACAATCTGCGCGAACGCAATCCGTTTCGATGTGCTCACTCCTGCCCCCGCTAATTTCCATGCGAGCACTTGGCCATGAAAATTAATTGGGTTAAAAAGACTAAGCAAGAAAAGGAGCGGCCAAGATATTGGGTAACCAAAAAGTGTCATCATAACCCAGCCGCTTATAAAGGAAGTTATAAAAACCAGGGGATAGACATAGTACATCCAACGGTTTATTAATGCGTCGGTATTATTTTCAGAAACTGGCTGAGAAAAAAATGGAAAAAGATAGTTAAGGATCATTGCGCTAAATGTCGCTATGGTTCCATAAGTGGCAAGAAAATGAGCCTGATAAATGCCTACCTCGCTCGCTTCCAGATAGTGATTTATAAGCAAGCGGTCCAAGCCAAAGGCAAGACCACTTATTGCCGCATTGGAAAGCAATAGAGAACCATGGCGCACGATTTCCAGTACGTAATCCTTGCGAAGCGAAGCAAATATACTTTTTGCGATCGACCTCGCTGCAATAGACCCAGCCACGAGATACGCGAAAAGAAAAACGGAAATTGTCTCTTGAAGACTAAATGCATGAGTGGCAATGATACCGATTCCGCAAAATAGAAGCATCGCCCATGTAAACTCAACAAGTGAATAAGTTTGCCAGTCTTGATTCGCTTGGAATATATGCTTCGCAAGTGTCCACCACGCATTCATGGAGGCCAGCAAGACTGAGAGCAGAAGAATCTCTCTGGTTAAATCCATTTTCTGGGTCAACCAATCACCAATAAAGAGCAAAACAAATAGCGTTAGTAGTGATGCAGCGAGAATCGTAACCAAAAGAGCTTTTAACGCCTGTCTATTATGATCCCCGCATTGTTTATGGCCATGGACAGAAACTAGGCGAACATAAGCCAATCCCCACCCGTTGATCATCGGCAAAGTTAGATAATTAGCCAAGATCATGATAATTGTGACTTGGCCATAAAACTCTGGTCCAGCTTGTCTGCCGATTATGACTTGGGCAAACATTGAAAATATTTTTGCCAGAATCAATACGCTACTATAAAGAGAAAAACTCTTTAGAAGCTTTTTTGTTTTACCTGAAGATATCAAAGCAGATGCGGAATAATCGGCAATATGGCTATTTCAAATGCCGATTGTTTTCAAGATCAAACAACATCGCGAACAACAAAAACTGAAGTCCCATAATAGTTAAAAAAACAGCAAAAAGCGCACTTGTTTCTGCGATGGTTCCGATAAAAATACGGAATACAACCAAATAAAAACCAAAGAGAAACCCTGGTGGAAATAAAAGTATGCCAAGCACATAAAAGAAAAGCAGAGGATGAAAATCTTGGATGACATACTTATGCAGCATACGGTAAAAAAACAGGCGAATAATCAGCCATGAAAGCCGTGGGATCATCCGCAGTGGGCGAATACCGGATTTCTCGCCAATCCCATAGACCGGGCGAATCGGTACGTCGGTCACCCGCATCTCGGCGACATTGAGCCGCACCAGCAGATCGTTCGGCTGCCCGTAGCGCTTATACATCTGGTCCCAGTCGATCGCCTCCAGCGCGCGCTGGCCGATCGCGGTGTAGCCGGATTGCGAATCGGCGATGTGCCAGTAGCCGGAGGCGATCTTGGTCAGGAGCGACAGCATGGCGTTCCCGAGATAGCGCACTCGCGGGATCATCTCCCAGGCTTCACCGCTGAACAGCCGGTTGCCCTTGGCGTAGTCATAGCCGCCATCCAAAACCGGCGCCACGATGGCGAGGAAATCGGCCGGGTCCATCTGACCATCGCCCGCCATGACGACAGCCACGTCCATCCCTTCGGCCACGGCTTGCTTGTAGCCGGTCGCGATCGAGCCGCCAACGCCCTGATTCTGCTCGTGCACGATCAGATGCACACGCGGATCCTTGGAAAGATACTCCCGCACGATGCGCACCGTGTCGTCCTGGCTGGCATCGTCGATCACATAGACGCGATCGACCTCGGCCGGCATGGTGTCCAGGACCCGTCGGATCTGTGTCGCTTCGTTGTAGCAGGGCACGACGACCGCGATACGCCGATCTTGCATCATGTTTGACTCCTTCAAGCGACTTGACTGATTTCATCCCAGCCCTAGCTGGAGCTATCCGAGCGGATTATTCCACGATTCATCGGGACCAGGGATCGCCATCGATCCAATCCAGCGGCTGGCCATCGGCCGATGAGAGGACCAGGATGATGTCCTTGTTGTTGCCGACGAGCGGAAAGTAGAGATAGTCGTCCGCCGTGCCGCCGCGACGCACGAGCAGATCCTTCAAACCCGACTCGGTCTCGGGGTGGCGTGCCGCCAATCGGCCGATGTCCAAGCTCCGACGCTTGAGGTCGGCCAGGTCAGGCCGGTAAGGCTGATAGAAGTCAGCTCGGTACTCCAGATCCTTCGCCCCGTCGAACACCTCGAACATGAATTGCTCCCGCGCCTCATGCTCATCGGGCAGACGCGCCAGGGCGACGGTTGGGCCGATCCCGAAGGCGCGGCTGAGTTCCGGATACTGGATGAGTCCAGGGTCCACGTCCGCCGCCGGGATGGCGGTGAAACGATCGACCGCGAAGACCGTGAAGAGCGGACGCTGTTGGTGGACCACGGCGGCGCCATAGGTGAGCGCGACCAACTGCAGCCCCACGATCACGCTCATGTCGAATCTCAGCCCCGGCTTGCCTGGCTTGAAGACAATCCAGGTGAGGATAGGTCCGAGCACGACATCCACGCCCGCCATGATCTGCAACAATGGCCAGCCACCGCTGATGGTGAAATAGGGCGCCGGATACCAGATCCAGCGGATGACGGCGAACAGGGCCAGCATCACCAGGACGCTGGCGGTCAGATGAATGACGAAGGCGCGGCGTTTGGTCATGAGAAACGATTTGGCTGGTGGAACTATGATTGACGTCTTAACAGACGCTACTTGCGTCAGTAAAGCAACAAAACACGCTACTGTCATAGGCTACTAATTTTGAGTCAGTTGCCGGGCAACGGCGTCGATGCGTTCGCGGCCGTAGCTGGTGGTATCGATGCCCCGGGCCTTGTCTAGCTGCGCCATGGCGTCGGCCGTGCGGCCAGCCATCCCAAGCAGCATGGCCTGATTCAGCCAGTGCTGTAGATCGGTAGGATGAATTTTCAGAGCATTTTCATTGTAGGCGAGGGCCTGTTCGATATGGCCATCCATGTATGCAAAGTTGCTGTTCGCCGAATAGATTTGTGCCGCTGTCTGGCTGTTGACATTGTTTAGATTCGGGTTGCGCAGCAGGCTCTCGGCCATATTGCGATAGACCCGTTGCGGAAAGGTGCAATCCTTAACTTTCCCGAGGCAGCGCGAGACGACCACGAAGGCATTCATGGTTTCCGTATCGATGGGTCGTTGGGAAAGATTTTCCGCAAGCCGAATCTCGTATTTCGGAAGCTGATCCTCCTCGCCGAGGACGACGAGCAGGCCGACAATTGCAATCAGCGGCGCGCTGGTGCTGGGTCGTAACTGATCCGCGCGATGATAATAGTCAAGCGCCTTACGCAACGCCTCTTCATTACGCAGCGCGTTCCCATAGCTGGCATAGGCCCCACCCGCGCTGACGAGGGAGCGAAAGGAGGCGGGATGATGGTGCACATGGTATTCGACCAACAACAGTTCGTTGCTCCAGTAATCGGCACGGATGCGCGTGTTGACTGCCAGGACTCCGATAATGGCGCATGAGAGCGCGATGGCGATTCCTTTCCGCTGATAACGATACGCGAAGACGAAGAAATAATGGAAGAACGCCCAGATCAGACCCCATGATCCAAGATAGTTGCGATGCTCGTGGACCATTTCCAATGCAATAAATGTGGACTCCAGAGCATGCGACATAAAATAGAATAGAATGCCGAATGAGAGTACGGGCGCGCGCTTGCGGAGTGCTACGGCCGCCCCGACCAGGAATGCGACACCACCGATCGCGAACAGGGTCGAAGCTGGATCAAGCAGCGAGCGAGAAAGCTGGAAGTCATCATGGAAGATAGTCATCGCCCGGATATCGGGCAAGAGGATGGACTGAAGATAGAACCAGATGACCCGGCTCTGCGTCAGCAGTCGTTCGGTCAGCGTAAAGTCGCGGTGCTGGTAAGAACCGAAATGATAAAAGGCATAGAGCGCAAGGGGCAGTGCGAGGACGATAGCGGTCAAGCAAATACGCTTGAGCCAAGCCGTCACTGCGGGCCGCTGGGCGCGGAAGCGGAAAAAGCAGATTTCGAGCAGAAACAGGTAGCCCGGAATCAGGACGCCGTTTTCCTTGCTAAAGATGCCCATGATAAAGCTGATGGGGAGCAGGGCATAGAATAAGGGTGCGCCAGGGCGGCCTTCGATCTGGCGTTGACGCGCCAGGCTATAGAGAAGCATCGAGAGCAGCGCAAACAGAGCACTCAGTTCGGCCTGACGCTGGACGATATAAAGCACGCTCGTCAGATTGAAGGGATGCACGAGCCAAGCCGCTGCGGTAGCAAGACTAATGGCGCCGATCAGGTCAGGGCGCTGCTCAGTGAGTGCGGTCTTAGTTAAGATCCCTAAGAGACTAACAAGTGCCAGGCCGGCCAGGAGATGAATCGCGAAATTGGTCAATTTGAACCAGTAGGGATCCAGACCAGTGGATGCGATATTCAGCGCGAAGGTAACAAAACCAATCGATCGTCCAAGCGGACCGGGTTCTTCCTGACTGATTGCGGCACGAATGGATGAAAAACGGAAATCCTGAATCGAAATCAATCGATCATTTTCGATGATATTTGGATAATCATCAAACAGAAAAGGGCCTGAAAGCCCCGGCCAATAAGCCAAAATAAAGAGGCAAGCAGCAAGCAAAAAGAAAAAAAACGTCTCTTTTTTCATAAGCCAGAAATCAAATATCCAGACTCAACAACCACCAGCTAAAGCTGGTGGGTTGAAGTGACGGACTGAAAGTCCGGATACGGGTCGAAAGACCCGTTCAGGGTGCCTTGGTTCGGAAGTGATCGTTGGCCTTTGTCTCAAATGATGTCCCAAATACGCCCGACTCATTTCGTCCATCACGGCGTTGGATGTCACGCAAAAGCCGCCGCGCGCCCAGCCAGACCTCCCACGCCATGTTTTCTCATGCAGGTCAAGGATCGCATGGTGACCGTCTCCATCATTCGTCGCGTTGGCCACAAGCCGCAAAAGGCTTAAAAGATAAATCTGACCGCCTAAAGGCGGTGGTTTTAACCTTGCTTCGGACAATAAAAATCTTGGCTTTATTGTAACAATTCGCTAGTAAAAACCATGCACTTTAGTGCAAGGCTTTTAGTAATGGCTTTCTTTGGGGAAGTTCTGTTATAAAAATTTGGCATCGCGCAGCCATTCCTTATCTTTTTCAGTCGGCAGTGAAGTCTGCGGACAAGGACTTTTCAGTCCGCAATTCAAACTATGGACTTTTAGTCTATAGCGATTGGTTTTTTTCGCTACCATTCGCTAATTTTTTGCGAAAAACAGCCGGCGATCGCGAAAATTTGATGTGTGGAATATCGGTTAATGGTCACGATGCGCCAATAAAAAGCCGGAGCCTTTCTTGACTCCGGCTTTTGCCGTCTTAAGGAGCGAACCCCAATTAAGAGAGACTACGGACGGCATGCGGCAGGCATGTACTTGTCAAGGAGATCAGTATTGTTTGTCGCCGCAGTCGTCGCACCGCTAGGGACTGTTCCGTTCCCGCAGACCCAAACAAGGCTACCTGCCGTGTTCGATGCCGAATAGATAGTTAGTGTTCCACCATTTATTTTGGCGTTAGCGGTGCCACCGTATAGAATATCGAACCAGAAAGCTCCATCTGAATCGTCAGAGCCGTTTTGTGTGACACTCGCCACATACGTGCCAACAATACTTGTAGGATCCGTTGGAGTACCGAGCGAGTCCGCGATGTTTGCAGTCAGTGGTGCGCGCCCACGCTGAGACCAGAACTCACTGGCTGCGGTCTTCAGGTCTGCCGTCAGATTAATGCCTTCCACAACCTGTGAGCGGATCGTGAAATCCTGATAAGCCGGAATCGCAATCGCCGCCAAAATACCAATGATCGCCACAACGATCATGAGTTCGATCAGGGTAAAGCCTTGTTGGAACTTTTTCATGGATCTCTCCGCAATGGATGATGAAACCGTCTGGACGGGGAGGCCATTTCGGCCTGATGTATCGCCGCGCCGCCGAGGTCTCCCGCGCCTCATTAAAGCAGTTCGCATGCCACTCGCATGGATTTGTCGACTTACGATCCAAGTCCTCGCCATTGCTGGAGATGACAGACTCCCTTCTTGCCTCGCCAGTCCCCGGCCGTTGAGATGGCACATCCCGCCTATGACATCCGGAGCCGATGTCACACCCACCCCTATGACATCCGGGGTCGATGTCACACCCCCTCCCGTGACGCGACCGCATCAGGTTTTGGTAGCGCCCCAATCGATAGAATTGCGTGGGAGCGGCTTTAAGCTGTGATGAGCGCCGACGCGAGGTTTTTCGCGGCTAAAAGCCGCTCCCACGGGTGTGCTCGTTTGTCGTCATCCTACGAATCAAGGCACTACCCAGGTTTTAAGGTGATTTCCGGAAAAGGAAGTACCCGTTATAGGGGCGGTTTAAATCGCCCCTACATGAGAGGTCGGGATACTGATTCTCGGAAATCACCTAAACTGAATGCCTCGCTCGTGCCCACCCGTCCTTGAGAGAAGCCCATGCCTTCGATCAGTTTGAGTACCGCCTCATCCATCACCGGTCTGACCAAGCGCACGCTCTGGCGCCACATTGAACACGGCAGTCTGTCATCCATCAGCGCCCGTGAGCCGGGCGAGAAGACGCGGGTGCGGCTGGAGGATGTGTTGCCCCTGGCCTGCCTGCCACTGGAGCCGGAGGATCACGCGGTCATCCTCGAGGCCGATGGTGGCGACGCCGTGGCGCAGTGCGACCTGGCGCTGATGTTTCTCGCCGCCGACCGACCGGCGGATGCCGTACCCTGGCTCACGCTGGCCGCGAAGCCGTTCTATCCCGACGCCATGTGCTACCTGGGACGCGGCTATCTGTCGGGCGCGGGCGTGGCCCGTGACGAAGAGGCCGGGTTGATGTGGCTGAGTCATGCCGCGACCAAGGGGCATCCCCTCGCGCAGGCACTGACGCGGTTTTTGCAGAGCCCGGCGGGGCAGCAGCGACTGGCGGCGCAGGACCAGGCCGCCCTCGACGCGGCGCTGGATGCGGTTGAGCGGCAGGTTCTTTTGAAGGTCATGCGAGAGACCGCCGACCCGGCCTGAGCCCTGGATGGCCGCGGCGAGCGGCGTTGCGAACGACTGGCGTGAGTCTCGGTGCTGGGCGGCCGCACGCAGGGCCTCGACCTGCTCGACGGTCAGCCCGGTGGCCTGGGCCATACAAAGCCAGAAAGGGCAGACGCTGCGGGGGGCCGGAGATCAAACCGCGCTGGATGCGGCGCTGGATCAGGTGGAAAGGGATGTGTTGTTGAAGGCGCTGAGAGAGACAGCCGATCCGACGTGGGGCGGTGCGGATCCTACTACCTGGCTGTTGGTTCGATCCTCAGTGCCGGTCCGCCTCGCGCAGGGCTTGGATCTGATCGAGCGTCAAGCCCCGTGACCTGGGCGATCTGTGTGTCGCTGAGTACACCTAGCTTGAGGAGGTTGCGGGCGGTCTCCTGGCGGCCTTTCCGTACCCCGATTTGCTCGCCTTTCCGCACCCCAATCCGCTCGCCTTCCTGCCGCCCTTCCTGCCGCTCGCGCTTGGCCCAATTCTCCAGGTTCTCCGCCAGCATCGCTGTGTCCTCGATGAAGCTGTTGATTCGATCCTTAGTGCCGATCCGCCTCGCGCAGGGCTTGGATCTGATCGAGCGTCAAGCCCGTGGCCTGGGCGACCTGCCTGTCGCTGAGCAGGCCCAACTTGAGGAGGTTGCGGGCGGTCTCCTGGCGCCCTTCCTGGCGCCCTTCCTGCCGCCCTTCCTGGCGCCCTTCCTGCCGCTCGCGCTTGGCCCAATTCTCCAGGTTCTCCGCCAGCATCGCTTTATCCTCGATTAAGCTGTTGATTCGCTCCAGATCGATCCCGGCGCCCAGGCGCTGCAAGTGGCGCTTGAGCCAGCGGGTGATCAGCCGGTCGAGCCGCTCCTTGTTGGGGTCGGCCCGGAGGAGGCGCACCAGCCGCTCGACCGCCGCCTGCAACGCGAGCCGGTCCGCGGACGCCTGTTCGACCGCGAACACACCGCTCAGGGGGCTGTCGATCGCCGCCAGTTCTTCCGACGAGTAACGGCCCTCGTCGATCAGGTAGTAGCGCAGATGCGGCTGGTAGGCACGCAGGAACGCCGGCGGCTCCGGGCGCACCTGCTCATAGATATCCTCGGCCGCCGTCCAGCGCTTCGAGCCATTGTAGAGCACGATCGGCAGCAGCGGCGGCAGGCCCCGACTCGGAGTGGTCACCTTGGTCTTGAGCAGGTGGTCGTAGAAGCAGGCCACGTAATGCAGCAGCCGGATGGGCATCCGATGATCCACCCTGGACTGAAACTCCAGCAGCAGATAGACGAACACCCGCTGGGTGATGCCCTGCCAGCGCGCCTCGACCGACCAGACCACGTCCTCGAACTTTTCCTCGAACAGCGGGGTGATGTAGTTGCCGCTGTGATTCCGGAGCGTGGAGAAGTCCATCAGCGCCGCCACCTCGGGCGGGGCGAAGCCTTCGATCAGTTGTTGGACGAACTCCGGGTGGCTGAACAGCTCCTTGTAACCCGTGTCGTGAGGCTTGGCCATGCGCCGCTCCGCCTTAAGGTGATGACCACGACAAGTGCGTCGTCCTGGCCGGGGCGCACGATCCTATCGTGGACACGCCCCGGCCGGACGGGGGCCTTCGCCCTGCCTGGAACCTGTTGCGCCTCGGGTTGAGTCCTGGAACCTGTCGGACGGGATGTATACCCCGTCCCGCTGGAAAGCCGCTGATCCGATTCTCAGGGGCGATCCGCCTCGCGTAGGGCTTGGATCTGATCGAGCGTCAGCCCCGTGGCCTGGGCGATCTGTGCATCGCTGAGCAGGCCCAACTTGAGGAGGTTGCGGGCGGTCTCCTGTCGCCCTTCCCGCCGCCCTTCCTGGCGCCCTTCCTGCCGCTCGCGCTTGGCCCAATTCTCCAGGTTCTCCGCCAGCATCGCTTTATCCTCGATTAAGCTGTTGATTCGCTCCAGATCGATCCCGGCGCCCAGGCGCTGCAAGTGGCGCTTGAGCCAGCGGGTGATCAGCCGGTCGAGCCGCTCCTTGTTGGGGTCGGCCCGGAGGAGGCGCACCAGCCGCTCGACCGCCGCCTGCAACGCGAGCCGGTCCGCGGACGCCTGTTCGACCGCGAACACACCGCTCAGGGGGCTGTCGATCGCCGCCAGTTCTTCCGACGAGTAACGGCCCTCGTCGATCAGGTAGTAGCGCAGATGCGGCTGGTAGGCACGCAGGAACGCCGGCGGCTCCGGGCGCACCTGCTCATAGATATCCTCGGCCGCCGTCCAGCGCTTCGAGCCATTGTAGAGCACGATCGGCAGCAGCGGCGGCAGGCCCCGACTCGGAGTGGTCACCTTGGTCTTGAGCAGGTGGTCGTAGAAGCAGGCCACGTAATGCAGCAGCCGGATGGGCATCCGATGATCCACCCTGGACTGAAACTCCAGCAGCAGATAGACGAACACCCGCTGGGTGATCCCCTGCCAGCGCGCCTCGACCGACCAGACCACGTCCTCGAACTTTTCCTCGAACAGCGGGGTGATGTAGTTGCCGCTGTGATTCCGGAGCGTGGAGAAGTCCATCAGCGCCGCCACCTCGGGCGGGGCGAAGCCTTCGATCAGTTGTTGGACGAACTCCGGGTGGCTGAACAGCTCCTTGTAACCCGTGTCGTGAGGCTTGGCCATGCGCCGCTCCGCCTTAAGGTGATGACCACGACAAGTGCGTCGTCCTGGCCGGGGCGCACGATCCTATCGTGGACACGCCCCGGCCGGACGGGGGCCTTCGCCCTGCCTGGAACCTGTTGCGCCTCGGGTTGAGTCCTGGAACCTGTCGGACGGGATGTATACCCCGTCCCGCTGGCAACCGCTTCCCCGGCCAGACGGAGCCTTCGCCCCATCCGGAATATTTTACTCCGCTGGCTCCTTGAACGTGCGGGACCGGTTGAATACCTCGTCCCGCTGGAAAGCCGCTGATCCGATCTCGCGGCTCGTCCGGGTGGCGCGGTCTGTCTCTTGAGCCTCGGAGCGTACAGGATGGGTTTCGCTTCGCTCTGCCCATCCTACAGGGGATCGATCAGGAATCCGGACGGCTCGCCCCGTCCGCCCACAAGAGCGTATGCAACTCCTGGAGTCCGTCGCGGTGGGAGAGCAGCGCGCGTTTTTCGTTTGGGTTCAGGCTGTTCGGTCCCTCGTCCTGGAGCTGGAAGATGAGTCCCTCCAGATAGTGGCGCCGACGCCGGCTCGGGCGCTCGTCGGGGAGCAGCGAGGCGTGCAGGGCGTGAACGCAGGGATCCAGCACGGCCCTGGACCAGAGATCGAGATCCTTGGGTCCGGCGCAGGAACAGGGTCGCGGATTGGCCAGGTTTTCGTCCAATGCGCGGAGCACGCGGGGTTCGTCGGTTTCCTCAGGAGTCATGAAAAGCCCGGCGCGACGCGCCAGGAGACCGAGCGAGGTGCGGCTGGTGATCATGGAGACCGGAATGGAGAGCGCGAGCCCGGCCAGCACCGGGGTGAACCACCAGAAGAAGGCCGGGACATAGGTATAGGTGACCAGCCCGGCGATCAGGGCGATCAGGGTGTGGAGACCATGGGCGCCGAGGGCCTGGCCGAACCCCGTCTGATGGTCGCCGCGCTGCTGGGTCGGCCAACCCACGGAGGTACGTAGCAGGATGGCCGCCACGAATTTGCTCTGAAACAGCATCAGGACCGGGGCGAGCAGCACCGACAGAAGACTCTCGATTAGCACGCTGAGACTGGCCCGCGCCAGTCCGCCGAAACGCCGCGCCTGTTCCGGATGGACGGCGAGCAACACCAGGGCGAGCAGCTTGGGCAGGAAGAGCATGATGAGCGTGAACCAGAGCACGGTCGCCATCTCGACGGTGTAGGACGCCGGCCAGACCGGCAGCACGCTCTCGCCGAGGAAATAGACCGGCGCGGTCCGGCTCTGGAGATAGGCCTCGATACCGGTCGCGACGAGAAAGATGAGCCAGAGCGGTGAAGCCAGATAGGACATGACGCCCATTGCGAAATGGATGCGACTGAGCGACTTGAAGCCCGCCGCCAGAACCAGGCGCGCGTGCTGGAGATTGCCCTGGCACCAGCGCCGGTCGCGCTTGGCGTAGTCGATCAGGGTCGGTGGGATCTCCTCGTAACTGCCGCCGAGGTCGTCGGCCAGACGCACCTTCCAGCCCGCGCGCGCCAGCAGCGCCGCTTCCACGAAGTCGTGGCTCAGGATGTCGCCGCCGAAGGGCTCGCGTCCCGGCAGCTTGGGCAGACCGCAATGCGCGGCGAAGGGCTCGACCCGGAGGATGGCGTTGTGCCCCCAGAAATTGGCCGTGCCTCCCTGCCAGTAGGACAGTCCGGCGGCGAACATGCGTCCATAAAGACTGCCGGCGAATTGCAGCATGCGCGCGAATAGCGACGAGCGGTTGACCGGAACCGGTGGAACCTGGAGCAGGGCTAGGCTGGGGTCGGCCTCCATGCGGCGCACCATCTCCACCAGGGTCTCGCCGGTCATGATGCTGTCGGCGTCGAGCACGATCATGTAGCGGTAGCGAGCGCCCCAGTCGCGGCAGAAATCCGCCAGATTGCCGCTCTTGCGCGCGGTGTTCTCCACCCGGTTGCGGTAGAAGAGCCGCGTCGAGTCTCCCAGCTCGCGCGCCCAGCGGCGCCATTGGAGTTCCTCTTGGATCCAGGTATCCGGATCGCGGGTGTCGCTCAGGATGAAGATCTCGAATCCCTGGTGCCGTCCGGTCTCCAGCAGCGACTGGTGCATGGCGCGCAGACCGGCGAAGACCCGCTCGGGATCCTCGTTGTAGACCGGCATCACCAGCGCGGTGCGAAAGGGTTCGCCGGAGGCTTCCCGTCCCGCTGGCGGGATGGCGGCGTCCAGGTCGGCCGCGAGGGTCTCCGGGCGCCTCAGAAGACGCGCGAAGCCGATGGCCGCGGTCCAGAAGGAGGCGCTGATCCAGAGGATCAGGATCGCGTAGAGGATCAGCAGCAGCAGTTCGAGCGGGGTGGTTCCGCGGTCCTGGATCGCCGCCGAGAGCAGGGACATGGCGGCCAGCGTGGTTAGGATGACCAGGGAGAAAAAGATCGGCCGGTGGAGATGTCTCCCCATTCCGACGAGATGACCGATGAGGCTCAAGAATGTTCTCCAGCCGGGTGGGTTCGTCCGCCCGAACGGCCAAGCAGCCAGTCGAGGACGGCGGCGAACCGGCGCCGTAAGCGATAACAGCAGAGGTCGATCCGGTTCGGCTCCATGACGAGTGGCGCGCGCTCCGGCACCGGGACCAGACGCGCGGCGCGGATCGCCGCGCCCGGTGAGTCCTCCGTGAATCCGGCCCAGCGGGCGCTCCAGCCGGGCACGGATCCGCCGAGCACCGAGGCACGCGCCGCGCAGAGGGTGTCGGCGTCGATGTCACCGCCCAGCTCCTGGGTCAGCCAGCGATCGAGCAGGGCGCCGATCTCCTCGATCGCCGCCTCCACCGGATCCTCCAGCGGCATGGCACAGGCCCGTGCCTCGGCGGTCAGGCGTACCTGCTCGCACAGCGACGCGATCTCGGCTGGATCCTTGACCCCCATGGCCTGGAGATAGTCATCCAGGCGCGCGGCGGCCCGTTGCCAATCGGTCTGGTCCAATCCCAGGACGGCCGGCTGCGTGGATAGGCCATCGCCGCCGTTCGATGTCGTGATGGGTGTTATTCCCGAACCCATCGGAAGCTCCAGGTCTCGCTCATGACATCCTCGCCGTGACGCAGAAAGGCGCGCAGGTCGGCCGGCCGGTTGCCATCGGGTTTCAGCTCGAAGAAGAGCCGCCAGCCCTGGTTCTCGGGATTGGCCTGGACCACGGGTTTCGACAACTCGCCCGAGGTGGTGTGAACGACCGCTTCCATCGGGCTCTCGGGGTCCAGCGCGGCGAGCGTCGGACCCGCGAAGTCGACCACGAACTTGCGTACATTCGGATCCAGGATGTCGGTTCCACCCGCGCCTATCCGGGTCGCGATGGCGCGACCACCGAGCATGCCGGCCTCCGGATCCTTGGCGAAGCGCAGTCGATAGGAGAACTCAAGCTCCTGGCCGGGTTCGGTCGGACGTTCCGGGATCCAGTAGGCACCGATGTTGTCGTAGCGCTCCGCCGTGCTGGGGATCTCGATCAGCTCGACCACGCCCTTGCCCCAATCGCCGATCGGCTCGACCAGCGCGCTCGGGCGATTCTGATAGTGGGCCTCCAGATCCTCGTAGGCGCGGAAGTCGCGGTCGCGCTGGAAAAGTCCGAAGGCGCGTGGATTCTCGACCTCGAAGCCGCTCACCCGTAGCCCGACCGGATTGACCAAGGGACGCCAGATGCGTTCGCCGAAGCCCGTCTCGACCAGCAGGCCATCCGAGTCATGGACCTCTGGACGGAAATCGTCGATGAAACGATCGGTGTTCTCGCCGTGGAAGAACATGCTGGTCAAGGGCGCCACGCCGAGCTTCTCGACCGACTTGCGGAAGAAGAGCTGCGACTTGACGTCAATGACGGTTTCGGCGCCGGGGTGGATCAGGAAGCGGTAGGCCCCCGCCACGCTGTCGCTGTCGAGCAGGGCGTAGACGGTGATCTCCGTGGTGTCGGGGTCGGGTTTGCGGATCCAGAACTCACGGAACACCGGAAACTCCTCCTGACTCGGCAGTCCGGTGTCGATGGCGAGCCCTCGGGCGGACAATCCGTAATTGAGGCCCTGCGCGACGGCGCGAAAGTAACTGGCCCCCTGGAATACGGCGACCTCGTCGAACAGCTCGTCCCGGTTGATGGGATAGATGAGCCGCAGGCCCGCGTAGCCAAGATCGGCGGGCATCTCCTGGGGCACCTGATTCTTGCCGTAGTTGAAGAGGTCGTGCCGAAAGTCCACGGGCGCGGCGCGTCCATTCTCGATCACACTGACCGAGACGCGATCCTTGTAAAGGAAGCCGCGCGGGAAGAGCTGCATCTGAAACGGCAGACCATCCTTGCGCCAGAGGCTCTCCTCGGGCTCGAAACGGATGTCCCGGTATTTGTCATAGTCCAGATCGGCCAGATAGTCGGGTAGCTCCGGACGGTCGGGCGCGTAGGGATTGGCCGCCAGCTCGGCCGCGCGCCGCACGACCGCGGCGAAGGTGAAATCACCCGGCGCGCTTTCGACGGGGGCGGGTTCCACGACGCCGGTCTCGTCCGCGGCCAGGACGCCCGCGCCGAGCGCGAGCGCCAGACCGAGCGGCAACAATCGAAGAGCACGGGGGATGGTCATTGAAGGCTCGATGTTCATAGTGTCTCAAGGGTGTTCGAGGATTTTATCCTGGAATCGGGTTCCATCGTTCGTCCGGGCCGAGGCGTCGAATGGTCGGCGGTGATTCCGCGCTCGTTCCAGGCCAATAGAAATAATCAATCGTTACGTTTTGGATTTTCAATTTCCACGAATCTGCTCCGGGTTGTATCACGTCCGAGCACCCCCGCGACGCGGGAACGGAGGAGGACAACAATATGAAATTCCGATTGAGCATTGGCGCCATGGCGCTTCTGGTCGCTGGCGTGCCGCTGGCCAATCCACCGCTCGGGCTGCCCCCGGTGCCGGTCCCCGCGGACAACCCTCAAACACCGGAAAAGATCGCGTTGGGCGAAAGGATCTTTCACGACAAGCGGTTGAGCGCGACTGGCGAGGTGGGTTGCGTCAGTTGCCACGACCCAGCCATGGCCTTCACGGACAGCCCCAAGCGGGTCTCGGTTGGCGTCAATGGACTGACCGGCACCCGCAATGCGCCGACCGTCGTCAACGCGGCCTACATGAAGAGCCAATTCTGGGACGGACGCGAGCCCTCGCTGGAAACCCAGTCGCATCAACCCTTCGTCAATCCGGTCGAGGGTGGACTGGAGAACCACGCTCCGCTGCTGGCCGTCGTCCGCTCGGATCCCGACTACGCCGCAGCCTTCCAGCGCGTCTACGGGAAAGCCGGCGAGCAAATTACCATGACCGAGATCGGGCAGGCGATAGCCAGTTTCGAACGGACCCTGATCGCGGGCAACTCGCCCTTCGATCGCTACCATTACGGCGGCGACCCGAGAGCTCTGAACGACCAGGAGCGGCGCGGTTTCGACCTCTACCTCAACAAGGCCCGCTGCGTCTCCTGTCACGTCATCGAGCAGGATCAGGCACTGTTCACCGACAACGCCTTCCACAACGTCGGCGTCGGCATCAACCAGATCCAGGACGAGATTCCGCCGCTGGCCAGTGCCTTCCTGGAGGCCAAGCGACGGGGCGCGGACGTCGACAAGACGGTCCTCACCGATCCCAAGGCGTCCGAGTTGGGTCGGTTCGCCGTGACCGACGACATCTCCACCGTGGGCGCTTTCAAGACTCCGACGCTGCGCAATGTCGCCCGCACCGCGCCCTACATGCACGACGGGAGTCTGGATACGCTGCGCGAGGTGGTCATTCATTACAACCTGGGAGGGAAGAGCCAGGAGTCCGACCGCGTCAATCCCTATCTCAGCGGCGGCATCCGCCCGCTGGATCTCAGCGAGCCGGAGATCGATGACCTGGTGGCCTTCCTGGAAGCCCTGACCAGCCCGGAATTCGCCGCCACGACCGCAACGACAACAAGCCCCACGGGAGACGAGGACCATGAGCCATCCACTGTCACGGCGCAACTTCCTGAAGCAGGCGAGCGCGATCGGTCTGACCGGCCTGCTGCCGCTGAGCCTGGTGCGGTTGAGCTTCGCCAACCCGAGTCAGGACTTCACTTTCGCCTACCTCTCGGATTCCCACATCCAACACATCAAGGGGACTAAGTTCGTCCGCAATTGGGATCAGGGCCTCAAGCGCGCGGTGGCCGAGACCAATCTGCTCAGCCCCAAGCCGGATTTCGTGCTCTATGGCGGCGACATCGCCCAACTCGGCCTCAAGGAAGAGATCGACCACGGACTGGAACTGCTCTCACCCCTGCGTTACAAGACCTATCACGCGCTCGGCGAGCACGACTATTACCTTGATCTCGGCGAATACTGGGAGCGCCGGATTGGCCCTCAGTACTACAGCTTCGACCACAAGGGCGTTCACTTCGTCGTGCTCAACAGCATCCTGACCCATGACGACTGGATCAATAAGTGGCCGACGCCGATGGATCGGATGATGACCATGGCCGGGCTGGACAACCCCGAAGGCTCGCCCTTCATGGTCGGCGACAAGCAACGGGAATGGCTGCGCCGGGATCTGGCGAAGGTCGCCAAGACGACCCCACTGGTCGTGCTTTCGCACTCCCCACTGCAAAAGATCTTCAGGAACTGGAACTTCTGGACCGAGGACGCCGAGCAGGTCCAGGCCCTGCTCGCGCCCTTCGAGCGGGTCTCGGTGCTCTACGGGCATGTGCATCAGATCCAGTACAACCAGATCGGCAACATCAGCTTCAACTCGGCGATGGCGACCGCCTGGCCCTGGCCTTATCCGGAGACCTACGCCCAGGCCCCGAGCCATCTGCCCGTGCTCACCGTGCCCATGAACCGCGCCGATCCCTTCCAGGAGCGCGACGCCACGGGCTGGCAGTTCGTCGACATCCACAGCGGCCGGGTCGCCCTGAACTACAGCCTCAATGACAACGGCAACCGTGTCGTGGCCTACAACGCGGCGACCGGACAGCCGGAGGACCAGGGTTTCCAGCCGGCGGACGCCCGCATCCCACCCCAGACGCACTACTGAGCCGAGGCGGCGAGGAGAGAGACATGCGAACGAAGAACATGATCGTGGCGGTGCTGTGCGCGACGCTCGTCCCGGTGGTCGGCCAGACCCTCGCGGATGAGTTCAGCCAGGCGGACCTGGAGCGCTGGAGCCAGCAATACATGGAGGTCGCCAACCAGGGTCGCCAGCTCTGGGTGAGCGCGGATCTGGGGACCAATGGGGTGGCATGCGCCCAGTGCCATCCCAACGCGGCCAACACCCACCCGGAGACCTATCCCAAATTCCAGAAGCAGCTCGGCAAGGTCGCCAATCTCTGGGAGATGGTCAACTGGTGCATCCGCAATCCGCTGGAGGGCCAGCCGCTGGCGGCGGACGATCCGAGGATGACCGCCATTCTGTCCTACGTGACCTACGAACGGCGCGGCGTGGCGCTCGACCCTGGCAAGCACTGAGACGCAAGCGGGATCAGCCCAGGATGGGCTGATCGCGCCCCGGCACGCGGCCCGGATCATTTCTCCCGTGGATAAGGCCAGGCCATGATGCCGCCTTCCATCACCTTGACGTTCCGCCAGCCATGTCCTTGCAGGATGGCGGCGGCCTCGTATCCGCGCAGCGAGATTTTGCAGTAGAGGATGATCTCCTTGTCCTTATCTTGCGGCAACTCGTCCAGCCGACCGCGCAGGGCGCCGAGCGGGATCAGGGTTTCGCCGATCCCGAGCCGTATCTCTTCGAATTCCAGTGGATTGCGCGTGTCCAGGATGAAGCAGTCCGCGCCTGAGTCCACCCGCTGCTTGACCTCGACGACCGAGATCCCGCGCATGTGTCCGAGCAGTTTGTTCTGGAGCACATGCGCCGAGACGATGACGTGATCCAGCGCCAGTGAGTAGGGCGGGGCGTAGGGCAGGTCGGCGTTGGTCAGATCCTCGATCGTGAGCTGGCCGCGGATCGCCATGGCGACCGTCGCGATCCGTTTGCTGACATCGCCGGGGCCGACGCACTGGAAGCCGAGGATGCGGCCGGTCGAGCGCTCCGCGACCATCTTGCTGATCATCGGCTTGCCTTGCATGTAGCCGGGGATGTCCAGTCCCGCGATGGTGACCGTCTCGATGTCGGTCAGGCCCAACTCGCGCGCGCGCCCGGCGCTCAGTCCGGTGATGCCGACCGTGTAGTCGAAGATCTTGCAGATGCCGGTATGGGTGACGCCGGGGAAGCGCGCGCTCCCTTCCTGGATCAGGTTCTGCCCGACGACCCGACCTTGCAGGTTGGCGATGTCGCCATAGGGCGCGCGCACCTTGTGGCCGGTGATGAGCGAGGTGCATTCCACGCAGTCGCCCGCGGCATAGATGTCGGGATCCGAGGTCTGCATGAAGGTGTTGACCTCGATGCCGCCCTGTCCGCCGATCCGCAGCCCCGCCGATTCGGCGAGCTTGACGTTCGGGCGGACGCCGACCGCGACCACCGCCAGTTGGCAGGGCAGCTCGGTGCCGTTGTCGAGCTTCACGCCCGTCAGTCGTCCCTGCTCGCCGAGGAAGGCCGCGACCCCATTGCCGGTGATGATGTCGGCCCCGTTCGCGCGCGCCTGGTTGTCCACCAGCTTGGCGATCTCGGGATCGAGGAAGGGGAGGATGGCGTCCGTTTTCTCGATGACGGTGGTATGGATGTCGGCCAGATGCAGCGCCTCGCAGACCTCGAAGCCGATCAGTCCACCGCCGACCACGACCGCCTTGCGGACCTGTTTCTGGTCGCGGACCGCCCGCAGCGCATCGGCGTCGCCGAGCGTGTGCAGGGTGGTGATGCCATCGAGTTCGATGCCCGGAACCGGCGGCAGGAGCGGCGTGGCGCCGGTCGCGATCACCAGTTTGTCATAGGGGAGAACGCGGATCTCGCCGCTCGGCAGGTGCTTGCAGGTGACCGTCTTGGCGTCGCGGTCGATGGACAGCGCCTCGGTCAGCACATGGGCCTCGATCCGCTTGGCCTTGTCGAAGAATCCAGGGTCGCGCACGATCCCGGCCGGAGTGCAGATGAGCAGATTGCGATCGTCGAAGACGCCGCCGATGTAATAGGGATAGCCGCAGGAGGCCATGGACAGATCAGGTGCTTTCTGTACCAGCGTGATGGAGGCGTGCTCGTCCATGCGGCGCGCCTTGGCGGCGGCCTTGGGGCCGGCGGCCGAGCCGCCGATCACGACGATCCTGAGGGGTTGCGAGACCATGGAAAATCCTTGTTTGCTTGGTAAAAAAGTGTCGGCCATTGGTGAATACAGCGGTCGATCGCCCGGCCGGATACGCTTGTTCAGTATGCCGCAAGCCCGCTCATTTCGATTCGAGGATTCGCAACCCAGGGCTCGGGCGGCTGGCTTTTTCATCCCGCGCGCGACGAGCAGGCTTGCCCGCCGCCCTTGCTGACTCTCCGCGTCGGTCGCGCAAAAACGCGACGCCATCCTCATGATTGGGCATCGGCGCGCCGTGTGGCGAAATCCTGGGATACTATCGCGTCAGAATCAGGGAAAAACGGGCGATTGGGCCCGGCGGGCGGTTGGTCGTTGCCTGGTTCGAGGCCGATTCCAACATCATAGCGAGCCAAGGAGCATCCAATGCGCCGTTTCCCGCCTCAGCCGGGCCTGGATACCGCTCCCGATATTCGCCATGACGGCGCGAGCGGGATCCATGCTGTTCCGGGTGCGCGCGCGGCGGTCGAGGCTTCCAGCGCTTACCGTCGGCATGAAAGAGGCTCGCTGCAAGCCTATCTCGGCTACTTTCTCGTTCTGACCGTCCTGGCCGGGGGCCTGCTGGGCTATTTCCTGATTTACACGCGCCAGCAAACCGAGCAGTCCGTCAACGCGGCCTGCGCGAACGAGGCCGTCATCATCGCCACCCGCTTCGATGCCACCCTGCGGCGGATCGACGCCACGACCAAGCGGATCGCCGAGGATCTCTCAAGCGCCGGGCCATCCATCGAATATCGGGAGCATATCAACGGCGATCTGCGCGCCTTGGAGCGGAATTTCCCCGAGTTGTCGGGCTACTACGTTTACGATGCCCAAGGCGCCCTGGTGTTCGCCAGCGACCACATCCGCGAGGCCGGCAACATCGCCGATCGGGCCTATTTCATCGCTACTCGGGAGGCTCCCAGGCCGGATCTGCTATTTTCCGAGACCCTGATCGGCAAGCACAATGGCCTGCCGGTCGTGGTGGCGCATCGCGCCATTCTGGGCGAGGCCGGCGAATTTCGCGGTCTGATCGTCGCCCCCATCAATCTGCCGTATTTTTCCCGGCTCTTCTCGGAAATTCAGGTCGGCGCGCACGGCATGGTGAGCATTCGCCGCAGCGATGACAGCCGGCTGGTCGTGCGCTGGCCGATCGTCGAATCCGAGATCAACCAGGCGGCCCGCCAAACGCCGCCCTATCAGCGCATCCAGGCCGGCGAGCCGCAAGGCGTGATCCGCTATATCGGCAAGACCGATGGCGTCGACCGAATCTTCGCGTTCCACAAGGTCAAGGATTATCCCTTCTACGTGCTGGTGGGCCGCGCCACCGAGGAACAATTCCTCGCGTGGTGGAGTTCCGCGATCATTTCGACCGTGCTGACCCTCTCCGGCCTGCTGCTGATGGCCGTCCTTCTCGCTCGGATCAGGCAAAGCGAGACGATCCTGCGCAAGAGCGAACAGCGCTTCCGTGACCTGGCCCTCACCCTTGGCGACTGGATCTGGGAGGTCGACCGCGAGGGGCGCTATACCTATGTCTCGGAACAGGTCGAGGGGATTCTGGGCTATCCGCCGCACGCCTTGCTTGGTCGCACGCCCTTCGACTTCATGTCGGCCGACGAGGCCGCGCGCATCGGTGACTGGTTTCAGGAGCGGGCCGCCCGTCGCGAGCCCTTTCGCGATCTGGAAAACCGATGCCTGCACCAGGATGGGAGCGAGCGCGTCCTGCTGACCAGCGCCGTGCCGATACTGTCCGAAAGTGGGGATCCGCTGGGTTACCGAGGCTCGGACAAGGACGTGACCGAGCAGAAACGCCTGACCGAGGAGCTGGCGCGCTACCAGCACCAACTCGAGGACATGGTGACTCATCGCACGGCCGAACTGGAGGCCGCCAACCTTGAGCTGGCCGAGGCCAAGCGGATCGCCGAGAGCGCCAACCAGGCCAAGAGCCTGTTCCTGGCCAATATGAGCCACGAGATCCGCACGCCCTTGAACGGCGTGCTCGGGCTCGCCCAGATCGGCCATCGCCAGTGCGCCGGACAGGGCCAATCCCGGGACTACTTCGCCCGCATCCTCGACTCGGGCCAGTTGCTGCTCGGCATCGTCAACGACGTCCTCGATTTCTCCAAGATCGAGGCCGGCAAGCTGGTGGTCGAGTCGGTGCCATTCGCCCCCCGACCGCTGGTCGAGGAGGCTCTCGCCGTGATCGCCGAACGCGCCGCCGCCAAGGGCTTGACTGTCAGCTCCCGTATCGACGCCAATCTCCCCGACGCCTGCCTGGGCGACCCGACCCGGTTGACCCAGATCCTGCTCAACTTTCTCTCGAACGCCGTCAAATTCACCGACACCGGTGGCATTACCCTGGACGCCGGCCGGCGGGGCGACAGCCTGGTGTTCGCCGTCATCGATACGGGTATCGGTCTGACCCCGGAGCAGATCGGCCGCCTCTTCACCCCCTTCGAGCAGGCGGATTCCAGCACTACCCGCAAGTACGGAGGCACCGGCCTCGGTCTGTCGATCAGTGGTGGGCTGGCTTCCCTGATGGGCGGCGAGATTCGTGTCGAGAGCACGCCGGGACGCGGTGCCCGCTTCGAAATCGAGTGGCCCTGCGTGGTGGCGGCGGTTCCCGTGGAAGCGGTTCGGGCCAGCGGTCAGGCCGGCTCGGAAAGGTCGCGGCGACTGGCCGGCGTCAGCATCCTCGCCGCCGAGGACAACGCGGTGAACCAACTGGTGCTGCGGGACATGTTGACGGGCGAGGGGGCGGTGCTCACCCTGGTCGAGGACGGTCGACGGGCGGTCGAGGCGGTCAGGCGTCAGCCCGACGCCTTCGACCTGGTTCTGATGGACGTGCAGATGCCCGAAATGGACGGATTGGAGGCGACGCGACGCATCCTGGCCCTGGTACCGGATTTGCGGATCATCGGCCAGACCGCGCACGCACTCGTCGAGGAGCGCGAGAAATGCCGGCGCGCCGGCATGATCGATACCCTCACCAAACCGCTCGACCACGAGCGGCTTCTGTCCATGGTCCTTCGCCATCACGCGCCCTTGGGCGGAAGCGCCTCCGACACACCCGAGTCCTCCGCGGCCGCCGCCGAGCTGGCCCTGCGCCAGGCGCACCGAGGCCGCCGTCTCCTGCTCGTCGAGGATGACGAGATCAACCAGGAAATCGCGCTCGATCTGCTGACCGAGGGTCCGGAACTCCTGGTCGACGTGGCCGGGAATGGACAACTGGCGGTCGAGATGGCGGGCGTTGGATCCTACGACCTGATTTTGATGGACATGCGGATGCCGGTGCTGGACGGGCCGGCCGCCGCGGCGGCGATTCGCCAGTTAGCCGGCTGCCGGCTCACCCCGATCCTGGCCATGACCGCCAGCGACCTCGTCGAGGACATCCAGTGCTGTCTCGACGCCGGCATGAACGACCATGTCGCCAAGCCGATCGAACCGGAGGTGCTCTATCGGACCTTGTTGCGATGGCTGCCGAGCCAGGATCAGGCTAACTGACGGGATCCGCTCGTCGAGCGTCCTGATTCGGCTCAGGTGTAGAAGTAGCGCACCACATGGAAGAACAGGGGGGCGGCGAAGCACAGCGAGTCGATCCGATCCAACACTCCGCCGTGGCCTTCGATCAGGGTTCCGAAATCCTTGACGCCCAGGTCGCGCTTGATGGCCGACAGGCAGACCCCGCCGGCAAAGCCCGCGAGATTGATGAGCAGGGCGATGGCCGCCGCCGCCCAGGGACTGAAGGGCGTCGCCCACCAGAGCAGGGCGCCGATCAGGGTCGCCGTGCCGATCCCGCCCAGGGTGCCTTCCCAGGTCTTGTTCGGACTCACCTTGGGCAGGATGCGGCGCCGGCCGAGCGTCTTGCCGAAAACGTACTGAAGCACGTCGCTCAACTGCACCACGATCACCAGATAGAGCAGCAGCTTGGCGCCCTCGCCGTCGTAGCCGGGGATCTGGAGCATCAGCAGGGCCGGGGCGTGACTCACGCAATAGACGGCGATCATCAGGCCCCATTGAATCTTGGCCGTTCGCGCCAGGAAATCCTCCGTGTCTCCGGCCAGGGCGCTGCGTACCGGCACGAAGAGAAAGGCATAGACCGGGATGAAGATGGCGAAGAGTCCGTACCATTCCCGGTAGACCAGGATGTATTGAATTGGCACGAAGACGAAGAAGGCCCAGAACAGGGTCCGATGATCCGCCCGCCGGGTCGGGGTCAGGGTAATGAACTCCCGCAGGGCGATGAAGGAGAGCAGCCCGAACAGGATCACCGAGCCGACGCCGCCGGTCGCCAGGGCGGCGGCGAAGGCGGCGGTCATGACCCACCAGGAGCGCACGCGGGCCTTGAGGTTGACGACCACCGCGCGCCCCGCGTCGCTGGTCACCCGTCGATCCAGGACCAGCCCGACGGTGGTGCCGAGCGCCAGCAGCCCGACGACCCCGCCCAGAAGCATCAGAATCTCTCGGTCCCACAGCGGATTCATCACCGATTCCTCAAGTCGATCAGGGCCGCCCGCGCGCGTTGCAGGAAGGCTTGGCGGGTCTCGTCCGTCCCGAGACGAATCGGCGCGCCAAAGGTCACGCGGCCGATCAGTGGCACCGGCAGGAACTCGCCCTTGGGCAGGATGCGGCTCAGGTTCTCCAGGAACACCGGAACCAGCGCCGCCTCGGGTCGCTCCCTGGCGACATGGTAGAGCCCGGAACGCAGCTCGCCGATCGCCGCCCCATCGCCGCGCGTGCCCTCCGGGAAGAGGATCAGCGAATCCCCCTGGTCCAGCGCCTCGATCAGTCGACGCAGCGCCTCGCGCTTGCCGCAACCGTCGGAGCGGTCCACCGGCAGGGCGCGCAGGACACGCAGGGCCAGCCAGCGCCGGAGCCCAGGGCGGTCCCAATAGTCGCTCGCCGCCACCGGCCGGGTCCGGGCGCGCAATGTCGCCGGCAGGGAGGCCCAGATCACCAGGGTGTCCAGATGGCTCGAATGATTGGCGAAATAGACCCGTGGCGACGTGCTCGGGGCCTCGTCCGGCCAGCGCGCGCGTACCCCGGTGACCAATCGTGTCAGGGCCGTCAGAGCGCCGGCGGCCAGTGTTTCGAGGCTCATCGTGCCTCCATCGCATGCCGGAGGGCGCGGGTGCGGCGCATGGCCGTGATCAGCGTCCCCAAGGCCACCAGTGCCAGCGTGACCAGCAGCACCGGGCCGTCCAACCCGGCCGGGACCGCCAGCGCGGCCAGGATCAGCCCCGCCGTCATGGTCGCCATACGATGCGGTTTGGCCATGGGGCCTTGGAAATCCTGGGGCAGCCCGGCCGCGCCACCGAGCGCGCGGATATAGGCCGTCAACAGCGCCAGAACCGCCGCGATCCAGGCCAGCTCAGGCCCCCAGGCCAGGCCGGTCGCATAGCCGGCGGGTACGATCAGCAGCGGATCGGCGAGGCGGTCCGGCAGTTCGTTGAAGAGTTCACCGGACTTGGAGCCAAGACCGCCCTCGACCGCTACCAGGCCGTCCAGCAGATTGCACAGCAGCCGTAACTGGATGCCGACCGCCGCCAGCAGCAAGAGCGTCGAGCGCGCGCCGTCCGAGACCGTCGGCACCGCCAGCATGGCCATGGCGCCGATGGCGGCGAAAACGAGGCTCGCCAGCGAGATCGCATTAGGGGAGACCCGGTGCCTGGCCAGCCACTGGGCCAGCCAGCGCGCCCAGGGCGTGGTCCGACTCTTCAGTGGGCGGCGGGTGGGGCGTGATTCCGGCATGGTGGCGGTTGGAACGGCTGTTGGGGGTGAGCGAGAGCATGCGCGAGAATCGAGACGCTCGGCAAGCGGGGTTACGGGGTGCTTGGGGCGCGGACGAAGGTGCTTTCCAGGAAACCTCGTACCCGCGATCCGCTCCGTCATAGACAGGAGCTTTCGATCGGGTGCGGACGTTCCCGGAAACCGCCTAACGGTAGAAGAGGGAGACGATCGTGAAGCCCGCGTCGGTCGCGCCCTGGCCCGCGTAATGGACCGAGGCGGTACGGTATTTCGGCCATTCCCAGCCGTGGATCGACTGTTTCGGGTCGCTCGAATGCGGAGGACCGATCACCCGCGTCACGGCTGGCAGGATCCACTGAGTTTGATCCGGTCCCGGGATGCGGAGCAGGATCGAGGCCACGCGGGGGCTGTTCGGATGCGTCTCGACACTGATCTCGATAGCGCGATAGCGGCCCAGAAAATAGCCGCAATCGGCGTTGACGGGCTCCGCCGGCCGAAGATACGCCAATTCGGGGATAGGCTGATCCTGGCGGATCTCCCGCAGAACCTTCTCGACATCGGCGGCGAGATCCGCCGCGACGACGCGGCTTGTCAGCAGGATCAGGGCGATCATCGAGATGAAATCATGGGCCATCGCTCGCTGGCGCATGCTGGGTCTCCCAATCATTGGGTTGCGCGCGAACCGATACGCTCGCCCTGGACGCACCCATGCCGCGTCACGCAACCTTGAAGCTGGCCTTTGGGGGTCTTCTGGATCCGGCCAAGCAGAGCGTGCGAGACCGACGCGAGACGGAAGCGCCGTATCAACTCCCGTTCCAGATAGAGCGTCAGGTGAGCGGCCATCTCGGCGTCGGCCAGCGCGCGGTGAGCGCGCGCGGCGGCCGGCAGACCGGCGAACTGGATCAGGGCGCCGAGCTTATAGCTGGGTGCCTGGGGCAGAACCCGGCGGGCCACCAGCATCGAGCAGACGAACGCCTGGTTCCGCTCGCGGCCGATTCGCCCTAACTCCGCCCCCCAGAACTTACGGTCGAAGGCCGCGTTGTGGGCCACCAGGGGCGCGGAGCCTACGAAGTCCGCGACCTCGGCCATCACCTGCTCGGCGGGCGGTGCCTGACGCACCATCGCGGTCGTGATTCCGGTTAGTTGCGTGATGAATGGCGGAATCCGCAGACCCGCGTTCATCATGCTCTGGTAACGATCGACGATCTGGCCGTCGCGGACCAGGACGGCCGCGATCTCGGTGGCGCGATCTCCGTCGGTCGGCGAAAGTCCGGTGGTCTCGAAATCGATCACGGCGATGGTATCCACGGATTTATTCGCTCAGTCTGTTGTGTGGAAATGGGACGGGCGTGCGGTCCGCGGTAGGGGCGGCGACTGTCCGGCTCGGTGGATATTAGCAATGCTTGATGCGATCGCCCTGAGTGATTCGTACCGGCCATCATCCGAGGTGGGGTGAACGGCAGTGAACCCCAACTTCCCCGTTACGCCCATTGACCCATTCTTGCCTCGGCGTATCGGCAAAAATCATTGCCGTTCACGGATTGAATCTCGGGGCACAGGCATTGATGCGGTTAACCTAAAAAGAGCTGTCAGCTTCCAGCCGCCAGCCGCCAGCTATTGGGAATCAGCCACTTGGCCATTGACCGAGACCGGCCGAGGCTCACCCATTGGTTGAAGCCCGCAAGAAGCGAAAACCACGGCCATACAACGGCTGGAGGCTGACGGCTTTTTCTAGGGTTGACCAATCGTCAGGAAATCACCGAAGCATCCTCGGATGTCCGGCAGGCTCTCAGGCTCTCCCCGAGGTTGACGAGATAGCCTTCGGGCGTGGGATGATCCTGTCTTAATCCGCGAGCCCGGCTTGCGCAGGCAACACCATCCGGCCCCGAGCGCCAATGAAAATCCGCGTCCGACTGCATAGAACCACCGGCCTAGAACCGACGCCGAACGCCTTCGAGCGGGAAGCCGGACCCATGCCTACCGATCCCGCAGCCATGGATCGGGATTCGCCGACCTCCGACACCCTGTCCGCGTCCCAGGTGGCCGTCTCCCCGACGCCACCTTCGCCGTCCGCCGAGCCTTGGGCGCGGCATCGCTCCGGCGTCGGGATGGGGCTGATCGCGATCCTTGTGGCCGGCGGCGGATGGCTCTTGTGGCCGAGATCCGAGCCCGCTCCAGTGGCGCGTTCGCCGGACGCCTTGGCTTTCACGGGTCGTGCCGCCGTTCCGCCCGCGGCATCGGTTCCAGTCGCGGGCGACACGGCCGGTTCCTCGATCGCGGATCCGCCATCGCTAACCTGTGGCGAGCGGAAACCTGACGCGACCCTGGATGGACGGCCTCGGGACGCGCTGGTGGAGGAGTTGGAACGATGCCGGGCCGGGCAGGCTCGATCGTCGGCATCCTTCCCCGAGGGAGCGCCGGCACGAGTCGCCGATAAGAGTGCCGATCGGCCGAAACCGGCCAAGCGCGCCGTATCGGCCAAAAAGAAGGCGGTGAGAGCCAAGCGGAGTAAGGCAAAGCCCAAGGCGGCCAGGCAGACCCGGAAAGCCGCTTCGATCCCGTTCTGGGCGGGTCGGCAGGGCGGGGTTTTCCTGGCGGATTGAGCCGGTCCCCATCGGCGAATCGCCGTGGGGCATCCGGGAGACGACCATCCGATGCGGTTTCAGTGCCCGGGAAGGTCTTGGCGCCAAAACCCCGTGATTTCGGCGCCAAGTTCCGATCAGAGCGTCCTGGCCTGTTCGGCCAGATAGATCTAGGTATCGATCACGGTATCCGGATTGAGCGAGATGCTGCTGATGCCTTCCTTAAGCAGCCAGTCGGCGAAGTCCTTTGTAATCAGTCATAGCAGCTCGTACCAAACCCCACGGCCACTACCGTGTTGATTCAGCGTGCCGCGTTCCACCAGGACGCGGAAGTGCTGCTTGAGCGTGTTGCGGCTGGCACCGGTCAGCTTGATGGCCTCGCCCATGGTGATGCGGCCGTGTTCGCGGGCGAATTCAACGATCTCTAGCTGCAATTCAGGCATGGCCGCCAGCACGATCTTCTCGCGCTCGACCTTCTTCTCCAGCCGCCGTACCTGCTCGGACAGGGAGCGCAGGAAGAACTCCAGCCACGGCTGCCAGTTCGGCGAATCCATGCGGATCGTGCCCTGGGTCTGGCGCAGTGCCAGGTAGTAGGCTTCCTTGCTCTGCTCGATCACGCTTTCCAGGGAACTGTACGGCACATAGGCATAGCCGGCTTGCAGCAGCAGGAGTGTGGTCAGCACCCGTGAGAGCCGACCGTTACCGTCCTGAAAGGGATGAATCTCCAGAAACACGACGACACAGATGGCGATGACCAGTAACGGATGCAGTCGGGCGGTTTCACGCACCTGATTCACCCAGGCCACCAGCTCTGCCATGAGGCGGAGCGTATCGAAGGGCGATGCGGTCTGGAACACGATACCGAGTTGCGTCCCGGTTTCATCGAAGGCGGCGACGCTGTTGGAGTGGGTCTTGTAGTGGCCGCGATGCCGGGCGTCTTTCTCGCTGTGGCGCAGCAGGATCTGGTGCAACTGCTTGATGTGGTTCTCGGTGAACGGGATGTCCTGCCACGATGAGAAGACCAGATCCATCAGCTCGGCGTAACCGGCGACCTCCTGCTCGTCGCGGGTGGCGAATGACTGGATCTCCAGATGCGACAGCAGCCGTTCCACTTCCCGATCGGATAGCTTGCTGCCCTCGATTCGGGTCGAGGAACCGATGCTCTCGATGGTAGCCACCCGCCGCAGGGCCAACAGACGGTCAGGCGCGAGCGTACCCAGGGCACGCCAGGCACCTTTGAACTCGTCGATCCGGGCGATGAGATTCAGGATCTCGGGGGTGATCTGGAGGGTGTCGGTTTTTAGCATGAACCAATACTACACCCATTTATGCCCATTTTTGGCTACCGCTACCTTGGCGCAGGAGCGCGGACAGGATGACTAGGGATCATCCGTAACAATCGTCGAGCCTCAAGGATTGAATCTTGGAGCGCAGTCATTGAGTTCGTTGAGGCGGTCCTTCGCCACGCGATCCCAAGCGTTAGCGGGTAGCAGTGAGCCGAAGAGGCTAGCGTCGAAGGCGTGCTGTCGGCGCATCACACGCTCCCACTGAAAGGCGTCGTAGGTTCCTTCGAAGACAAGTTGACGTACCTCGATGAACGGCGGCTCTCCTTGTTTTCCATCCTCAATCCACTTCCGCGCGAGCCGCTCCCAGTGGCTGCCCTTCCGATCCACACGACCAATCTGCTGTTCGAGGACGGCGGGGTTCCATTCTGCGTGGAACTGCACGACCACGCGACAGGACTCGTGAAGGTTGAGTCCCTCGCGCCCGACCTGGCTCTGCGCGATGAGCACCCACGGCGAACCGCCGGAACGGTTGAACGCGGCTTGGAGGTAGCGCCGGGTCTGCCATCGTGTGTCCCCCTGAAGAAGGCGCGCGTGAAAGCTTTGGCGACTGTCGTCGTCCTCGAGAAGTGCCCTCAGTGACTCCTGACGGAGCACGGCCTGCTTCTTGTCGATCTCCTCATTGCCTAGCTCGCCAAGCAGCGGAAGCAGGCGCTCTTCGACGAACTCGGCGGCGAGCGTCTTGAAACGCTCGTCGGTAACCTTCTTGTCGGATACCGATGTCTTGGCGAGGAAGTCGTCGAGCACGAACGAAACCAGGTGGTCTTCGAGCACACCCTTGAGCGCGGGGTCATCCAAAGCACCGCCGAGGAGCAACGGGTCTTTGCTCCACGCGACGACCTGCTTCTTTGCGCGCAAACGTACCCTGTCCCGCAGGCGTTCGTAAGCCTTGTGGCTCTCGTCGAGTGCGTCAAGCATCTCTTTGTTGCTGCCTGCGGAAAGACGGCCTTTGAGCACACCTTCCGCGCGCAGGCGATAGAGCTGGCGCAACGCGATTTCGCTCAGTGCATTGTCGGCGTGAATGGCGTACGCGATCGGCCGACCCGCATCGGCGGCACACAGCGCATGGCGCACGTTGAGCACGTCGCGCAGGAGTCGAAGCGGGCGCAGGAAGACGCCAAAAACCAGTACCTTCTCGCGCTTCAGCGTCCAGCTCTCGATCTCCTTCACGGCAGCAAGAATGCGCGGATGCTCATCCTCGTGGAGGCCGGAACGCATGGACTTCTGAATCCTGGCCCGCCAGTATTCAGTGCGTTGCAATTTGCCTCGTGCGACAACTTCGCAATCCTCAGGCGGTACGATTCGCACGTCAGTGTCGAAGATGTCGGCACTCAGGTGACCAGATGCAAGTCGCACGTACATATCCCTGATCAGGTGCTTCAGCCGCTTCTGCTTTTTCTCATCGGAACTGTTACCTGATAGCTGAATCGCCGACTCAAACACATCCCTGTTCAAGCCCCGTGCGCTCTGGCTCATGCACTCGGCCGCAAAGAGCACATCGAGCCAGGGCGAATTTTGGCCGACCGTTTCCGTCCATCCAATCTGTACGCGCTGAAGGTGTCGATGTGGATGCGCCCGTCCCTCAAGCAGCCCTGTGCCCTCGTGGAAGTTGGTGACCAGCGGATCCTCGTCACGCCGACGCCGCGTCACGTATGGAGCCAGCGTCTTGGTGAAGGCCCTCGCGGCGGCGCACAGCTCGTCGAGACGGTTCCCTTCATCGGGGGCAACGGCGGCGCGCGATGCGGCGTCATGCAGGCGCTTCACTACTTGTCGTCCTCGCTCCTGGTCGATCCCGCAGCGCGCACGGCGAAGCAGGTCGAGCCACTGCGATAGATCAAGTTCCATCGGCGTCGCCGTGAGGCACAGCCGGCGCCCATGCTCGGGCTGCTTCAAGAGCGCATCGACCAAGTGAGCGAGCACCGTGCCCGATATCGCGCCCCGTGCCGTGTCCTCGATCTCCACCTCGCCCCGGCTCTTGTGGGCCTCGTCGATGACGAGCAGATCGAACTCGCCGAGCCACAGGCCCAGCAGCTCCTCGGTTAGCGGACGTCCGTCGCCGCCGTTGCCGAATTGCGCGAGGAGCGCGTAGTTGTCCTGGCTCGCGATGCTGAGCGGAGGCAGCGCCTCGATCCGCTTGCGCAGGTCATCACGTCCATCAAGGCGCCGGGCAACCTCAGTCGCGACTTGCGCCATTCCCGTCCAGCCCCACGACGATTCAGGCGCGTTCTCGATCTCGCGATGGAGCTTACCAACCCGCGTCCGCCCGTCTTTGCGCTCGGAGTCGGACGCGAAATTCAGCTTCACGAGTGCGGGAAGCGCTGCTCGCCACCAGTTGGAGTTTCTGCGGACCAGCGGTGCGCGAAATCCGTGAGAGATGAGCCACCATTCGGACTCGTCGGGACGCGGGCTGCGTTCCTTCCACGAAGCCTCATTCAGCGACACTTCTCGCAGGAACTCCGTGAACGTCGTGAGTTCTTTCGGCGCCGGGCTGATTGCGCAGAGCTTCCGCGACTCCGCGATCCACTGGTGCATGAGCCCGTGCGGAACGACGACGGCCGCGCGACCGCCCGCTTTCAGGACGGCGTGAACCACAGCGCACGCGATGCGCGTCTTGCCGGTACCGACCTCATCCGCAATCACGACACCGCTCCGCGGCAGCCGCTCAGCCATCCATGTGAGCGACGCTCGCTGGCCCTCGTCGAGATGCTGATCCGCACGCGGCTTGGCTGCATCCTTCTTGACGAACTTGCGAAGCGCGGCGGCTGCACCTGCCCACGAGAAACTCATCGCAGCCCCCACGCACGCGCGGCGCCATCGAGCACCTCGGAGTACCTGGCTTGCTGCTTTTCATTCAGGTATTGCGGTCGCAGTTCCGCTGCCTTCAAGTGCTGGAATATATTGATTCGATGCGTGTGCCAAGTCTCAATCAGTGCTTGGGGAAAGGACGCACGGAACATCCGGTCGAGATGATCGAGCCAGTCGCCGAGCATCGACTCGGGCAGTACCGACTGTAGGGCCGCTACCTTCTCGACGAGTTCGGCAGCGGCGTGCAGCGCATAGCTTTTCTCCTGCTCGATCGTCTCGCCCGTCCTTTCTCCAGTCCCCTTGCCGTTAGTGTCGCGACCATCCCCTTCGTCACCGTCATCGTCATCGTCGTCCGTAGCCTCGGCAGGACGAATCGGGAAATCGAGGATTGCCGCGAGTGCATCAGCGTAGGTGTCGAAGCGTGGCGGTTGCCACTCAACGCGCCCGGCGGCGTCCACGACGGGTACGACCCACCTGCGGTCGCTCTCGCCGGCGACGTTGAGCGCGGCTGGACTCTCGTTGTTCTGCAGCGGGATCTCGCTCCCTCGCTTCACGTCGAACCAGTCGCCACCCGTCCAGGAGATCCTCACGCGGGACTTGCCCGAGAAGTCCTCGCGCCAGAGCAATCGTAGGCGTCGGGTCGGCACAGTCTCGATCGTCGCCGACAGGATCGGCGGTGCTTCCAGGATGGGCTGTGCATCTGGTGCGTCACCCACCTGACCGATGGCCCACTCATCGTCGCCGACGGTCTCGGCTTCGTCCGACCAGAACAGCCAACGCTCGATCGCCTCAGCATCAAGCCGTTCGTCGACCGCGAAGACCACGCCGGTCTCTACGTTCCCCTCGGCCATCCCGCCGTGAGTGAGGAGGCCGCGGCACGAGAGGTTTCCGGACCCGAGATAGAGCCAGCCGTTGCTCACATGCCCGTCGCGGAGGTAGCCCACGTAAACGAACTTCGCGTGGAGCCGCCGGTTGTGGTTGAGTGCGTCAAAGGGGTGAACGACCTTCCAGCCGTCCGTGTCGCCCGCCTTGGCCCACGTCGCCACCGCGCCAGCTTCTCCGGGCTCGACGAGCGCCACGCGGCGCACGTTCGTGGTGAACACGCCCAGGTTCTCGAGCTTGCCGAAGACGGCGGGCTTGCGCGCCTTGTTGGACGGCTCCTCGTAGAACCCCGAGCCGCACAGCAGCAGATTCCTTGCCTTGTCGATCCCTCTGCGGAAGCGTTCGCGGATCTGGTCGTACAGAGGCCTGTCGAGCGAGTGGATGAAGCGCGGCTTGCGGTTCGCAGGAGCAACCGAAGATGCCGCTGCAAGGAGCAGGTTGAGTCGTGCGGTTAGCTTGCGCTCCTTCACCGGGAGCGTCTGCTCATCACGATGGAACCGACGCGCGAGGAGCGTCTCGACGAACGCACCTGCCGCGACGATATCCGCACCGTCTTCTGGACCAGCGGTGCCGTCGAGTGGCACGTCAAGTTGCCAGATGAGTTCGAGCTGTTGCCGTGCCGAGGTGTCGGTGAAGTTGGCCGTAAGTACCACGAGGCGAAGATGGACAGGTTCGCCGGTGCGGTTCGGTGCGAACGCCAGCAGCGCGACCTTGGCGTGCAGGAGCGAACCGGGATTGGCCGACCGGGGTTGGAACTCGTGAAGGCCCGGGATGCGCCCTGGTGGGAAGACATCTTGCCTCGATGGTGACGAGTGCCCGTCGAGTATCAAGTACACGAGCACTTTACCCAGTTCGGCGCGCTGTCGGGGCCGGAGACCCGTGAAACGCTGCACGGCGTCCTCGAGGAAATCCTCGGTGCCGGTCATGGCGACAAGGGCCGCGCTGTGTCCAATCAGACCCTCGGGCGGCATAAAGATGTCGAGTAGCGTTTCGGCGCTCATCGCGAACCTCGCGGGTCGACGTCGCGCAGGAGTGAGTGGAGGTTCGCGATGCGGAACGTCCGCCCCGTTCGATCGGGTTCGATGCTCGCCGCGCCGTCTTCGAGGTCGCTGGCGTCATCAGTGGCGTCGACGATGCGAAACCGCGGGCCGCGGGTGACGAAGCTGTCGGCGAGCCCGAGCACCTCACCGGAACGCCGGACGAGGATTCGAATGGCTTCCGCGTCATCTCCCGCGACGACTGCGTCTGCGAACGCTCGGCTCGTGGTCTCCTTGACGGCCGCCGTGTTCGCCTTCTCGACATAGCTCTTCGAGGTGGTCCGGAGATCCTTGATCGATTTCTTGAGCGCCGAGTCATCTGCAAGATTCGCGAGCTTCACGCCGCCACGCCCGGGCTCGACCGCACGGGTCAGGCTCGCGACGGCGTCACGCGCTCGGTCGAGTACTGCGCCGAACGCACGCGCTACGACGACTTCGTTGGCTTGCTCGCGATGACCGGTCTCGCGAAGACGAACGACGACACCGTCCTCGATGCTCGGCAGTTTTGCTGCGCGCCCTATCGCGCGGGCGAGGTGCTGCCGCTTCTCGCCTGCGTACGACGACGTTCCGAGCAGCCGTGAGCGGACCAGGGCGCGCTCGTCATCGGTAGGGTGTTCGGGAGACAGCGCTTGCAGGAGGGTCTTGGGCCAGCCCGAGATCTCGCGCTCGCCTTCGAGCCACCCGAGCAGCCACTTGCGAAGGCTGGTGCCGCCTTTCCCGACACGCTGCTCAAGGAATGCGGCGGCCAGCGCACGCCCGACGGGCTCCAGTTCGAGCAGATCGAAACGCGAGCCGCTCGCGAAGCCAAGCCCACCGTCAACTCGGAGCGCGCGCGTCGCGGCTTGGCGGTGCGTGTTGCGGACGTAGTTCGTCGCTTGGCGCAACCGGTGGAATGACCACACCTCATGCTCGGTGTCGCGGCCAAACGCGCGTCGCCCGAGGATGCGGCGCGAGGGATCCCGCGGATCGACGAGGTACTCCAGCTTGCACGCGAGCGCCTCGATACCGTGACAGATGGCTGTGGGCTTGGGCGGGTTCGAGCCGTGGCTCGCCAGATCCTCGTGGAGCGCAAGTGCGGCCAAGGGCCACGAGAGCTGCCGCGCGAACCAGATACGCCCAAGTTCGGGCACCACAAGTTCACGAAAGAACAGGTCGGCTGTGCGCAGATCGAAGTCGAGAGAGATCCGTGAAGACGTGATTTCACACGGCACGGGAGAGAACCAGTACGCGGAGGCTTCAGTCAATTTAGTCTTCATTCTTGGTTATCTGAACGACGAGCAGGCCGTAGGAAAAATGGAATATCACTGGAATCCACATCCGCCACCACGGGTTCTACTGGATGCCACGCATATTCCTCATCATCCGGCATCTCGGCGACTTTTTGTCTTAAACCGGCGACCCATCCGGGGGTAGTCGCAAGTGGCGTATCGCCCCAGTTGCCAACCAGCATCAGCTCCAGACCCCGTCGTCCGTCCGGCCACTCAGGATGCGGAAACCACGCGATCAAGATATAAGCATCCTCCGGCATACGCTGGCGCAGATGATCGCCCAGTCGGTCGAACTCCTTCAGGCTCATATTGACACTGCCATGCAGAAAGGCCATGGCCCCCTGAATCCGCCGGGGCTGAAGCCTGTGCCACACACGCTGGAGCGCGAGAGGACAGCGTTCAGGCCGACTCCAGACGGTGGCGGCACTGCGCGCCTGTGATCCCAGACGCAGGATCTCGCGGACATCGGCGGCGTCGTAGCCGATCAGGGACCGGTTCAGGAACAGCAGGCCGATGCTCAGGCTGAGCGCGGCCATCCGGCGCATCAGCGGGTGTTGCGGACAGAGATCGATCACCCCATCGAAGTGCGCACTCAGTGCCTGCCGCCAGGACGGTTCGGCTGTGGCTGGGGAATCGCCGATGACGAGCGCGGCGCGCAGATAGCCGATCGGCGACAGCCGTGCAGCCCAGAATTGGCTCATGTCACGCGCCTGACGATCGCGGGCATCGATCACAAGTACGACGAGAACATAGGGATAGGGCGGGGTCTCCGATGACCAGGCGTCCACAACGGCCGGATCCGTGCCGGACTGCGCAACGAGTCCTCCGATAGCCGCATCGGTTTGCATCTGGGCGCGCAACGCCGTCAGCAGCCGCTCCGCTTCCGGCCCCAGACCGATGCAAAGCGAAAGCGCGTTCGAGGCGTCGGGAGCATCTGAAAGAAGAAGTTGGTTCATGTCGTCTCCGAGTCGTGGGGCCACACCAGGATTCAATCACAACGCGGTGTCATGGTGGCCGGCTAGCGGCCTGCGAATCAGGCTCTCAAGCCACCGGCGCCAGTGACTCACCCTTGAGCGGCCACTCCGCCGCCAGGCGCCTGAGGAACTGCTCCGGCGTGAATGAGATCGTTCGGTCGCGACAAATCTCCTAGATTGGATTGATCGCTGCCATCGCTCGCTAACCCCAGGACACGCAGAGGGGCCGTGCGCTGGAGGGCCTCAAGCAGGATTGGCAGCGGCAGTCCCGGCCGGGCGGCGAGTCGTGGCGGATTGACGCAGGCTGGGGCGCTCCCACGGACGCGCAGCAACTGGCGCAGCGCCTCAGATAGGGCGGGAGACATGAGTGACGCCAGGCCATCGCTCCACAGGCGGGGAAGATGGCCGATGTCTATGGTGTGCAGCCAGATCCAAGCAACGAGCACAGAGTCGATGTCCCTTTGAACGCTTGCCGTCAGTCATAAAAAATCCCCCGTGAGGGGGATTGTTTAGGCCACGGGCATCGCGTCCCGGATCAGAGCGTCTTCGCCTGCTCGGCCAGATAGATCCAGGTGTCGATGACGGTGTCGGGATTGAGCGAGATGCTGCTGATGCCTTCCTTCAGCAGCCAGTCGGCGAAGTCCTTGTGGTCCGACGGACCCTGTCCGCAGATGCCGACATATTTGCCCTGGGCGCGGCAGGCGGCGATGGCCATCGACAGCATCTTTTTCACCGCCGGGTCGCGCTCGTCGAAGCTCTCGGCGACCAGGCTGGAGTCGCGGTCCAGGCCCAGCGTGAGCTGGGTCATGTCGTTGGAGCCGATCGAGAAGCCGTCGAAATATTCCAGGAACTCCGTGGCCAGGACGGCGTTGGAGGGCAGCTCGCACATCATGATGAGGCGCAGGCCGTTCTTGCCGCGCTCCAGTCCCTGCGCCGTCAGGGCCTCGCTGACCGCCTTGGCCTGACCCAGGGTGCGCACGAAGGGGATCATGATCTCGACATTGGTCAGACCCATGTCGTCGCGAACCCGCTTGAGGGCGTCGCACTCCATCTCGAAACAGGCCTTGAAGTGCTCGGCGATGTAGCGACCGGCGCCACGAAAGCCGATCATGGGGTTCTCTTCCTCCGGCTCGTAGCGCGTCCCGCCGATCAGATTGGCGTATTCGTTGGACTTGAAGTCCGACATGCGCACGATGACGGTGTTGGGCGCGAAGGCGGCGGCCAGGGTGGAGATGCCCTCGGCCAGCTTGGCGACATAGAACTCGCGCGGGCTGGCGTAGGCGGCGATGCGCGGTTGGATCTGCGCCTTGAGGTCGGCCGGGAGCTGGTCGAATTCGAGCAGCGCCTTGGGGTGGATGCCGATCATGTTGTTGATGATGAATTCCAGCCGCGCCAGGCCGACGCCGGCATTGGGCGTCGCCGAGAAGGCGAAGGCGCGGTCGGGGTTGCCGACGTTCATCATGATCTTGATCGGGATATCGGGCATGGCCGTGAGTTCGATGGTCTTGTAGTCGAACTCCAGGTTGCCGTCGTAGATGTACCCGGTGTCGCCCTCGGCGCAACTGACGGTGACCTCCTGGCCTTCCTTGACCACCTCGGTGGCGTTGTTGCAGCCCACCACGGCGGGCACGCCCAGTTCACGGGCGATGATGGCGGCGTGACATGTCCTACCCCCACGGTTGGTGACGATCGCCGCCGCGCGTTTCATGACCGGCTCCCAGTCGGGGTCGGTCATGTCGGTGATGAGGACGTCGCCCGGCTGGACCCGGTTCATGTCGGCGATGCTCTCGACGATCCGCGCCTTGCCGGCGCCGATGCGGCTGCCGATGCTGCGCCCACTGGTGAGGACCGGTCCCTTCTGGCGCAGGATGTAGCGCTCGATGACGTTGCCCGAGCGGCTTTGCACCGTCTCCGGGCGCGCCTGGACGACGTAGATCCGGCCATCGGTCCCGTCCTTGGCCCACTCGATGTCCATCGGGCGGCCATAGTGCTGCTCGATCATCAGCGCCTGCTTGGCGAGTTCCTCGACCTCGGCGTCATCGATGCTGAAGAGCGGACGCATGGCCTCGGGAACCGGCTCGGTCTGGACGTGGGCGTCGGCGCCCGCGCCCGCGTCGCTGTAGACCATGCGGATCGCCTTGTCGCCGACGGTGCGGCGCAGGATCGCGGGACGCCCGGCGGCCAGGGTCGGCTTATGGACATAGAACTCGTCCGGATTCACCGCGCCCTGTACGACCATCTCGCCAAGGCCATAGCTGGCGGTGATGAAGACGGCGTCGCGGAAGCCGGACTCGGTGTCCAGGGTGAACATGACGCCGGAGGCGGCCAGATCGCTGCGCACCATGCGCTGGATGCCGGCCGAGAGGGCGACATTGCGATGCTCGAAGCCCTGATGCACGCGATAGGAAATGGCGCGGTCGTTGAACAGCGAGGCGAAGACCTCCTTAATCCGGTGCTTGATGCTGTCGAGTCCCTGGACGTTGAGGAAGGTCTCCTGCTGGCCGGCGAAGGAGGCGTCCGGCAGATCCTCGGCGGTAGCCGAGGAGCGCACCGCCCAGGAGACCTCGTCGGTCCCGGCCTCGGCGGTCAGACGGGCATAGGCCTCGTCGATCGCGGTTTCCAACGCGGCGGGGAAGGGCTGCTCCATCACCCAGCCGCGGATGCGCGGGCCGGCTTCGGCAAGCGCCGGGACGTCGTCCACGTCGAGTTCGTCGAGAACGGTCTGGATGCGCTCGTCCAGGCCATCGCGCGCCAGGAAGTCGCGGTAGGCATCGGCGGTGGTCGCGAACCCGCCAGGCACGCGCACCCCGAGATGGGTCAGGTTCTGGATCATCTCGCCGAGGGAGGCGTTCTTGCCTCCGACAACGGGGACATCATCCATCCCGAGGTCGCTCAGCCAGCGGACGTAGTCGGTCATCGTGTTCGTACTCCGGTCTTAGGGAAGGGGTCAGGCGGCGGCGTCGACGGCGAGGGACGCCGAATCCGCGAAGGCGATTCGACCGTGGCTCGGCGTGGGATCGGTTGGAACCAACCTGACTTGAGTGATCGTCGGTTGCAATTAGCCCGTAATAATCCGGAAAATATACCCTAGTCGGCACTCGGGCGTCCCGAGCGCGCATCAATCCTGAGCATTAACTCAGCCCGAACCCAGCGGCATTCTTGCTTGAACACCAGTGTTGGTTCAGGCAGCCTAGCCGGGCTTAGCCGATATCGAAGCCGATGGCTACTCGACTCACAACAAGAGGATAGATCCAATGAACGAAGTCGTGCCCGGTCTTGGGCAAATGAAGGCAACGCTGATCGGGGGCGACATGAGCCAGTACATCGTGCGTGGCCTGGGTATCCTGGTCGCCGTGGGTACCGCTTATGTGGTCTCCAGCGAGGCGCTCTATGGCAACCCTCCGCCGCTGCCGGCCAGCGTGGTCGCCGTCAATATCGCCCCGATCGGGACCGTGGCCCTGGTGAAACCGCCCGCGCCTCCGGCCGAGCCGGTCGCGGCCGAGCCCACCGCGGCGCCGGTCGCCGAGGAAACCGCTATCGAGGCCGCGCCGGCGGTCGAGGAAGCGGTGACGGCGGAGCCGGTCGAGGCCGCGCCGGTCGCCGAAGAAGCCCCGGCCGCCATGGCCGAGCCCGAGGTTGCCGCTCCAAGCGAGCCGGTCGCCGAGGAGACGGCGGTGGAAGCCGCGCCGGTTGTGGAAACCCCTGTCGTGGAAGAGGCTCCGGCCGTCGTCGCCGAGCCCGAAGCCGCCGCGCCGGTGGAGGCCAAGGTCGCTCCGGTCGTCGAGAAGGCCCCATTGCCGCGTCCGATGCCGTCCTGGATGCAGCATATGGCCCCCTTGTCCTCGCCGAAGTAATCGGTCTCCCTGGATCGCGCGGTCGTTGACCGCGCGATCCCCGATGGTGCTTCGGATCCTCGCACCTCCCTCATCCCCCTTCGGCCGGTCCCTGGCCTATGTTCCGATCCGCCGCCGATAGGATCCAGGTATCGGCTTGCGCAATTCCAGGATCGGCACCATCTTTCGCGGCATGCGCCACCGCAACCGCATCATCCGAATCCTGCTTGTGCTCTGTCTGATCGTCTTTCAGGCCGAGGTCATGGCCGGCTCCTGGCTGCCCTGTCTGCACGAGACGCCTTCCTCCCTCGATTCCGCCTGTCCCATGCATGCCGCCGCCGTCCCGGTGCAGGCGGACAGCGAGGCCGATGCGCTGTTCGAGTGCGCCAAATGCGCACTGACCCTCGCCATCGGCGTTTTGCATGTCCCGCCCACCCGGTCTCCGGGCCAGGAGCGTTTCCAGGCGGCCGCGCCCCGGCCCCAACCGGCCCATTTCTTCTACCAGTTCTTCCCCGAACCGGCCCGCCGACCTCCGCAACCTCGCCCGAGTTGAGCCGCGCCGACCCAAGCCAGATCAGCCCCCGCTGGCGGGTCGCGATCCCTTGCTCTCTCCATGGCGGCGCCCCTGATCCGGCGCCGGAGGTCATCGAAATGTGTGATTCGTCGAGTGTTCCGGCCTGGCGCCGGGATCCATTGATTCCGGCCGCGTCCGGGTTTCCAGTCCTCTCGCGCGCACGCCGTGCGAGGGTCTCGCGCCTGATTCAGGCCAGGGTCGGCGCCCCGGCGATCCTGGCCCTGACCTTGCTGCTGGCCGCTTGCGGCGGCGAGGACGGCGCGCCCTCGGAGACGCGCGAGGAAGCCGCGCGGGACACGGCCATCGAGCATGCCGTCAAGCATCTGGATCCCAAGTACGTCTGCCCAATGCATCCAAGCATCGTCCGGGACGAACCCGGAACCTGTCCCATCTGCGGCATGACGCTGGTCGAGAAGCGACTCGATCCGGCGGGCGGCCGGTCTCCCGAGGTCGAACTGAGTCGGGCAAGCATGCACAACATGGCTGTCCGCGAGGCGCGCGTCGAGCGGGGGACGCTCTGGAAATACGTCCGCTCCCTGGGGCGGGTGGAGTATGACGAGACCCGTCTCGCCCATGTGCATCCGCGCGCCGAGGGCTTCATCGAGGGGCTCGAACTGCGCTCGGAGGGCGAGCCGGTCCGCAAGGGACAGGTGCTCGCGCGACTCTACGCGCCGAACATCCTTTCGGCGCAGGTCGATTTTCTCCTGGCGCTCGATCCTCGGCCCCAGGAGTCCGGGGTCAAGGTCGACAAGGCCCGTAATATCCTGCGTCTGCTGGACGTGCCGGAAGAGAATATTCGCGCGATCGAGCAGAGCCGCGAGCCGCTGCGGACCATCCCGGTCCTGGCACCGATGGAGGGCGTGGTCACGGCGATGACGGCCCGAGAGGGCATGTACGTCGGCACCTCGGACGCCATGTTCACGATCGCCGACCTGCGCCGGGTCTGGGTCCTGGTCGATATCTTCGAGCACCAGATCGATTGGGTCGCACCGGGTCTGAGCGCCGAGATCCGGGTCTCGGCGCGACCGGGACGGCTCTGGGAGGGCAAGGTCGATTATCTCTATCCGTCACTCGACGCCAAGGCGCGGACCCTGCGGGTGCGTCTAGTCTTCGATAACCCGGATGGCGCGCTCAAGCCCAACATGTTCGCGAATGTGGTGATTTTCGGCGGACCCAAGCGCGAGGTGCTCAAGATCCCGTCCGAGGCGCTGATCCTCACCGGGACGCGCTCAAGCGTGGTCAAGGCGCTCGGCGATGGCCGCTTCCAGCCGGTCGATGTCGTCGCGGGCCTGCGCTCGGGTCGCGAGGTCGAGATCCTGTCCGGTCTGGAGGAGGGTGATCGGGTGGTGGCCTCGGGGCAGTTTCTCATCGATTCCGAGTCCAGTCTCCAGGCCGCCTTCCAGCGTATGGACCAGGAGTCCGGCCAGGCCTCCGAGGGCCAGGGAGGTTCGCATGCGCACCATTGATTCCCTTGCTGCCGTCGTCTTCCTCGCGGTTCGACGGATCTTGTCGGACAGCGTCCCTGCGGGAGAAGAACGGTGAAAGCGCTCATTCTCTGGTCGATTCGCAATCGGTTTCTCGTGCTGTTGGCGGCGGTTCTGCTGACCGCCTGGGGACTGTCGGCGCTCCAGCGCATCCCCCTGGACGCCATCCCGGATCTGTCCGATGTCCAGGTCATCGTGCGCACCAGCTTTCCCGGTCAGTCGCCGCGGGTGGTGGAGGATCAGGTGACCTATCCGCTCACCACGACCATGCTAGCGGTTCCGGGAGCCAAGGTCGTTCGCGGCTACAGCTTTTTCGGGGAGAGCTTCGTCTACATCCTGTTCGAGGACGGGACGGATCTCTACTGGGCGCGATCGCGGGTGCTGGAGTATCTGAGTCAGGCCACATCCAGGCTTCCGGAAGGGGCCGAGCCGCGTCTGGGGCCGGATGCGACCGGGGTGGGTTGGGTTTACAGCTATGCCCTGGTGGATCGCACCGGCCGCCATGATCTCTCGGAACTGCGCGCGCTCCAGGACTGGTTCCTGAAATTCGAGCTGCAATCCGTGCCGGGCGTGGCGGAGGTCGCGACCGTCGGCGGCATGGTGCGGCAGTATCAGATCCTGGTCGATCCGGAGAAGCTGCGCGCCCATGGCCTCCCGTTGTCGCGGGTCGTCGAGGCGGTGCGCGAGGGCAACCAGGAGGTCGGCGGCTCCCTGATCGAGATGGCCGAGGCCGAGTACATGATTCGCTCGCGCGGCTATCTGACTGGCGTGGAGGACATTGAGACCATCCCGGTGGATCTGTCGGAGGAGGGGACTCCGGTCCTGCTGCGCGATCTGGCGCATGTCCAGATCGGTCCCGAGATGCGCCGCGTCGTCGCCGACCTGGACGGGGAGGGCGAGGTCACGGGCGGGATCGTCGTCATGCGTCACGGCGAGAACGCCCTGACGACCATCGCGGCGGTCAAGGCACGGCTGGAGGCGCTGCGGCCGGGGTTGCCCGAGGGGGTCGAGATCGTCACGACCTACGATCGCTCGGGGCTCATCCTGGCGGCGGTCGACAACCTCCAGGGCAAGCTGATCGAGGAGCTGATCGTCGTCGCCCTGGTCTGTCTGGCCTTCCTCTTTCATCTGCGCTCGGCCCTGGTGGCCATCGTCAGCCTGCCGCTCGGCGTGCTCATGGCCTTCATCGTCATGGAGGCCCAGGGCATCAACGCCAACATCCTCTCGCTCGGCGGTATCGCGATCGCTATCGGGGCCATGGTGGACGCGGCCATCGTCATGACCGAGAACGCCCACAAACATCTGGAGCGGGCCGGTCCGGGGCTCTCTCGCGCGCGTCACTGGGAAGTGATCGGCGAGGCGGCGACCGAGGTCGGGCCGGCGCTCTTCTTCTCGCTGCTGATCATCACCCTGAGCTTTCTGCCGGTGTTCGCCCTGGAGGCCCAGGAGGGACGCCTCTTCGCGCCCCTGGCCTACACCAAGACCTATGCCATGGCCGCCGCCGCCGGACTCGCGGTGACCCTGGTGCCGGTGCTCATGGGTTATCTGATTCGCGGCCGCATTCCGAGCGAGTCGTCCAATCCGCTCAGCCGCGGACTCATCTGGCTCTACCGTCCGGTGCTGGACGGGGCGCTGCGGCGGCCGCGTCTGACGATCCTGGTCTCGGTCCTGGTCCTGGCGAGCGCCGCGATCCCGCTGGCCGGTGTCGGCGGTCTGCTGGCGCCGCTGAAATGGCCCTTGCAGGGGATCGGACTGGTGGTGCAGGAGGGACCGCATCGCGCCGCGCTGGCGCGTGTCGAGGACTGGCAGGCGGGCCTGGCCTCGGGCTGGCGCGCGACCTTCGCGGGCGTCCCGGTGCTGCGCGACTGGCATCGCGGTCTGGGTTCGGAGTTCATGCCGGAACTCGACGAGGGCGATCTCATGTACATGCCGACCACCCTGCCGGGGATCTCCATCGGCACGGTCGGCGAACTGCTGCGGCAGACTGACCGACTGATCGCGACCCTGCCCGAGGTCGAGCGGGTGTTCGGCAAGGCGGGCAGCGCCGACACCGCCACCGATCCGGCCCCGCTCAGCATGATCGAGACCCTGATTCAGCTCAAACCGCGCGACCAGTGGCGCCCCGGTCTCACCCTGGCGGATCTGATCGAGGAACTGGACGCGACGGTGAACTTCCCCGGCGTCACCAATGCCTGGGTGATGCCGATCAAGACCCGGATCGACATGCTCGCGACCGGGATCAAGACCCCGGTCGGGATCAAGATCGCCGGGGCGGATCTGACCGAGATCGAACGGCTCGGGCGGGAGGTGGAGCGCGCGGTGATGCGCGTCGAAGGCACCACCTCGGCCTATTCGGAGCGGGTGGCCGGTGGACGTTATATCGAGATCCGCCCGGATCGGCTCGCCGCCGCGCGGGTCGGTCTGAACATCGCCGACATCAACCGGATCGTCGCGATTGGCCTGGGTGGGGTCAATGTGACCGAGACGATCGAGGGTCCGAGCCGTTATCCGGTCAACATCCGCTTCCCGAGGGAGCTGCGCGACGACCCCGAAAAGCTGCGCGAGCTGCCGATCGTGACGCCGACCGGCGCCCAGGTCGCGCTCGGACAGATCGCGGAGGTGGCGATCGTCGACGGACCGCCGATGCTGACGAGCGAGAACGCGCGTCTCAATGGCTGGACCTTCGTCGACATCCGAGGGCGCGATCTCGGCGGCTATGTCGCCGAGGCCCAGGCGCTGGTGCGCGACCAGGTCAAGCTTCCGCCCGGTTACTCCATCACCTGGTCCGGCCAGTACGAGTACATGCGCCGCGTCGAGGCGCGGATGACCCAGGTGGTTCCGGTCACGCTCGTCATCATCCTGGTCCTGCTCTATCTGACCTTCCGCTCCGCTGGCGAGGCGCTCCTGGTGATGCTCTCGCTGCCCTTCGCCCTGGTCGGCGGGGTCTGGCTGATCTATCTGCTTGGCTACAACCTCTCGGTCGCGGTCGCCGTCGGCTTCATCGCCCTGGCGGGCGTGGCCGCGGAGTTCGGCGTCGTGATGCTCGTCTATCTCGACAACGCGGTGAGGCAATCGCGCCGGGAGGGACGGCTCGACCAACCCGGCGGTCTGGAAGGCGCCATCATGGAGGGGGCCGTGATGCGCATCCGGCCCAAGGCGATGACGGTGGCGACCATCTTCGCCGGACTCCTGCCGATCATGGCGGGCGCCGGGGTCGGATCGGAGGTCATGCGGCGCATCGCCGCGCCCATGGTCGGGGGCATGATCACCGCCCCGCTTCTGAGCCTGATCCTGATCCCGGTGGTCTATCTGTTGTGGCGGCGTCGCGACCCCGGTCGGGAGCCCGAGGCTTGAGCGGGCGCAGGAGGCGGCTTCAGATGAAGAGTCGACGCAGTTCGCTGTCGACGCGGCTCCGTTCCCAGAGCCGCTCGAACTCACCGCGCAGACGGCGCGCCTCGAGCGGATCGTTGAAGCTCGCGACGGCCTCCATGTTGGCGGCCAATCGGCGGTGGATATAGCCGCGTCCGTCCGCGACCAGAAAGGCATCGGGGCGTGCCTGGTCGTCCTCGTCGAGGCGCTGAATGGCGATCCTGGAGGTCAGGCGCCGCGCCAGCTCGATCAACCGATGGCCGGTTTGGCTGGCGGCGCGCGGATCGAGCACGAGCACACGCACGGGAAGATTCGCTCGCGCCAGCGCCAGCCGCCGAACCGCGCGTGGAAAGGGCTCTCGATCATAGAGCGCCGGTTCGAGGCTGGGGCTAAGGATCAGCAACTCGCGGGCCGCCTGTTCGGCCATGTCCGCGCTGGCCTCGGCGATGTCCTTGCGGCCTTCGAGCGTGATAAGCCCTTTGGTGTGGCCCAGGGTGGGTTGTTCGCGATGATCGTACTCAGGCATGAGCGAACCCGATGTGTCGTTTTACGGCGGTGCCAGATACATACAGGGAAGCCCCCAAAAGGGCGTCGGAGGACCGGATGGCGCGCCAGGATGTTGTAAATTTGTTACGCATTGAATCCGGCTAAGATCCTTTATCCCCTTGGATTCCCGTTCCATCGCTAATGAAAAACGTTGTGCCGAGATGCGGGGCGTTGTAAATATGCCGCGAGCCTATAAAAAAGTTGCACTTTTGTTGCTCGTGTGGGCTAAAATGTCTGTGTCAAACGAGCGGTTCTGGTAACGTCGACACCGCTCCGATAATTTCGCCAGTGAGATTCGCGAGGCGGAAATATTGGGTAAGCGGTCGGAATCACAAGGCATTGTTGCTAGCGGAATGCGCTGTTTCTAACCGACGTGTGCTTCAGCTTAACCCAGGGTCTCCGATTCGATCATCTCCACCCACCTGAACAGGAAACAAAAAGATGCGCAAACAGATTCAATTCAAACGCCTCGCCGCCATGGTCGCTCCGTTCGCGGTGGCCGCGCTTCTGTCGACCCCGATGGTCGCGAGCGCCAACGATTACAACATGGAACACTTCTGGTCCGCCCAGCCCGAGGGCACCGCTTGGGTGACGAACTATGGCGAGTGCTGGCAGAGCCTGCACGGGCCCGGCGATCTGGAGCCATGCGTCCAGGCCGCGCCGCCGGTTCCCAAGGAGTTCGTCGTTCGCCTGAACTTCGAGTTCGACAAGTACCGGATCGACAATATCGTCAACGACAACGAACTGCGTCGCCTCGATGACTACATCGCCCAGGTCAACCAGACCGAGGTGCGCGAGCAGATCTCGCTGACCGGCCACACCGACGCCAAGGGCTCCGAGGCTTACAACTATCAGCTCGGCCAGCGCCGCGCCGAGACCGTTCAGGAATACATGATCAGCCGCGGCGTCCCCGCCGAGGACATCGTCTCCGTGGAAAGCCGCGGCAAGACCGAGATGCTCCCAGGCGTGGACATCTACTCCGTCGAGCAGCGTCGCGTGAAGATCAACGCGGAATACTCCGAGTAATCGAGTTCCGTCCGGGGCGTGTCGCCAGGCCGCGTGCCGGGCGGCATGCCGGATCCGATGTGATATCCAGGATCGCCGACAAACCCCGCCCCAATTCCAGTCAGTCAGTTAGCGCCGCCCATCACGGGGCGCGAACGAGTCCAATGAGCCTCTCCCCCCCGACGGGGCTTATGGGAGGGCCGATCACGTTCACGCGTGATCGGCCTTTTTTAATTCCACCACTGTTCGCTGAGCCTGCCCCACGCCACCTGGCGTGGTCGCCCCGATCCCGTGGGTGGCGCGGCGTGAGCCGATGGCTTGGTTTGGCTCGGATGCGGTTGACACATCGGAGGTCGCCACTTCGGCACGGCGATCCCGGCCGTCGATAGCCAGAGTTGCTTTTCCAGCCAGGCGATGTCCTTCGAGAAGCCGTTGGTCTTGCGCGCCAAGCGACGGTTGCTTTGACGTTGCGTCAGGTTATCGCGCTCCACGAAGCTGGTGTTGATCGTTCCGCTCGTCGGGGAATCAGCAAGGTAGGCCGCCACCCTTTCAGGTGAGCCGAACACCACCCTGGTTTTGACCTCGGTCACAGGCCCGTTGGCGCGGACCTTGACCACCTGGGCCTACAGCAGGTCCGCCGTGGGCACCCGTCGAGGGTGCGGAAACCGTCCCCGCCCGCCCCGTCGCTCGGGCTGAACCCAGGCTCCGTAGACGCGCAGCAAGGCTTCCTCGTAGGCTGGCAACTGGTCGCTGGTGAAAAACGGGACAGGCCCGTCGGTCACGTCCTTCAACCGGCCCAGCAGCAAATCGGCGCTTTCCTGCGTGCGCCTCCCCACGACAAAGGCTAGGACCACCCGCCAGATGGGCGCGAACGCCAGCCACACCCAGGCGTCGCCGTAGCTGTCGCAAAGCTCCTTGGCATAGGGGAGGTGGCCTTCCTTGGTGTGAACAAAGCTCCATAGCTCATCCAGTTGGCATTCGGCCACATGCAGCCCGTTCCAGAGGTGAAGAACGACCGAGCGGCCATGCAGGGCGGCTCGGGTCAGCCAGCCGCAAACCGTGTCCTTGTCCACCTGAAAAATGCGGCCGGTCGCCCGGATCGAATTTCCTTCCGCCAAGGCACGGACCGCCGCCTCGAAAATCGCGGACTCGCTTTCCAAACCGTAGTACGCCGTGGCGTAGCTCAAGGCCACGCTGCCCCCGCAGCTTTTGCACCGCGCCTGCGGTTGACCGTGGCTGCTGCCGTTCTTGACCAGTTGGCCCCGTCGGAACGGGAGTTCTTAGCACCGGCAGTGCTTGTTGGGGCAGTAGAGCGTTTCCCAATCCATTGCCGCGCCCTTCGCTTGCGTGCAAAACGAGCAGGCCAAGGGTACGCCAGCACCTCATCGCCCAGCTAGATCATCAAGGAAAATGAGGGACACCACCGATTTTCCCGGAAATCGCCTAATGTCTCGCGGCGATAAGGCTTTGACCGCCGTGCGATTGTGACCAAATTCATGCGGTTTTTCGAGCGGAACTCGCGGCTTCGGACGCTTCTCGAATTTAGCGATCGGCGACCCTGCGCGGAAGGAAGCTGTCCCTGGAGGAGACGGTCTCGGTTGCCGAGGGTCGAGCCTGAGTCACACTCTCACCTGAGTGAGGTATCGAGATGAAGATCAAAGGCAATGTCGCGCTGAGCCTGATCGCGGTTGGTCTGTTGCAAACGATTCCAGGGGCATCCCACGGCACGGATGCCTACGCTGGAGGATCCACCCATGACCGGGTCGGCGCCTGGGTGGGCTGGTCGTCGGACCCTTTCTTCAACCATGAGACGCCCTATATCGGCGATACGATGGAACGCTCGGAGTTCTCCGACCGCGAGAGTCGGATGGCGGGGACCGGATCATCCTGGGATGGCTGGTCGTCGAACACCTTCTTCCAGGAGGTGCCCGATATTGGCGGTACGATGGAGCGGTCGGAATTCTCCGCCCTCGAGAGCGATGCAATGGGGACCGGATCATCCATGTCCATGGCGGCGTATTCCAGCGGCCATGCCGAGCGGATGGACCCTGGCCGCATGGGGCCTTGGAGTGACGGCTCCTTGGACTACTTCGAGCGTTACTGATCGCCGGGCTCGAAGTGGGCGGATGAGCCGCCGAGCCGGACGGGGCCTGGGCTCCGTCCCTCGGTACGTGAATTGTCGATCCCCGAACCTCATCGCGCGTCTCCCCGTGCCCCACGCCTGCCTGGCTCCGTCCGTCGTCATCAACCGCAGACGCTGACTCCCACCCCCATCCACAAGGTCAGCGCCGCGATGGCGAGGCTGGTCAGGGTGACCGGGATTCCGACCCGTGCGTGGGTGCGCCAGTCGATCTGGATGCCGTGCCGGGCGGCGGCCTGGACGACGATGATGTTGGCGATGCTGCTGACGATGAACGGATTGCCGGCCAGGGTGCTCGCGAGGGCGAGGACGGGTCCGTCGAGAGGTTCGGTGGCGGCCGGCAGCAACAGCATCACGGCGGGGACGTTCGAGACCAGATTGCTGAGCAGGGCGCTGGCGGCGAAGAGCGGGGCGGGGCTCTGGAGATCGAACCCGTGGGTGGCCAGCGAGGCCATCGCCCGCGCCGGCAGTCCGGTCTCTTGCAGGGCGTGATTGACGATGAAGAGTCCGATGAAGAGCACCAGCAGTTGGTAGTCGATCAGCCCCAGCATCCGATGCGAGTGCAGTCGGCGGCTGGTGAGCAGCAGTCCGGCGCCGATCAGGGCCATGAGGTCGCGCGGCCAGGGGACGAAAAGGAAGGCGGCGAACAGCAGTCCGGCGACACCGAGCCCCTTGAACGTCTGCCAGCGGCTGAAGGTCGGCGTCCGATCCTCGAGGCGCCGTTGGAGGTTCGAGGCGGCTGGCGCTTCGGGCCGGTGCCAGCGTCGATGGGTGAGTCCGAGGATGATCAGCCAGGTCGCGACCAGTCCGAGTCCGACCGGGGTGGCGGCCATCAGGAGATAGTCATCGAACGCCAGGTGGAGCGTCTCGCCGATCAGCATGTTCTGCGGATTGCCGATCAGGGTCGCCGCCGATCCGAGATTGGCCGCGCAGGCGAGGGCGAGCAGATAGGGTACGGGATCGAGCCGGCGGGCGCGGGCGGTCTCGGCCAGTACCGGCGCCATGGCCAGACAGACGATGTCGTTGCTGAAGACCGCCGACAGGCCAGCGGCCGCCGCGATCACGGCCCCCAGCAGGGCGGCGGGGGACAGGGCGAGCCGATCCAGCCGCTCGACCACCCAGTCATAGAATCCGCTCAGGCGCAGTTGCGCCGAGATCACCATGAAGGCGAACAACAGGATCAGCGTGGGCAGGTGAACCGCCCGCCAGACTTGATCCATGGGGACGACCTCGGTCGCCACCAGGGCGATCGCCCCGAGCAGGACCACCCCGGTGCGGTCCAGTCGCAGGAACGGCAGTCCGCCCAGGAACAGCCCCAGATAGACCAGCAGGAAGACGAGGATGACGAAGGTGGTCAAGGCGGAAGCGTCCGTGAGCCGAGAGGGGGTGAGGCTGGGGCGTCAGAGCGGCTCGATCAGGCTCGGGTCGTCCTCCGTCGCTTTGTTGACGCGGCGGCTGACCGGGTAGGCGATCAGGGCATCGGGATCGCAGGGCCGCAGGAGCGCCCGCAGGGCTGGCCGCGAGGCGGTGCCGGGATCGAGCCAGAAGGCGTGATCCTCGGGGGCGAGGATCACGGGCATGCGGTCGTGGATCGGTCGCATCAGCGCGTTGGCGTCGGTCACGATGATGGTGCCGCTGTGGATGGTCTCGCCGGACGCGCGATCGGTCCATTCCTCCCAGAGACCGGCGAGGGCCAGTGGCTGGTCGTCCTTGCGCCGGATGTAGTAGGGCTGTTTGCCGGTGTCCGTCGCCTGCCATTCATAGAAGCCGTCGGCTGGAATCAGGCAGCGACGGTGCCGGAAGGCGGCACGGAAGGTCGGCTTGTCGGCGACGGTCTCGGCGCGGGCATTGATGGTCCGATAACCGAGATTCCGGTCCCGGGCCCAACTCGGAATCAGACCCCAGCGCAGCGCGCTCAGGAGGCGACGGCCATCGCCGTCCAGGCGCGCGGCGCGGATCGCGCTTCCAGGCGCGATGTTGTAACGCGAGGGGAGCGGATGCTCCTCGGGCGTCGTCTCGAACCAGGCTTCAAGCTCCGGGCCGGGTCTGAACTGGGCAAAGCGACCACACATGGCGTCGACCGAACGCGGGTGCTCAGAACCAACCGGGGCGTCGTGGGTCCGGGTAGAACCAGGCCCGCAGCCCCTGGCGCTCGAAGGGCCGCCAGTCGTTCTCGGGTTGGGCGAGCCGGTCGGCGATCGCATAGAGCGAGAGCGGATTGACGGCGAGCCCGAGATGGCTGGATTCCACCTCGATGTTCTCGCATTGGGGGCCTTCGTGCTCCAGACTGCCGGGCCAGGCGACGATGCCGTCGCTGCGGCTGAAGATGGAGGTCGTCGGCACCGGCGGCGACTGCTCCAGCGAACCGTGGCGCCTGGATAGACCCATGTGGTCTCCGGTCACCCCCTCGTAGAGCCGCCAGACCTCGGACGGGCTCGCGTCGCCGGCGAAGGGCGTGCCGAGCGTGATGACCATCCGCACCTGATCGGGCGCCTCCTTGGCCAGCTCGCGCGCGAAGAGTCCACCCAGACTCCAGCCGATCAGACTGACCTTGCGGCCGTGTCTGGCGCGCAACTCGTCCAGGCGGGACAGACAGGCGGCCATGACCCCGTCGCGCGGTCCCAGATTGACGCCGAGATCCCAGGCGTGGGCCGGGTGACCGATTCCAGTCAGATAATCGCGCAGCGGTTGGGTCGAAAGATCGCAGCCGAGGAAGCGCGGCAGGACCAGCACCGGATGCCCATCGCCGCGCGGAACCTGGGCGAGCAGCGGCTGGGCCGCGAGCATGGCGGCGAATTCCCAGCCCGCGCGTCCCTCGAGCGCGAGCCGAAAGGGTGCGAGTGCGTTGAGCCAGGGGTTGAAGGCCAGGGAGGCAGCGGTCATGAGCGGATCACTTGAGTCTTGAGTAAGGAACGCGAGAGGCGAATCGAGGGAATATTCTACCAGCGCTTGGGTCGCCGAGCCCGACCGCGATGGCGTTCGACGGGATGTATAGTGAGGCGATCCCAGCGGTTCGGAAGCGGAACCCATCGGAGTCCAGTGGAATGCCTTACGACCGTCTGACCGAATGCCTCGAATGCGGCCTCTTGCAGCGCAACCGGCCGCCGCCGCCGGGCGGCTCGATCCGGTGCGTGCGCTGCGGTAGCCTGCTGCATCGCGACCGGCCGGATAGTCTGAATCGAACCCTGGCGCTGACCGTCGCCGGGATCGTGCTCTTCATCCTGGCCAACGGTTTCCCCTTTCTGTCGTTCGAGATGCAGGGGAACCTCACCCAGACGACGCTCTTGAGCGGCGTCATGGAGCTTCAGTCCGCGGGTTATGGGCTCATCGCCGCCGTGGTGTTCTTCACCAGCGTGCTCGCGCCCGGCCTTCAACTGACCCTGCTCCTGGTGGTGCTGATCCCGCTCGCGCTCGATCGCCTGCCGCCTTGGCTGCCACGTCTGTTCCGCCTGGTCCGGACACTGGCCCCCTGGGGCATGATGGACGTCTTCATGCTCGGGATCCTGGTCTCGGTGGTCAAGCTCTCGGAGCGGGCGACCATCGTTCCAGGGGCCTCGCTGTTCGCCTTCGGCGCGCTCATTCTGGTACTGGCGGCGGCTCAGGCGGCCCTGGATCCGGACCTGATCTGGTCGCGTGTGCCGTTACGGAGCGATCCCGTGCGCGCGATACGGCCAGGGGATGATCACCTGGCGTGCGATGTCTGTGAACTGGTGATCCCGCGCGCGTCCGCCAACCTGGACGGGCGGCATCCGCGCTGTCCGCGTTGCACGGATGTCCTGCATCGGCGCAAGCCCTACAGTTTGCAGCGAACCTGGGCGCTGATCCTGGCGGCCTTCGTCTTCTATATTCCGGCCAATCTGCTGCCGATCATGACCTCGACCTCGCTCGGTTACGTCCAATCGGATACCATCCAGAGCGGCGTCGTCTACCTGCTGTCCCAGGGCATGTGGCCGTTGGCGCTCATCGTCTTCATCGCCAGTATCCTGGTGCCAATCCTGAAGCTGCTGATCCTGGTCTTCCTGCTGCTCTCGGTGCATTTCCGATGGGCTTGGAGCCCTCGGGAGCGGACACGCCTGTATCGTGTCACGGAGGCGATCGGCCGCTGGTCGATGGTGGACATCTATGTCGTCACCATCCTGGTCGCGCTGGTGCGACTCGGCAACCTGGCGAATGTCCAGGTGGAGTCTGGCGCCATTTTCTTTTGCGCGGTCGTCGTCCTCACGATGTTCGCGGCCATGTCGTTCGATCCCAGGTTGATCTGGGACGTTCTGGAGCGGGAGGGGGAGCATGACAGAGACCGAGAGCGATCCGGGACGGTCGCCGCTAGACCCGGCGGACCAGGCTTCCGAGTCCATCCCCCTGGCGGTCGTTCGGACCCGTGACCGCTTTTCGCTGGTTTGGCTCATTCCCCTTCTGGCGGTGGCGATCGGCGTCTGGCTGGCGGTCAAGACACTGAATGAACGCGGGCCGACCGTCACCATTGAATTCAAGACCGCTTCCGGACTCGTGGCGGGCCAGACCAAGGTCAAGTTCAAGGACGTGGACGTGGGCCAGGTCAGCGCCATCGACGTCAGCCGGGATCTCAAGAGTGTGCTCGTCACCGCCGAGATGAAGCACGCCTTCGGCGCCTTCCTGACCGAGAACACACGCTTCTGGGTGGAGCGGCCGCGGGTGACCGCGAGCGGCGTCTCCGGTCTGGACACGCTCTTTTCCGGTGCCTACATCGCCCTGGATCCAGGCACCGAGGGACGCGCCAAACGCGACTTCAAGGGCCTGGAGGATCCGCCCATCATCACGACCTCCGAGGACGGCAAAAGATTTCTTCTGCGCTCGCCGACCCTGGGCTCGCTGAACATTGGCTCGCCGGTCTACTACCGTCAGATCCAGGTGGGGCAGGTGGTCGGCTACGCGCTCGATCAGGACGGTCAGGCGGTCAGCATCGAGATCTTCATTCAGAGCCCGCACGATACCCTGGTCAGCGCCAACACCCGCTTCTGGAACGCCAGCGGCATCGACTTCTCGGTCTCGGGCTCCGGGATCAAGGTCGACACCCAGTCGCTCCTGGCGGTTCTGATCGGTGGCGTCTCCTTCGATACCCCGGAGACCATCGACTCGGATCCTACCTCTGCGGTCGAATCCGCCGACTTTCCGCTCTATGCGACGCGCGAGACCGCCTATGCCAAGATCTATTCGCGCAAGGAGCGGTATCTGCTCTTCTTCAAGGGTTCCGTGCGGGGACTCGCGATCGGTTCGCCCGTACTCCTGAAGGGAATCGGTATCGGGCGAGTCCTGGATATCCAACTGCAACTCGACGCCGATGACCTGGAGTTCCAGATCCCCGTGCTGATCGAGATCGAGCCCGATCGCGTCGCTGTTCGCGGCGCCACACCCAGGCCGGACGACCGCGATCTGGTGCGCAGGTTGGTCGAGAGCGGGCTGCGCGGGCAGCTCAAGTTCGACAGTCTCCTGACCGGCTCGCTCTACGTGGACCTGGATTTCTATCGGGACGCCAAACCGGAGCTGGTCGTTCGATACGGCGATCACGAGGTAATCCCCACCCTCCCTGGATCCCTGCAGGAGCTGACGACCAAGGTCACCAACGTGCTGGACAAGGTCGACGCCATTCCACTGGATCAGATCGGTCGGGATCTGAGCGCGACCGCCGCGGGCGCCAACGCGCTGGTGAACTCGACCGTGCTCAAGCAGGCGATCGTCGAACTCGAGGGCACGCTCGCTCAGGCGCGCGGAACGGCCGAGCGGCTGAACCAGGAGATCGCCCCCGAACTGGCCAATACCTTGCGGGAGAGTTCCGCCACCCTCAAGAACGCGAAGTCGATGATTTCGGACCGCTCGCCCGTCTATGTCGAGATGCAGCGGATGTTCCAGGAGGTCTCGGGCGCGGCGCGCTCGATTCGGCTGATGGCGGATTATCTCGAACGCCATCCGGAGGCGCTGATCCAGGGCAAGGGGAGGGGACGATGAGATCGGTGACCGGAAGGATTCTCGCGGCGGGCCTGCTGGCCCTCCTGTTCGCCGGCTGCGCGAGCACGCCACCGTCGAGCTTCCATACCCTGGCTCCACTATCCCAGCCAGAGGCCGGCGCTGTCGTGGGGAAGGGCGATTTCAGTCTTGGGCTTGGCCCCGTGACCTTTCCGGTCTTCCTGGACCGGCCGCAGATCGTCTCGCGCGCCTCGGCCAATCGGCTCGCGATGGATGAATACCAGCGCTGGGGCGGGACGCTCCAGGATGATTTCCTCCGGGTCTGGAGCGAAAACCTAGCCCTGCTGCTCGGCACCAGCCGCATCCTCATCTTCCCGAGCGAGATCCGTTATCCGCTCGATTTCCGTATCGCCGCCGACATCCTGGCCTTCGAGGGCACCGCCGACGGTCACGCCCTGCTCAAGGTTCGCTGGTTCGTGCTGGACGCCGAACTCGACCGCGTCCTGAGCGCGCATGAAACCGCCTACCGCCGTCCACTCTCGCCGCCCGGCGACGCGGAGGCCCAACTCGCCGCCTTGAGTCTGGCCCTAGCCGATTTCAGTCGCGAGGTCGCGGCGGTCCTGAGAACGCTCCCCAAGCCTGGTTCCGAGCCGAATCAGTCCACGGCCAACGCTCAAAGCCCGTAAGCCATGATCCGTATCCAAACCCACCAGAATCATCGCCAAGAAGCGCATTATTCGTCGTAGGGCCGTGCGAAGCCCGCGCGCGCCCTGTGGGCGCCCCGCGAGGCGTAGCGGCGACCCCGAGCGGGACGAACCCGGGCTGAACAGATTATCGCCATGGCGCGAGTCCCGGCGGCGAGGGAGCGACCCGCCGGGTATCACGAGCGCTCACGCGACACTCCGGTGTGACCGGATCCCTCTTGCCTAGATTTTTTCGATGACCTCCGGGGCTCGACCGTTCTTCGCGGACGATGAGCGGCGGGCGCGAAAGAAATCCCTCAGAATCTCTCCACAGGCCACGGCCAGGATCCCGCCGCGAGACTCGGTGCGGTGATTGAAGCGTCCGTCCGAGGGCAGCAGATCGAAGAGGCTCCCGCAGGCGCCGGCCTTGGGATCGGACGTGCCGAAGATCACCTGACCCACGCGGGCGTGAATGATGGCCCCGGCGCACATGACACAGGGCTCCAGGGTCACATAAAGAATGGAACCGGGGAGGCGGTAGTTGCCGACACGCCGGCCAGCCTCGCGCAGCGCCTGGATCTCGGCGTGGGCGCTGGCGTCATGCTCGGTGATCGGGCGGTTCCAGCCTTCCCCGATGACCTCGCCGTCGCGCACCAGCACGGCCCCGACCGGAACCTCGCCTGCCTCGGCCGCGCGGCGCGCCAGTTCGAGCGCGCGGCGCATCCAGTGTTCGTCGTCGAGCGTCTCCTCTACTCCCACTCAACAAAACCCTCTTTGTATCCACTGGGCGCACGGTTTGCATTGCAACTAACTTGTAGGTCTAACGGCATGTCGCGCCTCACTCGCTTTAAGCTAATTGCTTGATTTTAAATGGCTTGAATTTCGAAGAATAACAAATTTTGTAATGCGAAAAAATAAGAACGCTTCTTGTTAGCCGTGCGCAGCTCGACTCATGCCGAAGCAGGTGCCGGTCGTTTTCCCGTTCCCATCGAACGGTCCATAATCCCGCATCAGACCGTCTCTAACAGCGTTTCCGCAGGTACACTTAAAGGTGTAACATTTGACCTGTTAACAAGGAGAATGGCAGAACAGAACGGCTAGGGCGCGGACAACAGATAAGGCGAAATAAGGAACGCTTGGAATTTGACTGCATTTCTGATCCATAGCAAAAAAGAGAGAAAAGCCAGTGAAGGTAATGAGGATAGCTTTTGTTTTCTCGGCTGTGATCTTTTGTCAGACACTAAACGCAATATGTCTGTCGCAAGAATATAATAGCCCTTGTAGATATCCTGCTGGCGATGCTTGGTGCTATGAGAATAGTGATAATTTATACGCATATAAAGATAGCTGCCTGAAGAATGGGCAGCCTGTTGCTTCTTCTGGGATTAACAAAGATTTCGGATCTTCCGCAGATAGCCAAGTGGCTTCTAGCTCAGTAACAATCCCCCGGCAAAGCCGGGGGCCTTGAATTCGTGAGCCGCTCGAAGCGGCAAGGGGTCGCTAACGCGGCCCCACGGTTTTTGGGCCGCCTAAAGGCGGCAAATTAGCGCCACAGATTCAACGGCTCTAGTCGCTGATCCTCGACCTCTTGGCGCTGAATGTACGCTCGGATCGTGGCTTCATCGCGACCCACCGTCGAGACACAATAGCCGCGTGCCCAGAAATGCTGACCACGATAGTTGCGTTGCCGCTCGCCGTAGACCCGCGCCAAGTGGATGGCACTCTTACCCTTGATGTAGCCCACGACCTCGGAGACGGCGTACTTCGGCGGAATCGAGATCAACATGTGAACATGGTCAGCCATCAAATGCCCTTCTTCAATCCGACATTCCTTGTGACTCGCAAGCTTGTGGAGCACCTCTCCTAGATGTGACCGCAACTGTCCATATAGGACCCTCCGGCGGCACTTCGGAATGAAAACAATATGGTATTTACACTCCCACCGGGAGTGGCTTAGGCTGTCAAAGTCGTCCATCGGGACTCTCCTCAAACGTGTGCTTGGCGGCTCACGCTAGGGAGCGTCCCCGATGGACTCCCGTAAATGTCAAACTTCTACGGTCACCCCGGCAAAGCCGGGGGATTTCTCAGAGGATGTCTAAAAACTAAACCCTTGATTTCAAATAGCCTGGTACCATAAAATCCGCCAAATCTATACAAAATACGGATTCTAATTCGCGGATTATGATGACTTCAGACCTGGAAAAATGGCCTTTGAGATATCCGAGCGACCTTTCCGATGAAGAATGGGAAGTCCTTCGGCCAATCTTTGACGAACTTGAACCTTATAAGACT
>NZ_NRRG01000028.1 GCF_016583575.1 Thiocystis violacea
CCCCAGATTGACCCGCGTCACCATTTCATGCCGCGCGCTGGCTGAAAGGCGCGATCCGGCCCAAGGCATCGCCCAGGCTCGCCCGTGCCTTTGCCATGTCGTAGTCGGCCTGGAGCCCGATCCAAAACCCATCACTCATTCCGAAGAACCGCGACAGGCGCAGCCCGGTATCCGCCGTAATGGACCTTCTGCCGGCCAGGATCTCGCCCACCCGTTGCTGGGGCACTCCAATCGACTTGGCGAGCCTGTAGGGCGTGATCGCTAGCGGCTCCAAAAACTCATGGGCCAGGATCTCGCCCGGTGGCACGGGCGACAGGTCGCCATCGGCGACGTCGGAGAAGTCACATTCGTGCAAGGATTCAACGGCAATATTCATGGCTGTTTGCCCCTCAGTGATAGTCAACGATCTCGACACCCCAGGCGTGCCCGTCGCGCCATTCAAAACAGACCCGCCATTGGTCATTGATGCGGATGCTGTGTTGGCCTTCCCGATTACCCGCCAGCAACTCCAGCCGATTCCCCGGCGGAACCTTCAGATCATCCAGGGACGCCGCGCGATTGAGCATCGCCAGCTTGCGTTGGGACTGTCGGCTTAGATCCGGCCCCCACGCCTTCACCCGCTTTCCAGCGAACAGGGCGGCGGTGGCTTTGTCGGTGAAGGTCTTGATCATGATAAGACACTAACGACGCGCGTTAGTTCCGTCAAGCGTTAGTATTGTCCCCATGATTCATGCGGCCCCCCGCTTTATCGGCAGCACGTTCGCCCCCTCGACCGCGAACAAAATCGGGGATGTGCCGGAACATGCTCGCGGAGTGCCTGGCGCTGGTGCCCTTGCCCTGACCTTCGAGCATGGCGCCGTACACCCCGTACAGCGCCCCCTGCGAGGCTGGGGAAGGTGCGCCCACTCTCCAGACGGGCCACGGTGGATTGCGATGTGCCCATGCGTTCGGTCAGCTCGGACTGGCTTGGGCCCACGCGGGCGCGCGCCGCGATCAGCTCGCGGGCGATGGGATACTCGGGTCGGCGCCGCCCGCCGCGATGAGGGCAAAGACCGGCGCGGTCGGCTCGGGCGCGGTCGGCGCCAGGACGAGGGCGAGGATCTGGTCGGGGACTGATGCCCCGACGGGTCAAGCGCGTGCGGCCGGGTCAGGACGCGATCAGCGATCCTCCAGTTCGTCGATCCGGTCCCGATAAGCGTCGGCGATGCAGCCGCGCTGGTCGCTGGATTTCCAGCAATCGTTGCGGCCCTTGACCCAACCCCGCTGCTCGGCCTTGAGTTCCTTCTGATCGCGCACTGGGATGTCATCCATCACCTGGGCATAGAGATGGGTCAGCTCGCGGTCGAGCCGGGCCAATTCCGCGTCCTTGCAGATCATCTGCTCAGCCTCGTGGGTGGCCTGGCCGCAGTCGAAACTCGGCCTGGCGGCAAACGCCGGCAGGCTGAGCGCGGCGCTGGCGAGGAGGATGGCGAAGGCGTGCACGCGCATACAAGGTCTCCTGTTGGGTGAGAAGGGATGGGCGCTGGCGATCAGTCGGCGTAGCCGGGGCCGATGAGCGTGTAACGCCCGTCATGGATGCCGCCACGGCGGTCGAAGTCGCAGGTGAAAGACAGGTCGCGCGAATCGCTGTCTTCGAAGGAGACACGACCGTTGCCGGTCAGGGTGCGGCCGCTCAGGTAGGGATGCTTCAGCCGCAGATCGCTGACATCGCCATAGTCGCGCTCAAGATGGAAACGCAGTTCGTGCGCGCATTCCTTTTTCAGGTAGTCCATGTCGTCGAGCGCGTAGCCCTCGCCCCGATCATAGGCGTCGCGCTTGTCCTGGTGCCCCTTGTCCTGGCTGACCGCGGCCGCGATGACGGCCAGTCCGATGATGCCGGCGCCGATCATGGCCGCCTTGCTGTCGGAGTCCGAATGTCCGCCCTCGGGGCTGACGTTCCAGCTCACCACCTCACGATTCTCGATGCGGCAGTTGAAACGATGGTCCTTGTTCTGACGGTCCTTGACCAGGCCGTTGACCTTGTAGGAGTGACGGCCGGTCTCCGTGGCGCTCGCCCCATGCGGGTTGTGATAGCGGGCGTCATTGAAGATCTGCGACTGACAGTCGCTGATCGCGGAGGATTGATCGTAGGCCAGTGCGCCACCGGGCGCCGCGAGGGCCAGGGTCAGCAGTGCGGCGACGGGGGTGTGGATGTGCTTGGTCTGATGCATGGTTGTCTCGCTCCTCTGTTGTTGAAGCCTGGATTTGGAAGGCGCTTGGTTGGGTCGATCGCGGTCGCTGATCGCATCGCTAGCAAAGGGACAGGTCTGATCGGGGTGGCGCATCAGGGGCGGGCGTCCTCGCGGGCGGAACCAGACGCCGTCTCGGTCAACCGGGACGCGCGCCGACCACGCGCCGCAATTCGATCCACCGCCTCGCGCCTGGTTTCGGCGAGGATCGCGCTCTAGTTCCGCTCCTTGAAGGTCTCGTTGAAAGCCTGCTGGATCATTTCCGGAACGCCGTAAGCCGGCCGCGTCCGTCTTCGAGGCACGGCGCCTGGCCGCGACCGGCCTGGCGACCGCGCCGAGCGGCGAATGGCGTCAGTCGGAGACCTGACAGATCCCATTGGCACCGTGCTTGCCGGTGTAGCTGAGGGTGACCGAGTCGTCCGGGTTGATGGCGATGGAGAGCGTAATCCCCGCGCCCGTGGCTTCGTAATACTCCTTATTGACCTTCTTGAGCTTCGCCTCCTTGCCGTTTAGATACACAGGCCCTCCCTTGTCGGCATGCACCTCAATGCCACCGGGACAGGTGCCATTGAAAAATGGGACGCCGCCGGACGTCTTGCCACCGCCGCGCACGGGTGCGGTCGACTCGTCTTCCACGCGCTCCAAACCGTCGAACCGGCCTTGCGGAGTCACGAAGCACTTCCAGGCCCCGGATTCGCTGCCGACGGTCATGAACACCACAGTGGCGGCCTCCGAGACTTTCATGTCGTAGATCGCTACCTCGGATTTCGGCTCGCCGGTCTCCTGCGCCATTTTCGTCACGCACAGCTTGGCGGCGGGAGAGGCTTTGTCGATCTGGGCCTGGGCAGAGAAGGGGGCGGCGAGCGGCAGGGCGGCGAGCAGGACGATGGCAAGAATCGGTTTCATGGGTGTTCTCCAAATGATGAGGGATGACGCTTGAGGCCCTTTCAGGCCCCGCTGAACTGCACGTTCTCGAACACCAGCGTCGGCGTCCGCAGCGCGAAATAGGGGAAGGGGTCGTTGCCCACTTCCACCAGGCTGGCGAAGAGCGTCTTAAGGTTGCCGGTGACGATCATGCCGACCACCGGCTCGGCGATCTCGCCGCCGCGGATGATGTGCCCGTTGAGTCCCTGGGAGAATTCACCAGTGGTCGGATCGGCGTTGCCGCCGGCCCAGGCGGTGACCAGGACGCCGTCGCCGACCGCGCGGATGATCTCCGCGAGCGCGCGCTCGCCGGGCTGGACGATCTGGTTCGAGGGGGCGCCGGTCGTGACCGGCAGCCCGGTCTTGGCCGCATAGTAGGTGTCGGCGTAGACGGTCTTGGGGACGCCGCGCTCGATCAGGATTAGGGGACGGGCGGCGATGCCTTCGCGATCATAGGGGTGGGACTCTAGGCCGCGCGGGCGCAGCGGATCGTCGATGATGGTGAGCTTGTCGCTGAAGGCTTGGGTCTCCATCAGCTTGGGCCAGAAGGATTGACCCTGCGAGATGTTGCCCGCCGTGGCCGGGGCGAGCAGGTCGCTGACCAGTCGCATCGCGGCCCGTGGCTCGACCACCAGGGTACCCTTCATGGTCGGTCCCTGGCGGCTGCCCAGGCGCGCCCGTGCCCGCGCCAGGGTCTGCTCGCCGATGCGTGCCGTGCTCGGCAGATCGTCCAGATGCAGACAGGCGGCCCCGTCTTCGCCCTCGGCGCGGCGTTCGCTGCCGCCCTTACGTTCACCTGGCCCGGTGTCCCGCAAGGAGACCTGCTGGAAGAAGCCGACGCTGGTCTTGCCATAGGCACCGCTGAAGCCGTTGGAGCTGGCGTCGGCGACGAGCTTCTGACCGTCCTCGACCGAGCTGATGGTCGAGATCAGCGTCGGCTCCCCACGGACGACCGCCTCCAACTCGCGGCACCAGGCGAGACGTTGCTCGCGGGTCAGCCCCGCGATCCGCGGATCGACCAGTTGCAACCCATCGGCCGAGGCGGTCGGAAAGAGTGCCGGCGGGGTGATGCGCCGCTGTGGGTCGGCCTGCAACTGGCGGGTGAGCGGCACCGCCTCGGCAATGAAGTCGCGCAGCCGCGCCTCGCGCAGGTCGGTGGTCGAATAGACGCCATAACGTCCGTCGACATAGAGCTTCAGTTCTAGCCCCCGTTTGGTGGAGTCCGAGACGGTCTCCGGTTTGCCGTCGCGAAAGGCATAGCTCAGGCCGCGGTCCTGGACGGCCGTCGCCCAGGCGTCATTGGCCCCTGCCGCGCGGGCCATCTCCACCGCCTGTTGGGCGAGCTTCAGCAGCGTGTCGGTCGCTGTCGTGTCGTGATTAGGCATTTTCACCTCCCACCGTCATGCGCGAGACCAGGGCCGAGGGCATGCCGATCGAGACCGGGACGCTTTGTCCGTTCTTGCCGCAGACCCAGCCGCCGGGGTCGAGCTTGAAGTCGTCCGCCACCATGGTGATGCGCTTGAGCACCTCCGGGCCGTTGCCGATGAGGTTCACGTCCTTGATCGGCGCGGTGATCTTGCCGTTCTCCACCAGCCAGCCGTTCTTGACATAGAAGGTGAAGTCGCCGGGGCCGATGGCGACCTGACCGCCGGTGAAGGTCTCGGCGATGATGCCGTGCTGGATGGAGGCGACAATCTCGTCGCGGCTGTGCGGGCCGTTCTCCATGAAGGTGGTCGTCATGCGCGCCATGATCGGAAAGCGGTAGGACTCGCGCCGCCCGGAGCCGACATGCTCTTGGAACCCATAGTGGCGGGCCGAGATGCTGTCGTGCAGATAGGACTTGAGAATCCCCTTGTCGACGAGGACAGCGCGACCGGTGGCGTTGCCTTCGTCGTCCATGTTCAGCGTGCCCAGCTCGTGCGGCAGGTTGCCCTGATCGACCACGGTGACGAAGGGCGCGGCCACCGGCTTGCCGATCATGTCCGAATAGATGCTGGTGCCGTTGCGGTTGAAGTCGGCCTCCATGCCGTGGCCGATCGCCTCGTGCAGCAGCACGCTGCTGGCCCCGGCGGCGAGCACCACCGGCATCTCGCCGGCCGGCGGGCGCCGGGCGTCGAACAGCACCAGGGTGCGCGCCACCACCTCGTCAACCTGTTCCTTGAGGCGGGCATCGGTGTAGAAGCCGATCCCGTCACGCGCGCCGAGCGAAACCTGATTGCTCTGGGTCTGGTCGCCGCGCTTGGCGGTCACCATCAGGCCGAGCAGCGCGCTTGGGCGGCGGTCGGTGAGCAGTCGGCCGTCGAGGGTCGCGATCAGCACCCGCTCGTCGGTGTCGGTCAACTGCACCGTCACCTTGTCGATCGCGGGATCGGCGGCGCGCAGCATCGCCTCGACCTTCTGGATCAGCGGCAGCTTCTCGTCCAGCCCGACCTCGGACCAGGGCCGCTTGACAGGATAGAGATCGCCCTGCCGCCTGGGATCGAAATGGGCCGGCAGGGTCGCGCGCCCACCGCTGGCGATGGTCGCGGCGGTACGGGCGGCCTGAAGCATGGACTCGGGCGTCAGATCCTCGGTGAAGGCGAAGCCGGTCTGATCCCCGACCACCACCCGCAGCCCCACGCCTTGGGCGATGTCGCTCGTTGCCTGGCTGGCCAGCCCGTCCTGCATCCGGATGAGGTTGGTGCGCTTGTGCTGGAAATAGAGTTCGGCGAAGTCCGCCCCGCTGGCGGTCAGCTCCGTCATGACGCGGCGGATCGCGGCCTCGTCGATGCCGAACCAGTCGAGGAAGGGATTGGCCGGCGCGGGGGCGGTCAGGTCCGTCGCTTGCGGCTGGGCGCGGAGAAAGGTCGGTAGGGTCAGACTCGCGAGACCGGCGGTGCCGGTGGCGAGGAAATGGCGTCGGTTCATGCGGAAGATCTCCCAGGCGCGATGCCTTGAGCAAGAGGGCCGGATGGCGTCAGAGCGCGCCTTCGCTACCGGTATACATGACGTCGCTGACCCGTCCGGACCGATTCGTGTGACAGCGCCAGGGGGCGGTGGCGGTGGCCACGGTCGCCTCCACGGTGCTTCCAGCCTCCGACTCGGCGACGTCGAAGACCGCGACATCCGACGTCGAGAGCCCCGTCTGCTTGGCGATCGCCGCGCGGCAGGCGCGTGCCGGAACACCCGTGAAATCGCCGCCGGTCACGGCGGCGGTCTCCATGGGTCTGGTCGAGTCGGCGTCGACGCAGCCGGCCAGGGAGGCCGCGGCCAGCAGCGCGAGCGGAAGGACCTTGTTCATCGTGCGTCTCCTTGGATCAACCGCGCTCGGTGCGGTCGGCAACCGGCGCGGTCGGCAACTTGGGATTGGATGGGACTCGCCAGCATCGACGATCGGAGGCGCTGGCACGGTGGGGGTTCTCGTTCGGTGACCGGGGTTGACGGCTGGTGGGCGAGAGCGATCAGGCGCTGCTCATGATGACGAAGTCCTTGCCGGAACGCCGGTCTGGGTGCAGCGGGTTGTCCGTGACGACCAGCACCAGGCCGGGATGCAGGCTACGCTCGACGGCCCCTTGGAAGGCGCTGTCGGCCGTGAGCCGGGTAATCAGGGCGTCCGGCGAGCCACGTCCCGCTCCGAGATCCGCCCCCGCCGTCTCCTGGTGGCTGATGGCGTGCCAGGACAGACCCTTGGCCCCGGCATGGCTCCCGTTCAGGACGAAGACGTGCGAGCCGAGCTTGCCACCCGAGCCGGCGAGCCGTCCCTCGGCGACGACCTCGCCGTTCTCGATCAGCTCCAGCTTGCGATCCGCCGAGGAGGCGATGACCGTGGACACTGGATACTCGGCTGCCGCGTCCCAGTCGGATGGATGGCGCTTGCCGGACAGACCCGCGACGGCCCGCTCGAATTCGTGCTCGGCGTAGCCAGCGAGGACCAGGCCCGGATGGGTCAGCTCCCAGGGGTCCGAATGGCTGCCGGCGATGATGACCGGGGTGCCGACGTGGGTGACGCTCCAGAGCTTCTCGGAGAAGCCCATCGGCAGACGCACGCAGCCGTGCGAGGCCGGATAGCCGGGCAGCTTGCCGGCGTGCAGCGCGATGCCGTCCCAGGTCAGCCGGTTCATGTTGGGCATGGGGGCGTTGTTGTAGGTGGAGGAGCGGTGGTCCTTGTCCTTCTCCAGCACGACGAAGACGCCGTTCGGCGTCTCGTGGCCCGGCTTGCCGGTCGAGCAGGTGGAGACGGCGATCCGCACCCCGTTGCGATAGACGTGCGTCATCTGCTCGGGCAGCGAGACGACGACGGCCACGGAGCCTTGCGGCGAGCGCTCCGGATGCCAGGTGAACTCGCCGGGCTTGAGGGCATGGATCTCCTTGACGACCTCGGCGCGCGAGCCTCGGTGCACTAGGATGAAGGGCGCCGCCCCTAGGGCGGCGAGTCGAAGGAGAGCGGTACGGCGATCGATCGGCGGCATCGTCGGGAAATCCTGTCAGTCGTTTCAAGGGCATGAGACCCGAGGGGGCGATGGCGAAGGCGCGCCGTGCTGGTCGTACCAGAAGGCGCGCCGCGTCGGGCTCTCGCGGACCACGCTTACTCGCAATCCAGCATGGTCACATCGACGATGGAGCGGTAGTGCCCGTTCTCGGTGCGGATCGTGACGCAATGCGAGCCCTTGACCCAGTTCGTATAGGAGCTGCCGCCACCCTTGCTGCCCGACGCGTATTCGTAACCACGGTTATCCATCTCCATCTCGCCGCTGCTCGCCTTGGCGCCCACCAGATCCTGGAGCGCGGCGGCCCCGGAGCCGCCGTGCCCCCCGTGCTGGCCAGGCTTCCTGTAGGTCTCTTCGGTATCGCCCCGCTCCTTGCCCGCCTCGTTGGCGGCGACTCCGATCGCCACGGCCGCCGCCGCGCCGATCGCGAGCTTCTCGGCGCTGCTCAGGCTCTCGGGCCTGGGGCCGTCGTACTCGGCCATGGTCACATGACGGTTCTTGACCTCGCAGCCCCAGGGGTACTTATCGCCGTCGACCTTGGCCTTGCCCTTGACGCTGAAGTGCTTCTCTCCGTCGAGTTGAGTCGCATGGGCCTCGCGCAGATCGGTCAGGTTGTATTCGCCGCTGATGCGGTTCTCGCAATCACGGATCGCATCCTCGCTACCGTAGGCGAACGCGGCGCCAGGCGCCGCGAGCGCTAGACTCAGCAGGATGGTCGAGGGACGGTGCAAGGGATGAGTCGGACGCATGGCGATGGCCTCGGTGTTGGATGGCAGGGTTGGGTTGAATTCAGTCAGGGCTGATAGGACGACTCGCGCAGATAGCGTCCGGCGACCCAGCCCTTGGGGCGGTTGTCGTCCGGTCGCGCGACCCGGCACCAGCGGTGGCCCTGGACGAGCTTACAGCCCAGGTTGCGCACCACATCGCCCTCGTCCAACTCGTCGACCACGCGGTCGTTGGGCGAGGCGCTGGCGTGCATGTTCAGGGTGTCCCTGCGGGCGAGGCCGGTCACCTCCCAGTAGTCCGGACCACCGGCGAGCCCATCGGCGAAATCAACGCCGGGACGGGGCTCACCGGTATCTACTGCCCCCTCGATGCGGATGTCGAGCCGATAGCTCGCGGATTCGTCGCGTCGGGCGGCGGCGCGCATCAGATAGACGCGAATACGGTAGTTGCCGTTACTCGGCAGATCGCCCTCGAACCGATCCCCGGAGGTACTGCCGATGAAGATCGCCTCCTCGCGGCCCGGAGGCAGGACGTTGAAATAGAGCTGTGGGTGTTCGGCGTGCAGGACCACCGTCATCCGCTGACCGCGCTTGGCACCGAGGACATAGTCGATGTCTTCGCGGCCCGTCAGATGCCCTTTGACGGTCGTTCCTTCGCTACCCGGCTTGAAATGCACAGGCTGCTCGCGAATCCCATCGTCCGCGTGGAGCGAGGATACAAAGGTGGAAAGAACCAGGAGCCAGAGGCCGAACGTCTTCATGCGACTCTCCATTTCATCATTCCTCGTCAGGCTCGATTGATTCGCCCGCGAGCGCGCACGGACACGAATATCGCGTTATTCTTTGATGATACTGACAAAACACGACTTGGAAATCAGGAATTCCCTGTCAGGAAATTCCTGACGGGGGTTCCTGATGTGTATGACGGATTCCATTCCGGACAGGGTTTGATGCCTGGCTCTTGGCGTCACCGTCGCGCGGCGCTTGTCGGTGCCTTCGCCCTGACGCCGATCCTGCTCGCCTGGACCCTTCCAGACCCTTTGCGCGCCGACACCCTCCTGGACCTTCCGTTCGCTGATCTCCTGCAAACGGAGGTCGTCGCCGCAGGCAAGCGCGAGGCCGAGATCCGGGACATCCCCGCCAGCATCAGCGTCGTGACCCGCGAGGAGATCGCCCGCTACGGCTATGCCACCCTGGAGGACGCGCTGCGCAACGTGCCGGGCTTCTTCATCCTCGACAACGCGGAAGACCGCTTCATCGGCAGCCGGGGGACGGTCGGCGGCGGCGTGCAGTTCCTGGTCAACGGCATCCCTCAACATCCCTCGCGCCAGAAGGGGCTATCGGTGCCCGAGATCGCGCGGCTGAACATCCCCATCGAATCCATCGACCGCCTCGAAGTGATCCGTGGCCCCATGTCCGTGATGTACGGCAACAACGCCTTCCAGGGCGTCGTCAACATCGTCACCAACGCGCTCGACACGGACGGCGCGCGGGTCTCGGCCAGCGTCGGCAGCCGCGACAGCGGACAGCTCTTCGCGCGTTTGGGAGGGCGCTCGCGGGATGGCTTCCTGGTCATGAACGCCGGCGGCTGGCGCACCGACGGACTGGACGGCGCCTACGCGGACATGATGAGTTCCGCTCAGCTCGCGACCCTGACGCCTGACATGCATCGCGACCTGGACGGCGACCTCTGGCAGCGGCGCGGGAGCCTGGATCTGTCCGCGGGCTGGCACGGCTGGAGCACCGATCTCAGGTACAGCCAACTGGACTACGGGATCTACGGCTTCACGCCGGCCTTCGACGAGGGCAGTGGGCTGCGTCTCGAAACCCTGCAAACCGCGCTCGGCTACAAGCACCGCTTCGGCGACACCCTGGGTCTGCGCTTCACCGGCATCCACGGCCAGGAGACCTACGACGCCTATCGGCTGGATTTCCTCTACGACGGCATCGATGGGAGCCAGCTCCAGCGCTCGCGCCGCTGGGAGCTGGAGCTGAACCTGCACTGGCAGCCGAACGAGCGGCTTGGCGCGCTCCTCGGTTATCGCTGGCGCTTGCTCGATCAGCTCGAAAACCGGCCAAGGGTGCGATCCTTCGTGGTCGCCGACCGTGAGATCGACTCCCCGCGGCAGCAGGATCTCTTCGGCGAGATCGACTATGACCTCGGACAGCGGCTCCGCCTGGTCGCTGGCGCGCGGCTGACCTGGCTGCCGGAGCGCTACCGTTTCAGGGTGTACGATCATCTGGACGACACCTGGACCCAGACCGACCTGCCGGTCGACGACCGCGCTCAACTGACCGGACGGGTCGCGGCACTCTGGAGTCTGTCCGCCAGTCAGGTCCTCAAGCTCGTCTGGGGCAACGCCGCCCAGGACGTCGACACCGTCCGCACCAGCGATCCCGAGCGGATCGAGACCCTTGAGCTGGTCTATGCGCTGACCGACCCGCGCTGGACGCTGAGCGCGAGCCTGTTCCGGAACCGGACCTCCAAGATCGCGCGCACCATTCAGACATTCGACCCGGAGACCGGCGACTATGTGGTCGGCTACGACAACTCCGGCCTGTGGCTGACGCGCGGGCTGGAGCTGAGCGCCGAGGCACGGCCGCTTCCGGAGCTGACGCTGAGCCTGAGCGCCACTTGGCAAGGGACCGAGGACCAGCGCTCCGAGCTGGAGCCAGGCTATTCGCCGCCGCTCCTGGCCAAGCTCAAGGCCGACTACCGTCGTGGCGACTTCACCTACGCCCTGTACGCCCACTATGTCGACAGCATGGAATCCGACTGGGACTTCGTCGCCGGCCCGGTCGAGGGTGTGGTCGAGCGTCTGGGCGAACCCGTGCCCGCCTATTGGAATCTGGGTCTCAACCTGCGCTGGGATCCGCCTGGTCCAGGGGTCTATACCGCGCTCAACGTCTCCAATCTGCTCGATGCCGAGATCCGTTATCCAGCCAGCGAGCTGACCGATTTTGCCCGCGGCCTCATCGGTCCCCGGCGGATCCTGACCGCGACCATCGGCTACGCCTTCTGAGTATCGATGTCGAGCCCGCGGTGGAGCCCTTCATGGCGACGTTGGCCGGGCGGGGCGCTGCTCTGGCTCCCGCTCGCCCTGTCGGCGCTGGTATGGTCGGCGCCGCCGTCGGTTGAATCGCTCAAGGTGGCCTATCTCTACAATGTCACCCGTTTCATCGACTGGCCCGATCCGCCGACCGATGCCCCCTTCACCATCGCGGTGATCGGCGATCCCATCATGGCCGAGGCCCTGCGGGTGTTGCCGCGCGAGGGGCGCCGGGCCGAGGATCGGCCGATCGCGATCCGTGTCATCGATCAGGCGGTGCTCGGCTCATCCGGGGTGCTCAATGATGTCCAGATCCTCTTCATCGGCGCCATCGCCCAGGACCAGTTCGAGCGAATCCTCGGGTCGGTCAGCGGTCGACCGATCCTGCTGGTCGGGGACAGCCCGGGATTGGCGCGGCGCGGCGTCGCCATCAATTTCTTCCTGAAGCCGGATATCCTCGGCGAGGGGCAGCGGCTGCGCTTCGAGATCAGTCCCGCCGCGCTGGCTGGTCGCGGGCTCCAGATCTCCTCGCAACTCTACGATGTCGCGCGGTTGGTGCCATGATCCCCCGACGCCTTCGCTCCATCCGCACCCGCCTCTTGGTCGCGCTGATGTCGATGACCCTCCTCACCCTCTCCATGGCCACGATCCTCTCGGCGGCCATGGACCTCAAGCTGTTCCGGGATCACCTGCTGCGCGACTTGCGGGTGCTGGCGGCGGTGGTGGGAGACAACTGCACATCGGCCCTGGTGTTCAATAGTCCCGAGACGGCGGAGCGCTATCTGGCGACGCTCGCGCGCGAGTATCAGATTCGGGAGGCCGTTCTGGAGAACGCGGCTGGACAGACATTCGTCGACTGGCGCCCCGAGCCGGAGACGACACGGGGGGCCGAGCCATGGACGGCGTCCGCCAGGGGTCGGCTCCCCGGATCGACCCTCTCCGAGGTCGAGATCGTGCAACCGCTTCTATTCGATGGCCGCCTCATCGGCCGACTGGTCCTGCATGTGCGGCTCGATGAGTTGCTCCGTCAGTTCTGGCTCTATGTCCTCTTTGGGGGACTCCTCGCCCTCTTGACGCTTGGCGTGACCTTCGTGGTGGCGGTGCGACTGCAAGGGCGCATCGCCCGCCCCATCCTGCGCCTGACGGCGCGGACACGGGAGATCTCCCGGCAACGCGAGATCGCGCCCAGCGCCGCCGCGCTGGACTCGACGGACGAGTTGGCCACCCTGGTGCATGACTTCGAGGCCATGCTCCAGCGGATCGAAGAGCGCGAGGAGGCGTTGCGGCAGCACGTCGAGGCCCTGGATGGCGCCAACGCCAAGCTGCGCGCCCTGGCGATGGACCTGGCGCGGCTGGAGGCGACGGAAAAGCGGCGTCTGGCCGGCGAGTTGCACGACAGTCCGATGCAGAAGCTGGCGCTGGCCCAGTTACAGATCGCCTCCGGCGCTCAGCGCGACGGGGCGGACGAGGAATCGCGGCAGCAGCTTGACGCCGGACTGGACCTGATGCGCGAGGCGATCGAGGAACTGCGTACGCTGCAGTTCGAGCTGAGTCCGCCGATCCTGCACCAGAAGGGGCTGGCCGCCGCGCTCGATTGGCTGGCCACGAGCACCCAGGCGCGTTGGGGCATCCGGCTGTGCGGCACGATCGACCCGAACGTCCCCGAGCCCGGATGGGAGGCGTCCGCGATCCTCTTTCAATGCGCGCGCGAACTGGTGTACAACCTCATCAAGCATTCCGGCGCGACGCAGGGCGCCATTCGCGCGCGGGTCGACAGCGGGGAGCTCGTCATCCTCATCGAGGACAATGGCCGTGGCGTCGGGCGCGATGTCCTCCCGGCTCCCGCTGGGGATCGCACGGGCTACGGGCTCTACAGCGTGCGCGAGCGGCTGGAGCTCCTCGGCGGCACGCTCGAATTGACGGACAGGCATCCGGGCACGCTGGCGGCGATGCGCCTGCCGCTGAGCGCGCTCTCGGGCATGACGGGCGCGGCGACCGAAACCGACCGCGCGGGATACCCAGCATGACGGTGACGCTGATTGTCTGCGACGACCATGCGCTGGTTCGGGAGGGCCTGGCCCTCTTGTTGAGCCAGCAGGCGGACTGGCAGGTGCTGGCCCAGGTCGGCCAGGGTGCCGAGGCGGTGCGTCTCGCGACCGAGCTGCGACCGGACGTCGTCGTCATGGACGTGGCGATGCCAGTGATGAGCGGCATCGATGCGGCCAGCGCCATCCGCGCGTTCTCACCGCGAACGCGGATCGTCGCCCTGTCCATGTACAGCGACGCGCATTATCTCCGACGCATGCGCGAAGCCGGGGCCTTGGCCTATGTACTCAAGAACGAGGCGAGCGCCGATCTGGTCGAAGCCATCCAGACCGTGCTGCGCGGCGGCACCTATGTCAGTCCCTCCTTGGCCTCGTTCCCGCCGGAACGGCACGGCCCAGTCAACCGCGACCCCAGTCTGCTCAGCGAGCGCGAGCTTGCGGTGCTGCGACTGATGGCGGAAGGGAAGCGCACCAAGGAGATTGGGACGGCGCTTGGGATCAGTGCCAAGACGGTCGAAACCTACCGTGCCCGCCTCATGCAAAAGCTCGAGATCGACAACCTGGCCGGACTCGTCCGATTCGCGCTTGAAGCCGGCTTATTGCCGCTTCACTGAACCTAGAAAGAGCCTCCAGCCGCCAGCGATCAGCCTCCAGCCTCCAGCCGTGGTATGGCCGAGGTTTTCGCTTCTTGCGGGTTTCACCCAATGGGCTGCACTGGCCAAGACGGAAGAGACGTGCGCCATCCGCCCGCTGAGCGACTCCGCTGTCCGCGGCTTCTTGCGTTGGGTGCCTCGCTATTTGGTGAAATAGGTCAGCGCCGCCCGGAGGTTCGCTGTGACGGTTTTGCTCAGCGAGGTCTTGCGCATCAAGTCCTCGGCCTCCGCGATGAGGGCGTCGACGGCTCCGGGCTCAGGCTTGAGGCGGTGCTGTCGCTCATGCCGCCAGGCGTCCCGTTTCGGCGGGTCGCTCTTGCCCGGATAGGCGGCCATGGCGAGATTGGGGAGATACTCGGCGGCATGGAAATAATCGAGCCGTTGGCGCTTGGTGTGCGCTTCGAGAAACGACCAGTGGCTCGGTACACCGTCGGCGATGCCCAGATGGAGCGCCTCGGGATACTGGGCTTTGACCCGCCCGATCTCCCGCTCCAGGCGCTCCTTGCAGGTCGCCTTGCCGTATTCCGGGGCTTCAGCGATGTAGAGGCTGTGCAGCCGCTCACCGTCGGGGGCATACAAGGAGACGTGGCCGACCATCGCTTCGCGCCAACCGCTCTCCCGCATCGGCAGCATGGCCCCGTCGAGGCTGATCGCCACCGTGGCCACGGCCGCGTCGAGCGTCGGCGTGGCACGCCCGATCCAGGCCGCTTCCAGCGGACAATAGATCCGACCGCCTTTGGAGGTTTGATAGACGTTGCGCTCGATCTCTCCATAGGGAGTCTGATACTTCTTGCGCGAGGCGCAGCGCTTGGTCCACTTCTCCTTGCCCATCACGATCGGGGTGCCGTCGGTGTCGAAGCGCTTCAAGGTCTCGGCGCTGGCGAGCATCCCCAAGTGATTGCATGCGTAAGGTGTCGGTCCGATCGGGGATAGGGTCGAGCCGAGCCAGCAGGGCAGGGGTACCCGCGAGTCCGATCCGGTACCCGCGACGGGCCAGCGTCCCGGCATCCAGCCGCACGAGTAGCGGCGCCGGGCGATTGGGATCGAGCCGGCGTCGGAGGTCGCCTTGGCCTCTGATTGTGAGACGTTATTATTCCGTGATATAACGAATAAGACGTTCAGGGTGACGATGCCGAAGTCGACGTGATGGACCTCCCGGCGATGCGGCCAGTCGTCGCCTCAAGGACTTCGATCGATTTTATGAGCGGCTGAACCGACGTCCCTATTCAGCCAACCACAACCGCTTACCCTGGAGTCTCCATCATGAAGGTCAGTACCCGTAACCAACTGCGCGGCGTCGTTTCGGCGATCACCCCCGGCGCGGTCAACGCCGAGGTGACGCTCGATATCAACGGTGCCCCATTGGTCGCCATCATCACCAATGAAAGCGTCCAGTCGCTGGGGCTGGCGGTCGGCATGGAAGCCTTCGCGCTCATCAAGGCGTCCTTCGTCATCCTGGCGACGGAGGACGGCGGGCTCAAGACCTCCGCGCGCAACCGTCTGTGCGGGGCGATCGAGCGCATCACCGAGGGTGCGGTCAACACCGAGGTCGTCCTGGCGCTCGACGGCGGGACGCGACTCACCGCCGTGATCACCTGCGAGAGTGCCACCGACCTGGGGTTCGTCGAGGGTGGTCGCGCCTGCGCGCTGATCAAGGCCCCACACGTCATTCTGGCCGTCAAGGACTGAGGACGCCCGTCCGGGGCTGGTCGTGCCCATCGTTGTTTCCCGGAAAATACAGCGCTTGACCATCCATCCCCCTTCTCATCCCTTTGGAGATCCACCATGCAGACCCCGCGTATCCTCCTGGCCCTGCTGGCGCTGGCTGTCGTGAGCGCCAGCGCGCGCGCCGAGACCGTTCAGGTCGCGGTCGCGGCCAATTTCACCGCCCCCATGAAGCTCATCGCCGAGGCATTCGCCAAGGACAGTGGCCATACAGCGAATGCCTCCTTTGGCTCCTCGGGCAAGTTCTACGCGCAGATCAAGAACGGCGCCCCCTTCGAGGTCTTGCTGTCCGCGGACGCGGAGACACCCGCCAAGCTGGAGGCCGAGGGTCTGACCCAGTCGGGAACAGGTTTCACCTACGCCATCGGCACCCTGGTGCTCTGGAGCGCGGATCCAGCCTTGATAGAGGATGGCGCCAAGGTGCTGGGGCGCAACAAGTTCCGTAAGCTCGCCATCGCCAATCCCAAGACCGCGCCCTATGGCGCCGCCGCCATGGCGGTTCTCAAGGGGCTCGCCGTCGATCAGATGATGATGCCCAAGCTGGTTCAGGGGGAGAACATCGCCCAGACCTATCAGTTCGTCAGCACCGGCAACGCGGAACTCGGCTTCGTCGCGCTGTCGCAGGTCACGAAGGATGGGAAGATTGGCGAAGGCTCGGCCTGGGTCGTGCCCGCCGGGATGCATGATCCGATCCGTCAGGATGCCGTGATCCTCAAGAACGGCGAGGGCAAAGCCGCTGCCGCGGCGTTCATGGAGTACCTGAAGGGTGATAAGGCGAAAGACATCATCCGCTCCTTCGGCTACCAAATCCCCTAGGGAGGCGCGCCATGGGCTTCTCCGACGCCGACCTCCAGGCCATCTGGCTAACCCTGCGCCTGGCCAGTCTGGTCACGGTGCTGCTGCTGCTGATTGGCACCCCCATCGCCTGGTGGCTGGCGCGCACCCACTCGCGCTGGAAGGGGCCGGTCGGCGCCGTGGTCGCCTTGCCGCTGGTGCTGCCGCCGACGGTGCTGGGCTTCTACCTGCTGCTCGCGATGGGTCCGAACGGACCCGTCGGCCAGTTCACCCAGTCGCTTGGCATCGGACTGCTGCCCTTCACCTTCTGGGGGCTGGTGGTCGCCTCGGTCTTCTATTCCATGCCCTTCGTGGTGCAGCCGATCCAGAACGCCATCGAGGCCCTGGGGGAGCGTCCGCTGGAGGTCGCCGCCACCCTGCGCGCCGGTCCCTGGGACCGCTTCTTCAGCGTGGTGCTGCCGCTGGCCAAACCGGGCTTTTTCACCGCCGCCATCCTGGGTTTCGCCCACACCGTCGGCGAGTTCGGCGTCGTGCTCATGATCGGCGGCAACATCCCCGGCGCAACCCGCGTGGTCTCGGTGCAGATCTATGACTATGTCGAGGCGATGGAATACGGCCAGGCGCACTGGCTAGCCGCGAGCATGGTGATCTTCTCCTTCCTGGTGCTGCTCGCGCTCTATACCCTCAACCCCAACCAACGCAAGTTCTGACCGCCGCCATGTCCATCGACCAGATCCAGGCCCGTTTCCATCTCGACTACCCGGAGTTCTCGCTCGACGTGGATCTGGCGCTGCCCGGCCGGGGCGTCACCGCGCTCTTCGGTCACTCCGGCTCCGGCAAGACCAGCCTGCTGCGTCTGGTCGCCGGGCTGATGCGCGTGCCGGACGGCTCTCTGAGCGTCAACGGCGAGGTCTGGCAGGACGGCCGAACCTTCCTGCCGACCCACAAGCGCCCGCTCGGCTATGTCTTTCAGGAGGCCAGCCTCTTCCCGCATCTGAGCGCGCGCGGCAATCTGGCCTACGGCATGAAGCGCGTCGGCCACGCCATGGACCGGCAGGCGCTGGACCAGGCGGTCAAGCTGCTCGGCATCGCCCACCTGCTCGACCGCCGCCCGCACCAGCTCTCGGGCGGGGAGCGGCAGCGCGTGGCGATCGCCCGCGCCCTGGCGCTGCATCCGCGGCTATTGCTGATGGACGAGCCGCTCGCCGCGCTCGATCTCAAGCGCAAGCAGGAGATCCTGCCCTATCTGGAACGGCTGCACGACGCGCTCGACATCCCGGTGCTCTATGTCAGCCACGCGCCCGACGAGGTGGCGCGCCTGGCCGATACGGTGGTCCTGCTGGAGCAGGGCCGGGTGCGTGCACAGGGCTCGGTGACCGAGCTGTTCAGCCGGCTGGATCTGTCGCTCGCCCAGGACCAGGAGGCCAGCGCCATCATCGAAGGGGTCGTCCTGAGTCATGACGACGACTACGCCCTGACGCGGATCGAGATCCCGGGCGGCACCCTGACCGTGCAGCGCTTGCAGCGCGGCCTCCATGAATTGGTGCGGGTACGGATTCATGCGCGCGATGTCAGTCTCGCGCTGGAGGAGCCTGGGGTGTCCAGCATCCTCAACATCCTGCCCGCGCGCATCCTGGAACTGCGCGAGATCGAGCAGGCGCAGGTGCTGGTCAAGCTCTGCACCGGCGCGGGGGAGAAGACACCGCTGCTCGCGCGCATCACCCGCCACTCGCGCGACCGCCTGCGGCTGCATGAGGGTCAGAGCGTTTACGCGCAGGTGAAGGCGGTTGCCTTGATGGATTGAGGGGGAGGGGACCGGCGCTCGCCGAGCGATGACGCCGGTCTGGTGCGGACCGGGATGGCTTTAGGCTGGAACGCCCAAGATGACCGCTGATGCCTTGAAGACGGCCGTGGCCGCGCTGCCTTGCTTGAGACCCAAATCGACCTCGGCGTTGTGGGTGATGCTGGCGTGGACCTCGGTCCCGCCGGTCAGCGCGATGGTGATCTCGGCGCTCACTGGGCCGGAGGTCACCGCCTTGACCGTCCCCGCGAGACAGTTGCGCGCGCTCAGGCGGATGCCCGAATCATCGGTCATGACCAGGACCGAGGACGCCTTGACCAGCGCGACGACCTCCTTGCCCGCCGCCAGACCCAGCGACTGCGCGCTCTCGTTGGTCACCATGGCGACCAGCTTTTCCCCGCCGGACAGCCGCAGATCCACTTCGCTGTTAACGGCCCCGGCCTTCACCGCCTCGACCTGACCACGAAAGATGTTGCGTGCGCTGATATTCATGTCGGACCTCATGACTTGCTTTGATTAACGTGGGAATCCGTCTCCATCGATCGGAGACGAGGCGCGCAATCTAGAGCAAAGCGGTTGGTATTGACCACCATAGCGCACGGGAGAGTGGCTCGTCTCCAAGCGATCTGGCTATAATCGACGTTATATTGTTTTTCATATAACGTCTCTCATGCCACCTGATCGTACCGAACCACCCAAGCTGCTCAGCCGTCTGTCGATCGACACCGCGCTGGGCAGCTTTCTCGGCGACACCCGGATTCGACTGCTGGAGGCCATCGCCCAGCATGGCTCCATCTCCCGCGCGGCCAAGGCGGTCCCCATGTCCTACAAGGCCGCCTGGGATGCCGTCGATGCCATGAACAACCTCGCCGAGACGCCGCTGGTGGAGAGTTCGGTGGGCGGGCGTCACGGCGGCGGGACGCACCTGACGGCCTACGGCACCCGGCTCATCGCCATGTTTCGCGCCGTCGAGCAGGAGTATCAGGGGGCGATGGAGCGTCTGTCGCGGGACGCGGATCTGAGCGACGCGGCCGATCTCCAGCACTGCCGCGTCCTGCTGCGCCGCATGGCCATGAAGACCAGCACCCGCAACCAGTTCATCGCCACCGTCTCCGGCCTGAGCCACAGCCAGGTGAGCACCGAGGTGCGGCTGCGGGTCGACGAGGGTCTGGAACTGACCGCCCTCATCACCCGCGAGAGCGCGGAGAATCTGGCCCTCGCGGTCGGCCGTGAGGTCCATGCCTTCATCAAGGCGTCCTCCGTGCTGCTCTCGACCGAGCCGGAGCTGCGCACCTCCGCGCGCAACCATCTGTGGGGCGCCATCAAGCGCATCCACGAGGGCGCGGTCAACGCGGACGTCACCCTGTCCATCCCCGGCGGGCGGACCGTCACCGCCCTGGTCACCCGCGACAGCGCCGCTAGCCTGGGACTGGAGGTCGGCGGGGCGGTCTGCGCCGTCTTCAAGGCATCCAGCGTCATCCTCGCCACCCTCGGCTGACTCCGAGTTGGCCGCGCTCCCCTGGTCTCACGGATCGGCGCGCGGAGGCAACTTTCCGCTTGTTACGTTATATACAAAAGATAATAGCGCCCTGTGATCTTCGCGCCAATCCCACCCCCATGGTCTGTCCGCCCTCCCTGATCTCGATCGGGATTGACTGAAGAAACAGGGAGTTAATCGCACGTCGGAAGGCGATTCATCGATGGCATCGAATCTGCTTTAGCCATCCAGGTCGCGGATCGGCGCCCCGGTCTGGGTTCGCGATGCGTTATGCGAAAAAAAGTATAGCGCGCGGCTGGACGATCCATCCGCTTCACTCAACCAAGGCTGTAGAGAGACACCGACCTTGCATCACCAGCAACGACTCGACCTGACAATCGCACTGACCCTCCTGGGCCTGTCCCTGGGCGCGCAAGCCGAATCCAACCCCCCGGTCTATGAGCTGGGAACCATCAACGTGACCGCCAGCGCGCCCGACCTGGGGGCGATGGGCACGGATCAGGTCGCCTCCGGCGTGACCGTCTCGGCCAATTCGCGCAACGAGAAGACCGTTTTCGTGAGCGGCTTCGATTCGCGTCAGGGACCGCTCTTCATCGACGTCAAGGGCCTCAGCTCGGTCGCCGATGGCCCCAACGCCTTGGGCGGGGCGATCAATCTCATCTCGCGCAAGCCGACCAGGGCGCTTGAGGGCGATGTCAGTCTCGGCGTCGGCGACGGCCAGGAGCGCACCGCCTCGGCCAATGCCGACGACGCGCTGGCCGACGGCTACCCGGCGGCCGGCCGCACCTGGATGCTGAACGCCCGTTATGAATTCTGAGTCCGGCCCCCGATCCATCTTCCACGAGCAACCGATGATGTCACTTTTGAAACAACCTCTCTTCGTGATCGCCCTGGTGGGTCTCTCCCTGGCCGCACTGAGCCGGGAGGACGCGCCGCCCCCGAAGGCGTGCCCGGTCGAGACCCAAGCCTCCGCGCCGGCCAAGGCGTCCGCACCGCCGAGTTCCCTCCAGGCCCTGCTAGCCCCAAAACGCTCCGCCGTCTCCGAGAGCCTTTCCATCACCGGCGCCGTCGTCCATCCCAAGACGCTCAGCGTCGCCGACCTGGAGCGCTTTCCCCCGCACCGCATCGCCGAGGTCGAGATGATCTGCGAGTTCGGCGCCAACCTGGGCAAGCGCGAGAACCTGCGCGGCGTGCTACTACGCGACCTCCTCCTCGACGCGCAGCTCAAGGGGCTCACGCCCAAGCACTTTCGCAAGATGGCGATCATCGCCCACGCGACCGACGGCTATCTCGCCGTCTTCTCCTGGGCCGAGCTGTTCAACTCCACCGTGGGCGCTCAGGTCATCGTCTATTTCAGCAAGGACGGCCGGCCGCTCGACGACACCGAGGGCCGCATCGCGCTCATCTCGACCACCGACAGCCGCACCGGCCCGCGCCATGTGCGCTGGCTGAACGCGGTCGAGGTCAGGTCGCTGGGCGACTGAGGAGACGCGAATGACTCTTACCTATTGGCTGCAACTGGCCGATCAGTCAGGCGGCGTCCTCTATCTGATGGTGGCGCTCCTGACGGTGACACTGACGGTCATCGCCGAGCGATCCTGGGTGCTGCGCAGTATCACCCGCCACGGCGAGACGCTGACCCACGCCCTGGTCCCGGTCGCGACCGGGGATCGCTCCGGGCTCGCATGGGTCCGAGAGACCCAGGCCCGGCATCTGCACGGCGTCCTGCTGGAGACCACACTGGCCCTGCCGCCATCGACCGAAGGGGTGCTGGGCCGCCGGCTCGACGAGGTGATCCTGCGCCATGTTCCGCTGCTCGACCGGCGGCTCTGGGTGCTGGATACCACCGTCACCCTGACCCCTTGCTCGGTCTGCTTGGGACCATCATCGGGATGTTCCATGCCTTTCACGTCCTGGCCGAACCGGGCGCATCGCCCCACGCGGTCACCGGCGGGGTGGCCGAGGCACTGGTGGCGACCGCCGCCGGGCTGCTGATCGCCGTCATCGGGCTGGTGTTTTTCAACGGACTCAATGAGCGGGTTCGGCTCGCGCTCCATCAGCTCGAAACGCTCAAGGTGATGCTGGTCAACCGCTTCGGACAGCCGGAAACGCCGTGCCCGGCCGCGCCGACCGACGACGCTGGAGCGCACTGATGCGCTATCTCCAGCCGCGCCGCAAGGCCCGCATCGAGATCGTGCCCATGATCGACATCATGTTCTTTCTGCTGGTGTTCTTCATCATGGTCACGCTCAACATGATCCCCGCCAGCGGCCTCGACAGCCGTCTGCCGGGCAGCTCCAGCGCCGAGCGGTTGGAGCCCCCGCAAATCGTCATCAGCCTGGACGCGGCGGGTCTGATCCGGGTCGATCAACGGGATCTGACCCTCGGGCAACTGGCGGAGCGGCTGCGCGCCCAGGGCCGCGAGACGCGCGTGGTCATCGCCGGGGCCGAAGCGGCGGCGCTCGGCGATCTGGTCGCCGTCATGGACGCCTGCCGTCACGCCGGCATCACCCGCATCGGCATTGCCACCCGGGAGCCCGGGGCGTGAACCGGGCCGAGGCATTGCTGCCGTCGCTGCCGCTGTGGCTGGCCGTCTCCCTGGCGCTCGCCGCCGAGGGCGCGCTGCTGGCGGGGCTGGCGGCTTGGCCAGCGCCGCGCGACCCCGAGTTTCCGAGCACCCCGATCGAGGTCAGTCTGGTCTCCGTCCCCGTGCTGGCCGACTCCGCCGCGGCCGGAGCGGCGGGCGGACTTTCTTCCGCGGCGACTCCGGAGCCAAGACCCGAGCCGGAGCCGATCGCCCCCGCGCCGCCCGTTGCGTCCCCCGAGCCCACGACAACGCCCGTCGCACTGGCCCCGCCGAAACCAAAGCCAGCGGCCAAGCCAAGGGTCAAACCGAAGCCGAAACCCAAGCAGGCGCTCAAACCCAAGCCCGCGCCCTCGCGTCCCGCATCGCCGCCGAAGCCATCACGGAGTCTCGCCAAGGCCGATCAAGGGTTCAGGAGCCACGTCAAACCGGCCAGCGGGGAAAAGGGCGAGGGTGGAAAGGGCACGGGCCAGACCAGCGACAAGAACCGAACCGCCGGCAAGGGCGCCTCAAGCAACGGCCCCAGCTCGCCGGCGGCCTATCTCAACAACCCCTCGCCCGGCTATCCGGACGCGGCGCGGCGCCTGCGACAGGAGGGCACCGTGCATCTGCGGGTGCTGGTGAACGCCAGCGGACGCGCCGGCGAGGTCGCCATCGCCAACTCCTCGGGCGTCGCCAGTCTCGACCAGGCCGCCCTCCGGGCGGTGCGACGCTGGCGTTTCAAGCCCGCGCGCCAGAACGGCCAGGCGATCACCGCCTGGGTGCGCGTCCCGATCCGATTCACGCTCAACCAATGACCCATGCCCCGCCTGGCCTTGCCAAGCGTTTTCTCGATCACCAAGCCATGAAGGAAGTTGTCTCATGCGGAACCCGCTTCACCCCGCTCTCCCGTCCCGCCGCACCCTGCTCGCAACGGCGCTGCTCCTCGCCGCTACCGCCGCCCAATCCGCCGAGCTGGTCGACATGACCGGCCGCCATGTCCAGATCCCCGACCAGGTGGACCGGGTCTTCGCCGCCACCCCGCCGATCGTCCCGCTGGTCTATGCGATCGACCCCGGCAAGCTCGTGACCCTGAGCTTCCCCTTCAAGCCGGAGGATGCGGCCTACGTGTCCCCGGCAGTGATGACGCTGCCGATCGTCGGGCGCTACACCGGGGAAGGCCCGCCGCCGAATCCGGAGCTTCTGGCCAAGGCCGCGCCCCAACTCAGCATCGCCTGGGACATGCCCTTCATCGACGCCAAGCGGGTGGAGGAGACCTTCCAGTCGCTCGGCACGCCCGGTCTCTTCGTCCACCTCGCGCGCCTCGCCGACTATCCCGCCGCGCTGGAACTGGCCGGCCGGGCCATCGGCGAGGAGGCGCGGGCGACCCAACTCGCCAACGCCATCCGCGACGCCATGACCCGTGTCGATCGGGCGGTGGGCGCGATTCCGGCGGCGGAGCGCAAGCGGGTCTATTTCGCCGAGGGACCGGAGGGTCTGCTCACCGAATGCGCCGATTCCTTCCATGCCGAGGTCATCACGCTGGCCGGTGGCGAGAACGTCATGGACTGCAAGACCCAGGCGATGTGCGGGCGCGAAAAGATGACCCTGGAGCAGCTCAAGACGCTCGATCCCGACGTCATCCTGGCCGACGACGCCAAGTTCCTCGCCCGCGTCAAGACCGATCCGGCCTGGGGCGCGCTGCGCGCGGTGCGCGAGGGACAGGTCCATCTGGCCCCCAGCACGCCCTTCAACTGGCTCGGCCGCCCGCCGTCCTTCATGCGCGCCCTGGCGATCCAGTGGTTCGCCAATCGGCTCTACCCGGAGCGCTTTCCCTGGGACGCCGACGCCGAGATCACCTCCTTCTATGCGCTCTTCCTGGGGGTGAAGCCCGAGGTGGTGGACGTGCGCGACATCCTGGGGCCCGGAGTGTCGCGTTAGCGCTCGTGATACCCGGCGGGTCGATCCCTCGCCGCCGGGACTCGCGCAATGGCGACAACCTGTTCAGCCCGGGTTCGTCCCGCTCCGGGCCGCCGCTACGCCACGCAGTGCGCCCACAGGGCGCGCGCGGGCTACGCACGGCCCTACGACGAATGACTTGACGGCGTGTCGGAGGCGCTTGCAGATCGCCTACGCGGCTTCGGGACACAGCCCCTTCGCCACTACGGCGATCCGCCCGCGCTCTACGCCTACCCGGGACTACCGGCCTCGCGCTTCGCGCTTCCATGGCCGGCAGCGAGGGCTGAGCACTTTTTGCCGCCCATCGTTATATGAATTCAGAGCAAACGATCATGAGCCATACCCACCGCACCGCCACCGGGCTGTGCCTCAATCTCTGTCTGCTGACCCCGGCGCTCGCCCTCGCGGCCGGGACGACCACCGAGCTGCCGACGGTAACCGTCACGACCGATGAACCGGCGCTTCCCGACCTCGGGGCCACCGCCACCGTCACGCACCTTGATGCCCGTGCCGTGCGCGCGGCGGTCGGGCCGGCGGCCTCATCGCCGTTCAAGGCCATCGCCGACACGCCCTCGGTCAATTTTCAGAGCGCCGATCCGCATGGACTGACCGAGGTCGGTTTCCACGAGACCCTCAAGATTCGCGGCGTCGGTCAAACCGGCCCGGCCTCCTCGCGCAACATCGACGATCTGCCCATCACCATCAATCCCGGCGGCAGCAAGGGGATCATCGACCTGGAGAACGTCGCTGGGATCAGCGTCTATCGCGGCGCGACCCCGGTCGGCCAATCGCTGGGCTTCAGCAACCTGCCGGGCAAGATCAATCTGACGACCTTGCGACCGCAAGCGACCACCGCCACACAGGCCCGGCTAGAGGGCGGTAGTGATGATTTCAGGCGGGTCTTTCTGCGTCAGGATACCGGCCAGCATGGGATCTTCTCCGGTTTCCTGTCCGGAAGCCTGAACGAAGGCGACAACTGGAAGGGCGAGGGCGAGTTCAAATGCCAGAATCTCTTTGGCGGGATGGCGCTGGACGGCGGCGAGGTCTGGCAGGCCGAACTCTATGCCGGTTACAACCAGGATGAGCGCCATACCTATCGCTTTTTCGATTACAAGACCGCGACCGACTTCGCCAACCATGACCGCGACTGGTCGAGCGATCCGAAGCGTGTCGACTACTACGACTACAACCGCCAGGACTTCCACGATCGCTACGTCTACGCCAATCTGCGCGCGCGCCTGGCCGAGGGTGTGCAACTCTCGATCAAGCCCTACTACCTGAGCGAATCCGGCGACTACTGGTTTAGCTCGATTAACGCCACGGACGCGACCAAGAGCCGGGTGGTCGACTGGATGATCGACCACGACAACCTCGGCGTGCTGACCCGCGTGGACTGGCAACTGACCCCCACGCAGAGCCTCCAGCCGGGGTTCTGGATCCAGAGCCAGGAGCCGCCCGGCCCGCCGTCCACCCAGAAAAAATACAAGGTCACGGCCTCGGGGCTGGTCTTCGACGGCTGGCAGATGCTCTCCGACAACGATCCGCACCGGCTGCTGTCGCCCTATCTGACCTACCTGGGCACCTTCGATGCGCTCAACGTCGAGGCCGGGCTGCGTTTCGTCGATCTGCGCCTGGGCGCGCTCACCGCCTACAACGCCAGCGGCAAGGCCGCCGCGCTGACGGACGCCGACGCCGCGCGCGCGGCCGGCGGGGTCGACGCCATGGCTTCGGCCGACGCCAAGACCTTCAACGAGTGGCTGCCCTATCTGGGGCTGACCTGGACCTTCGATCCCACCACCAGCGTCTTCGCGCGCCTGGGCCGCAGCTACGGGCTGGATGTCAATCTCTTCCCCTACTACTACGTGCAGAAGGCGTCGTTCGTGAAGAAGGGCGTGAGCTTCCAGTCGCTGTGGGACCGGCTAGAGCTGGAAACGGCCGACAACATCGATCTTGGAGTCCGCCACGCGCGGGACAACTGGGATGTCGGCCTCACGACCTTTTACGCCCAGCACGACAACAAGCAATCGACGATCTACGACCCAGCCATCGGCGTCCGCTATCCCTGGAACGTGGCCGACGCCGATCGATACGGCATCGAGCTGGAGGGCTCTTGGCGCATCACCCCGGCCTGGAGCCTGACCGGCAACTACACCTGGAACCGCTTCCGCTATCTGGACGACCTCGCGCTGTCCTCGACCGCCACCATCGCCACCGAGGGTAAGCAGGTGGTGGATGCCCCCGAGCACATGCTCAAGCTCGGCGCGCGCTATGAGCGGGAGGCATGGGGCGTCGGTCTCGACGCGCGCTATATCGGCGAGCGCTACGGCGACGTGCTCAACGAGGAGCGTGTCGACGCGGTGACCCTGGTCGATGCCACCGCGCGCTACCGCCTGACGTCCGCGCTCAGCCTGACGCTGAATGTGCTGAATCTGTTTGACCAGGAATACATCGGCCCGATCAGCGCGGCGGACGACGCCATCGCCGCCTATACCGCCGCCCTCAACGGGGTGACCGGCAATGGCTCGACTTACCAGTACGGTGCACCGCGCACGCTCTATGTCGGGCTGTCGGCCCAGTTCTGAGTCGTCGACTCAAGGAGATCAAGCCTCATGCGATTCGCCCCGTTCTGGCCGTTCTGTCTGGCCCTTCTCTGTGGCCATCCGACCTTTGCCGCCACAGCCACGGATGCGCCTCCGAGCGCGACGGCGGAGATCCGCGTCGCCGTCGTTGGCGGCCTGGCGCGCTGCGGCGTCTGGCCGGAGCTGGCCCGGCGCGCCGAGACGGCGACCGGGCTGCGCGTGACGACCATCGCCGTCGCCCCCAAGGGGGACATCCTGCCCCGATTCAACAGCGGCGAGGCCGATCTCCTGCTGATCCACGGCGGCGACGAGACCTTCGCGCTGCTGGCCCAGGGGATGGCGGCACCGCTGCGCGCCTGGGCGCAAAACGAGCACGTCATCGCCGGTCCGCCGGACGATCCGGCCGGGGTGCGCGCGGCCCGGGACGGGGCCGAGGCACTGCGTCGGATCGCCGCCGTGGACGCGCCGCTGATGGGGTTTCGCGATCCCGGCAGCTTCGGCATCGTCCAGCGGTTGTGGCGGGCCAGTGGCGTCAGCCCAGGTTCCCGACAGCAACTCCCGGACGACTCCGCTCCACCCCAACGCATCCTGGAAACCGCCGCCAGACAGCACGCCTATGTGGTGGTCGGTCACATCCCGCTGGTCTTCGGACGCATGCCGAATCCGGCCGGCTATCAGGTCCTGCTCTCCGGCGATCCGGCCATGCGTCGGGTCTATGTCGCCGTCGAGCCCGGCCCCCGTCATCCGGCCGATCCAGCCCGCCGGGCCGTGGCGCGCACGCTGGCCGACTATCTGCTGAGTCCCGCCGGCCAGACCGATCTGGCCGCCGCCAATCGGGCGATCGCGACCGAACAGCGGCCAGGCCCCTGGATCTTGCCCCTGTCGCCGCCGGCCACGCCCAACCCGGCGTCCGGCTGACGCGCGCGCGCCACGAGCCGCCGTCATCCATCCTCAAATGCATCCAGAGACATCGAAACCTCATGCAACGCCACACACCCCTGCTCATGCTGTTGTGTCCGGCCCTCGCGATTGGGCAGAGCGACCTCGCCGCGTCGGACGCCGAGCTGCCCACCGTCGAGGTCAGGGCCTCGCCGGTCCCCTCGGTCGCGCCCCTGGCCGGACAGGATTACTCGGCCTCGCGCGTGACGCCCGAGGGCCTGGCTACCTTCGGCGGTCCGGCCCAGACCAATCCCTACCGGGCGCTTGACCTCATGCCCTCGGTCAATCTGTCCGGGACCGACGCCTATGGCCTGAGCGTCGACCAGAATTTCATGCGCATCCGTGGCGTCTCGGCCTACAGCTACAGCAACCTGGCGGTGACGGTGAACGGCACGCCCTCGTCGGTGAGCGCCGGACGGGGCGGCGTGGGCAATCTCTTCGACCTGGAGAATCTGGACGGACTCACCCTCTGGCGCGGTCCGCAGCCGGCCAATGTCGGATTCGGCATGGGCAATCTCGCCGGCAGCCTGGATCTGAGGATCAAGGCACCGACCGAAGAGCCCGGTGCGCGGGTCCGCGCCGCGATCGGTGGCGATGACTTCCACAAGCTCTTCGCCCGACTCGACAGCGGCACCTTCAACGGCGGGTCGCGCCTCTTTCTCTCCGGCTCGACCGCCGAAGCCGACAAATGGCGCGGGCCGGGCGACCAGTCGCGCGACACCGTCAATGCCGGTTTCAACCAGACGCTGGGTGAGCATGGCAACCTGGAGGTCTATGCCGCGCACAATCGCTTCCACCGCGACGAGTATCGGCCCCTGACCTATGCCCAGAGTCAGGATCTGGGCACCTACCGGGACTTCGACTTCAACGCCGAGCTGACCGGGGTCGCGACCAATGACGTCAATTATTACGCCTACAACACCCAGCACTTCGATGAAAACAATGTCCTCGCCCGCCTGGCCTGGGATCTGAGCGAGGACATCCAGTTACGCTTCAACCCCTACTGGCTCTCCAGCGAGGGTCAGCGTTCCACCGGTAAATCCAACACGGTCACCGTCGTCGACATCGATCAGGAGCAATACGGGGCCACCGCCGAGCTGGTCGCCAAGCTCGCGACCAGTCAGACGCTGACCCTGGGGTACTGGAGTCAGCGCATCTCCACCATGCCGCCACCGCTCAGCCAGAAGACCTATACGCTCGACAAAGGGGGCCGGCTGGTCTTTTCGAAATGGAGCATCCTCGCCGACATGGGCGACCGCGCCTACGAGAGTCCTTATCTGCAACTGGCGGGGGAAGCGGGCCGCTGGCATTACAGCCTGGGATTGCGCTATCTGAGTTTCCGCATCCCCGGCATCACCAGCTATGACGGGACGGGTCTCCCCGATGTCAGCCACGACGCCGCGCTGGCGCTGGATCCGGCCGTCAATGCCAAGCTCAGTACCCAGTCGGTGACGCTCGACGAATGGCTCCCGACCTTCACCTCGCGCTGGAGCCTGACCCCGTCGCTCGACATCAAGACCGCCTATGGACGGACCGTCGGCAACCCCTGGATGGGGCCGCTCTACAGCGTCTACATGAGCAATCAGAAGGCGTTCCAGAAGGCCGGCATTCCGCTGCAAAGCCTGTGGGACGCGCTGCGGCTGGAGACCTCGGACGCCGTCGAAGCCGGCCTGGAATGGCGTCAAGGGTCGCTGAATCTGTCCCCGACGCTCTTCTACAGCCGGCTGCGCGACAAACAGGTCACGGCCTACGACCCGCTGGTGGGGGTGTCCTATCTCCAGAGCGGCGTCGAGGCCACCGCCTATGGCGCGGAGCTGTCGGCGAACTGGGGTCTGGACCGCCACTGGACCCTGCTCGGCAGCCTGTCCTGGAATGTCAATCAGCTCGACGACGACATCCGCACCGCCAGCCAGTCGGTGCTCGCCACCGCTGGCAATCAGGTTCCGGACGCGCCCGAATGGATGGTGAAACTGGGGGCCGAGTACCGCGCCGGCCACTGGAGTGTGACGCCCCTGGTCCGCTATGTCGGGAGCCGCTTCGGCGATGCGCTCAATGAGGAAAAGGTTGACGCCTATACCACGGTCGACCTCACTGCGACCTATCGAATGGGCACGGTCGCCGGCATCCAGTCACTGGAGGTCGGGCTGTCGCTACTCAACCTCTTCGACGCCGATTACATCGGGACCATCGACGTCGGCCAGGACGACACGCGTCCCGGCAGCATCGATTACTACCCTGGCACGCCGCGCACCCTGGCGCTATCGGTGTCGGCCAATTTCTAGCTCCAGGAGTTCGTCCATGCGCTTCATCACCCTCATCCTCACACTCTTTCTGTCCCTCTCGGTGTCCGCCGAGCCGCTGCTGATCGCCGCCGGGGCGGGGTACAAGAAACCTCTGATGGAGATTTACGACGCCTTCGGCCAATCCTCCGGAACCAAGATCGAGGCGATCTTCGGCAACATGCAACAGGTGCTGGCCCAGACGCGCGACAGCGGCCGGGTCGATCTGGTGGTCGGCGAGCAGGCGTTTCTCGCCAAGACCGGGTTGTTCGGGCGCGAGGTCCGTCTCGGCACCGGCCGGCTGGTGCTGGCCTATGGCACGCGGCGTCTGAGCGGGTACCAGGCGTTGACCGATCCCGCCGTCGCGCGCATCGCGCTGCCCGATCCCAAGAAGGCGATCTACGGTCAGGCGGCGATCCAGTTCCTGGAGCGCAGCGGACTGATACCAGCGGTCAAGGACAGGCTGATGACCCTGGCGACGGTCCCGCAGGTCTCCGCCTATCTGGCGGCCGGGACGGTGGACGCGGGCTTCATCAACATCACCGATGCGCTGGGGCTCAAGGACAAGCTCGCCGGCTACGACGCGATCCCCGTCGACCTCTATGATCCGCCGGTCATCGTCCTGGCCTTTCCGAAAGACCGGCCCGAATCGGCGTCGGCTCAGGCGTTCGCGGCCTTCCTGGGCACCGCCGAGTCCAGGGCGATCCTGACCCGGTACGGTCTCTGATGAACCTGCTCGACTGCGCGCCGAGCGCCCTGCTGCTGAGTCTCCAGGTGGCCGGCGTGGTGCTGGTCCTCTTCCTGGTGGCCGGCATCGCCCTGGGCTACGCGCTCAGTCAGCCGATCCCGCTGCGCGGGCTGCTGGATGCACTGGTCTCGCTGCCGCTGGTGTTTCCGCCGATCGCCATCGGCTTCTTTCTGCTGATGCTGTTCGGGCGGCAGGGCGCGCTCGGCGGCCCGCTGCACGCGCGGCTGGGCTGGGATCTGGTGTTCTCCTTCCCGGCGCTGGTGCTGGCAGCCTTCATCGCCGGGCTGCCGCTGGTGGTCAAGCCGATCCAGTCGGCCATCGAGGGGCAGGCGCGCGCGCTGATCGAGGTCTCCTACACGCTCGGCAAGGGCCGTTGGGAGACACTGTTTCTGGTCGTGATCCCGGTGATCCGGCGCCACATCGCCGCCGGGCTCACCCTGGGCGTTGGGCGCTCCTTCGGCGAGGTCGGCATCACCCTGATGCTCGGCGGCAATATCCTGGGCTCGACCGAGACCCTGTCGCTGGCCATCTACAACCGGGTGCTGGACGGCGATTTCGATTGCGCCGCGCGGCTCTCGGTGCTGCTTGGGGCACTGTCGCTGGGGCTTTTCATGCTGCTGCGGCGGTTGGGACGGCTCTGATGACCTATCGCGAAACCAGCCTCGAAGCCAGCCTCAACTTCAGCCGCCCCGGTTTTCGTCTGCGCCTGGACCTCCGCGTTCCGCCGACCGGCGTCACCGCCCTGATCGGCCCGTCCGGCTGCGGGAAGAGCACCCTGCTGCGGCTCCTAGCCGGGCTGGAGGCCCCCGCGGCTGGCCACATCCGGCATGGTGATCGGGTCTTGTTCGACCGCGCCCGCCGGATCGATCTGGCCCCACGGCATCGGCGCGTCGGGCTGCTGTTTCAGGAGTACGCGCTCTTTCCGCATCTGAGCGTGGCCGGCAACATCGCCTACGGGTTGCCGCGCGGGTCCGGGCGCGCGGACGCGGTCGCGCGCTGGTTGGCCCGGCTTCAGCTCGACGGACTGGCCGAGCGCCGCCCGGACACGCTCTCGGGCGGGCAGCGTCAGCGCGTCGCCCTGGCCCGTGCCCTGGCGTCCGAGCCGGGCGTGCTGCTGCTCGACGAGCCCTTTTCGGCGGTCGACTTCAGTCTGCGCCAAGCGCTGCGGCTGCTGTTCCAGGAAGTGGTCGCGGATCGCCAGGTGCCGACCATCCTGGTGACGCACGATCTGGAAGACGTCCGTCAGGTCGCCGACCGGGTTGGCGTGCTTATCGATGGGGAGTTGCGTCAACTCGGACCCACGACAGAGGTCTTCGCCCGGCCGGCGGATGCCGAGGTGGCGCGGGTGCTCGGCTGGCACAACCTGCTGCCGGTGGCGTCCTGGGATGGCCGGACCGCGCGGGGTGACTGGGGGACGCTGCGGCTCGGGCCGGGTGAGCCGGCCGCGCCCGCGGACTTCATCGCCATTCAGCCGGACGGTCCGCGTCTCGACTCAGAGCATGGGCTGCCGGTCGAGATCCAGCGGGTGATCGACATGGGCGGCTATCACGCCCTGTCTTGCCGGTTGTCCGATCATTCGCCATTGCGGATCCATCTGCCCAAATCCGCTCCCTGTCCCGCGCCGGGGACTCGGACCCGGCTCGATGTTCAGGCCGATACGGTCATTCCCTTGCCGGCCAGATCGACCGTTCCACCCTTTGCGCTTCCGATCGACACCGTCACCCTGGCCAGGATGTACCCATGATCCACCCGACACCGCCGATTCTCGCCGACCACGAGCCTGATGCGCCGGTGCGGTTTGCCTTTACCCATCCCGCCGGATCTAACGGCATGGAGGTCTTTCGATGCCATCCTCAGACTGTCTCTATGGCCGCCGTCCCAGGCCATCCGGGCTGAAGTCATCCCATGATTGTCTCCCGGACTGGCTGTCCGGGTTGCCTCCCGAGTGGCGCGATCATGTCGTTGTCCCCAGCGTCTTCCGTCTCTTCCGGGAATACGAGATTCCGGCACGGCGCCTGGTCGGCTACGACAGCCATCGCCAGCCCTGCTACTGCGTCTACGATTACCGCTTGATCGATCCGCGTTCGGACGACGATGAGGAGTTCTATCCGGCCCTGGCCTATGGGGAGTCGGTCACGGCCTGGCGACTCAAGGACGCGCGCTGGTTGGTTCATCGCTGCGTCGAGGCTCTCGGCGAGGAAGGGGATCGTGACAGCGGTTTCAGTTTCGAAACGCGGATGCCCCGCTGACCCAGTGCAATCGAGACAGTTTCCGTCCGCTGGGCTGGAAACATGGATCCGGCGCTTGGCCTGCGTGCTGGAGTGCTGGAGTGCTGGAGTGCTGGGCGTGGTCATGGCCAGTCCGCTAGACATGGCCGTCCTGGCCCTGTGAAATGACGCCCCCTCATAGGCCCGAATGCGCTCGGGTCCAAGCCTCGTTTCGGATATCGACCATCGATCGTGGAGACCGCCATGCAACGCAGACAACTTGGCCGCTCGGACATCCAGGTGAGTGCCCTGTGCCTCGGCACCATGACCTTCGGCCAGCAGAACACGGAGTCCGAGGCCCATGCCCAACTCGATCGCGCCCTGGCCGCCGGGATCGATTTCATCGATACGGCGGAGATGTATCCGGTTCCGCCCTTCGCCGAGACCCAGGGTCTTACCGAGACCTATATCGGCAACTGGCTCAAGTCCCGAGGCGGTCGCGCCGGGCTCGTGCTGGCGACCAAGGTGGCGGGTCCGGGGGATTGGCTGGCGCACATCCGGGGCGGCCGGAATCGGCTCGACCGCCCGAACATCGAGGCGGCGCTCGATGCCAGTCTGAAACGTCTTCGGACCGATTGGATCGATCTCTATCAACTGCACTGGCCCGATCGACATACCAATTTCTTCGGCAAGCTCGGCTTCGATCCGGCCGACGACGCGGACAGCGTTCCCTTGCTGGAAACCCTTGGGGTTCTGGCCGATCTGGTCCAGGCCGGGAAGATTCGCCACATCGGCGTTTCCAACGAGACGCCCTGGGGCCTGATGCGATTCCTCGCGCTCGCCGAGCAACAGGGGCTGCCGCGCATGGTCAGCATCCAGAATCCCTACAGTCTGCTCAATCGCAGCTTCGAGATCGGGCTGGCCGAGATCGCGATCCGCGAGCGGTGCGGTTTGCTGGCCTATTCGCCGCTGGCCTTCGGCGTGCTTTCGGGAAAATACCTGAACGGGCAGCGGCCGCCGAACGCGCGCTTCACCCTTTTCGAGCGCTTCAACCGCTACTCCAACCCGGAGTCCGAGCGCGCCACCTCGGAATATGTCGCCCTGGCCGAGCGTCACGGACTGGATCCCACCCAGATGGCCCTGGCCTGGGTGACCAGCCGGCCGTTCGTGACCTCCACCATTATCGGCGCCACCACGCTGGATCAGTTGGAAAGCAACCTCGGCAGCATCGACCTGACCCTGGACGACGCGGTGATCGCCGGGATCGAGTCGATCCATACCCGACAGCCGAATCCGGCGCCCTAGCGAAGGCCGTCGCGACTGGCGGCATTGACCGGATCGATGGGTCTTGCCGCCTCAGGGCCTTGAAGGTCACGCATTCGTGAACGTCCAGCGACGGATCAACCGTGCCTGGCAAGGCGCGCACTAATCACCACGAGCGCGCCCCGCACCCCATTCCGATGGCGTGGTGCTACTGGCTGTTCTTCTGAAGCGAGGTCGGCGCCGAGGCGCTCGCCATCCCGTGGAGCCTGATCGTCACCGGCCGCCTGCTCGGCATCGAGCCCCGCGTCTGCTCACGACCGTGGGCAACAACGCCTCGTGGTGATAGGTGACGAATTTGTTACGCCCCCCGGTTCCCAGCCTCTAGAACCGTTATGTCGTCAAGCCCTAACCTTGCGTCCATGGAGCAATCACCTTTCGGGAGGTCTCATGTATTACATCCTGCTCGCCCTGGTTATCGCTTTGTTCATCTATCTGATGATCGCCATGCTGCGGCCCGAGAGGTTCTAGCCATGGGCTTCGTCGGCGCACTGATTCTTCTGGCCCTGTTTGGCCTCTGTTTCCTGTTCATTGAATGGGAGGATCGACTGTGAATGAAGTCCTGCTCATCTACGCGGTCGCTTTGTTGCTGGCCTGGCCGTTGGGACGCTATCTGGCGGCGATCTATTCAGCGACACCCACCGCGCTTGACCGGGTGTTCGGACCGGTCGAGTGGCTGATTTACCGCGCCATCGGCGTCCATCCACTGGCCCCCATGACCTGGAAAGAGTACGGCAAGGCGCTGCTCAAGCTGCACCTGATTATCGGACTGGTCGCGCTCATGATCCTCATGCAGCAGGGCTGGCTGCCACTGAACCCGGACGGCATCGAGGGCATGAGATGGGATCTGGCGCTGCATACCACGGCGTCGTTCATCACCAATACCAACCAGCAGCACTACTCGGGTCAGGCGCAGATCTCCTATTTCGCGCATCTGTTCGCCATCGTCAGCCTGCAGGTGATCACACCGGCGGCCGGCATGGCGGCGCTGGTCGCCATCCTGCGCACGGCGTTCGCGCGGCGCGATGAAACCGCCTTGACCGCGGAAGGCGCTGTATCGGTCGGAAACTTCCATGCCGACCTGGTCCGCGCCATTGTCCGGGTGATGCTGCCGGTGGCCTTCATCACCGCGCTGCTGCTCGCCTGGCAGGGGGTACCCAACACTCTTGAGGGCGCACGGATCGCTACCCCGCTCGACGCCAGCGCGGGGCTCGCCGAGCAGCGCATTCCGGTCGGTCCGGTGGCGCCCATGGTCGCCATCAAACAGGTGGGAACCAACGGGGGTGGCTGGTATGGCCCCAACAGCGCCGTCCCGCTGGAGAACCCGACGCCGGTGTCCAACTTCGTCGAGACCATCGCCATCGTGCTGATCCCGATGGCCCTGGTGTTCATGGCCGGCTATCTGACCGGCCGGCGTCGCTTGGGCGTCCTGGTGATGGGCGTGATGCTGTCCCTATCGGTGCTCTTGACGGGCATCAATATCTGGTCGGAGAACCAACCCAACGCCGCCTTTGCCGACCTCGCCGCCGAGGGTCCGAATCTGGAAGGTAAGGAGGTGCGCTTCGGCGCCACGGCCACGGCGCTCTGGGGCAGCTTCACCACCCAGACCTCCAACGGCTCGGTGAACGGCATGCATGACTCGTTCAACCCTGTCGGCGGTGCCTCCATGCTGATGGATATGTTCATCAACGCCACGTTTGGGGGCGTTGGCGTAGGGCTCATCAACTTCCTGCTATTCCTGTTGCTCGCGGTGTTTCTCGGCAGCCTCATGGTGGGTCGCTCACCGGAGTTATACGGCCGGGCGCTGGAGGCCAGGGAGATCAAGCTGGTCTGCATCGCGCTGTTACTTCAGCCGCTGCTGATCCTCGGGCTGACCGCCCTCGCGGTGGCGATTCCGGGCCTGGCGGGGAACTCAAACCCCGGCTTCCATGGCCTGAGCCAGGTGCTCTATGAATACACCTCCGCGTTCGCCAACAACGGTTCCGGCTTCGAGGGGCTGGGTGACAATACGGTCTGGTGGAACCTCAGTTGTGCCGTGGCGCTGATCCTGGGGCGCTTCATCCCGATCCTGGCGCCGCTGGCGGTGGCCGCCCATCTGGCGGGCAAGCGGGTCGCGCCCACCACCTCGGGCAGCCTGGCGGTGGAAACACCCACCTTCGCCGTGCTGACCCTGGGGATCATCGTCATGTTTGCCCTGCTCAGCTTCTTCCCGGTCCTGGCCCTCGGCCCCTTTGCCGAATACCTGTCACTGGCCGGCTGATTGATGGGAGAAATCATCATGAAACAGGCACGCAGCCGATTGAGATTAGTGAATGCCCATACCCTGGCCCGATTGGCGGGCGAGTCGGTGCGGCGGCTCCACCCGCGCTGGCTGGCGCGCAACCCGGTGATGTTCGTGGTCGGCGTCGGAACGCTGGTGACGCTGTGGCTGACCGGTGCCGATCTCCTGGCCGGTCGCCCCTGGGGCTTCGACCTCGCCATCACCCTCATTCTGTTGTTCACCCTGCTCTTTGCCAACGCCGCCGAGGCACTGGCCGAGGCGCGGGGGCGGGCGCAGGCCGAGAGCCTGCGCTCGACCCGCGAGGGCCTGGTTGCCAGGCGCATCCAGGGGGCCGGTGAAGAGCAGGTGCCCGCCACCGCCCTGCGTCGCGGCGACCGGATACGGGTGCTGGCGGGCGAACTGATTCCCGCCGACGGCGAGATCGTCGAGGGGGCGGCCAGCATCAACGAGTCGGCGGTCACCGGCGAATCGGCGCCGGTGCTGCGCGAGGCCGGCACCGACAACAGCGGCGTCAGCGCCGGCACCAAGCTGCTGACCGACAGCATCCTGGTCGAGGTGACGGCGGAGGTCGGGCAGTCCATGCTGGATCGGATGATTGCCCTGGTGGAGAGCGCCAAGCGACAGAAGACGCCCAACGAGATCGCGCTCACCGTGCTGCTGTCCGCGCTCACCCTGGTGTTCCTGATCGTGGTGGCGACGCTGGTGCCGTTCGCCGCCTTTGTCGGCGGCGAGACCTCGGTGCCGGTGCTGGTGGCACTGCTGGTCTGTCTTATTCCCACCACGATCGGCGGGCTGCTGCCGGCCATCGGCATCGCTGGCATGGATCGCGCCATGCGCGCCAATCTGGTCGCCAAGTCAGGCCGGGCCGTGGAGGTGGCCGGCAACATCGACACCCTGTTGCTGGACAAGACCGGGACCATCACCCACGGCGACCGCCAGGCCACCGACTTCCTGCCGTTGATCAACCTGGCTCCGGAGCGGCTGCGGACCGCCGCCCTGCTCGCGTCGCTGGCCGATCCCACGCCGGAGGGCAAGTCCATCGTGGCGCTGGCGAGAAGCCGAGGCGCGGTCGTCGAGGCCGACCCCGAGGCGCGTTTCCTGCCGTTTTCAGCCAGAACCCGTCTCTCGGGCATCGACCAGCCGGACGGTCGGCGCCTCCGCAAGGGCGCGCCGGATGCCATTCGCCGCTTCGTCACCGAGAACGGCGGATCCTATCCCGACGAGACGACCGCGCTCGTGGAACGTGTGGCGCGAGGCGGCGCGACGCCGCTGGTGGTGGCGGAGGACGATCGGGTGCTCGGCGTCGTGCCCTTGTCCGACATCATCAAGAGCGGCATCAAGGAACGTTTCCAGCGCCTGCACGCCATGGGCATCCGCACGGTGCTGATCACCGGCGACAATCCGCTGACCGCCGCGGCCATCGCCGCCGAGGCCGGCGTGGCGGACTACATCGCCGAGGCCACGCCAGAAGACAAGCTGGAGTACATCCGGCGCGAACAGGCCCAGGGACGCCTGGTAGCGATGATGGGTGACGGCACCAATGACGCGCCCGCCCTGGCGCAGGCGGATCTTGGGCTGGCGATGAACTCCGGCACCCAGGCCGCCAAGGAGGCCGGCAACATGGTCGATCTGGATTCCGATCCGACCAAGCTGCTGGAGGTGGTTGAGATCGGCAAGCAGTTGCTGGTCACACGCGGCGCGCTGACGACCTTCTCGCTGGCTAATGACGTGGCCAAATACTTCGCCATCCTGCCGGCCATCTTCGTGGCCAGCGTGCCCGCCATGCGGACCTTCGACATCATGCACCTCCACAGCCCGGCCACGGCGGTGCTGGCGGCGGTAATCTTCAATGCCCTGGTGATTCCGGCGCTGGTTCCCTTCGCCCTGCGCGGGGTGCGCCTCCGCCCGGCCAGCGCGGACGTGCTGCTGCGCCGCAACCTCTTGATCTATGGGCTTGGCGGCTTGCTGCTGCCCTTCCCGGCGATCAAGCTCATCGATCTTGGTCTTGGCCTGTTCCTGTAGGAGGCTGCGATGAACAAACGCGAATCCCTTGCCCCCGCGCGGCCTGTGACCCCGGCCGGAAGCTGGATCCAGGCGCTGCGCGGCGCCCTGGTGCTGATGGTGCTCTGCGGCGTCCTCTACCCGCTCGTCACCGTGGCGATCGGCGCCCTCCTGTTTCCCGATCAGTCAACCGGCAGCCTCATCGAACGCGACGGCCGGGTGATCGGCTCGGCGCTGGTGGGTCAGCCGTTCAGTGCGCCGGGCTACTTCCAGGGCCGCCCCTCGGCCGCCGGTTACGATCCATTCGCCCTCTCGGGCTCCAACCAGGCGCCCAGCCATCCGGATCTGCGCGAACGGGCTGCGGCCAGTTCCAAGGCGATCGCCGCCGCCAACGGCGTTGCACCAGCGGCGATCCCGGTCGATCTCATCGCCGCCTCCGGGTCGGGCATCGACCCCCACATCAGCCCGGAAGCGGCCGAGATCCAGATCGACCGGGTCAGCTCGGCGCGCGGGCTGCCCCGCGACGCCGTCGCCGTGCTGGTGGCGACGCACCTGGAAGGGCCGGTGCTTGGCGTCCTGGGACAGCCGCGCCTCAATGTGCTCCGGTTGAATCTGGCGCTCGACGCGCTTGGCGCACAGGTCACCGCCAGGTAACGAGGCCCGGAGGAATTCAGGTTGGCATACCGATGAATGCGACAGCGGATAATCGGCCAGACCCCCAAGCCCTGCTCGCCGAGATCAAACGCGAGCGACAAGTGGCGCTCAAGATCTTCCTGGGCGCCTCCCCCGGCGTCGGCAAGACCTACAAGATGCTGGAGGCGGCGCGCGAGGCGCGGCGCGAGGGCGCCGATATCGTCATCGGGATCATCGAGAGCCACGGCCGACAGGAAACCGAGGCGCTGTGCGAGGGGTTGGAGTCCATTCCGCTGATGCCGCTTGAGTATCGCGGCGCCCGGTTCCGGGAGCTGGACCTGGATGCCATCCTCAAATGGGCGCCGGCGGTGGTGCTGGTGGACGAACTGGCCCATCGCAACATTCCGGGTACCCGCCACCCGCGCCGTTATCAGGATATCGAGGAATTGCTGAAACAGGGCATCGAGGTCTGGACCACGGTCAATATCCAGCACCTGGAGAGCCTGAACGATGTCGTCGCGCGCATCACCGGCGTGCGCATGCGAGAAACGGTGCCGGACGCCGTGTTCAGCGCGGCGCGCGACGTGGTGTTGGTGGATCTGACACCCCGCGAGCTGATCGAGCGGCTCAGGCAGGGCAAGGTCTACGTGCCCGAACAGGCGCGCGCGGCCCTGGATGGCTTTTTCAGTCCGACGAATCTGGCGGCGCTGCGTGAACTGGCGTTGCAGGCGGTGACGGAACGCATCGACCAGGATGTGCACGAGGCCATGCGTAGCCAGGGGATCGCGGGCCCCTGGCCGGTGCGGGCGCGCATCGTCGTTTCCATCGATGGGATCGGTAACAGTGAGGAACTGGTGCGTCTCGGCCGACGGCTCGCCGAACGCCGCCGCGCCCCCTGGAGCGCGGTGTTCGTCGATCGTGGCGATACCGGCCCCGAACAACTGGTCGGCGTTGAGCGTGCCTTCGCGCTGGCCGAGCGCCTGGGGGGCGAGACCCTGACCCTGCGCGGTCATGATCCCGTGGAGGAATTACTGGCCTTCGCGCGCGACCAGAATGCCACCACGCTGGTGGTCGGTCGCAGCCGGCACCGGCCCCTGGCGGGATTGTTCGGCCGCACCCTGAGCCAACGCCTGCTGCGTCGGAGCGAGGATTTCGAAATCACCTTCGTCGCTTCACGGGTCGCCCGCGTGCGCCGACGTCAGCGCTGGTTCCGGCGGATGGAGCCGGTTCGTTACTATGGCCTGGCGCTGACGGTGGTGGTGGCGGCCACCGGCGTCGCCGCCGCCATCGAACCCTTGATCCCCCTGGCCAGCCTGTCGCTGGTCTTCCTGATCGCGGTCTTGCTGGTCGCGGTGCGCACGGCCATGCGCCCGGCACTGATCACCGCGGTCGTGAGCGCCATCGTCTACAACTTCTTCTTCACGGAGCCACGGTTCACCTTGGCCATGCATCGGACGCACGAGCTGGTGACCGTCGGCGTGTTCCTGATCACGGGATTGATCGGCGGCCACCTGGCGGGTCGCCTGCGCCACCAGGTTCTCGCGCTGCGCCGCACCAACGAACAGACGCAAACCCTGTTGGCCCTGAGCCGGCGTCTCTCGACCGCGGTCGACCTTCCCACGGTGCATCGTGAGGCCACCACGGCGATCGCCGGGTATCTGCACGTCCCGGTCGTCCTGCTGGCGCCGGGCGATGGCGGCAAGCTCGAACAGGTGGCCGCCTCGCAGGACGCCCTGGACCTGAATGACAAGGCCTGGCCGGCCGCGCAATGGGCCTGCGATCATCGGCAGCCCAGCGGCTTTCAAACCGAAACGCTCTCGGCGATCGATTGGCGATTTCTGCCACTGGCGATCGAGCAGGAGTGCTTCGGCGTGATCGGCGTCCACCGACCAGACCAGGAGTTCCAGAGCGAACAACTGGCCGCCATCGACGCGCTGATCACGCAGGTCACCCTGACCCTGGCCCGGACCCGTCTCGCGACCAACCTGGAGCAGGTCAAGGTCGCGGAAGAAACCGAGCGCCTGCGTTCGGCCCTGCTGTCATCGGTATCGCACGATCTGCGAACCCCGCTGGCCTCGATGATCGGCGCGGCGAGCAGCCTGCGCTCGCTCGACGACGCGCTCTCCGCGGACGACCGCCGCGAACTCCTGGACTCGGTGATCAGTGAAGGCGAGCGACTCAACCGCTACATCCAGAACCTGCTCGATATGACGCGGCTCGGGTACGGCACCTTGAAACTGGAACGCGACTGGATCGGCATCGATGACATCCTCAATTCGGCGCTGCGGCGAACGCATGAGTTGCTGCACGACTGTCGACTGGTCAGGAGCATCGAGCCGGGTCTGCCGTTGCTCTACGTACATCCGGCCTTGGTCGAGCAGGCGCTGGTCAATGTCATCGAAAACGCGGCGAAATTCTCCCCCAATGGCGCCGAGGTGCGGGTGGCGGCGGCGCGTGACGGCGGCGAACTGCTGATCACCGTCTCCGATGAAGGGCCGGGGATCCCGCCCGAGCAGCGCGAGAAGGTGTTCAATCTGTTTTTCACTGGTGGCGAGGGTGATCGCGGCAAGCATGGCAGCGGGTTGGGGCTCGCCATCTGCAGCGGCATGATCGGCGCGCATGGCGGGCGCATCGAAGCCCTGCCGGGTCCAGGCGGTCGGGGCACCAGCATCGCGATCCACCTGCCGCTGATCGAGCCTCCCGACGGCGACCAGGAGGAGCCCGCGTGACTGAAGGCACCGCCTCCGCCCGCATCCTCATCATCGACGACGAGGAACAGATCCGGCGATTTCTTCGCATCAGTCTCAGGAGCCAGGGTTATCAGGTCATCGAGGCGGAGACGGCCGGGAAGGGGATCGAACTCGCGGCGACCCAGACGCCGGACCTGATCGTGCTCGATCTGGGCCTTCCCGATGCCGATGGAAAATCCGTGCTGCATGAACTGCGTCATTGGTCGAGCGTGCCGGTCATGATTCTCTCGGTCCGGTCATCGGAGAGTGAAAAGGTCGCCGTGCTGGACGCGGGTGCGAACGACTATGTGACCAAGCCGTTCGGCATTCAGGAATTCCTGGCGCGCGTTCGCAATCTCTTGCGTCTGCCCCGGTCGGCGGAGAAGCCGGATGCCGGGGTTTACGACGACGGCCATCTCCACATCGACCTCGTCAAACGACGGATATCCCTGAAGGGCGAACCCCTTCACCTCACACGTAAGGAGTTTTCCATTCTCAAGATACTGGTCTCGAACCCCGGTCAGGTCATGACGCAGACCCAACTCCTGCGCGAGCTATGGGGACCGACGCATACCGATGACACACACTATCTACGCAACTTCATCGGCCGAATCCGACAAAAACTCCAGGACGACTCCGGTGAGCCGCGGTATGTGCAAACGGAACCGGGTGTCGGCTATCGGTTTATCGACCGCCGGTAGGTGTCGACCTCGTTGATGAGGTCCAGTGTCGCGATAGCGACGCCGAGGATGCGGTACGCCCGAGCGGTCGAGAAGGGAAGGGGGAAGTGGGGATCAGGAATCCCGAGCAATTCGGAAGCCCAGCATGTTCAGCTCGGTCTCGGGCGCGAAGCGGGCGCGGACATGGACGCGCATCAAGGCCGAGGGCTTGTTGAAGGCGCCGCCGCGCGCGACCCGGCTTGGGCAGTCGCCATCGAGCCGGGCGCCACCATCGGTGGGCGCGCCCTGATAGCTCGCCTCGTAGCAGTCGGCGACCCACTCCATCGCGTTGCCGGCGGTATCGTAGAGGCCGAAGGGGTTGGATGGGAAGCTCATCACCGGAGCCGTCGAACGGTTGTCCCACTGACTCCCGCAATCGAGGCAGGCGGCCCGATTGCGCTCCGGGTTGGATCCCCACCAGAAGGGACTCTCCGTGCCGGCCCTGGCGGCGAATTCCCACTCGGCCTCGGTGGGCAGGCGATAGCGCTGGTTGGTCTGCCGCGAGAGCCAGGCGGCATAGTCCGTCGCCTGGTTCCAGGTGACGCCGACGACCGGGCGCGTGCCGCGTCCCCAGCCCCGATCGTCCGGGGGTTCGAGACCGGTCGCGCGGGCAAAGCGGTCGTATTCCAGGAAGGTGACTTCGTGCGCGCCGATCATGAAGGGTCTCGGCTCGACTCGATGGGCCGGGCCGAAGTCCTCGCCCGAGAGGCTGTTGTAGCCCATCTGGAAGGCTCCGCCATCGAGCACGACCATCGCCGGCCCCGGCACTCCGTCGCGGAGCCGGTCCTGATGAATGCGCGGGGCTCGGGTGAGGCGGTTGGCCGAGATCGCGGCGGGCGGTGCGTCCATTCCGGGCGGTCCCGTCGCGCCTGGTTCGGATGGATCGAGCACGATCGCATCCGGGGCCGGCGATTCGGCCCGAGGCTGGATGCTGGGCAAGGGCAACTCGATCCGTTCCCAGATCAGGTAGAGGAAGGTGACCGCCGCCAGCGACAGGAGCACGAAGAGAAGGCCGGCGCCCACGAGCAGCCAGACACTGGTTTTTCTCGGTTTCTCGTTGACGATGACGGGCGCGGGCTGGGGGACCGGTCTCGCCGCGACGGCGCGCTTGGCCTCGGCTAATTCCTGGCGCAGACGCTCGGCCTCGGCCTGGGCCTCACGGAGCGATTTATCCTTGCGATCCACCTCCTTTTTCAGGCTGTCGAAGGCGATGTTGTGATCCTCCAACTCGTCCTCGAGCCGCCGGCATTCCTCGGTGATGTGATCGAGCGCCTGTTCCTTGGCCTCCAGGGTCTGTTGCAGCATCATCATTTCCTGCTGCAGGGCGAGACGCTCGGTGGCGGTCGCGATCGAGCTGTCGGGCGCGAATTCGCGCTCGGCCAGTCGGGTGCTGAGTCGTGTCAGCTCCTCCTCCGCCTCCTTGCGCATCTGCTCCAGGGTCTTGCGCAAGGACTCGGACTCGTCATCGAAATGGACTTGCGAGTCGGTTTGTTCGGCCATGCTTGGGCATCACTGATTGTCATCGCGCGGCACGCCGTGCGCCGGTGGGGGTTATGGCCATCGCGCTCCATCGCCTGCGGTGGAGCCGCGTTCAGCGCGACCATCCAGGAGGGCGGGCCTCGACCGGCCGTGTCGACAGGACGGGTTTGTTGACGACCTCTGTCGGAAGGGTAGGCGATTGTCCGACTTTGACTCAATGGATTCCAGAAATGAATGCATTGGGCGGTTTTGAGTGAATTGGGTATTGAAATAAAGTGGGTGCTCTCGGGCCGCCGGGCGAGTCGCGTTCGAACGTCCTCGCGACCGGCCCCTTGGGGCGCGAGAGCCCCGTCCTGGCATGGGAGCCTTCCATCCGGCATCCGGGCTGTCGCCGGGGTTTCGGTTCAAGCCGACTATTGAGGGTCACGATTTCCGGCTACCCTGTCGTCACCGATGTATCAAGGAGTTCTCGCTCGATGTCACCGCTGTTCAAGGAACACCCCCTACGTCACCAGGCCGTCGCCGAGTTGCACGCGCGCACCTATGAGCCACTCCAGGCGCCGGAGCGGATCTCGCACATCGCCGCGGTCTGCGGTGAGCGGGGCAGCGGTCGTAATGCGCGACACCTCTTTGGGCTGCTGGAGCATTACGGGGTTCCCAGGCCGAATCAGTTGGATCAGTACTACATGGTCAGGCTGGGCGATATCCGCCTGCTCTGGGAGCGTCACACCGAGTTCGTCAGCTACACCTTCAGCAAGCACGGGGCCTTCGTGCATCCCTTTGCCTATCCGGTCCTGAGCGAACTGCCGGAGGACTGGTTGCGCGAGATGCCCGGCGAGGTCATTTCCGCCGTGTCGCTGGCGCTCGAACCCAGGGACATGCCGGAGCGCTCGATGGAGGAACTGAGCGAGCTGTTCGCCGGCAATCTGGTGATTGGCTCGGAGGTGGTCGGCGGCGCGGCACGCGCCTGGTCGGACCTGCGTATCCACGGCGACGGCTTCTCCCGCGTCCTGCTGCGCGATCAGGGCTTGTCGCCCAATCAGGCCGGCCGTGTCGCCAAGCGGATTCTGGAGGTCAACTCCTATCGCGCCATGGCCCTCCTCGGGCTCCCGCCCGCGCGCGAGGCCAACGCCAGCATGAGCGACGCCGAAACTCGCCTGGTCGCCGTCGCGGCCCGCATGGTGAGCCAGGAGGATGCCGGTACCCAGGTCTCCGAGAGCGATCTCCTGGCCGAGCTGACCGCGCTCGCCTCCGGGATCGAGGCGGTGGCGGCGCGTACCAGTTATCGCTTCGAGGCCTCCAGGGCCTATTACAGTGTCGTGGTGCAGCGCCTGGAGCAATTGCGCCAGCGGCGTATCGAGGGACTGCAAACCCTCACCGAGTTCCTCGACGCGCGTCTCGCCCCGGCCATCGCGACCTGCAACTCGACCTCCAAGCGCCAGCAGGATCTCGCCGAGCGCGCCGCCCGTCTCACCAGCCTGCTGCGCGCCAGGGTGGAGGTCGAGCTTCAGAAGCAGAACGGCGGACTCCTAGACTCCATGAACCGGCGCGCCAAGCTGCAACTGCGCCTGCAGGAAACCGTCGAGGGGCTTTCGGTCATCGCCATCGGTTACTACGGGGTCGGACTGGTGGCTTACCTGCTGAAGGGGCTCGAAGCCCATGGCGCGCCGATCGATGCCACCTTCGCGACCGGCTTGGCGGCCCCGCTGGTGGTCCTGATCGCCTGGTTCGGGCTGCGGCGCATGAAGGCCCGCCTGCTCAAGTCCGAGGGAGTCAAGGGGTAAGGTAGGGACGCAGCGTCATCCGCCCGCCCGCCAGGACCATCTCCATGTGTCTCAGATAGGCCATGCCGAGCAGAACCTGATCGCCCACCATGTGCGGCAGCACCGTCGCACTGACCTGCTCGGCGACCAGCCCGCCGATATCCACGCGGTCGAGCCGGGCCGACCAGCTCTGGACATTGCCGTTGCCGGTCTTGCTGATTCCGCCCGGATTCAGTTGCAACCCGAGCCGTTGCGCCACCCGGTAGGGCATGGCGATGTCCGCCGCGCCCGTGTCCACGAGGAATTCCACCTTCTCGCCGTTGATGCGGCCGGTGGTCACGTACTGGCTGAGTTGGTTCTCTTTCAGGACGACCTGCGGAACCCCCGCGGTTCCCGGATAGGCGACCGGGCGCGGGTTGGGATTGCCCCTGGTGCCGGTTTGACTCAGCGTCAGCACGATGGCCACGCCGAGGAGCGTGAACAGCAGGATGCCGCGATTCTGGCTCAACCATCTCGTCTTCAAGTTTCGGTTCCTCCCGATCCTTCCTGGCGATGCGCGAAGGCCGTGCGACTGGCGAGGTGCCCGAAGCTTAACGCGAAACCCTGGAAGTGACGATCTCGCGCCGAGGTCCGGCCGGCGTCAGCCGCCGATCCGCTGTTGGCGCAGGGTGAGCGTATCCCCGCGCTGGATGAGTTCCAGATGCTTGAGATAGCTCATGCCGAGCAGAACGTCCTCGCCCGGCATGTTCGGCAGTACGCTCGCTCGCACCCCATGCGCCACCAGCCCGCCGAGATCCACCCGCTCCAGGCGGGTGCTCCAGGTGCGCACCTCGCCGTTGGCGGTCAGGCTGGTCCCGCCAGGCCCCAGACGCAGACCGAGCCGTCGCGCGAGCGATAGCGGCAAGGCCACGTTGGTCGCGCCGGTATCGACGAGAAACCGCACCGGCTCGCCGTTGATCGCGCCGGTCGCGACATAGTGGCCGGCGCGATTGCGCCGCAGCACCAACTCCTGGACGTTGCCCGCCGCTTGGGTCGCGATCGGATTTGGGTTGGGATTGTGCTGGCGCTCAAGCCAATCGTCGAAAAACATCACCAGCAGCGCGAGCCCAGCGATCCAGGCGCCGAACAGCATGGCCCGGCCGATGCGCGACGGCAGGTCGCTGGTGTTGGGTGGCGGTTCAGTCATGGATCGAGTCGTGCGTCAGCAAGCCTCTCGACCCGCCGCGAGGAGGCCGAAAAACCCCTCTCCCACCCGAGGGACAGGGGGAGGGGGGCTAGAACCGTCGTCTCAGCGCGGTAAGGCGGTCGCCGCCTGGCGAGCCATCCGCTGGAACCCCATCCGATAGTGGGAGGCCGCGCTCTGTCCGTTGGCGAGCACATCGTAGACCTTCCAGCCGGCGTCCGATTTGGACATGCGGAACTGCAGGGTCGTCGGAGGGCCGCCGGCGCTCAGAATGGCGACATTGATGCTGATCGCGCCACGCGGGCCGGGTCGGGGGCCGAGGAACCGGATCTGCTGACCCTGATAGCCGGCCAGATGCTGGGCTAGGGTACCGAGGAAGTCCGATTCCAACTGGGCCGCGAGTGCCTTCTTCTCCTCCGCCGTCATGCCGGAAAAGGCCGGGCCGGCGACCCACTGGGCCATGTAGTCGAAGTCGAAGTAGGGCGCGATCTCGCGGTCGAGGAAGGCCGCGACCTGGAGATTGTTGGGAACCTCCTCTTGGGTGAGATAGGCCAGGAGTTTATCCATGCCTTCCTTGAGCACGGCGCTGGCCTGGACCGCCGGGTTCTGGCTGGACCGATCCGCGGCCTCGGCGTCCGCCTGGTCGGAGGGTGGCGCGGACCAGGCCGGTTCCCTGGAGTAGGGACTGGCCGGCATCGAGGGCGCCGGACCCCAGGGGCTTGCCGGCAGGCCCTCGCCGGTGGAGGCTCCAGATCCTGGATATCCCGGACCGACCCCAGGACCATAACCCTGGGGCTGCGCCGAGACGGTCGCGGACATTCCAACCAACATGGCGACTGGCAACCAAGCACGAGACTTCATTGAATTCCTCCTGGGTTATTTTTGGACGATCTATTTTTGGACGATCAAGCCGGAAGACCGGAGACGGGAGGGTGCCAATGCTCGGGTGGAAAAGCAAGGCGCCGGCCCTGTCCCACGGGCGTATGCGTTGACATGAACCCTCGAACGACCAACTCGACGGCCTGCTTCCTGATCGCCACGCTGGCGACGACGGCGCCGGCCGCTGACTGGACCTCGGGACTGGCCGATGCCCTGACCCGCGACAGCGAGCTGACGCTGCACTGGCGCTCCCACTACCTGAATCGGGTCAGGCTCGGCCCGGTCGAGAATCTGGCCTGGGCGGGCGGCGGCTGGCTTGGATACCGTTCGGGCTGGATCGCGGACCGGCTGCGTCTGGGGCTGACGGGCTATAGCTCGCAGCGGCTCTATGGCCCACTGGACAAGGATGGCACCTCCCTGCTGGCCACGGGGCAGCAACCCTACAACGTGCTCGGCGAGGCGTTCGGTGCGCTGAAGCTAGGCGACCAGACCTTCACCGCCGGGCGCTTCCTGGTCAATCAATTCGAGGTCAATCCACAGGACACCCGCATGACGCCGCGCACCTTCGAGGGCGCGGCGCTGACGGGCACGCTGGGCGGGACGGAGTATTTCGCCGGCTACATCGACTCCATGAAGCACCGCAACTGGGATGAATTCGTTCAGGTCGCCACGGTCGCCGGTGCGCCGGCGACCGTCACCGAACCCATGCTGCTGCTGACCGCGCGCGGCACACCGACCGAAGCGCTGACCTGGGGCGCGGCGACCTACTACCTCCCCGACCTGCTCTCCTCGACCTACGCCGACGTCGCCTGGACGACGCCCCTTGGCCCCGACACGCGCGGGCGTCTGGGCGCCCAGTTCCTGCGCCAGACCAGCGTCGGCGACGATCGGCTGACCGGATCGGCCTTCAGCACCTGGACCCTCGGGGTCAAGGCGGACCTGATCCAGGGTCCGTTCACGCTTTCGGGCATCCTCATGGAAACCGACCGGGGCGCGGCCTACCGCACACCCTTCGGCTCCTGGCGCGGCTACACCAGCCGCATCATCAACAATTTCAACCGAGCCGGGGAGCGGGTGTGGGGGCTGGATGCCGCCATCGACTTTGCCCCTTTCGGCGCGCCGGGGCTGTCCATGAACACGTCCCTGAGCGTCGGCGACGATGCCATCAATGCCACGACGGGGGCGGCGCTGTCGCGGAACAGCGAGTACGATGTGACCTTCGATTACCGTTTCACCGACCCGGACTGGCCGTCCTGGGCGCGGCCGCTGTGGCTACGCGCGCGGGCCGCACGCCTCGGGCAGACCCTCGGAGACAGGACCGATGTCACCACGGAATATCACCTGATCCTGAATTACACCCACACATTCAAATAGGCCCAGCCTTCGGTCACCGCATGCAGCGCATCCATCGCCTATCGCTCATCGCCCTCCTGGCAACGCTGGCCCTATTGGCGGTCGCAGCTTGGCAGTGGTACGACGCGGCCGATGGCGAGCGGCGCGAGCGGGAGGTCAGGGTCGGCCTCTACGAAAACGCTCCCAAGGTCTATACCGACGAGAACGGCCGACCGGCCGGCCTCTTCATCAAGCTGCTGGAGACGATGGCGCACAACGAGGGCTGGCGGCTGCAATACGTCCCCTGCGAGTGGGCCAAGTGCCTCGAACAACTGGAGCAAGGCCAGCTCGACCTGATGCCGGACGTGGCCTTTTCCAGCGAGCGGGCACGGCGTTTCGATTTCCACCGCGTCTCGGTCGCCAACAGTTGGTCGCAGGTCTATAGCGATCCGCATCTGACGGTGCTCTCGGTGGCCGACCTCGCCGGCAAGCGCGTCGCCATCCTGCAAGGCGGCATTCAGCAGAAATTCTTCGATCAGTTGATGACGGGCGACCATTACGCCTACCAGCCGGTGCCAGTCGCCTCGCTGGATCAGGGCTACGCGGCGGTGGCTGCGGGCGAGGCCGACGCGGTCGTGACCAACAGCTTCTTCGCCGCCCGGAACGGCATCCGCTATCGCTTGCAGGAAACGCCGATCGTCTTTCTGCCCTCGACCCTCTATTTCGCCACCGCCAAGGGGCGTAATGCCGATCTGCTGGGGCGCATCGACGCCAATCTGACCCGCTGGCGGCGCGATGCGGAGTCGCCCTATTTCGACGCGCTGCACCGCACCATGGCCCTGCCGCCCGAGATGCTGATGCCGCGCTGGGTGCAGTGGTCGCTGGCCGGATTGGGGCTTGGACTCTTGCTGTTGCTCTCGCTCAGTCTGCTGTTGCGCTGGCTGGTGGATCAGCGCACCCGCGCCCTGGTCGCGACCACGCAGGAACTGCGCGATGAGCGCGTCAATCTCGAACGCTTGATCGACGCGCGTACCGCCGAGCTGAAAGCCTTGTTCGATACCGCCTCCGTCGGCATCGTGCTGATGAAGGAACGGGTGATCGTGCGCTGCAATCAACGCCTGGACGAGATGCTCGGCTACGCCCGTGGCGAGCAGATCGGCCAACCGACGCGGATTTGGAACCCGGACGACGACGCCTGGGCCGCCATGGGGCGCAAGGGCTATCTCGCGGTGTGGCGCGGCGAGACCGATCGCCGCGACTATCGGCTCACGCGCAAGGATGGCAGCCAGTTCTGGGCGCGGCTGTCCGCGCGCGCCATTGATGTCGCCGATCGCGACAAGGGTGTGGTGGCTGTCTTCGAGGACATCACCGCCGAGCGCGCCGCGATGGAGGAGATTTGCAACGCCAAGGCGCTGGCCGAGGAGGCAACGCGCATGAAGTCGGACTTCCTGGCCAACATGAGCCATGAGATTCGCACCCCGATGAATGCCATTCTCGGCATGCTCTATCTGGCCCTCAGGAATGATCTTCCGGCCGGTCTGCGCAACCAGTTGACCAAGGCCCAGGGGTCCGCGCACACGCTCCTGGGTCTGATCAACGACATCCTGGATTTCTCCAAGATCGAGGCCGGGAAGCTCGACATCGAGCAGGTCGACTTCGGGCTCGACGCCGTCCTGGAGCAACTGACCGATGTCATCGGGACGCAGGCCGAGCACAAGGGCATCGAGTTCCTGATCCGCTACGACATCGCCATCCCGCCGACCCTGGTGGGCGATCCGCTGCGGCTCGGTCAGGTGCTGCTCAATCTGTGCGGCAACGCCGTGAAATTCACCGACCAGGGCGAAGTCGAGCTGGCGCTGCGCTGTCTCGCGAGCAGCGAGACCGAGCTGACCCTTCAGGTCTGCGTGCGCGATTCCGGGATCGGCATGACGCCCGAGGTGCAGACGCGGCTGTTCGAGAAATTTATCCAGGCCGATCAGTCGACCACGCGCCGTTTCGGCGGCACCGGGCTGGGGCTGGCGATCTGCCGGAATCTGGTCGAGCTGATGGGCGGGCGCATCTGGATCGAGGACTCCCAGCCCGGCAAGGGCTCGACCCTCTGCTTCACGGTGCGGCTCGGGATCGCCCAAGCGGCCCAGGCGCATCGCCAAGCGCTGGTCGAACAGGCCGGTCCCCTGCTCAAGGGCATCCGCACGCTGGTGGTGGATGACAATGAGGTCTCGCGCGCGATCCTGGCCGAAATGCTGCGCTTCTTTCAGCTCGACGTGGGCACCGCGCCGAGCGGGCCGGCCGCGCTGGCCGCGCTCGAAGCCGCCGCCGAGCATCCCTACGACCTGGTGCTGATGGACTGGCGCATGCCCGGCATGAACGGCGACGAGGCGACCCAGCGCATCCATCGCGATCCGGCCATCCCGCGCCAGCCCAAGGTGGTGATGGTGACCGCCTATGGCCGCGAGGACGTGATCCGGCTGGCCGAGCAGGCGGGCGTGGATGGCTTCCTGATCAAGCCGGTCTCGCCCTCGACCCTGCTCGACACCACGCTCACCGTCCTGGGGCGCGGCCGCGTTCTCGGCGCGACGGATCGCGGCCATGCGCGCACGCCCGAGCTGGCGACCAGCGGCCAACTGGCGGGCGCGCGCCTGCTCTTGGTCGAGGACAACGACATCAACCGCGAATTCGCCGTCGAACTGCTGCGCAGCGAAGGCATCGAGGTGGACGAGGCGGTGAATGGCCAGGAGGCCGTCGAGCAGGTGCAGCGGCGCACTTACGACGCCGTCTTGATGGACATCCAGATGCCGGTGATGGACGGGCTCGACGCCACCCGCCAGATCCGCGCCCTGGCGCAAACGCCCGGAGGCGAGTCTTTCGCCACCCTGCCGATCATCGCCATGACCGCGCTGGCGATGGCGCAGGACAGCGAGCGCAGCCAGGCGGCGGGGATGAACGACCACGTCACCAAGCCGATCGCGCCCGATCACCTGATGGCGGTGCTGGCGAAATGGATCGAGCGCCCGGTGCAACGGACGGGCGGGCCGGCGTTGCCCGCGCCCGCGCCCTTGCCCGAGGCGTTCCCGCCCGACCTGCTCGCCCTGACCAGCCTCGACACCCGCGAGGGGGTGCGCCGCATCGGCGGCAAGCCGGACGCCTATCGCAAGCAGCTACGCCGCTTCCGCGAGCATTATGCCGACGCGGTCGACGAACTGGAGCGCCGCGCCGCGCGCTCGGGACCAGCCGCGGCGGAGGACTATTGTCACGCCCTCAAGGGCGTGGTCGGCAACATCGGTGCCCAGGCGCTCTACGCCCAGGTGGCCGAGATCGACACACGGCTCAAACAGGGCGAGCCGCTGGACGCCAGCGCGCTGGGGGCGATGCGTGCCCTGTTGGGGCAGGTGATGGACGAGATCGACGGACTGGCCGCCAGCGCGCCGCCAGTCATCGCGCCGACCGCCGCTCCGCTCGCCCCTGAGCGGTTGCGCGACCTGGTGGAGCGGTTGGCCCAAGCCCTGACCTATGATCTGGGAGCCGCCGAGCCCTTGCTCGCGGAGCTGCGCGCGGGGGTGGGCGGCACCGCCCTGGAGGCCGAGATCGCCGCCATCGCCGCCCAGGTCGATGTGTTCGCGGTCGATGAGGCGCTGGCCCGACTGAACGCACTGCAAGCCCGCATGAAGGACGCCACATGAGCCAACCGATCCAAACCTCCAGCGCCACCGCTCGCCCGCGTATCCTCATCGTCGACGACGTGCATGAGAATCTGCACGCGCTGATGAACATCCTGCGCGACGACTATGCGATCACCGCCGCGACCAGTGGCGACAAGGCCATCGAGCTGGCCCGGCGCGAGCCCCAGCCGGATCTCATCCTGCTCGACATCAAGATGCCGGGCATGGACGGCTACTCCGTGCTCGCCCATCTCAAGGCCGATCCGGGAACGTCCGACATCCCGGTCATTTTCGTCACCGCGCTGGCCGAGTCCGCCGACGAGGCGCGCGGCCTCAAACTCGGGGTGGCCGACTACATCACCAAGCCCGTCAACCCGGACCTGCTCCGTTTGCGGGTGCGCACCCAGCTCGAACTCAGGCATTACCGGAGATACCCCATGCGGTTCGATCCCACCGCGCGATCCGATCCGGATCATCGCCCCACGCTCCTCATGGTCGACGATGTCCCGGACAATATTCACGAGCTGCTGGAATCGCTCAAGGACGATTACCGCCTCCTGGTCGCCTGCAACGGTCCCAAGGCCATCAAGCTGGTCGAGGGTCCGGCCCCGCCCGATCTGGTACTGCTCGATATCCTGATGCCGGAGATGGACGGCTACGAAACCTGTCGCCGCATCAAAGCCCTGCCGACGGGCAACCGGATTCCGGTCATCTTCCTGACCGTGGCCGACGCAACCCTGGAGAAGGTCAAGGGTTTCGAGGTCGGAGCGGCCGACTACATAACCAAGCCGTTCGACATCGACGAGGTACGCGCCCGCGTGCGCACCCATCTGGAACTCGCCCGCTTGCGCCAGGGGCTCGAAACGCAGGTGGCGCAGCGCACGGCCCTGTTGGAGCAGAGCGAGGAGAAGTACCGCATCCTCGCTGACTACTCGCCCAACTGGGAATACTGGATGGCGCCCGACGGCGGCTATCTCTACATGTCGCCCGCCAGTCTGGAGGTCTCGGGCCACGCGCCGGCGGAGTTCTTCGCCGATAGCGCGCTCATGGAAAGCCTCATCCATCCGGAGGATCGGGAAGCCTGGCTCGCGCGGGAGGCGGACATGACCGCGAGCACCGATCGCGGATCACTGGTCTTCCGCATCCAGGCCCGCGACGGCGCCGAGCACTGGATCGAGAATCTCTGCAAGCCGGTCTTCGATGAGGCGGGAAAATACCTGGGACGGCGCGGCTCCAACCGCGACATCACGGCGCGTCGTCACGCCGAGCAGAAGGTCGATTTCCTCACCCATCGCGATCCCCTGACCGGCCTGCCCAACCGCTCGCTGTTCCGGGAACTGCTGACGCACGCGATCGCGCAGGCCGAGGTCAGCCATGGCCAGTTCGCGCTCCTGTTTCTCGACCTCGACAACTTCAAGACCATCAACGAAAGCCTCGGCCACAGTCTCGGAGACCAGCTGCTGATCGGGGTCGGCAAGCGACTCCAGAGCCTGCTGCCCGAGGGCCATGCCATGGCGCGCATCGGCGGCGACGAATTCAACCTCCTCCTGGAGCGCGACCCGAACCTGCCCGGCATCGACCTGATCGCCCAGCATCTGATCGACGCCTTGGGAGAGCCCTTCCAGATCGACGGTCAAAGTGTCTATATCGGCGCCAGCATCGGCATCGCCCTCTATCCCGCCGACGGGCTGGATGGCGAAACCCTGCAAAGCAACGCCGACGCCGCGCTCTACCAGGCCAAGCAGCAGGGACGCGGCATCCTGCGCTTCTTCTCCCCGGAGATGACCCAGCGGGCCAAGGACCGCCTGACGCTCGAGGCCGACCTGCGTCGCGCGATCGAGGGCGATGAGCTGTTGCTGCACTATCAACCCCAGATCGACCTGGCCAGCGGCGCGGTCGTCGGCCTGGAGGCGCTGGTGCGCTGGCGGCATCCGCAACGCGGCATGATTCCGCCCGGCGCCTTCATCCCGCTGGCCGAGGAGAGCGGCCTGGTGGTGCGCCTGGGCGATTGGGTGCTGCGCCGTGCCTGCCGCCAGATCAAGACCTGGCTGGAGGCGGGGCTGGCGCCGCGCCAGACGGCGGTGAACGTCTCCGCCGTCCAGTTGAGTCGCGGCCAACTGGTGGAGTCGGTCAAGGACGCCCTGCGCGAGACCGGCATCCCGCCCGATCGGCTGGAGCTGGAGATCACCGAGAGCTTCGTCATGCTCGATCGCGACCAGTCGTTCAAGGCCCTGGCGGAGCTGCGGGCGCTGGGCGTGCGTCTGTCGATCGACGACTTCGGCACCGGCTATTCCTCGCTCGCCTATTTGCAGCGGATCGAGGTGCATAAACTCAAGATCGACCTCTCCTTCGTGCGCGACGTCACCACCAACAGCGGCAACGCCTCGATCGTCAAGGCCATCATCGCGCTCGGTCACAGCCTCGGTCTCGAAATCATCGCCGAGGGCGTCGAAGAACAAGACCAGGCGGACTATCTGCGCGCGCACCGATGCGACGTGATGCAGGGCTATCTGGTCAGCCGGCCACTGCCGGTGGAGGAGATCACGCGCTTTCTCAAGGATGACCGCCCGTCCTGAATTTGGCCCCTGGAAGCACCGGCCGAGAGGTTGTGAAACTACAACCCGGCCTGGGTTCGACCCGTGGATGGGCAAAGCGAAGCGTGCCCATCCTGTACGCTCCTAGGCCCTGTTTTGAGCGACGAACCGTCTATCATGGCGGATCCCATATCGGAGGATTCCGCATGTCCGACCTGAGCATCCGACGCTGTAGCGGCGCGGCCATCGCACCCCATCTCGACGACCTGGCGCGTCTGCGCCTCCAGGTCTTTCGCGATTGGCCCTATCTCTACGACGGCGACATGGACTACGAGAAGCAATATCTGGACACCTACAGCCGCTCGCCGGAGAGCCTCTTCGTGCTCGTCCTGGACGGCGACCGGGTGGTCGGCGCCTCGACCGGGGTGCCCATGGCCGATGAAACGCCGGACTTCAAGCGTCCCTTCCTGTCCCAGGGGCATGATCCCGAACGGATCTTCTATCTTGGCGAATCCGTTCTGCTACCCGAGTACCGGGGGCGCGGTCTGGGCGCGCGGTTCTTCGTCGAGCGGGAAGGTTTCGCGCGCGAGCTTGGCCGCTTTGCCCAGACTGCCTTCTGCGCCGTGGATCGCCCGCCCGATCATCCGCGCCGTCCGCCCGGCCATGTCCCGCTGGACGCCTTCTGGACCCGGCGCGGCTACGTCCGGCACCCCGAACTGCGGACCCGCTATACCTGGAAGGATCTGGACGAGGCCGAGCCAAGCCCCAAGCCCATGATCTTCTGGCTCAAGCGGCTGGACGGACAGGCGGACCGAGCGGAACCAATAGGGGTGGGGTCGGACCGGTAGGATGGGCCGAGCGAGAGCGATGCCCATCTTGCAAGCCACGGCGAATTCAGGAGTGTGCCGGATGACACATTGGCACGGTTCGATGGGCAAAGCGAAACGTGCCCATCCTGTGCGCTCCGAGGCCCAGAAGGTGCCCAATCGAGAGGATCGGCGCGTGGAGCGCAACCCCTCGGCCATACAACGGCTGGAGGCTGATCGCTGGCGGCTGACGGCTCTTTCTAGGTTGAAAGGAGGCAACTGGGACCGGCGCTCGGTCGCTCAAGCCCGTTCCGGAAAGACTCCGTCACGATCCTCTAGCCGATCCAGTCCAGGGGATCCTCGTCCGGAGCGGGTTTGAGCCCCGGCGACTCGATGAAGAGCCGATGCCAGATGGCGAACTGCATGAGCCCGAACAGCTCGCGTCCGCCGCCTCGGCCGGCCTGGCGGGCGGCAACCAGGGCCGGGATGGCGTCGGCCTGGAACCAGTCGCGGATACCTCGGTTGTTCGACAGACGCCGACCGACCTCGTCCGCGACCGCCCCACGCAGCCAGTCGCCGACCGGGACATGGAAACCGCGCTTGGGGCGGTCCAGATGACCGGGCGGCAGAAGCGGCTCGGCCCAGCGCTTGAGCAGCCATTTCCCCTGGTGGCGACGCACCTTGAGCGAATCCGGCAGGGAGAGACCGAATTCCACCAGACGATGGTCCAGAAAGGGGACGCGCCCCTCCAGTCCGAACCCCATCAGCATGCGATCGGTCTTGACCAGCAGGTTGTCCGGCAGCGCCGTGACCAGGTCCGTGTATTGGCGTCGCCGCATGTCCGACCAGGACCTGGGGGTCTCCTTCCAGGCGCGCAGGAAGGGCGCGCGATCCGGTTCCGGCGCGGCGCGCAGGGCGGGTCCGAACAGCCGTCGCGACCAGCGCCCGGACCACTGTCCGCGGGTGCGAAAGCCCCCGCTGCCGGGATGGATGACCGACTTGAACCAGCGCTCGGCGGGGCGCGGGTGATAGCGTCCATAGCCGGCGAAGACCTCGTCGCCGCCCTCGCCCGAGAAGACCACCTTCAGGTCCGCGCCGGCCGTCTCGGCCAGGATGGAGGTCGGCAGACAGGCGTAGTCGCGCATCAGTTCGTCGGCGCACCAGATACTGTGCGGGAGGCGTCCGAAGACCTGCTCCAGCTCCAGCTCCAGCGGCTGGTGATCGAGTCCGAAATGCTCGGCGACGCGCGCGGCCTCGTCCAGCTCATGGGCCATGGCCGTGCCCTTGTAGCCGACCGAGTAGCTCTTGATGCGCCCCGCGCCATGGGCGTGCAGCATGGCGGCGAGCACCGCCGAGTCCACCCCGCCGGAGAGAAAGAGTCCGAAGGGGACATCCGAGCGCATGTGCTCGCGCATGGCGGCGTTCATGAGTCCATCCAGCTCGGCGCGGGCCTCCTCGAAACCGATGGCGCGCGGCGCGACATCGAGCGCGGACCAGTAGCGATGGCGCTGGATGTTCAGATCGGCGTCGATCAGCAGCGCCTCGCCCGGCAAGACCCGTCGGATGCCGGCGACCGGCGTCTCCTCGCCGCTCGCGAACTGGTTCTGGAGGAACTGGCGCAGCGCGCTCGCGACGACCTGGGGCCGTTCTGGCAGGATCGGCAGCAACGCCTTGATCTCGGAGGCGAAGGCGATGCGATCGGGCAGGCGGACATAGAAGAGCGGTTTGATGCCGAGCCGGTCGCGCCCGAGGATCAGGCGTCCGGCCTGGGCGTCGTGCAGGGCGAAGGCGTACATGCCGCGCAGCCGGTCGAGGAAACCGAGCCCATGCACGGCATAGGCGTGCAGGATGGTCTCGGAGTCCGAATCGGTGCGCGGCCGGCGGCCCTGCTCGCGCAGCTCGGCGTTCAGCTCGATGTAGTTGTAGACCTCGCCGTTCGCGGCCAGGGCGAGCTGGCCATCCTCCGAGACCATGGGCTGATGGCCGGTCGCCAGACCGATGATGGACAGCCGCGTCTGCGCCAGTCCGACCGGACCCGAATCATAGAGACCGCTGTCGTCCGGGCCGCGATGGGCGAGTTGGTCGGCCATGCGGGCGAGTTGGTCGGGCTCCGGCCGCCGGCCATGGCTCAGGATGAATCCGGCGATGCCGCACATTTTTTTAGTTGTCGGTTGTCAGATCAAAGGGTGTCGCGCAGCACTTGGCCGTTTTTGGTGGAGAGTTCGAGTTCCGGGCCTTGGGCGGGGATGAGTTGGACCCGGATGTCGCCGGTCTGGGTTTGGATCTCGATGCGGTCCCAGTCGCGCGCGACCGCGCCGACGACCAGGCTGGTGTCCTTTTCGGTGAAGACGCCCGAGTGCTGGACCTCGAATGTCAGAACCCCATCCTTCGCGACCAGGGAGTCCCGCACCCGGGTTCCCGGCAGACCGAAGCCGCGTCCCTTGAGCAGGATGAGGGCGGAGCGCTCCGGCCAGTCGTGCCAGACCAGACTGATCCGCGCCTCGTCGGCGAGGAGTCGCAGCACGCGCGGCGGCGGGTCGTAGCTCGACTGGATCACCTCCTGCGAGCGGTTCTGATGCACCGGGGTCGCCAGAAGCACGCCGAACACCAGGACGGCGGAGGCCAGTCCGTAGCCGATTGCCAGGGCGAGCGGGTGTTTCGGCGGCTGGTGCGCGGCCGGTGGCTCCAGGGCCAGACGGTCTTCCCGCTGTGGGACGCGCAGCACGAAGTAATAGAGCGCGAAGGCCAGGCCATAGGCGATCACGGCCGACCAGATGATGTCGGACAGATAGTGATCCCCGGCGCTCATGCGCCCGATCCCAAGCAGCGTGCCCAGCACGATGGAGCCGGCCAGCGCCAGATAGGCCAGCTGCGGACGCCTTCGCCGCCAGATCAGGAAGAAGGCGCCCAGCATGTAGCCGGCCGAGCTGTGACCGCAGGGAAAGGACTTGCCCTGGCCCGGCTCGCCCATGACCAGGGGCGGCAGATAGGTCTCGGTTCCGCCCAGTTCGAGCGTCTGATGGGGACGCGGCCGGCCGGTGTGATCCTTGAGGATGGCGTTGACCATCAGGCCAGGGCCAAGCAGGGCGGTGGCGAGCAGAAAGATGGCGTGTAGACGCAGACGGGCGAAGCGCGCCCAGATGGAGCCGGCTCCGATCACCAGCAGACTGCCGATCGTGACCAGACCGACCAGCAGCGGCGCGGCCTGATAGAAGAACAGCCAGAGCGCCTCGCGGGACTCGAACCAGGGGTCGTCCGCCTCGGGATGATAAAAGATCGCCGCCGCTCGGAGATCCAGGTCCGTGATCCAGAAGGGCAGGGTGCCGACCAGGGCGAGCAGGACGAGCACGAGGAGCTGAAAACGCCAATGGGGACTCGCGTGGACGAATAACCGCACCTGGGGGACCGCCGAGGGAGACATGGGAGGCGCGAGGGTATCGGTTCGGGTGGCGAATCTCAATGCGCGTGCGCCCGTCGGGCGAGGGTGAGGTTACGACAGCGCGTCTCCGGCGCGAAGAGCGCGGCGATCAGGGCCAGCAGGGCGAATCCGGCGGAGAGCCAGAGCCCATTCCGGTAGTCGGCGAGCGCATAGCGCCTTACCCCGTCGATCAGGACGCCGTCCCAGGTCAGATCCATGGCCCAGCCGAAGGCCGGCTGCATGATGGCCGCGCCCAGGAACAGCCCGGTATTGACCAGTGCGATGGCCATGCCGGCGACACCGGGCGGCACCACCTCCTTCGCCGAGGCATAGCCGACGACGAAGCCCCCCGCCACCAGTCCGAGCAGGGCATAGAGCGTCAGCCCGCTCCAGCCCGGTCCCCAGGGCAGCAGGATGAGCGCCAGCCAGAGCAGCAGGGACAGCGCGCTGGCCGCGACGATGACCGGCTTGCGCCGCCCCAGTCGATCCGAGAGCGCCCCCATCGCCAGACAGCCGAGCGCGAAGCCGGCCAGGGCGAGCGTCGTGTAGAGCGACGCCTGGGTGCGATCCAGTCCGAAGGCGTCGCGCATCAGCGGCACGCCCCAGAGCCCGGCGAAGGCCAGCAGGCTGCCGGTCACCCCGAACATCACGAAGAAGCTCGGCCAGACCGCGCGCGTGGTCAGCACCCCGCGCAGATCGAGCAGCCAGTGACGGTCGCGCGGCGGATGCGGCTCCAGTCCGTCCATCTCCTGGACCGAGGGCAGACCCGCGTCCTGGGGTCGGCTACGCACCAGGATGGCGCTCAGGATGGCGATCAGCACCGACAGCAGACCCATGCCGACGAAGACGTTGCGCCAGGAGGTCGCATGCAGCACCAGGGCCAGCGGCCCGGTCGCGAGAATCGCGCCCAGGTTGCCGAGCAACAGGGTGAGTCCGCTGATCGAGCCATAGTTGCGCTCGCTGAACCATTGGGTGTTGGAGCGCATGAGTCCGACAAAGATCACCGAGACCCCGAGCCCGACCAGCAGACGCCCAGCCGAGGCGACCTCGAAGGTCTCCGCGAGCCCGAACAGAATCGAGCCGGCCCCGGCCACCAGACAGCCCAGGCTGACCGCGAGGCGCGAGCCCAGGGTGTCGGCCAGCACCCCGGCGGGGATCTGCATGGCGGTATAGATGTAGTAATACATGGCCGCCAGCGAGCCGAGCGCCGCGCCGCTGGTCTGGAAGGCGGCCATGAGATCGGCCGAGACGACGCCGGGGGCCATGCGATGGAAGAAAGCCGTCATGTAGGCCAGGATCAGGATGGCGTAGATGGTCCAACGCAGACGCTCGAAGCGTCGGAACTCGGCGGGTTCGATGGTCATGGTGGATCCTGAATGGCGCGGGATGGGAGTCGGCGAGCGCGGCGGGGCTCCATGTTACAGGAGCGCGGCGGGGCTTGTGAGGCTGGTCACGGACTGGCCCGTCCTCGGTCGTCTTTCGCGCCACGACTGCGTAAGATCGGCGCACGACTCATCACTCTTCGCCAGGAGGCATACAGATGCCCACGTCCGGATTTCGCCTTGTCACCCGTAGCGACTTCGACGGCCTGGTCTGCGCCGTTCTGCTCAAGCACCTGAAGCTGATCGAGGAGATCGCCTTCGTCCATCCCAAGGATATGCAGGACGGGCGAATCGCGATCTCCAGCCAGGACATCACCACCAACCTGCCCTATGTCGAGGGCGTGCATCTCGCCTTCGATCATCACCACTCCGAGACCCTGAGAGTCGGCCGGCATGACAATCATGTCATCGACCCCGACGCCCCCTCGGCGGCGCGGGTCGTCTGGCGGCACTATGGCGGCCACTCAGTCTTCCCGGCGGCCTGGGACGAGATGATGGCTGCCGTGGACAAGGGCGACTCGGCCCAGTTCGACCGCGAGGAGGTGCTCAATCCCAAAGGCTGGGTGCTGCTCAATTTCCTCATGGACGCCCGCACCGGACTCGGCCGTTTCCGCGAGTTCCGCATCTCCAACTACAACCTGATGATGGATCTCATCGACTACTGCAAGGACCACGGCATCGCCCAAATCCTGGAACTGCCGGACGTCAAGGAACGGGTCGATCTCTATTTCGAGCAGGAGGCGCGGTTCAAGGAGCAACTCCAGCGTTGCGCCAGCGTCCATGGCAACCTGGTAGTGCTGGATCTGCGCGGCGAAGAAACCATCTGGGCCGGCAACCGCTTCATGATTTACGCCCTCTTCCCCCAGTGCAACATCTCCATTCATGCGCTCTGGGGCCTGAAGCAGCAGAACACGGTGTTCGCCACCGGCAAGTCCATCTTCGATCGCGGCTCCCGAACCAACATCGGTGAGTTGATGCTGGAATACGGCGGCGGCGGACATGAAGCCGCCGGCACCTGTCAGGTTGGGAATGATCGGGCGGAAGAGGTACTGGCCGAGCTGATCGAGCGGATTAACGCCGACGGTTGAGCCTATTCCAGTGGAGTGAACCGCAATGGCGGGAAAGAAAGAACAAAGACCATGGCTTGCGATCCCCACGGGTGTCACCCTCTGATGGAGTGAGCGTCACAGGATCGACCAAGGCTTTGAAGTCTCTTGTGTTCTTTCCCCTCTTCGCGGTTCTGCCATTGGTTTCAGGTTGAAGCCGGCCCCTTGATCGCCAGCGCCTGCTTGAGGGCTTGGGCCGTCTCGACCAGGCCGTTGCGGTTCGCCATTCCCGAGTCGATGCCCCCGTAGGCGCCGGGAATCGCGTCGCTTGCCCCTTTTTCCTCTGAATGGGTGCGTCGTCCACGGCGGCTCTTCGTTGGGCCGGTTGAGCAGCCACCAGGCTGTGCCGTAGGCAAGGCGATCGCGATGGGGATGACGATGTTGACTGAGCGGTTCATTCGTCGGGAGACCGAGCGGGAAACAGAATGAGTGTGACGGGTCGGTGCGGACAGGATTCGGGATCCGGCGAAAGGCTATGGGCCGGGGTGCGATACCGTATCGCTAACCCGGTGCGGATGACAGTCGTCTTGGTCGGGATGTGGGAGAGTCAGGTGTCCGCCGCTTGACGTCGAGTGGCGCATGATTCGCCAGCGGTTTCGGGGAGGATGGTCGGTACGGGTAGAGTCTCTGACCGCGGAGCTGGTATCGGGAAACAGCCGTTTGGCTCGAATCGGTCGATGTCGTTTTCGATGCCCCGGGTTCGTCACATAGGCGAGACACGCCCGCGACACATCGTTGATGCGAAAAATCACTCCGAACAGAGTGTTCTTCTATTCTCTTGTGTCTCTGGTGTCTTGGAATTGTGACGATGCCGCCGAGCCCCGGGCCGTGCGCGATCACCGACGGACTGCATCAGCGCGCCATGCCAAGTCCTGATTATTCACGATCCTCAGCCCATTTCACCCAAAATAAACATTTTAAAATCAAAGGTTTCTTGGCGCTTGTTGCCGTTGCTCGTCGGAATCCGGCGGGTTAGGCCGAGCTACTCAGGCCCTCCAGGTAACTGCGCGGGACTCCCCGACGCATCATCAGTAACTTACTGGGTGATTAGCACTTGCAAGAGCGGAGCTTGGTAAATAATCAGGTGCCAAGTTCCGCGACATCGGTGCGTCTCATCGTCGATCCTCAACTCCGTGCGGCTTTGAAATCAGTTTATTAGGTCGTGGGTCAGCGAAGTCGATGGGTGTCCGAACGGCTCCTGCCCTGCGAGGCCGGCGGATCCTTGGGTACCGACAGAGCAAATTATGGCATAAATAATGCTTATTTCAGTGCCGTGGCGGTTTCGTCGTGGAAGTGGTTAAGTGAATGCGGGTTTCGTTGAGCCGGGTCGGAGGCTCGAGCGAACCGCGAATGTTGGCGTGAATCCGCTGATGCGGCATAGACCCGCTCGAAATCCATCACAGGTTGTAATCTGGAGACATAAGATGAGAATTTTAAGGACGTTGATAGGCATGGGCGGACTGCTTGGCGCCTTCTGTGGTTGGTCTGCTGTGAATGCGGCAACAGTTGATTTTAACTTCAATAACACCTGTACAGGTTCTGACGGTTGTCCGGCGGATTCATTGTCATATACCGTGAATGGGTTGAGTCTGACCGTGAGCGCGTTCAGCGGAAACCAGAGTACGAAAGTAACACTTTGGGATGGAGGAATCGGGGCCGGCGGAGAGAACTACCCCGGGCATGCTCTGGACAACTATAACGGGGTCGAGTATTTCAAACTCGAGTTCTCGCAGGCGGTTACTCTTACCGACGTCGCGCGTGGATGGGTCAGTAATGACGGCGATCTCGAAATCGGTACCAATTTGGGAAGTCTCACGGCATACGATAATGGAACCACTTTCCCCAGCCTAACCGGTGCCAGCAACCTGTGGTACATCTCCGCGGCAAATGACACCTGCCGGTCTAATAGGACAAGAGACTGTGACTATGTCAAAGTCAAGAGCGTGACCGTGTCCTCGGTGCCTCTCCCCGCCGCCGTTTGGCTCTTCGGCTCTGCGTTGATCGGTCTGGTGGGCGTCGGTTACAAGCGCGCGGAATCCACTCTGTGATCCACTCTTGCTATACCACTGGGGCTGCTGTCGCGGCTCCATGATCCGCTCGCGGAATATAACCGTTCAGACCCTCCCCCTCGGAGAGCCAACGGCGAAGATGCCCCCGTTCTTCCTTCGATAAGCTCAGGATGCATCAGGAACGGCCCACGTTTTCTGATGGATGAGAGGAAGCCGCGGCGGCGCGATCGCGGAGAGGAGATCCGAGCATGGCCCCTGAAGATCCGCCCCACGCGCTTCATGGATTGAAACGGAACATCGGGATTCTGAGGGTTCTGCGTTGGGTGTTCGTTCTGCTGCTGGCCGTGGCCGGTCTGCTGATGGTGGTGTTGAGCCGCTTGTTCGTGTTCTGGCCGATGTTGCCGATGGCGCTCCTTGGCTTGGTGAGCGCCCTGCTGGTTTGGTCCCTGACCAGGGGGATGATCGACACGGCCGAGCAACGTCTGCGGGAGGCCGCCTGGCTCTTCGCCTCCGTCACTCCCGCGGATGCCACGCTCCTTTTCAATCAGGCGCTGGTCTGGGAAGGGCTCGTCTCGGTGGTGCTGATGAAGGAGCCACCCGCGCGCAAACAGGTCTGTGTCTTCCAGTTATCGAAATTTGACTACCCGAAACAGACACGAAGCCAGATCACGGTCTACGACTCATCCCGGAGCCGGACACTGCTGATTCGGCGCTCGGGCAAGTATTTTATTGGTGTGAAAATCGACCAGGCGGGCCTGGCGAAACAGAAGCGGCGCTTCGCGCGGCTGATCAACGTCGTGCTGTTTCTCAACGGCGCGTTGTTCGCCGCCTTCGGTGGCTGGATGCTGGTTCAAGCCTGGGAGATGCAGCAGGGGCTGATCTGCATTGAGGCGTCCGTGCACTGGCCGCAAGCGACGGCCGAGATCCGCCAGGTTGATGTCGTCGAGGAGTCGCGGACGACCCGATCCGGCAAAGCCAGGGCGGTCTGGATACCCAGGGTGACTTACCAGTACGAATGGGCTGGCGAGCCGCGGCAGGCGTCCCGACTGGGGTGTGTCGAACGCGCCTGGAGCCACCGGTCAGCAGCCCACGCGGTCTTGGCGCCGTTCGCGCCGGGCAGCCTGTATCCGCTCTGGATCGATCCCGCGCGCCTGGAGCGGACTCGACTGATCGCCGATGACCCACGGTGGGTCAAGGATCAGCGAAACCAGTTTCTAGGAGGGTTCGTTTCAATCACCCTGGCTGGGCTCCTCGCTCACCTGCTGATCGGTCGTCTGCTCGCGCGGCTCAACCTGCGACGGCTTGGTGAGATCGAGGACGAGGTTCGGAACTGATCGATCGTGGCCTTCGTGAAGAGAATAACCAGGCAATCTCTACCCATCCGCATCTTCGGTGAAGTCCTGTTCGATCACTTTCCCGATGGCCGTCGTGTCCTTTACCCAGGCTGTTCGTTGGGTCTAGCGAGTAGCGAGTAGCGAGTAGCGAGTAGGATGGGTAGAACGGCCACGGTATGAAGCCGAAGTTTGGCGCGGATGCTGATTGGCCGTGAAACCCATCGACCACCGCTCCAAAGCTTGACGAAAACGCGCAAGCCGGACGGGGCATTCGCCTCGTCCGGAACGGTTTGACGCCATCGGCCACCAGCATGATCCACCGAGGGCCGCGCAAACGTTCGGGACGGGGTTGCAAACCCCGTCCCGCTTTGGCCGCGCCGGACAGCAAAGCATTACGCGATGTTCGACTTCTGGTAAGACTCCGATAAACATAGGATTTGGGTCGATCGTCCGTGTGGTTTTAGCGACGTGCTATGCTGGCCAGCCTGTACCAGCCGCCGCGAGTCGACCGATGCGTTTCTTCAACACCGAAGGGCCGATCCGACCCGAGGATCACTATCATCTGCCGCCCCTCTCGCGCTGGGATCTCGATGAGATCCTGACCCTGATCGACCAGAAAAAATACTTTTTGCTCCATGCCCCGCGTCAGACCGGCAAGACATCCTGTCTGCTGGCGTTGATGGAGCATCTCAATCGCGAAGGGCGTTATTGGGCCGTCTATGCCAATCTCGAAGGTGCGCAGGCGTTGCGCGAGCGCATTGCCGAGGCCATGCCGACCATGGTCACCGATCTGGCGTCCTGGGCGCGCGATGTCGGGGTCGATGCCGAGGCGCCGGCACTGGCGCGTGAAGTCCTGGCGACGACGCCTCCCGGCTCGGCCTTCGGCGAGTTTCTGGCGCGCTGGTGCGCCCGCTCCCCGCGCCCGCTGGTGCTTTTGCTCGACGAGGTCGATGCGCTGGTCGGCGACACCCTGATCGGGTTGCTGCGCCAACTGCGCGCCGGCTATACCAAACGACCAGAGTCCTTTCCGCAGACCATCATCCTGTGCGGGGTGCGCGATCTGCGTGACTATCGCATCCACGCCAGTTCCGAGTCCGAGCCCATCACCGGCGGCAGCGCCTTCAATATCAAGGCCGAATCCTTGAGACTCGGTGATTTCGATGCCGATGAAGTGCGCACGCTGCTGCTGGAGCACACGGCCGAGACCGGTCAGGTCTTTACACCCGAGGCGCTCGACCGGGTCTGGGAGCTGACCCTGGGCCAGCCGTGGCTGGTCAATGCGCTGGCCTATCGCGCCTGCTTCAAGCTCCGCGAGGGCCGCGACCGAAGTCAGACGATCGCGCTCGACCGCATCGAACAGGCCAAGGAGTCGATGATCGTCGAGCGTGTCACCCATCTCGACCAGCTCGCCCACAAGCTCCAGGAGCCGCGCGTGCGCCGGATCATTGAGCCGATGCTCGCGGGCTCGGCGCTGGGCGAGGTGCCGGAGGAGGACATCCAATGCCTGCTCGACCTGGGACTGTGCCGTCAGGTTCAGGGACGCGGGTTGACCATCGCCAATCCCATCTATCGCGAAGTGCTGCCGCGCGCGCTGGCCTTCACGCCGCAGGCATCGCTACCGGCGATCACGCCGAGCTGGCTCGCCGCCGATGGTTCGCTCGATGCCGAACGACTGCTGGAGGCTTTTCTCGCCTTCTGGCGCCAGCACGGCGAGCCGCTGCTCAAGAGCGCGCCCTATCACGAGATCGCCCCGCATCTGGTGCTGATGGCCTTTCTGCATCGGGTCACCAACGGGACTGGAAGCCTGGAGCGCGAATACGCCATCGGCTCGGGGCGGATGGATCTCTGTCTGCGCTATGGCGGCCTGACCCTGGGGATCGAACTCAAGGTCTGGCGCGATGGGCGACCCGATCCGCTCGCCGATGGGCTGATCCAGCTCGACGACTATCTGGCCGGTCTGGGGCTGGACTCCGGCTGGCTGGTGATCTTCGACCGCCGCGCCGGTCAGCCGCCGATCGAGGAGCGCACCGTTCGTTTGGAACAATACACGCCCACCGGACGCGGCGTGACCCTGATTCGGGCCTGATCCAGACGGCGCTGATCGCATCGCGCACTCGAAGCCGAAACTCTGTCGTGACAGGTCCGCCAGCAGCGGCTCGACGGACTCCAGAAGACAGGGGCGCTTGGCGGCGAGCAGGATCCCCGCCAAACCCACGACAGGGATCCCGCGCGGTATGGACCGGCCTTGGCCTGACTTCGGCCTCCTTGCTCGCCGCCGCTCCGGGACGGCAAGCACCGCGCTCACCCGCTCACCCCTTCACCGTCAATACCTGCTTCAAGGTATGCACCACCTCGACCAGGTCGCTCTGGTTCGCCATGGCCTCGTCGATATCCTTATACGCGGCCGGGAGCGAGATGACTGAAGCGGTCATGGAGGATTCCCCGAGTCACGAACATAAGACAGCACCCAAACGGCGACAAACTCGATGTTGAAAAAAGCCTTGGAGCGGTGGTCGATGGGTTTCACGGCCAGTCAGCGACCGTGCCAAACTTCGGTTTCATCGCGTGGCCGTTCACCCATCCCGGCTCCGGTTTTGTTCACGGCCAGGGATCGCTGTCGATCCAGCCGGCGGGTTGGCCGTCGGCGCGGGAGAGCACCAGGATGATGTCCCTGTGCTGGCCACGCAGCGGCAGGTAAAGATAGTCGCCGGCCGCTCCGCCGAGACGTTCGAGCAGCCGCGTCAAGCCGCGTTCGGTCTCGTCGTCCTGGGCGGCCAGGCGAGCGATGTCGAGACCGCGCCGGCTGAGTGGCTCCAGATCCGGTCGGTATGGACGATAGAGTTCGGCACGGTATTCCAGATCCTTCGCGCCATCCATCACCACGGCGAACATCACCTTCCGACGCTCCTCCGGATCCTCCGGGGGAAGGGCCTCCGCGAGCAGGGGACCGATGCCGATCAGGCGTTTCAGCTCCGGATAGCGGATTCGATCGAACTCGACATCCGCCGCCGGGATGGCGGTAAAGCGATCGACCGCGAAGACGGTGAAGGCCGGGCGCTGCTGGTAAATCAGCGACCCGCCATAGACCAGCGCCGCCAATTGCAGCGACACGATCACGCTCATGTCGAACCTGAGGCTCGGCTTGCCGGGCTTGAAGGCGATCAGGGTCAGGATAGGGCCGAGCACCACATCCACGCCGGCCAGGATCCGCAACACCGTCCAGCCGCCGTTGATGTCGAAATAGGGAGCTGGATACCAGACGAGCCGCATGATGCCGAACAAGATCAGCACCACGGCGGCACTGGCGGTCAGATGGATAGCAAAGGCGCGTCCTTTGGTCATGGGTGTGGTCCTGTCGAAGGGGTTCATGTCCGAAGTAGGATGGGTAGAGCGAAGCGAAACCCATCGAACCCCGCGCCGTCGTCTCGGAACCGCGCCACGAAAAACGCCCCCGGTTGCGCGGGGGCGTTTTCGTCAAGCCTTGGAGCGGTGGTCGATGGGTTTCACGGCCAGTCGGCGTCCGTGCCAAACTTCGGATTCATAGCGTGGCCGTTCTACCCATCCTTGTATCTTGAATTTCGTGATGGTTAGCTCCCATCACGCGAGACCGAGGCAGCTTGAACCCATCCTGAAGGCCTTGACCTTGTTGCGTAGATCAAGCCCTTGGTCTCTTCTTTCAC
>NZ_NRRG01000029.1 GCF_016583575.1 Thiocystis violacea
TGGCGTTTTCGGCCCTTGACGAGTTACCCCCCGTCGAACCCCGACTCCTCCGAGGACTCTTGGGTACCCTTCACGCTTTGACTATCAATGATGGCTCCCGTCGGGTTTGGCGCGCGGTCTTTTTTTTGCGCAAACGCTGACGAAGCGCGGCGTTGACTTGTTCAAGCATCCAATTGTCAGTCCACTTGTTATAATAATAATTAACGATATGATAAGAAAGAAAGTCTTTCGGTAGATAGCGCCAGGAACAACCGGTTTTATTGAGATAGAAAATCGCATTGAGAATTTCGCGAAGGTCATATGTTCGCGGGCGCCCAGTCTTATAAGGTTCAAGTTCGTCAAAGATTGGCCGAAGGACTTCCCATTCTTTATCGGAAAGGTCGCTCGGATATCTCAAAGGCCATTTTTCCAGGTCTGAAGTCATCATAATCCGCGAATTAGAATCCGCATTTCGTATAGATTTGGCGGATTTTATGGCGCCAGGCTATTTGAAATCAACAGTTTAGTTTTTAGACAGCCTCTGAAAGTCATTCCACCACGAACTCGTCGTCATTGTGATTCGGGTGTTGACCATGATTTTCCAAATACTCCTGTATCATCTCATCCGTCACATGACCCGAACTAAAAGAGGCATACCCAATCCCCCAGAAATGTTTGCCCCAATAGATTTTCCCAAGCTGCGGAAATTCTTTTTGTATTTTCCTTGATGATCGACCCTTACATAATCGAACAATATCGCTTACCGACAGTTTTGGAGGATAGGATATGTATAAGTAGACATGATCTTTACTGACTCGGCCTTTGATAATTTGAATATCGTTTTGGTCGCAGACTTGACGAATCAGATCCCGAATACGCAAACCAATATCTTTCGTCAATACTTTGTATCGGTATTTTGTAATCCAAATCAGGTGGACTTTCAAGTCATGAACAGCGTGCGATGCTTTTCTGTAAGACCTCATAAATGAGAGTATACTAAAAGTCTTGCACTAAAGTGCATAGTTTTTACTAACGAATTGATGCAATAAAAAGCATCCACGCTGGTTATGGTATGCGATTGATCACCAGACGGGTACTGTCCTGGCCTATGTGTTCGGTCAGCGCAAAGATGCGGTGTTCCTCTCACTGAAGGCGCTTCTTGAGCCATTTAAGCCATTTGGCCATTTGGTATTACACGGTTTTATACGGACGCTTGGGGCGCTTATCAGCGCCATTTATAGTCATCTTGTTGATTATGCGCACATGATCAATTACTAAAAAATAAAAATTACAAATAAAAACAAATACTTGCGCATTAATAATTATTTCGGTGTCTGCGTATCATATTAGTTGGCTATACCAGCGCAACAACAAGTCGTTGGTAAATCGAACGCCAACATCTCACTCTGCGGACGCGGATCAAACGACTGGCACGGAAGATTATTTGTTTCTCTAAGCTCGAAACGAGGCACGATATTGTCATCGGATTGTTTATCAATCGATATGATTTTGGGCGCTCCGTGTAGGCGCCATGTCTAGAGCGCTACCCCGGCATCGAACCGATACGAGGCCATCTCCTCATTGAATGCCGCGACTAGGGTGATGAGTTCGGCGCAGGCTTGATTGGTTTGCGAGACGCCGCTGGCTGTTTCATCGACGGATCGCCGGATCGCGCTGGCGCCGCGGTCGATGTCGCGGGAGACCTGGCTCTGTTGCTCGGCGGCGGTCGCGATCTGAATCATGAGGTCGCTGATGGTCACCACCGCGTGGCCGATCGCCTTGAGCGCGGCGTCCACCTGGCCGATCTGGTCCAGCGTGAGCGTGGCTTGATCGCGATCGGTCCGCATCGTTTCCGTGACCGCCTGCGAGCCGCTCTGGATCCGTTCGATCATGTCCTGGATTTCCTGGGTCGACTGCTGGGTTCGCGAGGCCAGCGTCCGGACCTCGGCGGCGACCACGGCGAAGCCGCGACCCTGCTCGCCGGCCCTGGCCGCCTCGATGGCGGCATTGAGCGCGAGCAGGTTGGTCTGATCGGCGATGCCGCGGATCACTCCGACCACGGAGCCGATCCGCTCGATGTCCGAGTCGAGACGGACCATGGCCTCGGCGCCCTGCACGACTCCGTCGGCCAGACGATGGATGGATTCGATGGCGGTACGCATCACCGTCGCGCTCTGGTTGACGTCGAGCTTGGCGTCGGAGGCGGCATCCGAAACGGTGGCGCTGTTACGGGCGATGTCCTGCACCGTCGAGGCCATCTGGGTGATGGCGGTCACCACCTGGGCGATCTCATGCTGCTCCCTGGTGATGCTTTCGAGACTCTCGGAGGCGACCGAGCGCAAACGTTCCGCGATCCCGTGGATCTGGCGCGCGTCGCCGACCGTGCGGCCGAAGGTCTTCGACAGACTGCCTTGCAGGCGGATGAAGGCTCGGCTGAGTCTGGCGATCTCCGTATCGCCGCGCACGATCAGGGCCTCACCGCGAAAATCGTTGTTGGCCATGCGGTTCGACAGGGTTTCGACCGCGCCGATGGGCTTGAGCAGGCGTTGCAGGGCGAACTGGCCGCCGATCAGGCCGAGCGCCACCAGCAGGGTGGCGGTCAGGCTCGCATAGATGGCCCAATCCAGGCGCGCTTCCAGTTGCCCCTGGGCCTCGTCCTTCGCGGTTCGCGCCTGATCGAGCAGCGCCATCACGCTGTCGCCGATCGTTTCCGCCGTGGTGTCGAAGACGCCCATCAAGTCATTGCCCTGCTCTGGCCCCTGCTCGACGTACAGCCGTGCCATGCGGTTGCCGGTATCGTAATAATCCTTCAGTGCTCGGCGCAGATCCTCGGGCGCGAGGGCGAGATCATCCCTTTGCTCGGCCAACTGATCGATGTTGGCTTGCGCCCGTTCGTAATAGGCCCGAGCCTTGTCGAAACCGTCATCCAGTCCGTCCAGGCCGCGGGTCGCGCTGATATCGGTCAGCCATTGCTGGATCTGGATGACATTGATCTTGAAATCCAGGGCGGTCTGGCGCGCGCGATCCTGGTGCACGACGATGTCCTCGACCGCTCCCTTGATCCGCTCCGCCACCACGACCGCGCCGACGCTGGTCAGGATGGCGAGGCCGCCGACGAGTGCGAAAAGAAGGCGAGTTCTCGCCAGGATGCCGAGCTTGACCATGGATCAATACCGAAATAGTGAGTGTGGCGCGGACGCGCGGGGTGCCTGTCGACCGCGAGCAAGCCTAGTCGATCCTGGTCGCCTCTGTCCGAATCTCGCGCGAAGCTGTGATCGATCCGGCAAAATGGCGCCGGATCGGCGCGGTTCGGTGTCGATCATCGTCAGCGCACGCCAAACTCACCAGGGAGACGCCTCATGCCGACTCGACGCCAGCTTTTCTTTTTTCATCCGGCCTGGATCCTCGTGGTCTTCATGGGGGGCGTCCAGGCACGCGATCTCGGGCGCGACCTGGAGGGCGCGGCCGATATTCCCGGCATCCCCCGGTTCGAGGCGTCCGTCATCATCGGCTATCGGGCGAGTCAGTTCGACGAAACCCTGATCCCGACCGGACCTTGGGACGCTGGTTCCGGCGCCTGGAAGGATTCGCTCAAGGTGGCCGGTCGGCGTACCCGTCTGATGTATCTGGCGCCCCGTGACGCCAGCTCACTTGAGGTGATCCGTAACTACCAGCAGGCGTTGGAGGGCCAGGGGTACCAGGCGCTCTATCAGTGCTCGGGGTTCGATGAGTGCGGGGCGAAGGTCGATCGCTTCTACGGCGATGAATCCCACGAGAAACAGTTCACCGATAGTCATCTGCTCAAGTACGTCTTCTCGGATACCTCGGTGCGGGAACCACGTCTCCACAGCGCGCGTCGCAAGACGGCCGAGGGTGATTCGCACGTCTTCGTTTTCGCCGCCCAGCAGGACAATTTCGCCGATTCCGAGGCCGGCGACCGGGTCGCCATCTTCGTCGAGGAGGTGCTCTCTAAGCCGATGGCGGACCGCATGGTGCTGGTGGCGGCCAAGGAGATGACGCAAAGCCTCGCGGAAACCGGTCGGGTCGCGATCCACGGCATTCTTTTCGATTTCGACCAGGCGACCATCAAGCCGGAATCCCGGCCTCAGCTCGATGAGATGGCCCGGATGCTCGGCGAGCAGCCGGAGCTGGCGCTCTACATCGTCGGCCATACCGACAACCAGGGAGATCTCGACTACAACATGGATCTCTCGCGGCGGCGCGCCGGGGAGGTCGTCCAGACCCTGATCCAGAGCTACGGGATTCTCGGGGAGCGCCTCACGCCCATGGGGGTCGGGAGTCTCGCGCCCATGGCGACTAACGCGACGGAGGACGGGCGCGCGCTGAACCGTCGGGTCGAGATGGTCGCCAAGTGATCTGGGTCGACAAACGAGAAACGAGGCCGAGGATGGAATGCCGCGATGAACACCGATCTCAAGCTTCCAAAGACCTATAAGAGCCTGTTGATGCTGGCTTTGGTGGTCGGCCCCTTCGTCTGGCTGGCCTTTGCCGAGGATGGTCAGCGGCGCACCGACCTGGCCCTGATGTTCGTTCTCGGCAAGCCGGAGTTCAACGCGGCACTGGACGCCTTTGACAGCGAACTGACCGAGTCGAGGCTGCGCGAGACCTTCCCGAAGCTGAGTTTCCAGTGCGTGGCGGGCGAGAATCCGTTCGGCAACCGTCTCTGCGGGGCGGAAATCGGAACCTTCAATCAGATCCCCGCGTCCTCTGTAACCCTGTTCCTGCTCGATGACCGGCTGCGCGCCGCCAAGGTCGTCTACAAGCGCGCCTATCACGAGACGCTTCGGGATTGGCTCGATCAGCGCCTGGCCGCCCGCAAGCCGAATGCCATCGCCGCGCCCATGCCGGACGCGCGGGCCGGAGTCCTCGCCCGGCCGGTCCAGGACGGGGTGCTCCTGATGCGCGAGGGCGAACTGTCGAGGGAGGACGAGCCGGCCCTGCTCTGGCTCTCCCAGGCCGCCATCAACGCGCGGCGCTGAACCGGCCGGGCAGGGCGCTCAATGTCCCCCGGCGCGGAAGAACAGCTCGTAGAGCGTGAGCACGATCTCGACCACGATCAGGATCACGATGTACCACTCTACCCGCAGGCTGCGCTTGCTCCGTAGCAGATCCAGGAGGGTTCCGGCGGTGTCGTTGATCAGGGTCAGCTTGCGCTCCAGGGCGAGCTGACGCTCGCGGATCTCGTACTCGGCCTCCAGGTTGAGGAAGAGCCGTTCCAGATCGGGGCGTTCCCAGATCACCTCCGGTTTGTCGCCGATCTCGCCGCGTCCCACCATGTCCCGCTGAATCGCCAGGGCCTCGCCGATGTGGCGGATGAGGGCGCCGGCGTTGCTGACCCCGCGTCCGTGGCGTTGCAGCCGGTCGGCCAGGGGCTCGATGCGATCGAAAGCGCGCGCGACGCGCGATTCCTGCTCGGCAAGCAGGACGCTTTTGCCCAGGATGTCCGCGACGACTTGCAGGCGCGCCAGATCGGTATCCATCAGGACCAGACGATCGCGCTCCACGCCCTCGGTATGTCCGGGGTCGATGACCAGACGCAGATCCTCGCGCTCCGAGCGCTTCATCCCGTCCTTCACTAGAGGTTGCAGTTGCCTGATGAAGGTCGACTCGGCCGCCGGGTCGACTTCGAAGAAGACGACCGCCCCGGAACGAAACAGCACCGCGCGCCCACCCTCGGGCACGGCGACGACGAGTGGATTGGTGGCGAGCGGCTCGAATTGGTCGAGTCGACGCAGATCCAGATAGCGCCCGAGCAGAAGGGCGCGGGCAATGAGCGAATCAGTTCCAGGGGAGGGCGTCACGGCGGACACGGGGATGGCTCCTGAGAGAGGCGGTTCCTGGATTATCGCCGATCGGTGGTCTGTTCAGGCGTGACGGTTTGGTTACGTTCCCCAGAGGAGCTTTCCCGAGATGAGGAGGCAGGCGACCACCAGCACCGGCCGCACCAGGGCCGCGCCGTGGCGCAGCACCAGATGCGAGCCGATCCAGGCGCCGATCATCTGGCCGACGGCCATGGCGAGCGCGAGCGGCCAGAGGATGTGCCCGCCCTGGAGGAACAACAGCAGGGCCGCTAGGTTGCTAGTAAAGTTGAGCGCTTTGCTATGGGCGGTCGCGCGACGCAGGTTATGGCCGAGTAGGGCGATATAGCCCATGGCGAGGAAGGTTCCGGTCCCGGGGCCGAAGAAGCCGTCGTAGAAACCGACGCCGAATCCGATCGACAGGGCAAAGGCGACATCGCCGATGCGCCGGTGCGAGTCCAGATCCGAGACCCGAGGCGAGAGCCAGAAATAGAGGGCGAAGGCGATCAGCAGGATCGGGATCAGACGTTCGAGAAGGGCGCTGTCGATCCGTTGCACCAGCACCGCGCCGAGCGCGGAGCCGACGAAGGCGCAGAGCAGGGTCAAGGCGATCGCGCGAAGATCCACCAGGCCCTTGCGGACGAACTGAAACGTGGCCATGCCGCTGCCGAAGACCGCCTGCGCCTTGTTGGTCGCCAGGGTTTCCAGCGGCGTCAATCCGGCCCAGAGCAGCGCCGGGATGGAGAGCAGTCCGCCTCCGCCCGCGATGGCGTCGACGCCTCCGGCCACCAAGGCGACGGCGGACAGCCGCAAGGCAAGCTCGATGAATTCCATGGCCATCCAGTGTCGTTCATTAGCGGCTGGCGCGAGCCAGCTATCCGGGCGCGATCTTGACCGGGATCCGCGGGCTGTCAAGCCTGGTGTCCGCGCTCACGCCCCGAGCATCGGCTGACGCCGGCTTCGTGATGAAGTTCACGGATTTCTAATATTCTGCGCGTGCTGGCTTGGAGCTACAATGCATGGCCCCTCGGGCGGGGGGCGGTCAGCCGTTTCTCATGGCATCCAGGATTCGCTTGTGTGTCATTCGGAAATCTTGAAACGAATGGCCTAATCATTCGAGGTTCATATTAATGAAAGCCAGCGTTTTTTCCTCCGTTTTATGTGTCGGAAGCTTGGCGATAATTGTCACGGGATCCGCTCAGGCCACTAATGGCATGGCACTTCCGGGTTACGGCGCGACCGCCGACGGGCTGGGAGGCGCCTCCCAGGCTTACGACAGTGGTAATTATGGCGCGATTAACAATGTCGCCACGCTCGCCCTGATGCCGGAAGGCGGTCGGCTTGACGTCGGTGCCGCGCTCATGCATATCAGCGCGGAGACATGGACCAATGGGGTTTCCCGTGTCGAGTCCGACGCGGATTGGTTTCTGATGCCCAACATGAGTTACATGATCAAGAGGGATCGATTCTCTTATGGAGTCGGCGTCTTCAGCCAGGGAGGCATGGGCGCGGATTATGGGAAGACCAGCTTCTTATCCGTCGATCCCAATTCCGGCATGCTGACGGGTCTGCGTGATGAAAGCCAGGTGATGATTGGTCGGCTGATTCTTCCGCTCGCCTTTCAAGCGACCGACCAGTTGAGTATTGGCGCGAGCGTCGATCTTGTCTATGGCCGGATGACCATGCAGCAGGCCATGCCGCGACAGGCGCTCATGGACATGATGACACCTGGACAGCAGACGCTTGGGACCGCCCAGGCGGATCCGAATACCGCCATTGGTCTCGGGGGCGCGAACTACGCGCATTTCGATTTCACGAATCTGGATAATTGGGGCTTCGGCGCCCAAGTGGGCATGACCTTCAAGGCGACCGACGCGCTCACGCTTGGTGCCAGTTATCAATTCGAGACCTACATGGGTGACCTGGAGGGGGACGGTAGCATCCAGGCGGGCGTTGGCAACGTTTATCAGACCATGAACGGCAAGGCCAAGATCGTCGATTTCCAATGGCCGGCAACCTTTAAGCTCGGCCTCGCGTTTCAGGCGAACGAGGCCCTATTGCTGGTCGCGGACGTCAAACACTATGACTGGTCGAGCGTGATGGACGCGCTCGAAATCCGCTTCAAATCCGACGCGGGCGGCTATGTGAATGTCGAGATGTATCAGGAATGGGACGATCAGTTGGTTCTGTCCGTCGGCGCCGAATATCGGCTCAATCCCGCCGTCAAACTACGCGCGGGCTTCAATTACGCGGCCGATCCCGTGCCGGAGCAGTATTTGCAGCACTTGGGCGAGGCGATCACCGAGACTCATCTCTCGCTCGGATTGGGTTATAGCATCGACGAGCGCAGCCAAGTGGATGTCGCTTACGTCCATGCCTTCGAGAATTCGGAAACCAACAGCAATGAGCTGGTTGGTCTGAGCAGCTCGCTCGCGCAGGATTCGTTCAGCGTTAGCTATAATTATCGCTTTTAGACCGGCGGCCAATGGAATTGGGCTGGAAGCCGGAGCGTTGACAGGAAGCGCTTCGGCGACCAGCCCTTGGCGAAACCGCGCGTAGAGACAGGCCGCGCGATTCGGACGGGATTCCGATATCGAGCTGGAGGTGCGCTCAACGCATCATGTTTTGCATGAAGTCCATCGGGTTCGTGAAGGAGTTGATTCCCCGGTTCATGTCGCCCCCCATACGCGACATGATGGGTCCCATGATCGCAACCGATGGAGCCATGATCGAGACCGATTTGGCGAGTGTATCCAGATCCTCGGCCATCAAGGAATACATCCCGGACATATGCTCATCGATCTCGGTGATCTCTTTCGTGATCGTGCCCATTGAGGAAATGTTGTCTCCCATTCGCGTCATGCTTCCGTCCATGTGAGCGATATCCACCCGCATTCCCTTCATGTCGCCTGACATGGCGACCATGCTTCCGCGCATGGTCGATATGGATTGATTCATTTCCACCATGGCCCCACGCATGGCACGCATGGATAGCATCATGTCATACATGATGCCCATCATCATGCCACCCCCGAGGATGCCGGCAACGATCAATAAGGGTTTGGCAAGTCGACTCATGGCTCTATTTCTCTATATTTGGTGGACGCTCGCTTAGGCGCCGGGATCCTGTGCTTCCACGGGCAATGGCGCGTTTCATTCGATGCGCGCGCCTGGGCCGATTCATGCCCAGGAAAGGATGGTGGATGATTCCGCCGGCAGTGTAAACGGCCACGGTGGACTCTTGGTGTGAAGCTGGCTCCAGGATGAGCGACGGCCTTTCCGGTCAATCTGGTCGCTTTGAGAACGGCAGGGCGTCCGGATTGCTGTTAAAGTTAAGCGCTTTGATTTTGGCTCTGGCAGGGCGCGGATCAGGCCTGCGAGGATCCACCCAATCACATAGAGGGCGTATCCGCACCCCCGCCATGGCGCCGACGTCCTGTGACTGGTTGATTCGTCGGGGTCTTGGTGGGCTCCGGTCGGATAAACGGGGGGTGGATGCGCTGGCGTCGATGCATCCGACCACCAAGACGGCCGCCGACAACAGGAGCGCAAGCGCGATCAATCCCAAGGCAACGAATCCTGTTTCAACTTGGCTGGTGGTTCGGATGATCATGCTGGCGCTCGCCGTCTCTCTCGGCGGGTGCGCCGGGCTTTCCGAGTCCTGGCGAACGCCCGAGGTGGAACTGGTCGGAATCCAGCCCAAGGAGATCAGCTTCACGCGACAACTGTTCGTGGTCACGCTGGCGGTCGGGAATCCGAACGAACGGGCGCTGCCGATCCAGGCCATGACCTACAGCCTGGCCCTGGAGGGCCAGGAGGTCGCCCAGGGCGCTAGTCGGCTGGAGCGTCTGATTCCGGCCCATGGAGAAGAGACCGTCGAAGTCGAGGTGGTTGGCGATCTGCTCGATCTGGTGTCGCGGCTGCCCATGCTGACACACATGAACCGCCCGCTCGAATGGATGCTCTCCGGATCCCTGACCCTGTCCGGCGGACTGGTCCGCCTGCCCTATCGCTATTCGGGCAAACTGGATGCGCGACAATGGATCAATGGCCAGAACCAGGGACGCGGCCACCGCGCTCACCCCTGACAACCGACAACTGAAAACCGACAACTTCCCCCCGGACCCGCATGTTCGCACTCGACGCTCAACAACTCACCAAGGTCTACAAAGGCGGGCTCCAGGCCCTCAAGGGCGTGGATCTCCAGGTCGAGGAGGGTGATTTCTTCGCGCTGCTCGGACCCAACGGGGCCGGCAAGTCGACCTTCATCGGGATCATCTCCTCGCTGGTGAACAAGACCTCCGGGCGGGTCGAGGTGTTCGGGCGCGATCTGGATCGCGACCCGCAAGGCGTCAAGTCCTGCATCGGCCTGGTGCCCCAGGAGTTCAACTTCAATCTCTTTCTCCCGGTGTTCGAGGTCGTCATCAATCAGGCGGGTTATTACGGCATCCCGCGCCGTGAGGCCAAGGCGCGCGCCGAGCGCTACCTGCGTCAACTGGATCTCTGGGACCGGCGCGAGACCGAGATGCGCCGTCTCTCCGGCGGGCTCAAGCGGCGGCTCATGATCGCCCGCGCCCTGGTCCATGAGCCCCGGCTGCTGATCCTCGATGAGCCCACGGCCGGGGTCGACATCGAGATCCGCCGCTCCATGTGGTCCTTTCTGCGCGAGCTGAACGCCGGGGGCACGACCATCATCCTCACCACGCACTATCTGCTGGAGGAGGCCGAAAGCCTCTGTCGCAACATCGCCATCATCAACCGGGGCGAGATCGCCGAGCGCACCAGCGTCACGGCCCTGCTCAACAAGCTCAGCACCGAGACCTTCGTGCTCAATCTCCGGGGACGGCTCTCCGAGCTGCCGGAGCTGGGCGGCTTCGTGCTCCAGGCGCTGGACGATTGCACCCTGGAGGTCGAGATGAATCGGGATCACACCATCAACGGTCTCTTCGACGCCCTGTCGCGCAACGGGATCGAGGTGATCAGTCTGCGCAACAAACAGAATCGGCTGGAGCGACTCTTCCTGGAGATGGTCGACCGGCGCGCGGCGGCCTCGGAGGTGGGCGCGTGAGAGCACGGATGAGCGATTGGCAACGCTACTGGGTCACCTTCGAGACCATCCTGACCAAGGAGATCCTGCGTTTCGCGCGCATCTGGGTGCAGACCATCCTGCCCTCGGTCATCACCACCACGCTCTATTTCGTCATCTTCGGTCGACTGATCGGCGATCGCATCGGGACCATGGGCGGGTTCGATTATCTGGATTTCATCGTCCCCGGCCTGGTGCTCATGGGGGTGATCACCAACTCCTATTCCAATGTGGTCTCGTCCTTCTACAGCAGCAAATTCTCGCGCTATATCGAGGAACTGCTCATCTCGCCCGCGCCCAACTGGGTGATCCTCGCCGGCTATGTCGCGGGGGGGGCGGCGCGCGGCCTAGTGGTCGGCGCGGCGGTCATGGCGGTCGCTCTGCTGTTCACCGAGATCCAGGTGCACAGCCCGGCCGTGATGTTGTTGATCTGTCTGATGACCGCCGTGCTCTTCTCGCTCGGCGGCTTCATCAACGCTATCTATGCCAACAGCTTCGACGATATCTCGATCGTCCCGACCTTCGTGCTGACACCGCTGACCTATCTGGGCGGGGTCTTCTATTCGATCGAGCTGCTGCCCGGTTTCTGGCAGGGGCTCTCGCTGGCCAATCCGGTGCTCTACATGGTGAACGCCTTCCGCTACGGCCTGCTCGGGGTCAGCGACATCCCACTGGGGGTCGCCTTCGGCATGACCCTCATCTTCATCGTCGGGCTGACCGTCTATAGCTTGAGCCTGCTGCGCCGGGGCGTGGGGATCAAGACCTGACCGAAACGGATGCGCCGACCGGTATCCGCAATCAGGGATCAATCGTGCAACGATGCGCGCGCGTGTGGCACGGGTTGTAACCCGCTGTGGCACATGGGAACATAAGCGACTGAAACGACGCTGAAAGACCGTCCGCCCGTCTCGATGTGCGATAATCGCCACCCCGCTTCACGCTTAACCGAGGGTCTGCCGCGCCAAGTCGCGGAGGCAGTAATCATCCGTGGCTTCAAATACCCGTCGAACCGCCTCATCGAGTCGGAGTCGTCCGTCCCGGCGTAGGCGTTTTCGCCTCGGCCGCTTTCTGTTGGGCTGGGCCTTGGTCCTGGGGATCGGGGCCGCGCTGGCCGTTGGCTTCTACGGCGTTCATCTCGACCGGGTGGTGCGCGGCAAGTTCGAGGGTCAGCGCTGGGCCTTGCCGGCGCGGGTCTTCGCGCGTCCGCTCGAGCTCTACACCGGCAAGCGACTGACCCCGGATCAGTTCGAGGCCGAACTCACGCGTCTCAATTACCACGCCGCCGCCCAGCCGGCGAGTCCAGGCTATTACCAGCGCGAGGCCGACCGCTTCCTGGTCTGGACCCGCGCCTTCCGGTTCTGGGATGGCCAGGAGTCCGCCCGGCATCTGGGTGTCCAGTTCGCCGACGGCCAGGTTTCGGCCCTGACGGACGCGGACGGTGGCCAGGATCCGGCCCTGGTGCGTCTGGACGCCATGCTGATCGCCAGCATCTACCCGACTCACAACGAGGATCGGGTACTGTTGCGCCGCAAGGAGATTCCGGAGCTGTTCGTCAAGACCCTGATGGCGGTGGAGGATCGTAACTACTATCGCCATTTCGGCATCGATCCCAAGGGCATCCTGCGCGCGGCGGTGAGCAACTTCCAGGCGGGCGCGGTGGTCGAGGGGGCCAGTACCCTGACCCAGCAACTGGTCAAGAATTTCTATTTGAACGCCGACCGCACCTTCGAGCGCAAGATCAAGGAAGCCTACATGGCCTTCCTGCTCGAACGCCGCTACGACAAGGACGAAATCCTGGAAGCCTACGCCAACGAGATCTATCTCGGTCAGGATGGCAGCCGGGCCATCCATGGCTTCGGTCTGGCGAGCCAGTTCTATTTCAACCTGCCGCTCGGTGAACTCGATGCCGCCAGGACGGCCCTGCTGGTCGGCCTCGTGCAGGCGCCCTCCAGCCTGGATCCGCGGCGCAAGCCCGAGGTGGCCGAGAAGCGCCGGAATCTGGTCCTGGATCTCATGGTCCGCGATGGCGTCATCACTCCCGAGGTCGCCGAGCAGGCCAAGAAGGCGCCGCTCGGCATCCAGGAGGGCGGCGGGCGTCCGGTCGGGAAGTACCCGGATTTCATCACCCTGGTGCGGCGCCAACTGCAACGCGACTATCGCGACGAGGATCTGCGCTCCGAGGGACTGAATATCTTCACCACTCTCGATCCCATGGCGCAGGCCGCGGTCGAAAAGTCCCTGCCCGCGCGTCTGGCCGAGTTGGAGAAACAGCGCCGGATGAAGCCTGGAACCCTGGAAACCGCCGCCGTGGTGACCTCGGTCGCGCAGGGCGAGGTTCTGGCGATCGCCGGAGGGCGCGAGGCCGGATACGCCGGTTTCAATCGCGCGCTGGATTCGGTCCGCTCGATCGGCTCGCTGGTCAAGCCGGCGGTCTATCTGACCGCCCTGTCCAATCCCGAGCGCTATACCCTGACCACCAGCATTTCGGATCGCCCCGTCAGTCTGCCCGACGGCGCCAAGCGCTGGGAGCCGAAGAACTACGACCACAGCGTCAACGGTTCGGTGCAACTGTATAGCGCGCTCGCCCGCTCGCTCAATCTGGCGACCGTCAATCTGGGTCTGAGCGTCGGCGTCAAGAAGGTCGCGGACACCCTTTACAGCCTGGGCGTGCAGCGGCGCATCCGGGTCGTGCCCTCGCTGCTGTTGGGCTCGGTCTCCATGTCGCCGCTGGAGGTGGCCCAGATGTACCAGACCATCGGGGCGGGCGGCTATCGCGCGCCCCTGCGGGCGATCCGCGAGGTGGTGGATGCCCAAGGCCGGCCGCTCAACCGCTATCCGCTGGCGGTCGAGGCGGTGGTCGATCCCAAGGCGGCCTATCTCACGACCTGGGCGATGGAGCGGGTGGTTACCCAGGGCACGGCCAAATGGCTCGGCGATAAGCTGCCGAAGGGCTTGACCATGGCCGGCAAGACCGGCACCACCGACGACATGCGCGACAGTTGGTTCGCCGGCTTTTCGGGCGATAAGGTCGCCGTGGTCTGGGTCGGTCGCGACGACTACCAACCCATGGGGCTCGCCGGTGGAACCGGCGCGCTGCGGGTCTGGGGCGATTTCATGCTGGCCATGGACAATGAGCCCCTATCCGAATTTCCGCCCGAGGGCGTGGTGCTGGCGAATGCCTGCGGTCGCTCGAACGTGCCCTATATCGGTAGCAGCGCCAAGGGGGGCGCGAGCTGCGGTGGCGAGGGCGGTAGCACCAAAAAGGTCGCGAAATCGTCCGGAGCGGAGAAGCCGGTGGCTCAGGCGTCCAAGGCCGATCCGGCCGAGGCGCCCGAGGAGCGGCCAGCCCCCAAGCCGAAGCCACCCGCTAAGGCCGAAAATCCGTTCATGAGTGATTTTTATAATCGATGATCCCGCGAGCCCGACCGGGCTCGCCTTCCGCGCCGACCGAGCAGACACATGGAACGATCGATCAAATTTCTGACTACCCTGGTGACCCTGACTGGTTTGAGCGCCTGCGCCATGGGGCCACGCGAGGGACCACCGGCGCCCATCGTCCAGGTGACCCCGCGCGAGGCGCCGCCCACGTCCGCGCCCGCGCCCGTCCGCGCGCCGGAGAGCGTTCCCGAGAAAAAACCCGCCAAGCCGGTGAAGCGGGGGACCAAGGTCTACGCTTACCAGGATCCCAACGCCCCGCCGGAGCCCAAGCCCGTCGCGCCCTCGGTACCGGAGCCGGTCGCGCCAGCGCCGCCTGGGCAGGCATCGCCGTCCGAAACGGCCCAGCAAACGCCGGCGCGCCCGCCGGTCGCGACGCCAGGAGGAACCCCCGGACCGCAAGAGCCGCGAACCCCGCCGCAACGCCCTGACGGACAGCAAGTGGCCAAGGCCGACCCTAAGGTTCAATTGCCCGCGACCGCGCCGCCCAAGACCGGATCCCCGGCGCCGCCGCCGGCGCCTCCGGCGCCTCCCCCCGCTCCGGTCGCGCCGCTACCGCCATCCAGGGTGGCCGCTCCCAACCTGCCGCCGGCCGCCGATTCGCTCGCCACCCAGGCCGAGCAACAGCGCCAGAGCGGAGATTTCACCGGAGCGGCGGCCTCGCTCGAACGGTCCTTGCGGATCGCCCCGCGCGAGTCCTATCTCTGGAATCGGCTCGCGCGCGTGCGCATGGAGCAGGGGCAATCGGCCCAGGCCGGCAACCTGGCCGCGCGCTCGAACGACCTGGCGGGAGACAAGGCCGACCTCAAGAAGGACAACTGGCGCATCATCGCCGAGTCCAAGCGTCGTGCCGGCGATGTCGCGGGCGCGGGCGAGGCCGACAAGCGCGCCGGTAGCGATTGAGCGGGGTTCGCTTGTTTTGCGCGAGAAGGCGTCAGCGCCGATGAGCCTGAAGGACAAGTCCGCCAGGATCCATGCGCGGGCGGCTCCGCCCACGTGAGCGATCTCTCCCACGTCCTGGGCCCCGAGGGCCTGCTCGCCGGCAAGATTCCGGGCTTTTCCTACCGTGCCCAGCAGCAGGCCATGGCCGAGCGCATCGCCTCCATCATGGCGGCCGGTGGGGTGCTCATCTGCGAGGCCGGCACCGGCACCGGCAAGACCTTCGCCTATCTGGTTCCGGCGCTGCTCTCGGGGCGCAAGGTCATCGTCTCGACCGGCACCCGCAATCTCCAGGATCAGCTCTTCCATCGCGATCTGCCGCTGATCCGCCAGGCGCTCGGCGCGCCCGTGAGCGCCGCGCTCCTCAAGGGTCGGGCCAACTATCTCTGCCTCCATCGCCTCAAGCTGGCCCTGGAGGATCCGGCCTACCTGGATGCCGAACAGCGCGGCCATCTCAAGCGAATCCGGGACTGGTCCAAGGGCACGCGACGGGGCGATATCGCCGAGCTGCCGATCCCCGAGGATGCCTCGGTCTGGCCGCTGGTGACCTCCACCACCGATAACTGTCTCGGCCAGGACTGTCCGGATTGGCAGGACTGTCATCTGGTCGCCGCGCGTCGGGAGGCCCAGTCGGCCGATCTGGTGGTCGTCAATCACCATCTCTTCTGCGCCGATCTGGCGCTCAAGGACGAGGGTTTCGGCGAGATCCTGCCCGGCGCCGATTGCTTCGTCCTCGACGAGGCGCATCAGCTTCCGGAGACCGCCTCCAATTTTTTCGGCATCGGCGTCAGCAGCCGCCAACTCTCCGACCTGGCGCGGGACACGGAGCTGGAGGCGGGACGCGAGGCCAAGGATGTTCCAGAGTTGCCCGAGCGCGCCGCGCGGCTGCGACGCGCCTATCAGGATCTGCGTCTGACGCTCGGTGAGTCGGAGCGGCGCGGACCCTGGCGCGAACTGGACGCCGACGAGGCGTTTCAGCGGGCGCTTGAGGTTCTGGCGCGTCGTCTCGAATCGCTCGCCGAGGCCCTGGCTACCCAGACCGGACGCGGTAAGGGACTGGACGCCTGTCTGGAGCGCTCGGAGGATCTGCTGGAGCGGCTGGGTCTGCTCACCGCGCCCGAATCCTCCGACGCCGTGCGCTGGTTCGAGACCCTGGGGCGCGGCTTCCGCTTTCATCAGACCCCGCTGGAGGTCGCCGATCTCTTCCGCGCGCAGGTCGGGCGCGCGGGCAGCGCCTGGATTCTGACCTCCGCGACCCTCGCGGTCGCCGACGGCTTCGACCATTTCGCCCGCCAGCTCGGGATCGACGCCGCCGAGACGGCGCGCTGGGACAGCCCCTTCGACTATGCCCGTCAGGCGCTCTGGTTCGTGCCGCGCGGGCTGCCTCAGCCCTCGGATCCCGATTACAACCGCCAGGTGCTGGAACTGGCGCGCGAGGTGATCGGCCATACCCGAGGCCGCGCCTTCCTGCTCTTCACCAGCCACCGCGCGCTGCGTGAAACCGCCGCCGGTCTGGAGGGTCGGATCCCCTATCCGCTGCTGGTCCAGGGCACGGCCCCGCGCGCCGAGCTGGTCGAGCGTTTTCGCCAGCTCGGCAACGCCGTCCTGCTCGGCACCTCCAGCTTCTGGGAGGGTGTCGACGTGCGCGGCGAGGCCCTGTCCTGCGTGCTGATCGACCGGCTGCCCTTCGCCTCGCCGGGCGATCCGGTACTCGCCGCGCGGATCGACGCCCTGCGCAAGGCCGGCGGCAATCCCTTCCGGGATCATCAGTTGCCGCGCGCCGTGATCGCGCTCAAGCAGGGCGCCGGGCGGCTGATTCGCGGCGCGGAGGACCGGGGGGTGCTGGTGGTCTGCGATCCCAGGCTGTTATCGCGCTCCTATGGCTATACTTTTCTGGATAGCCTGCCGCCCATGGCCCGGACCCGGAATATCGAGGAGGTAAGGAGCTTTTTCGGGACGGATTCAGGCTCATCCGACGGGGCCGACAGCCATCCGGGATGACCGCCGGTCGGCTGGGCTAGAGCGGTGGTCGGATTCAGGAGGCGACATCCCACACCAGGTTGAGCAAGCGGATCTCACTCAGCTTGCCGATGACCTGACAGTTCGGGCAGCCCGGGGTGCTTGGGTGATTCCCGCAGTCGCCACAGGTGGCGATCACGCTCTTAGCGGACAGTATTTCATCGCGCAACTGTTCAAGCGCCTGGATGTGTGCGTCGAGGTCGGAAACCCGGTCCTGGAGCAGGGCTGAGAGACGCTGGCTGCTTTCCCGCCCGGTCAGGCACTGTCCGCGCAAACGACTGATCTGACGAATGGTTTCGATCGAGAAGCCGTTACGCGCCAGTTCCAGGATAGCGCTTAGTCTCCGGATGTGCGCCTCTGCGTACCAACGGGTGCCGCCCTCGGTGCGCAGCGGTCTGATCAGGCTTTCCTCCTCGTAGTAGCGGATCGTTCTGACGGAGGTGGCAAGCCGGCTTGCCACCTCTCCGATCTTGTAGCCTTTGACCTCCATGGAAGCTCAGAGCCCGACCAGGTTGGCCCGGTATCCCTTGGCGCGCACCAAGCCAAGCAGGGCGGCGGCCGTTGTTCGATCCGGATCATAGGCCACGAGACACAACCGGGGTTTGTTGAAACGTGGCGCGATCACCCCATCCAGCGCCCTGACCTCGCTTTCGATTGCCCGCCGCTGGTCTGGCTCCAGTGGATCCTGGAAATGCATCATGATGTCCGAGACGTGCATGGATGACTCCTGATCTTACGTTAACGGAAGAAATAGAATCTTCCGTTAACGTAAGGCTGTCAAGCGCGAGCGGATTACCCTTGGCCCTATGCCAATCGCTCAACATCGGTTGATCCATCCGCCCAACCCAAATACCCTGACGACCATGAGCGCCGAACGTAAAGATCTGGACCAACCCTCCAGCCAGACCGCCGTAAACGCCTTTCTCCATCGGGTCGCCGCCACGCCCCGTCGCGCCTCGGGCGAGTCGGGCGGGCGTCTGATCTTCGCGATGGACGCCACCGCCAGTCGCGAGCCGACCTGGGACCGTGCCGCCGAGATCCAGTCCAGCATGTTCCTGGAAACCCGCGACCTGGGCGGACTGGCCGTTCAGCTCTGCCATTACGGTGGCTTTCATGCGTTCGAGGCGTCCGCCTGGCTCCAGGATTCCGAATCCCTGCTGAAGTGCATGAATCGCGTGCATTGCGAGGCCGGCTTGACCCAGATCGGTCGACTGCTCCAGCACGCCATCGACGAGAGCGCGCGGGGACGGGTCAATGCCCTGGTCTTCGTCGGCGACTGCATGGAGGAAGACCGCGACCGCCTGGCCGGGCTGGCGGGTCGGCTCGGATTGCTCGGCGTCCCGGTCTTCGTCTTCCAGGAGGGGCGCGATCCCGCGGCAGAGCCCGCCCTGCGCGACATCGCGCGACTGAGCGGCGGCGCCTGGTGTCCCTTCGACATGAACAGCCCGCGCCTGCTGCGCGATCTGCTGAGCGCGGTGGCCGTCTATGCCGCCGGCGGGCGCCAGGCGCTTGAGCGCTATGGTCGCGAGCGCGGCGGGGCCATTCTGCAACTGACTCACCAGATCGTCGGCAAGGGACGCTAAGCGCATGATCGTCCGTGTTGTTCTTCTGATCGCCCTAGTGGCGGCGGTCCTCTGGCTGCTCCACTGGTTTCGCTCGACGCCACCGGAGCGGGTCAGCCGCGTCCTGCGCAAGACGGCCTTCTGGGGTTTGATCGGCGTGCTGGCGATCGCGGTGCTCACCGGGCGGCTGAATCCGATTCTGGCCGCCATGGGCGCGGCGATTCCGCTGGTCTTGCGTGCCGCTCAACTGCTACGCCTCTTCCCTGTGCTGCGACAACTGCTGCGCTCGCTTGGTTTGGATGATGTCATCGGCTCGGCCAAGGCCGGACAACCCGGTCAGGCCTCGGCCATTCGTACCCGCTACCTGGCCATGCGGCTCGACCACGTCACCGGCGCGCTGGGCGGTACCGTGCTGGACGGCCCCTTCAAGGGCCGCGAACTGAGTACGCTCAAGCTCGATGAGCTGCTGCGCCTGCACGAGTTCTATCGCGACAGCGAGGCCCAATCGCTCGCCCTGCTGGAGGCCTATCTCGACCGCGAGCACGGCGAGGAATGGCGGGAGGGGGTCGACCCCAAGGCCAACGCCGGTCATGCCTCACCGAAGTCGGCCGGTCTCGACGAGACCGAGGCCCGGTCGATCCTTGGGGTTGGAGCGGAGGCCGACGCCGAGGCCATCCGCGCCGCGCATCGGCGGCTCATGCAACGGCTGCACCCGGACCGGGGTGGCTCCGATTATCTGGCGGCCAAGATCAACGAGGCCAAGCGCCGACTTTTGGGAGACTGATGAACGATGGTGACAGCCGAGGCGCGGACCCTGATCGCGCGTCCAACAGAGCAAGTCTTCGTCTTCGTGGCGGTGGACTTCGTCCGCAACTACCCGCGCTGGTCGCGCGAGGTGGAGCGCATGGAGGCCCTCAGTCAGGGGCCGCTCCAGGTCGGCTGGATGGGACGTCAGGTGCGCGTCGATAAGGGTCGTCGCACCCAGAGCACCTTTCGCGTCGTCACCTTCGACAGCGGACGCCAGTTGACCTTTCATGGAACCGACGACCCCTTCAAGATCGACTACCGTTTCGATGCGCTCGGAGACCGGACGCACCTCAGCTTCAACTTCGAGCTGGGCTACCTGAATCCCGGCCTGCGCCCCTTCGTCGGCCTGGTGCGCCGGGTGATCCAGGAAAGCGCCGACCGCATGATGCTTGAGCTCAAAGCACTCATCGAGCACGAGATCGCGCCGACAACCGATAACTGACAGCTGACAACCGAGAAATCATGGCGGCCAACAAAGCGCGCACGGTCTATATCTGCAACGCCTGTGGAGGTCGGTTCCCGAAATGGGCCGGTCAGTGCAGCGACTGCGGGGCCTGGAACAGCCTCTCGGAAGTCGCTGAACCCCGCCAGCGTCCGCAAGAGCGGGGCGTCGGCTATGCCGGCATCGCGGACCCGACCAAGGTCGAGACCCTGGCCGAGGTCAGCGCCGAGGAACGACGCCGCATCCAAAGCGGCATCGGTGAGCTGGATCGGGTGCTCGGCGGGGGGCTGGTCACCGGCTCGGTGGTGCTGATCGGCGGCGATCCGGGCATCGGCAAATCGACCCTGCTGCTCCAGGCCTGCGCCGCCCTGGCGACTTCCCAGCCGGTGCTCTATGTCAGCGGCGAGGAGTCGCCCCAGCAGATCGGTCTGCGCGCCCATCGACTGGGGCTGTCCGGCGGCGGCATCCGGCTGCTCGCCGAGACCTGCGTCGAACTCATCCTGGCGCACGCCGCCCAGGAGCGGCCTCGGATCATGGTGATCGACTCCATTCAGACCCTCTTCACCGAGACCCTGCAATCCGCCCCCGGCTCGGTCTCCCAGGTGCGCGACGCCGCCGCGCAACTGGTCCGCTTCGCCAAGCAGCAGGATACGGTCGTCTTTCTGGTCGGTCACGTCACCAAGGACGGCTCGCTCGCCGGCCCGCGCGTGCTGGAGCACATGGTCGACACCGTGCTTTATTTCGAGGGCGAGCACGGCGGACCCTTCCGTATCGTGCGCTCCATCAAGAACCGCTTCGGCGCGGTCAACGAGCTGGGCGTTTTCGCCATGGGCGACCACGGCCTGCGCGAGGTCAAGAACCCCTCCGCCATCTTTCTCTCGCGCCACGACGAGCCGGTGTCCGGCAGTCTGGTGATGGTCACCCGCGAGGGCACCCGGCCCCTCTTGGTCGAGGTTCAAGCCTTGGTCGACGAGAGCCCGCTCGCCAACCCGCGCCGGGTCGCCCTGGGGCTGGACCAGAACCGGCTGTCCATGCTGCTGGCCGTCCTGCATCGTCACGGCGGGGTCGGCATGTTCAACCAGGACGTCTTCGTCAACGTCGTCGGCGGCGTGCGCATCGCCGAGACCGCCGCCGACCTGCCGGTCATCATGGCCGTGCTCTCAAGCTACCGCGACCGCCCCTTGCCGCTCGACCTCGCCGTCTTCGGCGAGGTCGGCCTGTCCGGCGAGGTCCGCCCGGTCCCCAACGGTCCGGACCGGCTGCGCGAAGCCGCCAAGCACGGCATCCATCGCGCCATCGTCCCCAAGGGAAACGCGCCCAAGGAAGGGGTGGAGGGCTTGGAGATCACAGCCGTGCGGACCCTGGCGGAGGCGCTGGAGGCGGCGTCCTGAGGGTGCCGGCCTGGTTCAGGTGGCAGCGGTTGTCGCCAAGCCGGGGACTTGCCGAGAGAGACGTGCGAGGCGGTGCCATCCGAACGATCGGAGATACCCGAAGTCTTGGCATCACGGCATGGTGATATGACTGGAACTCAAGGAGGTCGATGTGCTTGGAACCGTTCGTGACGCTTGCAGGATTCATCCGATGGTCCACGACTACCGGATGACAGAGGCGATCGAGAATCTCTCGGACCTGATCAACGGCGAAGGCGATGGCCGGGAGTTTTTCGCCCGCAACTACATCACGCAGGGCATGGACGTCCTGTTTCGCGAGGGTTTGCTGCGACTGGCGGGGTTTTCCGACCAGGCCGCCTTCGAGCTGGCCCAGGCCATGGGCGGCGGGAAAACCCATCTGATGGTGGCCCTTGGTCTTCTCGCGAAACATCCTCGCCTGCGTTCCAGCGTGCTGCCCGCTGACCTGGCCGAGCGTCTGGACTTCGGCCCCGCACGCATCGCCGCCTTCAACGGCCGCAACGATCCAGAACACTATATCTGGGGCGAGATCGGCGAACAGTTGGGCAAGGCCGACCTGGTGCGATCCCACTGGATCGACGGCCCCAAACCCATCGACGAGAAAAAATGGGTGGAGATCATCGGCGACGAGCCGACGCTCATTCTGCTCGACGAGTTACCGCCCTATCTGCTCAATGCCAACGCCCGCCCCATCGGCAACGGGACGCTGGCGGACCTGGTGACCTACAGCATCGGCAACCTCCTTACGGCGGCGATGAAACTGCCCCGTTGCTGCGTGGTCATCGCCAACCTGTCGGGGAGCTACGAGGCCCAGACCAGGGATCTGGCGCGGGTCATGTCCAACCTTCAGCAGGAATCCCGACGCCAGGCGGAGACCATCACCCCGGTACAGCTTGCCGGCAACGAAATCTACGAGATCCTGAAAAAACGCCTGTTCATCGAGTTACCCGGAGACGCGCTGATCGACTCCGTGGCGGAAGCCTTCGCCGAGCAGGTCAAGGCGGCCGAGGACGGTGGTTACATCACCGCCAGGACCATGGAACAGGTCGCCGAGGAAGTGCGGACGACCTATCCCTTTCACCCCTCGTTCAAGAACCTGGTGGCCCTGTTCAAGGAGAACGAGGGCTTTCGTCAGACGCGCGGCCTCATGCAGTTCACGGCCCGCTTGCTGCGCAGCGTCTGGAACCGCGAGACCAATGATGTCTTCCTGATCGGCACCCAACATCTGGACCTCAACGACCCGGCGGTGCGTGACGAGGTCCAGCGCGTGAACCCAGCGCTACACCCGGCAGTGGTCAACGACATCGCCGACGATGGCAACGCCCGCGCCGAGAAGATCGACGACACACTGGGTCACGATGCCGCCACCCAGGTGGCCAGGCTCCTGCTCTCCGCGTCGCTGTCCCGCGCCGTGGGCGCCCACACCGGTCTGACCCAGGCCGAACTCATCGAATACCTCACCGCTCCCTATCGCAAGGCCGATGAATTTCTGGTCGCCCTGGAAGAGTTGCGCAAGGGCGCCCACAAAGCCTGGTATCTGCATCATGAAGGGGATGCCTTCTACTTCAAGGAGACCGAGAACCTGGGGCGGCGCATCGAGCATGATGCCAGACAGATCCCCGCGCCCAAGCTGGAGCAGGCCCTGATCAACCGTTTGACCGGGCTGTTCCAGGTCCAGAGCAAAACCAGGGCGGCGTATCAGGAAGTCCAGATCATGCCGCGTCTGGACGATGTGCGGCTGTCCGGTGCCCGCATCCTCTTGGTGGTGCAGCCGGATGGGCGCACCCCACCGGAGGCCATTCGTGATTTCTTCGTGTTCCAGCAGGAGAAGAACAATCTCCTGGTCCTGTCGGGGCACGACAGCCATTTCGCCAACGAGGTCGAGGCACGGCTGCGGGAGCTGTACGCGGTCGAGAAAATCCAGGCCAAGCTCAACTCGGGCGACACCCTCTACGACGAGGCCCGCGACAAGCTCGAAGAGTTGTCCGAACGCTTCACCAAGGCGGTCTCGGGCGCCTACAACCGGCTGTTTTTTCCCGGCGGCGATGGCGAACTGGTCATGGCCACCATCGATAACGGTCTGAGCTTTGGCGCGGGCGAACATTCCGCCGAGTCACAGATCGAGAAACTTCTGGCCAGTGCCCGCTGCGACAACAAGCTCGCCCTGGACATGCTCGACGAACTGCCGAACTACTGGGCGATGGCCGAGACCTACCTCTGGCCGGGTAAGGACCGCCGTGTCCCCTGGCGGGATCTGGTCATGCGCGCCAAGACCGACCCCACCTGGCCCTGGATGCCCGGCGCACGGGGCCTGGAGCTGCTGCGCGACGAGGCGCTCAAGCAAGGCCGTTGGCGCCAGACGCCGGAGGGGCACATCGAGAAGGGGCCTTTCCCCGTCGAAAAGACCTCGGTGAACGTCACGCCGCTTGGAACGAACCGCGAGTCTGGCGAGACCAGCCTGTCGCTCACCCCACGCAACGCCGGCGACAGCCCTCGAATCCATGTCGCCCGGACCGCCGCAGTATCGGATCGGGACCAGCAGATCCAGGATCTGGAAGACTATCGCACCACAGAGGCGACCCTGTATTTTCTCGCGGTCGACCCCACCGGCAAGTACCAGATCGGAGAGCCGACCCGCTGGACGGCGGACCTCACCGTCCGCCATGAGATCCACCGGATCGCCGACAGCCGCAAGGTGGAACTGCGCTGCACCCCCGCCGCCGAACTGCGCTACACCCTCGACGGCACCAACGCCAGGGAGGGGACACGCTACAGCCAACCCTTTGCGGTCCCGGCCAAGGGCTGTACGATCTTGATCGCGGCGCAGGCCGGGGAGGTGGAAAAAAGCGCCAGGATCCAGATCCCGTCGGACGGTGATGACCGCGTCATCATCGACCCGCGCAAGCCGGCGCGGCTCGCGGAGAGCAAGCGGATCTCGATTGACACCACGGACAAGGCGTTCAGCTTCATTCAACGCTTCAAGGATCGCCCCGATACCCTGCTGCGCGGGGTTCAGATTCTGCTGGGCGAGGGCGAAAACGCCGTTCAGATCCGTTTCAACGAGCGTGCCTTGACCGCCGCCGCCATCGAGATGGCCATCATCGGTATCCGTCAGGCCCTCGGCGAGGAACAGGCCGCAGTCCAGGTGCTGATCAGGGGCGGTATCAGCTTCGGCGATGGCTTCGCGCTCCAGGAGTTTTCCGAGCTGGCCGGCGTCGAACTCCTGTCTGGCGACGTGATTCAGGAAACCGATTAGCTGGCCACGGCCAGACTCATGCCATGTCCAAAACCAAGCCGAGACAGACCGCTTACGCCCATCGCACCCTGGGCTTCGGCGTCCCCGCGACCTCCGATCCGCATCATTTCGTGGTGCGGATTCCGCGCGGCAACGCCTCGGCGGTGCTGATCCTTGAGCATCTCGGTATGGGCTCCGAGAGCGCCCGCGAGCAGGTCATCGACCGTATGTTGTTGGAGCGTCACCGCTGGACCGCGATCCGCGCGGAGGTACAGCGCGCCTTCAATGCCCGGCTCAAGGAGCACAACCTGGCGACCGGCACCTGGAAGGTCGGCGATACACCGCTGGATCGCCTGCTGGGCAAGGAGTTATGCGTGCTGGCCTGGGCCATCGAGCATCTCGAACCAGACAAGATCGGCGTGGCCGTGCGCAGCTGGCTCGCGCTGCGCCCGGAGGAACGCTGGTGGCTGTTTGGCATGACTGCCATCGCCACCGGTGGTATTCAGGATGGCGACAAGGGCTGGCGGGTCGCGCTGCGTTATGCGCTCGGCGACGTGGCCCAGAACGCCTTGCTGAAGACTCGGAGTCTCCCGGACATGGGCGCACCATGGGGCCAGACGCTGCCTTTATTCAAGGAGTGAATGGGGGAGCGGTCTTCCAGGGGCACGGAACAGAATTGACTTGTTTCCCGACCGCAACCAAAATGGTTGCACATCCGTGCATCCACCAGAGCCGCCCGATGCCATCACTCACCTTGAAGGATATCCCGCCCCCTTTGATGGAGCGGTTGCGCACCCGTGCTGCCCAGGACCAGCGCAGCCTGAACCGGGAGGCGATCTGGTTACTGGAACAGGCACTGGAATCCTTCAGTGATCCCGCGACCCAGCTCAGGCAGGAGACCGCCGCCCAGCTTGGTGCCTGGCAAGCGCTGGCTGGACGCTGGCAGGGGAGCGATCAGGAGACGGATGACTTGGTGGCGGACATCTACCAATCCCGCACCCAGGGACGGGAATTCTCGCTGTGAAGCTCTTGGATACGGATGTCTGTATCGAGATCCTGCGCGGCAATCCGCGGGTGCTGGAACAGCGCCGAGCCACCCTGGACCACGTCGTCACAACCTGGATCACCGCCTGCGAGCTGGCTTACGGCGCCGCCAACTCACGCGCGCCGGAACAGAACCAGATCCTGGTGACCGAGTTCCTCTCCACCTTGCCGATCCTTGATTTCAATCTCCCCAGTGCCCTGCTGTTCGGGCGCCATAAGGCGCGGCTGCGGGGGTTGGGCAAGACGGTCGCCGACGCCGACCTGATGATCGCGGCGATGGCGCTTGCACAAGGGGCAACCCTGGTGACAGGCAACACCCGGCACTATGAGCGGTTCGACGATCTGCGGCTGGAAGATTGGATACGCCAGTCCGACGCCAGCAACCCTGGCATCGCGGGATGAACGGATCTTTGTGGGGGCGATAACAACACCATGAGAATCGATCATATCCGCCTCAAGAACTGGCTCAATTTCCGCAAAGTCGATGCGACGCTTTCCGAAACCACCTATTTGATCGGCCCCAATGCCTCGGGTAAGTCAAACCTGTTGGATGTCTTCCGCTTCCTGCGCACCTTAGCGGATACCGCCGGCGGCGGCTTGCAGAAGGCCGTCGCGGAACGGGGCGGAATCAAGAAGCTGCGGTGTCTCCAGGCCCGGCAGGACAATGAGGTACGGATCGAGGTTCAGTTGTCCGAGGGGGTGGGGGAAGATCGCGACGAGTGGCGCTATGTAATAGGTTTCAAGAGCGAGGGGACGGGTCTTCAGCGGCCCGTGGTGCATGAGGAAAGGGTCGAGCACAATGGCTCCTGCCTCTTGAGTCGCCCCGACGCGGCTGATATCGGAGACAAGGAGCGCCTGACCCAGAGCCATCTTGAGCAAGTCAATGCGAATCTCGAATTTCGGGTGCTCGCCAACTTTTTTCGCGCCACCACCTATCTGCATCTCGTCCCGCAACTCCTCAAATTCGCCGATCGCCTCGGCAGCAATCGATTGGAAGAGGATCCCTTCGGCCAAGGCTTTCTCGACGGACTGGCGCGTACCCTCAAGACCACACGGGATGCCCGACTGCGCAAGATCCAGCAGGTCTTGACCAAGGCGGTGCCCCAGTTCAAGGAGCTGCGCTTCGTTCGAGACGAGATCACTGGCCTTCCGCATCTGGAGGCGCGTTACGCCCATTGGCGCCCGCAAGGGGCCTGGCACCGGGAGGATCAGCTCTCCGACGGCACCCTGCGACTCATCGCGCTCCTCTGGTCGCTGTTGGACGGAGACTCCTTGCTCTTACTGGAAGAACCGGAACTGTCGTTGAACGATGAGATCGTAAGACAGATTCCGCTCATGATCGACCGGATCAAACGTCAGGCGAAATACCGGCGACAGATCTTGATCACGACCCACAGCGAGGCGATGCTCAACAACCCCATTGATGGGCGCGCCATCCTGTTGGTGATACCCACCGACGACGGATCCGAGATTCGCGGCGCCACCGAGGACGAACTGTCTCTGCTGGCGAATGGGATTTCACCTGCCGAGGTTCTTCTGCCCAAGGCGCGTCCTCAGGGCGCGGAGCAGCTTGGACTCTTCTGATGATCCGATTCGCGGTCGCCACGGAAGACGCACTCAGCGAAGCCGTAGCCGAAACCCTGCTGCGGCAAGTCGGAGATCATTCCGTCGACATGCGACTGCGCAAGGACGGTTTTGGATACCTGAAGGGACGGATTCGCGATTTCAACCGCATCGCCATGAACGTCATGCCCGTCTTGCTCTTGACCGACCTGGACCGAATGCGCTGTGCGCCCGAGCTACGCGCCGCCTGGCTGCTTGACGGCCCGCACCCACGCCTCCTGTTTCGAGTCGCTGTCCGGGAGACGGAGTCTTGGTTGCTTGCGGACCGTTTAGCCTTCGCCGAATTTCTTGGCATCGCGATCGCCAGGATCCCTGATCGGCCGGACGATCTAACCGACCCCAAGGCCGCTTTGCTCAACCTGGTCCGTCGGTCCAGGCGCAGAAACCTGAAACAAGAGATCCTCCCGGCACCAGGTGTCTCCTTCCCGGTCGGGCTCGGATACGACGAGCAGTTGAGCGGTTTCGTGCGTGACCAGTGGGACTGTCGCCGAGCCGCCAAGACATCCCCTTCGCTCGCCCGTGCAGTGGCTTGCGTCGAGCGATGCCATCCCATCATGGCCGAGTCATGAGACATTCTGTCTCGACGACGACAATTTGAACGGCAGATCGACGAGGGTTGAAGCATCCATGGAAACGAGAGACGGGCAAACGCGGCTCCAACCCTTCGCCTTGCGCGATGCCCCGGCGCTGATCGAAGCGGTGTTTCCGGCGCAGAAGGTTTCCTTCGAGGCGCAGCGCGAGCGCAAGGCCGGGGCAGGGCAGACGCTGACGGCCCTGGGTTCCTACTGGAAGGGTCGCAAGCCGCTGATCCTGGTACGGGCGATCATCTTGGGCAGCCTGCTGCCGCAGACCGATGATTCCGAGCAGGATCTGGAGATCTTTGAGAGGCTGATGGCCTTCGACACGGACAGTCTGGCGCGGCGAGCACTTGAGAACAACGCCTTCAAGCCAAGCCAGATTGCCCGAACCCTTGAGCTGCAAGATCCGTGGCGGTACTTCACCTACAAGGTCAAGGCCATGGGGCTGACGGCTGGAGAGGCGAGCCATTGGACTTTTCCGCTCGATTCCGATCAGGAAGGCATAGGGATCAAGTGGCGCAAGACGACCACGGACGACATGAAGCTGGAACTCTACGCCAAGATGCTTGAGCGTCTGGGTTCCTACGAGGAACGCGCCGGTCTGTGCAAGCGTCCGGAGGAAATGGATCCCGTCGCCCTCTACGCCCCGATTTGGCCCGCCGTGAATGACCATCTGAGCCAGTTCGGCATCGCGGCGTACTCCCATCAGGAACTGGTCGAGCAACTCGGCATCCTGCGCTTCGGCCATCGTCCCAAGGTTGGCGACACCTTTTGCGGCGGCGGATCCATCCCCTTCGAGGCGGCGCGGTTGGGCTGCGATGTCTATGCCTCGGACCTCAACCCCATCGCCTGCATGCTGACCTGGGGGGCGCTCAACATCATCGCTGCCGCGCCCGAGCAGCGTGCCGAGATCGAGCGGACGCAACGTGCGGTAGCCGAAACGGTGGATCGCATCATCACGAAACTTGGCATCGAGCACGACAGTCAGGGCAACCGGGCCAAGGTGTATCTCTATTGTCTGGAGACCCGCTGTCCGGAGACTGGCTGGATGGTGCCGATGGCGCCGAGTTGGGTCATCTCGAAGAAACATCGCGTCGTCGCCAAACTGATCCCCGATTATGTGAGCAAGCGCTTCGATATCCGAATCGTCACGGCTGCGTCGACCGCCGATATGAAGGAAGCCGAGAAGGGCACCGTGCGTGACGGCAACTTGGCCTACGAACTAGATGGAAAGACACACCTCACCCCAATCAAAACGCTGCGAGGGGATTATCGTGACGCGGGCAGTAACACGGCCAACAAGCTCAGATGTTGGGAGAAACAGGACTTCAAGCCGCGTCCCGATGACATCTTTCAGGAGCGTTTGTACTGTATCCAGTGGGTCACCCGTGCATCACTTATTCAGTCCAGAAAGGGAACCTTCTTTACTACAGTGACCGAGGACGATCTTGAGCGCGAGCGCCAGGTCGAAACTATCGTTGCCGAGAACCTAGGTCATTGGCAGCGTGCGGGAATAATTCCTGACATGGCGATCGAGCCTGGTGAAAAGACCGATGAGCTGATTCGCACACGCGGCTGGATGTATTGGCACCAATTGTTTAGTCCGAGGGAACTTCACTATCTGGGTTTGGTGAACGAAAAGATCAGCGTGGAGAATCGGGTCTTGTTCCCGAAGTCTTTGGACTTTTGTTCCAAGCTGGTTCAGTGGATTATGCGAAGCCCAGAATCTGTTGGAGGAACCGATTTCCTTGGGCACGTTTTTTATAACCAGGCATTTAATACCTTTTATAATTGGGGACACCATTCTTTCGCTGATTTAGATATCGAGTTTTCGACAAAAGCTATCGAGATGGAAGAAACAAGGAAAACCATTCTGTGCTTGTCTGGAAACGAGTGTGTAGAGCAGAACGATCTCTGGATCACCGACCCACCTTACGCCGACGCGGTGATGTATCACGAAATCACAGAATACTTTATCGCCTGGCTACGCAAGAATCCGCCGCCGCCCTTCGACCAATGGACCTGGGACTCCCGTCGCGACCTCGCCATCAAGGGCTCCGGTGACGACTTCCGACGCGGCATGGTCGACGCTTATAAAGCCATGACCGACCACATGCCCGACAACGGCATGCAGTGCGTGATGTTCACCCATCAGGACACCGGCGTCTGGTCCGACATGGTGGCGATCTTCTGGGCCGCTGGTCTACAAGTGGTCGGGGCCTGGTACATCGCCACCGAGACGACCTCGGAACTCAAGAAGGGCGGCTATGTGCAGGGCACAGTGATCCTGATGCTGCGCAAGCGTGAGGCCGGAGAGCGCCCCGGCTTCAAACAGCGCCTCCTCCCTGAAGTCAAACGCGAGGTGGATGCCCAGATCAAGCAGATGCTGCATCTGAACACCGAGACCGAGGCCCGCATGGGTGCGCCGGTCTTCAACGACTCGGACTTGCAGATGGCCGGCTACGCGGCGGCGCTCAAGGTGCTGACCGGCTATACCAGCATCGGCGGTGAGGACGTGACCGCCTTTGCCCTGCGCCCGCGCCGCAAGGGCGAGACCACCGTGGTCGACGAGATCGTCGAACAGGCCGCGGAGACCGCCAACAGCCTGCTGGTCCCCGCTGGACTCGACCGTGAGACCTGGGCGGCCCTCTCCGGCATCCAGCGCTTCTATCTGCGCATGCTGGACATGGAGACGACCGGTGCGTCCAAGCTCGACCACTACCAAAACTTCGCCAAGGCGTTCCGGGTGGCCGACTATGCCGCCGTGATGGCGGACATCAAGCCCAACGCCGCGCGCCTGAAGTCCGTCACCGAATTCCAGCCGCGCGATCTCACCGACCGCACCGAGATCGGCCCGACCGCGCTCGGGGCGCTGATCGTCGCCATCCAGGCATTCCTGGCCGAGCAGGAGCCCGGCATGGTCATGGCGAACCTGCAAGAGGCCGTGCCGGATTATCTGCACCGCCGCCCGCTGCTGGTCGACATGACCGACTTCATTGCCGCCAAGGCCCATCATCCAGACATCCGCCGCGCGGCCGAGGCCATCGCCAGTCGGATGCGTAATCAGCGGTTGCAGTAATCACGGGTTCTCCAGTCACACTATAAGCATCGTCATGGAGTAAGGCATGAGGCAACTGGTCATCGAATACCCGGATGCACTTCCGGATGTACTGAGGGTGAGCCGCAACGAGTTCGAGCAGGATGCCCGAATGGCGATGGCGGTCAAACTCTTCGAGTTAGGTCGCCTGACCAGCGGTCAGGCGGCACACTTGGCAGATGTACCCCTTGTGTCATTTCTGCTTGATTTGCATCGGTACGGCGTCTCGCCGATCCAGCTCACACCGGATGAGCTGACGGAAGACTTGTCCAATGCCTGAAGCGGATCGTCGGATCATGTTGGATACCTCGCCACTGCTTGCCTTATGCGCAGCCTGCGGCGGTAGCAGTTGAAGCCGCCCACCACCAACCCGGAGGACTCGCATGCGAGCCATCGAACTTGAAGCCACGGTCGAGCACCACACCATCCGTTTGCTGGAGACAATCCCGGACGGAACCCATCTTCGTGTTCTGTTGTTGATGGATGATCTACCCAGGTCTGCCAACAATGGCGGGGATCTGAAGGGTCTGTTGGCGGGGTTGACGGAGGGCCTCACAGCCGAGGATCTGGACCGTTCAAAGGACTTTTCGCTGCGATGAGCGATGTCTTCGAGAGTGCGCGGTTTGGCAAGAAAGTCTGGTTGACCAATCATGCCATCGAGTCGATGGCGAAGCGAAATGTGACGCTGCCAGAAGTCAAACGACTGATCGAGGAAGGGAGCTACCGAGCACAACATGAACCCCATGGCTGGATCTTCCACCACTTCGAGTCGCGTTCGGACAATCTCGTTTGCGCGGCCGTGTCGACGGAGCAAGCGATCATCGTGAAGACGGTCATGGTCAACTGGCAACAGCGGGAGGAATCATGAGAATTGTCTATTACGAAGAGGATGACATCCTGTTCATCGAGATTTCCAAGGGCGCCATCCTGCGCGATGAGTCGGTGAGCTGGAATGTGAACATTGGTTACACTGCCGATGGCATCGGTGAAATGACGATCCTTGATGCGCAGAAAAGCGGGATTTACCCACTACAAATCGAACGGGTCGTCTCCGAGGCCGCCTGACGGCCTCCTGTGCGATGGCGATTCGTCGGTTTTCATCTCGCGTTCAACGTCTGGATCAAAGCTTCCTCGCCGAACAGCTCCAAGGCGCACGCAGCTACCGGCGGATCGCCGGCTACTTCACCAGCTCGCTGTTCGAGATTGCGCATGAGTGGCTGGAGTCGATTCCCGACGTGCGCATCGTCTGCAACGTGGATCTGTCGCCCGAGGATCTGAAGGTCGCCCAACTCCGCGAGGCACGGATGCTCGGGCGTTGGAATGAGCGCTCCATCGAGGCCGAGTCCCTACTCAACCGCGAGCGCTATCAGCGCCTGGATGCCTTCCTCGCCCAGCGCGGCCAGGTGATCCGGGTGGCGCCGGACAGCCTCTGCGGTTTCCTGCACGGCAAGGCTGGCGTGATCGAGCGGAGCGACGGGCGCAAGCTCGGTTTCATTGGCTCCATGAACGAGACCCGCCACGGCTGGCAGCGCCACTACGAGATTCTGTGGGAGGACGACTCGCCCGAAGGGGTGGCCTGGATCGAGGCCGAATTCGCGTTCCTATGGAACGCGGCCAAACCCCTGCCGGAGGCGGTCTGCCGCGAGGTGCGGCGTCGTGGTCGGCGCTTCGAGGTGGTGCTGCCAGACATCGCGGACGAGGAGACGCTGGCACCGGCCGCCCTGATCGAGTCTCCGCTGTACCGCGAGGGCATGGCGCTGCAACCTTGGCAGCAGGGATTCGTGGCGGAATGTCTGCGCCATTACAACGATCATGGACAGGTGCGTCTGTTGCTGGCCGATGAGGTGGGCCTGGGCAAAACCCTGTCGTTGGGCACCGCGGCCCTGACCCTGTGCCTCTTGTCCGAGAAGACCCGCCGCCGGCGCAAGCCCATCGTCATCTTCGCCCCGGCGACGCTCTGCGAACAGTGGCAGACCGAGATGATCGACAAACTCGGCATCCCCTGTGCGCGCTGGCATTCCAACCGCAAGGTCTGGCTCGATCCGGAGGAACGGGCGATTTCGCCCAGTGGGCCGGAACAGATCGCACGCTGTCCGCTGCGCATCGGCATCGTTTCCACTGGACTGATGGTGCGCAAATCGACGGAGAAAGAATGCCTGATCAGCCTGAGCTTCGATCTGGTCATCCTGGACGAGGCTCATAAAGCGCGATCCAGCCAGGGCTATGGCCAGACGGCCGGTGAGCCAAACGAGTTGCTGGCCTTCATGCTGACCGTCGCCAATCGTGCCGACCATGTCTTGCTGGGCACCGCCACGCCGATCCAGACCCAGCAGGAAGACCTGTGGGATCTGATGCGCGTGCTGCATCGTGGCAGCAGCGGTTTCGTGCTGGGCAACGAGTTGGCCACCTGGCATAAGCCAGCGTCTGTCCTGCCCATCCTGACCGGAGAGGAGCGGATTCTGGATCTCAACGACGGCTGGCGGTTATTGCGCTCGCCGCTGCCGACGATGGAATCCACGAACGAACCCAATGCACGGCGGCTGTTCCGCAATCTGCGCGAGGATCTTGGGTTGAGTCGCACCGAGCATCTGGCCGGCGCCCTCGCGTTACTCTCGTCCGATCTGCGCGCCGATCTGGAGACCGAATTGGAGCGGGTCATCGACGGGGCCTCCTTCTTCCAACGCGAGAATCCCTTCGTGCGCCATGTCATCCTGCGCAAGCGCGCCACCTTGGAGACCCGTGGTCTGCTCGACAGGATCGCCGTCAATGTCCATCCCGAGGAAGGTCTGGTCAAGGACCCGCACCGCTTCAATGCCCTGTTCCAAGAGAGCGCCTTGCGCACCACATCGGATTTCGATCGGGCCTATGCGGAAGCCCGCGCGTTTGGCAGGATGCTCGCCAAACGCGGGAAGGGTGGTGGCTTCATGAAAAATCTAATGGAGCAACGTGTCTGTTCCAGCGTGGTGGCCGGCCTCAACACCGCCACGACACTGCTCGCGGGGCATCGGATTCAGGAGGACTCCGAGGATGACGAAGTCGAGTTGGAGGTCCGGACGGACGCGGAGCGAGCCGCGCTCGAGCGTCTGATCGCCGCCTTGGAAGGCATGCGCGACGACCCAAAGCTCCAGGCGATCCGCTACTACCTGCAAGACGAGGGCTGGCTGGAACTTGGCTGCATCATCTTCAGCCAGTACCACGACACCGCCCGCTGGGTGGCCGATTCCCTGGCGGCGGAGTTGTCGGGCGAGGTCATTGGACTCTATGCCGGCGCGGATCGCAGTCGCCTGTATCGCGATAGTCAGGCGGTGGGCATTGCCCGCGAATCACTCAAGCGCATGGTCGCGGATCATGACATCCGGATCATGGTCGCGACTGACGCGGCGTGCGAGGGCCTGAATCTGCAAACCCTGGGCACCCTGATCAACGTCGATCTGCCCTGGAATCCGACCCGCCTGGAGCAGCGCATCGGACGCATCAAACGCTTTGGTCAGGCCCGGTCGGCGGTGGATATGCTGAACCTGGTGCATCAAGGGACCGTGGATGAAAAGGTTTACGCGCGTCTCTCCGAGCGAATGCGCAACCGCTACGATCTGTTTGGTGGTCTCCCGGATACCATCAAGGACGACTGGATCGACGAGATCGAGACCCTGGGCGAAAAAATGGACCAATACATCGAAACGCGCCGTCAGGCCACCGGTTTCGATCTACGCTACAACGACAGCATCAAGCCCAGTGAGGGCGCCTGGCGGGATTGCGCGACCGTGCTCGCGCGGCGGGATCTCGACAATCTGATGCGCCGGGGGTGGGGAGGATGAGCGCCGCTGATTCCGTCAGTACTGGGAGAGGTCAAGGGTGGCGAAAAACTTAGGAGATTCCTTGGTGTGCGTCGGGATGGACTAGCAGACCCGCCACACCTTTACGACGATGTGGCGTAGGCTGGATCCAAATCCGTTCGGGGTGTCCCCGCGGCTCGGATACTTCGCGCTCAAGAACGCGTTAGCGTTAGAGGTCTATGCGAAGAGTTGGAGCGGGGATACATGGGCCAGGAGGTGGGCGAATCGCAAGCCCTGATCGAGACGACGAATCCGCTCGGGCATCGGATGGATTCGCTGGAATGATCCAAAAATGCCGAGCGGTGAGTTCTAGTGTTTTGTTTTATAAATTAATTGGTGGAGGCGGCGGGAATCGAACCCGCGTCCGCAAGCCCTCTGCCATTGGCCCTACATGCTTAGCCCGTTCTATTGTTTTAGCCTTCCACCGCCCGAAGGGCAGGGCGATCAGTCGGCGATTCCGTTAGGTTTTAGCGGATCAGGTCCGGACGCCCGTCTCCACGATCCCATGTGATTTTACCCCTGGAACCCGTCGCCCATAGGCAAGTGACGGTCAGAGGCCCGCTGGGTTAAGCAGCGAGAGCGTAGTTGTCGTCGTTGGCAACTATAAGTTTGCGGTTGGATTTACGAGGTAACCCGCACCTCGGCATGCACCTCAGGTTTTGCGACCCACGTCGAAGCCATGTCGCCCCCAGGTAATCGTTGGTCACTATAGGCGCGCTTTGGTTCCGCGACAAGTTCAACCGACCTTGAAGAGCCGTTCTTTGTCGCGCTGCCAGTCGCGGTCTTTCTCGGTCGCGCGTTTGTCGTGCTGCTTCTTGCCCTTGGCGAGTCCGATCTCGAGCTTGGCTCGGCCGCGCTTCCAGTACAGCGCGGTCGGGATCAGGGTGTAGCCGGCGCGCTCGGTGAGGCCGATCAGGCGGTTGAGCTCGGGGCGCTTGAGCAACAGCTTGCGGGATCGGGTCGGATCGGGATTGACGTGGGTCGAGGCGCTCTGCAGGGCCGAGATGTGGCAGCCGATCAGAAAGGCCTCGGCGTGCAGGATCTTGACGTAGCTCTCCTTGAGCTGGACGCGCCCGGCCCGCAGGCTCTTGACCTCCCAGCCTTCGAGCACCAGCCCGGCCTCGATCCTCTGCTCGATGAAATAGTCGTGCCCCGACTTTTTGTTGAGCGCGATGGTCGAGCCGGCGTTGGACTTGTTCTTGCTGCTTTTAGCCATTGCGGCAGTGTAACGGAAAGAGGCGTCGGGATTAAACGCCTTGCTTCGGCTCGCGGCGGCCCCTGTTCCCGATCGGATTCATACCCGCGCTTGAAATCTGGAAAAAAATGGTTAAGATTGCCGGCTCGCTTCACGGAGTATCTCCATGCGCCAGCCTCTCATCGCAGGAAACTGGAAGTTGAACGGCACTAAGGTCAGCGCCAAGGCGTTGATGACCGCTGTGCTCGAAGGTGCGAAAGAGATCGGAAAGGCTGAAATCGCCGTCTGTCCTCCATTCGCGTTCTTGGATCTCGGCGAGCGTCTGCTGTCGGGCGGCCGGGTTCGGCTCGGTGCGCAGAACGTTTGCACCGAAGCGGGCGGCGCCTACACGGGTGAGGTCTCCGCAGCCATGCTGGCCGAGTTTGGGTGTCGCTATGTTATTTGCGGTCACTCGGAGCGTCGCGAATATTATGGCGAGACCGATGCGATCGTCGCGAGGAAGCTGGCTGTCGTCGTGTCGAACAGAATGACGCCGATCCTCTGTGTTGGCGAAACGCTCGAACAGCGCGAGCAGGGTCGCATGCAAGAGGTGATCGCTTCGCAGATCGATGCGATCATCGAGCATAATGGGATCGCCTCCTTCGGTCAGCTTGAGATCGCCTACGAGCCGGTCTGGGCGATCGGAACCGGAAAGACGGCATCACCCGAGCAGGCGCAGGAAGTGCATGATTTCATTCGGCATCGGATCGCCGGTCATGACGCGACCATCGCGGCGAAGGTCCGGATTCTTTACGGTGGCAGCATGAAACCCGGGAATGCTGGCGAGCTCATGTCCCAGGCGGATATCGACGGCGGCCTGATCGGTGGTGCCGCGCTGGTTGCCGAGGATTTTCTGGCGATCTGTCGGGCCGGAGACGCTGCGGCGTCCTGAATGCCCTTCTGTGAGTAACGCATGCAAACGATTTTGACGGTTCTCCAAGTCTTCTTGTCGCTCGGCCTGATCGGGCTGGTGCTGATTCAGCATGGCAAGGGCGCGGATGCCGGCGCGGCCTTCGGTAGCGGCGCCTCGGCAACGGTATTTGGCGCGCAAGGCTCGGGCTCGTTTTTGACGCGTTTCACTGCTATCATGGCGGGGTTGTTTTTCCTGACGAGCATCGCCCTGGCTTATTTCGCTACCCAGGGTAGCGAGCCTGCCGGCTTGATGGATGGCGTCGGAGACACGGCGGTCATTCCGGCCATGCCGCGCGAAGGGGCGCCCAGACCGGCGGTGACCTCGGACATCCCGGCCATACCCGGCGCGGCGCCCGGGATCGATGGCGGTTCATCCGACGTGCCAGCGCCTCCAGCCGAGAGCGCGCCGGAAGCGGTCCTGGAGCCTGGGGTTGGCTCCGAGGAAAAATCGAGTTCAGAGGTGAAGGCGTCGGAAGCGGCTCCCGAGCCCGCCGAGTAAGTTTTGGAAGTATGGTTTTAGCCGACGTGGTGAAATTGGTAGACACGCTATCTTGAGGGGGTAGTGGCGCAAGCCGTGCCAGTTCGAGTCTGGCCGTCGGCACCAATAGCAAACGGCATGCCGCTTTAATGGCATGCCGTTTTTTTTTGTCGGATCGTTATTTAAGGGCTTGAAAAATCAAATAATTTGGATTGATGTTTGAGTTGACACCGCCGCGATGGCTGCACTAGACTCGTGCTCCGGTTGCTAATATTAGAAAAAGATAGAGAGGGGACCAGTGCTCGACAACTATCTGCCAATCCTGATTTTTATCATTGTCGGGATCCTGGTCGGGGTTGGCCCGCTCGTGCTTGGCTACCTGCTCGGTCCGCGTCGGCCAGACAGCGAGAAGGATTCGCCCTACGAATGCGGCTTCGAGGCGTTCGAGACCGCCCGTCTGAAATTCGACGTTCGGTATTACCTCGTCGCGATTCTGTTCATCATCTTCGACCTGGAGATCGCCTTTCTCTTTCCCTGGGCCGTCGCGCTCAAGGAACTCGGGATCTTCGCCTTCTGGGCCATGGTCGTGTTTCTCGGGATTCTGGTCGTCGGGTTTGTCTACGAGTGGAAGAAGGGGGCTTTGGAATGGGAATAGAAGGCCTCCTTGAGGAAGGCGTCGTCACCACGACGGCCGACAAACTCATCAACTGGGCGCGCACGGGTTCGCTCTGGCCGATGACCTTCGGTCTCGCCTGCTGCGCCATCGAGATGATGCATGCCGGCGCCGCGCGCTACGACCTGGATCGCTTCGGCATCATCTTTCGTCCAAGCCCGCGCCAATCCGACGTGATGATCGTCGCCGGAACCCTGGTCAATAAGATGGCTCCGGCGCTGCGCAAGGTCTATGACCAGATGGCCGAGCCGAGATGGGTCATTTCCATGGGTTCCTGCGCCAATGGTGGCGGCTATTATCACTACTCCTACGCGGTTGTCAGGGGCTGTGATCGCATCGTGCCGGTGGACGTCTACGTCCCCGGTTGTCCACCGACGGCGGAGGCGCTGCTCTACGGCATCTTGCAGCTCCAGAATAAAATCCGCCGAACCAATACCATCGCCCGCTGAGTCGTATTTCAGAGAACATGGTGAAACATATCCTGACCCGCAACGCCAGGGTGGACGCGCTCGCCGCCGCGATCGGCGGACACTTCGCCGAACCTGGGTACGAGCTGATCGACGCCTTCGATGAGTTGACCCTGGTCGCGCCGGCCGAGCGTTTGCTCGATGTGGCCTCGACGCTGCGCGATCACGCGGATTTCCGCTTCGAGCAGTTGATCGATCTGTGCGGCGTGGATTACGCGGCCTACGGGCAATCCGAATGGGAGACCGAGGAGGCGTCCTTCACCGGCTTCGGGCGCGGCGTGGATCGTGACCTCAAGGTCGCGGTCGAGGATCCCAGGCGGTTCGCCGTGGTCGTGCATTTGCTGTCGCTGGCGCACAACCGGCGGTTGAGGGTGCGCGTGCATGTCGGCGCCAGTCAACCGATGGTCGACTCGCTGATTCCCGTTTGGGCCGCCGCGAACTGGTTCGAGCGCGAGGCCTTCGATCTCTATGGCATCCTCTTTCGCGGACACCCGGATCTGCGCCGGATCCTGACCGACTACGGTTTCGTGGGACATCCCTTCCGCAAGGATTTCCCGCTCAGCGGTCAGGTCGAGATGCGTTATGACCCGGAGCAGGGGCGCGTCGTTTACGAGCCGGTCTCCATCGAGCCCCGCGTGCTGGTGCCCAGGGTGATCCGCGAGGACAGCCGTTACCTCGGAACCGGTAAGGGTACGGAGACGACCGATGCCTGAAATCCGCAATTACACCCTGAATTTCGGGCCTCAGCATCCCTCCGCGCATGGCGTGCTGCGCCTGGTACTGGAGATGGATGGCGAGGTGATCGAACGGGCCGATCCGCATATCGGACTGCTGCATCGGGGAACCGAAAAGCTCGCCGAGTATAAACCGTACAACCAGAGCATCGGTTACATGGACCGCTTGGACTATGTGTCCATGATGTGCAACGAGCACGGCTATGTAAGGTCCATCGAGAAACTGCTCGGGGTCGAGGCGCCTGAGCGCGCCCAGTACATTCGCACCATGTTCGACGAGATCACGCGGATCCTGAACCATCTGATGTGGCTCGGCGCGCACGCGCTCGATATCGGCGCCATGAGCGTCTTCCTCTATTGCTTCCGCGAGCGCGAGGATCTGCTCGACTGCTACGAGGCGGTCTCGGGCGCCCGCATGCATGCCACCTATTATCGACCGGGTGGCGTCCATCGCGATCTGCCGGACCGCATGCCCAGATACGAGGGAAGTTCCAAGTGGCACAGCGAGCGTTCGATCGCGAAACGTAATCAGGCGCGAGACGGCTCATTGCTGGATTTCATCGAGGACTTCACCGACCGCTTCCCCGGTCATGTCGACGAATACGAAACGCTGCTGACGGACAACCGCATTTGGAAACAGCGCACGGTCGATATCGGCGTGGTCACTCCGGAACGCGCCAGGCAGCTTGGATTCACTGGACCCATGCTGCGCGGTTCCGGAATCGAGTGGGATCTGCGTAAGAAGCAGCCCTATGCCGCCTATCACAGGGTCGATTTCGATATCCCGGTGGGCGTGAACGGCGATTGCTACGACCGTTATCTGGTGCGCATGGAGGAGATGCGTCAATCCAATCGGATCATCCGCCAGTGCGTCCAATGGTTGCGAACCAATCCCGGCCCCGTTTCAATCGAGGACCACAAGGTCGTTCCGCCCAAGCGCGAGACGATGAAGGGCGACATGGAAGCCCTGATCCATCATTTCAAACTCTTTACCGAGGGTTATTGCCCCCCGCCGGGCGAGGTCTACGCGGCGGTCGAGGCGCCGAAGGGCGAATTCGGCTGTTACATCGTTTCCGATGGCGCCAACAAACCCTATCGTCTGAAGGTTCGCGCGCCCGGTTTCCCGCATCTGGCCGCGCTGGACGAGATGTCGCGTGGACATATGCTGGCCGATGTCGTGTCGATCATCGGTACCCTTGATGTCGTGTTCGGGGAGATCGACCGCTGATGAGCTTTCGCAACCTACCCCTGGCCGAGATTCAGGAACCGGACAAGTCGAACCTCTTCACGCCCGAGATTCGGGAGTCCATCGAGGCATCGATCGCCAAGTATCCACCCGAGTGGAGGCAGTCGGCGGTCATGCCCGCGCTCTCCATCGTCCAGGACGCCAATGGCGGCTGGCTCACGCGCGAGTTGATGAACGAGGTCGCCGCCTATCTGGACATGCCGGCCATGTCCGTCTATGAGGTGGCGACCTTCTATGGCATGTACGACCTGGAGCCTCAGGGTCGGCACAAGGTCTGTGTCTGCAACAGCATTTCCTGTCTTCTGAACGGCTCCGAGGCGCTGATCGAGCACATCGAACATAAGTATCAGGTGAAGCCGGGCGAGACGACGCGGGATGGTCGCTTTACCTTCAAGGAGGTCGAGTGCCTCGGTGCCTGCCGACATGCGCCGGCCGTGCTCCTGGACAAGGTGTATCACGAAAACCTGTCCCCGGAGTCGCTGGACAAGCTGATCGACGACTTGGAGTGAGAGCGTGGTCCAGAATCAGAACAGCGTATGCTTCCGCACGATGGCTCTCGACGAGTCCGTCCGTCACACCCTGGACGCCTATCGGAGTCTCGGCGGCTATGCCCAGTGGGAACGCATCCTGCGCGACAGGCCAGACCCCAAGGATGTGATCGAGGAGGTCAAGATCTCCAGTCTGCGCGGTCGCGGCGGCGCCGGCTTTCCGACCGGTCTCAAGTGGAGTTTCATGCCGCGCACGGCGCCTGGTCAGAAATACATCGTCTGCAACTCGGACGAGGGCGAACCCGGAACCTGCAAGGACCGGGATATCCTGCTCTACAACCCGCATCAGTTGATCGAGGGCATGGCCATCGCCGGTTACTGCATCGGCGCCACCGTCGGTTACAACTACATCCGCGGCGAGTTCTTCGAGCCCATCGCGCGCTTCGAAGGGGCCTTGAAGGAGGCTTACGCGGCCGGGTGGATCGGCAAGGATATTCAGGGCTCAGGGATCGATTTCGATCTTCATACTCACATGGGCGCCGGAGCCTATATCTGCGGCGAGGAAACCGCCCTGCTGGAATCCATCGAGGGCAAGAAGGGCCAGCCGCGTTTCAAGCCGCCGTTTCCCGCGCAGTATGGGCTCTACGGCCGACCGACGACGATCAACAACACCGAATCGCTGGCCTCGGTGCCGGTGATCCTGGAGAAGGGCGGCAAATGGTTCCTGGAGCAGGGGCGACCCAATAACGGCGGCCCCAAGCTCTTTTCGGTCTCAGGTCATGTGAAGGCGCCGAACAATTTCGAGGTGCCCCTGGGCACCCCGTTCAAGGATCTACTGGAAATGGCCGGGGGCGTCAAGGACGGTCGGGCGCTCAAGGCGGTGATCCCCGGCGGTTCCTCGGTGCCGGTCGTGCCGGGCGACATCATGATGGGCGTCGACATGGATTACGACTCCATCGCCAAGGCCGGCTCCATGTTGGGCTCTGGGGCCGTGATCGTGATCGCCGAGGGAACCTGCATGGTCAAGGTGCTGCATAACCTGTCGCACTTCTACATGCATGAATCCTGCGGTCAATGCACACCCTGTCGCGAGGGGACCGGCTGGCTGGCCCGCGTTCTGGGCCGCATCCTCGACGGTCAGGGGCGCCCCGAGGATCTGGATTTGCTCGAAAGCGTGGCGGGTCGTATCGGGGGCCGCACCATCTGCGCCCTGGGCGACGCGGCGGCGATGCCGGTGCAGAGTTTTCTCAAGCACTATCGGCATGAGTTCGCTTACATGATCGAGCATGGCCGCGCGCTCGCGGCCTGATCCAGGTTCGATCGTTCATCCGAGGCGTGGCGCGTGATGGCATGGCGTCCGCTGAATACATGTTTAATCAGGCAGAGTTCGCCACGGCGGGTGCCGGGTGCGCGGTGCGCGGGAGTCGCGGCGGCTCCATTGGTCGTACCCCGAAGGTCTGTGCTACTGGTGCCGATCGAGAGACCTAAATGACGGACAAGATCAACATCGAGATCGATGGCCACGTCTGCGAGGCGGCGCCGGGAGAAATGATCATCGCGGTCGCCGATCGCGCGGGCATCACCATTCCCCGGTTCTGCTATCACAAGAAGCTGTCCATCGCGGCGAACTGTCGGATGTGCCTGGTCGAGGCCGAGCAGGGTGGCCGGCCATTCCCCAAGCCGGTGCCGGCCTGCGCGACCCCGGTCGGCGAGGGTCTGAAAGTCTGGACCCGTTCGCCCAAGGCGATCGAGGCCCAGCGGGGCACCATGGAGTTCCTGCTGATCAATCATCCGCTCGACTGCCCCATTTGCGATCAGGGCGGTGAGTGCGAGTTGCAGGATGTCGCCATGGGCTACGGTGGTGACGTTTCGCGTTTCGCCGAGCGCAAGCGCGTGGTGATGGACGAAGACCTGGGTCCGCTGATCGCGACCGACATGACGCGCTGCATCCATTGCACCCGTTGCGTGCGTTTCGGCGCCGAGATCGCCGGTGTGCGTGAGATGGGCGCCACGGGGCGTGGCGAGGACATGCGGATCGGCACCTTTGTCGCCCATACTGTCAGCCACGAACTCTCGGGCAACGTCATCGACCTCTGTCCGGTGGGTGCCCTGACCTCCAAGCCCTATCGCTTTTCCGCGCGTCCCTGGGAGTTGATCGGACGCGACGGAATCGCGCCTCATGACGGGCTTGGCTCCAACCTTCGTCTGCATGTGCGCGGCAACCGCATCATGCGCGTCCATCCGAACGACAACGAGGCGGTGAACGAGACCTGGATCTCGGACCGCGACCGCTTCAGCTACGCCGGGCTATACGGTGACGATCGTCTGACCGCGCCCATGGTCAAGCAGGATGGCGCCTGGCGCGCCGTCGAATGGACCGAGGCCCTGACCCTGGTCGCGGAACGGCTCAAGGCCGCCGACGCGGAGGACATGGGTTGGCTGATGGCGCCCAACGCCACGCTGGAGGAACTCTACCTGGCCCAGCGGATCGCCCGCGCGCTGGGTTGCCCGAACATCGATCATCGTCTTCGCCAGCAGGATTTCAGCGGCGACGCGGTCGATCCGATCCTGCCCTGGCTTGGCGTGCCGGTCGGCGAGTTGGAACTTCAGCGGGGTCTGCTGCTGGTCGGGTCCGATATCCGTCAGGAACAGCCGCTGCTGGCCCACCGCATCCGCAAGGCGGCCCTGGCTGGCGCTCGGGTGTTCAGCGTCAATCCGCTGACACTGGATCTCAATCACGAGGCGACTCAGTTCGTCGGAACGCCCGCGCGGATGCTCGACGACCTGGCCGCGATCGCCAAGGCCCTGGGTGTCGGCGGTTCCTCCGCGATCCGGGCACGCATCGCCGCCAGCGAGCCGAATGAGGCGCACAGCGCCGCTGCGGCGAGCCTGGCCGAGGCCGGGGGGCTGGGGGCCGCTCTGATTCTGCTCGGCGCGTTGGCCGCCGCCCACCCGGATTACACCGCTCTCAAGGCCCTGGCCCAGGCGATCGCCGAGGCGACTCGCGGCCGCCTGGGTTATCTGCCATCGGCCGCGAACAGCGTCGGCGCCTATCTGGCCGGTGCCCATCCAGGCGTGCGGTCCGGCGCCAAGCCGGCCGAACGCCTGGGGCTGTCGACCGCCGCCATGCTGGACCAGTCGCGCAAGACGCTGGTGCTTTGGGGGCTTGAGCCGGATCTGGATCTGATGGATCCGACCCGCGCCATGGCGGCCTGCTCCAACGCGGATTTCGTCGTCGCCTGCTCGGCTTTCCAGAGTCCGGCACTGCAAGCGGCGGCCGATGTGCTGCTGCCGATCGGCGCCTTCGCCGAGACCTCGGGAACCTTCGTCAACGCCAGCGGTACCTGGCAGTCCTTCCAGGGCGCCGTGCCTCCGCCGGGCGAGGCGCGTCCGGGCTGGAAGGTGCTGCGGGTTCTCGGCAATCTGCTGGATCTGCCGGGTTTCGAGTACCGCGACGGGGCGGAGATTCGCGATGAGCTGGCCGCCCTCTGCGCCGACGCCTCCTTCGATAACAGCCCGCGTGGTGACTTCATGCCCGCCGGCCAGGCGATCGATTCCGGTTTGACGCGGATCGGCACGGTTCCGATCCAGGCCCTGGATGGTCTGGTACGCCGGGCGCCCGCGCTGCGCGGGGTACGGATGCCGGGCTCCGAATTCGCCGTCTATCTGCATCCGGATCAGGCCCAGGCGGAAGGTATTGGACTGGGTGATCGGGTTCTGGTGCGCCAGGAAGGCGGAAGCACGGAAGCGACGGTGATGCTGGATGCGCGCCTGCCCATGGGCTGCGCGCGGATCCCAGCCGGCGTTCCCGGCAGCGAGGGCCTGGGGAGTCTGATCGGTCCGGTCGGCCTCGAGCGCCTGACCGATAGCGCGGCCACTGGCGAGAAGTGACGAGGCCATGATGATCGAACTTTGGAACGCACTGCCGCTGGTGATCCAGATCCTGTTCAAGATCGCCGCCATCGTCCTGCCGCTGCTGGGCCTCGTGGCCTACTACACCTACGCCGAGCGCAAGGTCATCGGCTATATGCAGGTTCGCATCGGCCCCAATCGCGTAGGCTGGCGCGGTCTGCTGCAGCCCATCGCCGACGCGCTCAAGCTGATGATGAAAGAGATCATCATCCCGACCAAGGCGGACAAGACGCTTTTTCTGCTGGCGCCCATGCTCACGATCGCCCCGGCCCTGGCGGCCTGGGCGGTCTTCCCCTTCGACGAGGGGCTGGTGCTGGCGGACATTAACGCCGGGCTGCTCTATATCCTGGCGCTCAGTTCGCTCGGGGTTTACGGCATCATCATCGCCGGCTGGGCCTCCAACTCGCGCTACGCCCTCTTGGGCGCGATGCGCTCGGCGGCCCAGATGGTCGCCTACGAGATCGCCATGGGCTTCGCCCTGGTCGGCGTGCTGGTCGCGGCGGGTAGCCTTAACCTTGGGGCGATCGTGGCCGCGCAGGAAGGCCATCTGCTGACCTGGTTCTGGCTGCCGCTGCTGCCGCTGTTCGGCGTCTATCTGATCTCGGGCGTCGCCGAGACTAACCGGGCGCCCTTCGACGTGGCCGAGGGCGAATCCGAGATCGTCGCGGGTTTCCATGTGGAATATTCCGGAATGGCCTTCGCGGTCTTCTTCCTGGCCGAGTACGCCAACATGGTCCTGATCGCCGCGCTCTCCGCGCTGCTTTTCATGGGCGGCTGGCTCTCGCCGCTACCTCAGTCCTGGGTAGAGGGCAACTGGCTGCTGAACGACGGCTTCCACTGGCTGTTGCTCAAAACCTTCTTCTTCATGTTCCTCTTTCTCTGGTTGCGGGCGACCTTTCCCCGCTACCGCTATGACCAGATCATGCGCCTGGGCTGGAAGGTTTTCATTCCGATCACGATCGTCTGGATCCTGGTCGTGGCGCTCGCGGTGGTCTATCGACTGCCGCCCTGGTGGTCGGCTTGATCCGGAGACGAACGATGCTGAAAACCGCGCGCGATTATCTCCAGAGTCTGCTGCTGGTCGAACTGTTCAAGGGTCTGTCCCTGACTGGCGGCTACCTCTTCAAGCGTAAGTTCACCGTCCAGTACCCCGAGGAGAAGGCGCCCATCTCGCCGCGCTTCCGGGGTCTGCACGCCCTGCGCCGCTATCCGAATGGTGAAGAGCGCTGCATCGCCTGCAAGCTCTGCGAGGCGGTCTGCCCGGCGCTGGCGATCACGATCGAGGCCGAGCCGCGCGAGGATGGGTCACGGCGCACGACGCGCTATGAGATCGACCTCTTCAAGTGCATCTACTGCGGCTTTTGCGAGGAGTCCTGCCCGGTCGATTCCATCGTCGAGACCGGGATCTATGAATATCACTTCGAGAATCGCGGCGAGCACATCATGACCAAGGAAATGCTGCTCGCGATCGGGGACAAGTACGAGGCCGAGATCGCCGCCGCCCGCGCGGCCGATGCGCCCTATCGCTAATCGGGATCAATCATGGGCTTTGAAAAATTCCTCTTCTATGTCTTGTCGCTGATCACGGTCTGGTCCTCGGTGATGGTCATCACCCGGAAAAACCCGGTGCATTCCGTGCTGTTCCTGGTCCTGGCCTTCGTGGCGAGCGCGGCGCTCTGGGTACTGCTGGAGGCCGAGTTCCTGGGCATCGTGTTGATCCTGGTCTATGTCGGGGCGGTGATGGTGCTCTTCCTCTTCGTGGTCATGATGCTCGACGTCGACATCGCGACCCTGAGGGCCGGCTTCATTGGCTATCTGCCGCTCGGTCTGCTGATCGCGGCGGTGATGGCGGTCGAGATCTTCCTGATCGTCGGCCCGGCGAACTTCGGTCTAGCGGCCTTTCCGTCGCCCGAGCCAGCCGGCGTCGACGCGAGCAATACGCGCGATCTCGGATTGCTGCTCTACACGGTTTACGTGTACCCGGTCGAGATCGCGGCCGTGATCCTGCTGGTGGCCATCGTCGCCGCCATCCGGCTCACCCTGCGCCGTCGCCCGGATAACAAATACGTGGATCCGGCGCGTCAGGTCCGCGTCAGGAAAGGGCCGGATCGGGTTCGGTTGGTCAGCATGGCCACGGAGGATCTGGCGCCCGCTCCGGCTGGCGCCACCATCGCGGACAAGGGGGAGTCTCAATGATCGCGCTCTCGGATTACCTGATTCTGGGCGGAATGCTGTTCTCGATCGCCGTCGCCGGGATCTTCCTCAATCGCAAGAACGTCATCCTGCTCCTCATGTGCATCGAGCTGATGTTGCTGGCGGTGAACATGAATTTCGTCGCCTTCTCGCATTTCCTTGGCGACATGGCTGGGCAGGTCTTCGTCTTCTTCATCCTCACCGTCGCCGCCGCCGAGGCAGCCATCGGCCTGGCCATCCTGGTCGTGCTCTTCCGTAACCGCCAGAGCATCAATGTCGAGGATCTGGATGCGCTGAAGGGCTGAGCCTTGGGTTTCGGTCCTGGAGCGTCCCTCGGTTAGCTACCCTGAATTCGCGCCGATCCACCGGGATCCGGCGCGGAGTACGAGAATCAGTCATCCGCCGACGGTTGCGGCGAACATAGCGAAAGAGCCAACGAAAAGATGGAAAACCTCTACCTGACCATTGTGCTCGCGCCGCTGATCGGCGCCATCGTCGCCGGTTTCCTCGGCGGGCGGATCGGTCGTCGCGGTGCGCATTCGGTGACCATCGCCGGCGTGGGCCTCTCGGCCCTCCTCTCGCTGTGGGTGCTGACGGCCTTCATCTGGGGCGATCTGCCGGTCTTCAACGAGACGATTTATAACTGGATGGTCTCGGACGGGATCAGCTTCGAGGTCGGTTTCCTGGTCGACAAGCTGACCGCTGTCATGATGGCGACCGTGACCTTTGTCTCCCTGATGGTGCATATCTACACCATCGGTTACATGGCGGGCGACGAGCACAACTGGCCGCACGGGGCGCTTTCGGGCAAGAACAGCTATCAGCGCTTCTTCAGCTATATCTCGCTCTTCACCTTCTCCATGCTGATGCTGGTCATGTCGAACAACTTCATGCAGTTGTTCTTCGGCTGGGAGGCGGTCGGCCTGGTGTCCTATCTGCTGATCGGTTTCTGGTCGACCCGCGAGAGTGCCATCTTCGCCAATCTCAAGGCGTTTCTGGTCAACCGGGTGGGCGACTTCGGCTTCATCCTGGGTATCGCCGCGATCGCCATGTACTTCGGATCCATGGACTATGCCGAGGTGTTCGCGATGGCGCCCGAGCATGCCGAGATCCAGGTGGCTCTCTTCGGCGGGGTCTCGCTCATGACGCTCATCTGCGTGCTGCTCTTTATCGGCGCCATGGGCAAGTCGGCGCAGGTTCCGCTGCATGTCTGGCTGCCCGATTCGATGGAAGGCCCGACCCCGATCTCGGCCCTGATCCATGCCGCGACCATGGTCACCGCCGGTGTCTTCATGGTGGCGCGCATGTCGCCGCTCTACGAACTCTCCGAGGCGGCGCTGAGCTTCGTGCTCATCATCGGCGCGACCACCGCCTTCTTCATGGGTCTCATCGGTCTGGTGCAGAACGACATCAAGCGGGTGGTGGCCTATTCGACCCTCTCGCAACTCGGCTACATGGTGACGGCGCTGGGGGCCTCGGCCTACGCGGCGGGCATCTTCCATCTCATGACCCATGCCTTCTTCAAGGCGCTGCTGTTCCTGGCGGCGGGCTCGGTCATCATCGCCATGCACCATAAGCAGGACATCAGCCACATGGGAGGACTGCGCAAGTACATGCCCATCACCTGGATCACGGCGCTGCTGGGGTCGCTGGCCCTGATCGGCTTTCCCGGCTTCTCGGGCTTCTTTTCCAAGGACGCCATCATCGAGGCGGTCGGTCATTCCAGCCTCTTCGGCTCGGGTTATGCCACGGTTCTGCTCACGATCGGCGTCTTCGTCACGGCCCTCTACAGCTTCCGCATGTACTTCCTGGTGTTCCATGGCAAGGAGCGGATGGACGAGCACACCAAGCATCATCTGCACGAAACGCCCTGGGTGGTGACGGTCCCGCTGATTCTGCTGGCGATCCCCTCGGTCTTCATCGGTTGGTACGCGATCGAGCCCATGCTGATCAGCGACTGGTTCGCCTCCGGCGACTGGAATCCCATCATGGTGGCTCCGGAACACGACACCCTTCTGCCCCTGCGCGAGCACTGGCACGGTCAGGTCGCCTTCATCCAGCACGGCATGACCGCCTGGCCTTTCTATCTGGCCATGTCCGGTCTGGGCCTGGCGGCCTTCGTCTGGTGGCTGGTCTTCGCCCGCAATCCTCGCATCGACGAGCAGTTGCAGGCGCTGGGCGGCCCGGTCACGCGCCTGCTCCAGGACAAATACGGCTTCGATGACTTCAATCAACGGGTCTTCGCCGGAGGTGGCCGCGACCTTGGGCGCGCGCTCTGGATGAATGGCGACCGCGCCCTGATCGACGGGGCCATCGTCAATGGATCCGCGCGCACGGTCGCCCGTATGGCCCAGCGGGTCCGACATCTGCAGACCGGCTATCTCTACCATTACGCTATCGCGATGATCGTCGGGCTGGTCGGCCTGCTGACGCTCTTCGTGACGCTCTGACGCCGAAAGGGAGACGACCCAGCATGAACGAGTTCCCCCTGCTGACGCTGACCATCTGGCTGCCGATCATCGGTGGTCTGGTGGTTCTGGCGAGTGGCGATCAGGAGAAAAGCCTGGCCAAGTGGACGGCGCTGGCCTTCGCGATTCTGACCTTCCTGGTCAGTCTCGGACTTTGGATCGGCTTCGATTCGAGCACCGCCGAGATGCAGTTCGTCGAACGCTCGGCCTGGATCCCGACCTTCAACGTCGAATATTTCCTCGGCGTCGACGGCATCTCCATGCCGCTCATCGTGCTGACGACCTTCATCACCATCTTCGTCGTCATCGCCGGCTGGGAGGTCATCACCTACAAGCCGAGCCAGTACCTGGCCGCTTTCCTCATCATGGAAGGCGTCATGGTCGGCGTCTTCTCGGCCCTGGACGCCATTCTCTTCTACGTCTTCTGGGAGGCGATGCTGATCCCGATGTTCCTCATCATCGGGGTCTGGGGCGGACCGAACCGGGTCTACGCGACCATCAAATTCTTTCTCTATACCTTCTTCGGCTCGGTGTTCATGCTGGTCGCGCTGATATACATGTATTTCCAGTCCGGCAGTTTCAGCATCCTGGATTTCCACTCGCTGCAACTGGGCATGACGGCGCAGACGCTGATCTTCATCGCCTTCCTGCTCGCCTTCGCGGTCAAGGTGCCGATGTTTCCGGTCCATACCTGGCTGCCGGACGCCCATGTCGAGGCGCCCACGGGCGGTTCGGTGATCCTGGCGGCCATCATGCTGAAGATCGGTGGCTATGGCTTCCTGCGCTTCTCCATGCCGATCACGCCGGACGCTAGCGCCTCGCTGGCCTGGTTGATCATCGCCCTGTCCCTGATCGCCATCGTCTACATCGGCTTCGTGGCCCTGGTGCAGCAGGACATGAAGAAGCTCATCGCCTATTCCTCCATCGCCCACATGGGCTTCGTGACGCTCGGCTTCTTCATCGTCTTCACCATCGTTCTCAATCCGAACCTGTCCTCCGGTGCGATCATGGGCATCGAGGGCGGCATGGTGCAGATGATCTCGCATGGCTTCATCTCGGGCGCGCTCTTCCTCTGCGTCGGGGTGCTCTACGACCGGATCCACTCGCGCGAGATCGCCGACTACGGCGGTGTCATCAACACCATGCCCTGGTTCGGCGCCTTCATGGTCTTTTTCGCCATGTCCAACGCGGGACTGCCGGGTACCTCCGGGTTCGTCGGTGAATTCATGGTCATCCTCGCGACCTTCCGCGCGGATTTCTGGTGGGCGGTGCTCGCCGCGACGACCCTGATCCTGGCCGCGGCCTTCACGCTCTGGATGGTCAAGCGGGTCGTCTTCGGCGAGGTCAAGAACGACAAGGTGGCGGCGCTGAGCGATCTGGATCTTCGCGAACGGATCAATCTGGGCGTACTGGCGGCGGCCGTGCTGGCGCTTGGTCTCTGGCCCGCGCCGCTCATGAACGTCATGCACGCGACGGTCGAGAACCTGGTCACCCAGGTCAGCGCCTGCAAGCTGCCCGCCGCCGAACGCGCGGAGTGCGAGCTGGCCCGGCCCGAGACGGTCGCCACGCTCAACTGACGCCTATTCTGACCGGGACATTTTCATGCCATTCGACGCCGCCCAACTGTTGCCCATCCTGCCGGAGATCACCATCCTCGTGACCGCGAGCCTGGTGCTGCTGGTCGATCTCTATCTCGACGACCAGCAAAAGGATCTCAATCACAGCCTGACCCTCGTCGGCATTCTGATCGCGATCGCCCTCACCGGGGCGGTCGGCGGCGGCGAGGCGCGGGTCTTCTTCGACGGCAATCTGGTCCGCGACGCGCTCAGTGATCTGCTGAAGGGCTCGATCCTGGTGGTCAGCCTGCTGGCCTTCGTCTATGCGCGCCCCTGGCTTCGGGATCGCGGGATGCTGGTCGGTGAGTTCTATGTGCTGGGACTCTTCGCGGTGCTCGGGATGTTGATCATGGTTTCGGCCAACAGCTTCCTGACGCTCTATCTGGGGCTCGAGCTCCAGGCGCTGACGCTGTACGCCTTGGTCGCCTTCGACCGCGACTCGCGCAAGGGCGCCGAGGCCGGTATGAAGTATTTCGTCCTGGGCGCGCTGGGTTCCGGGATGCTGCTGTACGGCATTTCCATGATCTATGGGGCCACCGGTTCCATCGAGTTCGGGCCGGTCGCGGCGGCCGTGGCCGAGCAGGAAATCTCGAACAAGGTGCTGGTGTTCGGCATCGTCTTCCTGGTGATCGGCATTGGCTTCAAGTTCGGCGCCGTGCCCTTCCACATGTGGGTACCGGACATCTACGAAGGCGCGCCCACGCCAGCGGTTCTGATCCTCGGCAGCGCGCCCAAGATCGCGGCCTTCGCCCTGGCGATCCGGATGCTGGTCGACGGTCTCGAAAGCCTGCACACGGACTGGCAGGGCATGCTGGTGATCCTGGCCGTGCTGTCCATGGGTCTCGGCAACCTGGTTGCCATCGCCCAGTCCAACATCAAGCGGATGTTGGCCTATTCCACCATCTCGCATGTCGGTTTCATCTTCCTCGGGTTGCTTTCGGGCTCGCAGCAGGGCTACGCCTCGGCGATGTTCTATACCATCGTCTACGCGGTCATGTCCGCCGGCGCCTTCGGTATTCTCCTGATCCTCGGTCGCAAGGGCTTCGACGCCGAGCGGCTGGAGGATCTCAAGGGACTCAACGACCGCGATTCCTGGTACGCGGCCATGATGGCGCTCATCATGTTCTCCATGGCCGGTGTTCCTCCCACGGTCGGCTTCATGGCCAAGCTGCTGGTTCTGGAGTCGGTGATCCGCATCGACATGGTCTGGCTGGCCCTGGTGGCCGTGTTCTTCTCCATCATCGGCGCCTTCTATTATCTTCGGGTGGTCAAATTCATCTACTTCGACAAACCCGCCGAGGATGCTCCGGCCCTGCTCACGACCGGCGGCGTGCGGTTCGCCATGTCGGTCAATGGCCTCGCGCTGCTGGTGCTTGGCCTCTTTCCGGCGGCACTGCTGTCGCTGTGCCAGGCGGCTTTCGCTTGAGGCGGGCCTAGCCGCCGGCTCCCGCCCCGCGTCGGCTTAACTCGATCCGACGCGCGCGGCGGTGGACGTGGTCGGGGTTCCTTTTCCTCTCGTCCGGTCGTTTCCGGACGGGCTTCATGTTTCCATCCCATCCGACGGCTTGGGTCTGGCGGCCGTCCATCGGTTGTAAGCGCATGGTCGCGCAAGCTACCATGCGAGTCTTGATTTCATGGCTTTGAGTAGAGTGGGGTTGGAGCATGTTTCGCGGCAGCATCGTTGCGCTCATTACGCCCATGCACGCCGACGGCGAGATCGATGACGCGAGTCTGCAACGCCTCGTCGATTTTCACGTCGCGGAAGGCACGACGGCTATCGTTTCGGTCGGCACGACCGGAGAGTCGGCGACCCTCGACGAGGACGAGCATTGTGACGTCATCCGTCGCACGGTGGAGTTTGCCGCCGGGCGCATCCCGGTGATCGCCGGAACGGGCGCGAACTCGACCCGCGAGGCCATCAGCCTTACGCGTCGCGCGCGCGAGGCCGGAGCCGTGGCTGCCCTGCTGGTGACGCCCTATTACAACAAGCCGACTCAGGAAGGGCTCTATCTGCATTACAAGGCCGTGGCGGAGGCCGTCGACATCCCCCAGATTCTCTACAACGTACCCAGTCGTACCGCCTGCGACATGCTGCCCGAGACCGTCGCTCGGCTGGCCGGGATCGATAACATCATCGGCCTCAAGGAGGCGACCGGCGATCTGTCCCGCGTCACCCGTCTGCGCGCGGATTGCGGTCCGGGCTTCGCGCTCTACAGCGGTGACGACGCCACGGCCCGCGAATTCATGCGGCTCGGCGGTGATGGCGTCATCTCCGTCACCTCCAATCTGGCGCCGCGTTCGATGCAAGCCATGTGCGAAGCCGCGCTCGCGGGTGATCGCGAGCGCGCGGAGTCGATCGACGCGACGCTCGAAGGGCTCCACCGCGACCTCTTCGTGCAATCCAATCCTATCCCGGTCAAATGGGGCGTCGCCGAATTGGGGCTATGCTCGCGCGGCATTCGCCTGCCCCTCACCTGGCTGACCCAGGAACATCAGGCGTGCGTGCGCCAGGCGATGAGCCAGGCCGGCCTGCTTTAAGGCATCCGGCGCCAGGAGGCTACCAGGATGACTACTTCCACCCAGAGGTTCTTGATTTTGAGACCAGGTTTCAAGCTTGTCTTGGCGCTCGCCGTCATCATGCTGTCCTCGACCTTGATGGGCTGTGGCTCCACTAAGCTCAAGGAGACGCTTCCAGATCAGCGACTTGTCTACAAAAAGCAGCGCGAGGCGGGCGAGAACCTCGAAATCCCACCGGATTTGGCCGGCGGTACCTTCGACGACGCCCTCGATATCCCCGATGGGGGAGACCGGTCAGCGACCTTTTCGGAATATTCGGGTGGGCGTGAACAGCGTCAGCGGATCGCCAGCCAGGGAGATGTGCTCCCGACGGTCCAAAACGTGGAACTCAAACGGCGTGGCGACGAGCGCTGGCTAGAGGTTCAGGCCTCTCCCCAGGCGGTTTGGCCCAGGCTGGTCGCGTTCTGGCGTGAGCAGGGCATCATGCTCGTCGACCAGAATCCGACGGTTGGTCTGATGCGGACTGACTGGCTGGACAACCGCGCGGAGATCCGCAAGGATTTCGTGACCCGGATGGTGAGCAAGGTCGCCGAGGGCGTCTATTCGACCTCGACCAGGGATCAGTACAGCCTGCGTATCGAGGATGGTCTGAAAACCGGCACGACCGATATCCGCATGACCCATCGCGGGATGTCCGAGCGACTGGTCACCGACGGTATCGGCGACGGCAGTCGCACCATTTGGGAGCCGAGCGGAACCGATACCGAGAAGGAGGCCGAGATGCTGCGGCGTCTCATGGTGTATCTGGGAGCCTCCTCTCAGCGCAGTATCGCCGGCGTGGCCGATACAGGGGCTGGCACGGCATCCTCGGCTCCGAGGGCGCGTCTGGTCACCGAGGGTGGTGTAGAGTCCATTCTGATCCCCGAGGAATTCCGCGCGGCCTGGCGATTGACCGGAACGGCGCTGGATCGCGCGGGATTCGCCGTTGAGGATCGCGATCAGACCCAAGGTGTCTACTACGTCCGCTATGCCGGCCGCGGTGGTCCGGGTTCCGATGGTGGACCGCCAGGGGACGACAATAAGCCGGGGCTGATGTCGCGCATGGCCTTCTGGCGCAAGGACGACGTCGACAAGGTCAAGCAGTATCGGATCAAGGTGTCGGGCGGCGCGACGGAATCGCGCGTCATCGTGCTCGACGCCGATGGCCGCCTGGATCAGACCCCGAACGCGCAACGCATTCTGGGACTGATGCGCGAGCACATGCGTTAATCGATGGCCTCCGGCTGGCCGGCGAACCGATCGCCGGTCGGTCGATCCTCTCCCCGTATCAATACGATCAGCTTCTCTGGACCATGAACCCCATAGGCCAGGGTTTGCTCGATATCGGCCGACTTGGAGGGGCCGGAGATCAGGAGCGCGTTGGTCGGCATGGATTCGCTCCAGCGCTGTTCGCTCATCATCGCGTGCAACGTCGGGACGATCCGATCCGCCTCGATCAGTACGACATGCACCGGCGGAACCAGGGATAGGAGACGCGGTTCGGCCCGGCTCGGCCAGAGCACCAGCGATCCGGTCTCGGCGATTCCGCCGAGGCAACTGGTGAAGCCGGCGTCGGTGTTGGTGAAGAGCGCCTCCCGGCAGGCTTCGATGGGTTGATCGTGCGCGATCAACTCGGGACCATCGGTTGGCCAGCCCGCCCGCAATTCCTCTCCCAGCGGTCCGTCCGGTCCATAGCGGAGATTCTTGACCTTCGACTCTCGCAGCCGGGTCGCGAGCATCCGAGGCCAGTCGTCGTCGACCCGATGGACCTGGGCGCGCACCGACTCCAATCCGATTCGGAACCGCTCGACGGTCTCCCGCCGACTCCAGGAAAACCGCCGGACGGGCACTGATGGCTCGGGCCGGCTGTCGACTCGAGCCGCCCGCAGCCGGGCGAGGATGGAATCGCGTGCATCAGTCATCTCGGAAACCCTCTCGCTGGGCCAATACGTGGAGCGATCTGGCGGCGATCCGAGGCGCGGCGCGCGTGCGGGTCCAGGGACCAAGCCGGATCCGTGCCAGGATCCGCAAGCGCGTGACGAATCCGCTGATCCGACGGTAAGACGCGGGGCTCGCGTGGATGAGCGACCAGAGCCGCCAGAGGAAGCGCTCGCGGCCCGAGCGCCGCCCGTGACGGAGTGCCCGGCCTTGCGCCTGCTCGAACCGCAAGCGGTTGAGCAGGTCTGGGATGGGGATGCGCACCGGACAGACCTCTCCGCAGGCTCCGCAGAGCGTCGAGGCCTGGGCCAACTCGCCCTGGCGTTCGAGCCCCTGGAGTTGCGGTTCGAGAATGGCTCCAATGGGGCCTGGATAGACGGTCCCGTAACCATGTCCGCCGATGCGGTGATAAACGGGGCAGTGATTCATGCAGGCGCCGCAGCGGATGCAGCGCAAGGTCGCCCGCAGCTCGGGGTCGGCATGGATGCGCGAGCGCCCGTTGTCGAGCAGGATCAGATGAACCTCGTGGGGGCCGTCCAGCTCGTTCGGCTTGCGCGGTCCACTGATGAGGTTGACATAGGTCGTGATGGGCTGGCCGGTAGCGCTCCTGGTCAATAGGGTCAGCAGCGGGGCCAGATCCTCCAGCCGGGCGATGACCTTCTCGATCCCGGTGATGGCGATGTGCACGTCCGGGGCCGTGGTGCTCAGGCGGCCGTTGCCCTCGTTCTCGACCAGGCAGAGCGTTCCGGTCTCGGCCACCGCGAAATTGACCCCGGACAACCCGATCCGGGTGGCGCGAAAGCGCTCGCGCATCATCCGACGCGCCAGCGCGGTCAAATGCTCGATGTCCTCGCCGTAAGGCTCCTCGGGAAAATGGCGCGCGAACAACTCGGCGACCTCGCGGCGGTCCTTGTGCACGGCAGGCGCGACGATATGGGAGGGGTGCTCCCTGGCGAGCTGGATGATGAGTTCGCCAAGGTCGGTCTCGATCGGCTCGATGTCGTGCCCGGCGAGAAAGGCGTTCAGACCGATCTCCTCCGACACCATCGATTTTCCCTTCAGGACGGCATGGCCGCCATGTCGGCGAATGATGTCCAGGATCAGACGGTTTGCCTCGGCCGCGTCCTCGGCCCAGTGAACGTGCATGCCGTTGGTGGCGCAGCGTCGCTCCAGACGTTCCAGCAGTTCCGGCAGGTTGGCGAGTGCCTGATCGCGGATCGCCTGGCCCTGATCGCGCAGCCGCTCCAACTCGTCGAGATCGGGGAAGGCCGCGCGGCGTTTGAGGATCAGCCCATCCATCGCGCGACGGATGTTGCCGCGCGCCCTCTGGCTGGCCAGCGAACGCTCGGCGCGAAGACGGAATTCACTTCTCATGGGCGACCTCTGTCCTCTCCCAGAGAAACTCGGCGATGTGTTTCACTCGGTAGGCATAGCCCGCCTGTTTCGCCGTGCCGCCGATGTTCAGCAGACATCCCCAATCCTGGCTGACGAGCAGCGGCACCTCGGTGGCCGCGACGGCGGCGGCCTTGTCGCCGGCCATGGCGGAGGAGATTTCGGGTTCCTTGATCGCGAAGGTTCCACCAAATCCGCAACACTCGTGGGCGTGGTCCGGTTCGACCAGCGAGACGTTGGCCAGGCGGCGGAGTAGGGCGGTGGCGGCATCGGCGACCAAGAGTTGCCGTCTCGCCGAGCAGGAATGATGAACCGCGACCCGGATCGGCGGCCCGAGGTCGTTCAGCTCGATCCGCAGGACTCGGTGGAGGAAATCGCAGAACTCGACCACGCGACCGGCGACCTGCCCGGCGCGCGCCGCGTCCGGGGTACCCTCGAAAAGCCGGGGATAATGCGTCCGCATCATGCCGGCGCAGGAGGCGGACGGCACCAGGATGGGCTCGTCGCCCGCCAGGACATCCAGTTGCAGGCGCGCCACTCGTCGCGCCTCCTCACGGTAACCGGCGTTGTAGGCCGGCTGGCCGCAACAGGTCTGCCCCTGGGGGAAGCGTACCCGGATCCCGGCGCGCTCGATCAGTCGCATCCCCGCGAGCCCGGCCTCCGGATTGGCCATATCGATCAGACAAGTCCCGAAGAAGAGAATGCTCTCTGGCTTGGTCATGGAGATGGCCTGGTCTCGTCGAGCCTGCGTTGACAGGCAGCGATTTGACCGCGCTTCGGAGGTTGAGGCAAGCGCGATACGTTGACAATTTCCCTGTCGAAACGACGGTGCTCGGTGGTATTTTCCTACCTGAACGATTTGTTATTCCGCTCGGATCGGATTATTCGCTGTCTGTCCCACCACGGTCGATGCACACGGAGTTATGTCATGAGTTATGCCTTTGGGGTCGAGATCGATCTTCCCTTCGCCGCCGCGCTCGAAAAGCTGCAAGCGGATCTGCATGCCGAGAAGCTTGGCGTGGTGAGCGATATCAACGTCGCCGCCATCCTCAAGAACAAGCTGGGCGAGGAGATCGGCGAGTACCGTATCCTGGGCGCCTGCGCGCCCATGCTCGCCAAGCGGGTCATCGACTCCCAGCCCGTCGCCGGTACCCTGCTGCCCTGCAATGTCGTGGTGCGCCAGCTATCGGAGTCGCGGACCGCGATCGATTTCATGGATCCGGTGACCGTCCTCGCCCTGGCGGACGACGATGCCGCCAACGCCGTGGCCGAGGAAGCACGCGGCATTCTGATGCGCGTCGTCGAGCGTCTGAAAGGCTGAGTGATGGCCCCGGCGATTGGCCGATGCCGTTATCTCTCGGTCTTGGCGCGATTCGGGGCTATGAAGTCGCGACCTGACTGGCGCCGTTCATGTATCGGATGGTGCGCCCGACGCGCACTATATCCTTGCGGGCGGCCTCGAGAATCTCTTGATTCTTGAGCGCGCCGAGGTGGGCCTCGGCCTTGGCGAGATCGAGCGCCCGTGCCCTGTGCTCCGCCAGTCGGGCCAGGGCCAGATCCTTCCGAGCCGCCGATTCCAACGCCGGCAATTTTTTCTCGGCCCGCGCGAACAGGAGACGGCCTTTCTGGTCGAGCGAGGCGCGCATCATGAAGCGGGCGATCTCGGCCTGAAGTGTTATTTGATGGAAGCTGTCCTGAATCTTCTCGCTGATCTCGATCGCTTCCTGGAAATGCCTCTCCGCGATTTTCGAGTCCGAGACCGAGACGCCGAGATAGGCATGGGCGCGTGCCCTGATCCGGTCCGCGCCGATGGCGTCGGCCAGGGACGCGAGTCCGAACCCGTTCCCCGAGAAGGTTTGATCCTGCAAGAGCTCCAGAGCTTCCAGGGTTTGTCGGCGACCGCCGGCAGGCCCATCTCGCGCCTGATCTGTTCCTCCAGCAGGCGTCGTCGCTGCTCTTCCTCGCTCATCTGCTGCTGCTTCTCTTCCATGTCCTCGCGCATCGCGTGCATCTTCCGAAGCCGGTTCCTGACTTCTTCCGCTTCCTGCTTGCGTTTCTGAATCTCGCGATACTTCTCGAACACCAGGCCGCACGCGGGACAGACTTCGGGCGGCCGGGCGCCCTCGTCGTACTCCATGGCGTGGTCACATTCCGGGCAGACGAATTTGGGTTTGTCCTTGGGAATCAGTTCCAGCGTCTTACCGCCGAACAGGGTTGGCTTGTAGTTGACCTTGGCGCCGAGATGGCTGAAAACCTTGAGATAACGCTCCGCCTCATCGCGGGTAACGGCCTCCTTGAAGACCATGCCGGATTGGGCCGAGAGCAACTGCCGAGACTCCGTGGGCGGCCTATTGGCGGCGATCCCTTGCCGGATCCGGTTCCAGCGCAACGGAAAACGCGGCGTCCCGGTCGAAATACGGGAACGCCGCGAGACAGGATCAGAGCGCGGTGATTTTCTCCCGCTGCGCCTGAAGGTTGCCGATCGCTGCCGCATGCTCGGTCAGCTTGGCGCGTTCCTTCTGGACCACCGCCTCCGGCGCCTTGTCGACGAAGCTCGGGTTGGCGAGCTTGGACTCGGTGCGGGCGATGTCGTCGGTGAGGCGGGTGATCTCCTTGTCCAGCCGTTTGAGCTCGGCGTCCTTGTCGATCAGACCGGCCATGGGGATCAGGAGCTTCATGGCACCGACCAGGGCGATGGCCGATTCGGGGGCCGAGTGCTCGTCGTCGAGAACGCTGATCGACTCGGTGCGCGCCAGGAAATCCAGATAGGGCCGCGCGGTGTCGAGCCAGATCCGGTCCTGCTCGGAGGCGTTGGCGACCAGCACCGGTAGCGGCTTGCCGGGCGGGATGTTCATCTCACCCTTGATGCGGCGGATGCCGAGGATACACTGCTTGACCCAATCGATTTCGCCGACCGCCTGGGCGTCCTCGGCGCCAATCTCGGCGACAGGGTAGGGCGCGAGCATGATGGTGTTCCCATCGACTCCAGCCAGCGGCTTGACCTTCTGCCAGATCTCCTCGGTGATGAAGGGCATGATGGGATGGGCGAGGCGCAGCAGGGTTTCGAGTGTCTGGACCAGCGTTTGTCGGGCACCGCGCTTGGCGGCCTCGGACGCGGTTTCACCCGTGAGCACCGGCTTGGACAGTTCCAGATACCAGTCGCAGAAGTCGTTCCAGGTGAATTCGTAGAGGGCCTGGGCGGCGAGATCGAAGCGGTAGCTCTCGATGGCCGTCGTGACGGCGGCGATGGTGGCGTTCAGACGCGAGCGGATCCAGCGGTCGGCGGCGCTCAGTTCGATCGGGTCAGAGCCAAGGCCGCAATCCTGCTCTTCGGTGTTCATCAGCACATAGCGCGAGGCGTTCCAGAGCTTGTTGCAGAAGTTGCGGTAGCCCTCGGTGCGGCTCAGGTCGAACTTGATGTCGCGTCCGGTGGTGGCGAGCGCGGCGAAGGTGAAGCGCAGGGCGTCGGTGCCGAAGGCGGGGATGCCGTCGGGGAAGTCCTTGCGGGTGTCCTTGGCGATCTTGTCGGCGAGACGCGGCTGCATCATGCCCTTGGTGCGCTTCTCGACCAGCGCCTCCAGTTCGATGCCGTCGATCAGATCGATGGGGTCGAGCACGTTGCCCTTGGACTTGGACATCTTGTCGCCGTGGGCGTCGCGCACCAGGCCGTGGATGTAGATTTCGCGAAAGGGCACGTCCCCCATGAATTTCAAGCCCATCATGATCATCCGGGCGACCCAGAAGAAGATGATGTCGAAGCCGGTGACCAGCACCGAGGTCGGGTAGAAGGTCTTGAGCCGATCGGTCTCCTCCGGCCAGCCGAGCGTGCTGAAGGGCCAGAGCGCGGAGCTGAACCAGGTGTCGAGCACGTCGGGGTCCTGGACCAGCACGACCTCGGGACCAAAGCCGTGCTTCGCTCGCACTTCGTCCTCCGAGAGCCCGACGTAGACGTTGCCCTCGCAGTCGTACCAGGCCGGGATGCGGTGCCCCCACCAGATCTGACGGCTGATGCACCAGTCCTGGATGTTGCGCATCCACTCGAAATAGGTGTTCTTCCAGTTGTCCGGGACGAAGCGGATGTCGCCGTTCTCGACCGCCTTGATCGCCGGATCGGCCAGCGGCTGCACGCGCACGTACCACTGGTCGGTGAGATAGGGTTCGATGACCGCGCCGGAGCGGTCGCCGCGCGGCTGTTGCAGTCGGTGGTCCTTGACCGCCGCGAGCAGGCCGAGTGCTTCCAGGTCGGCGACGATCCGCTTGCGCGCCTCGTAGCGGTCGAGTCCGAGATAGGCGGCCGGCAGCAATTGCCCTTCCTCGGGTTCGTTGTCGCGGATGGCGGCGTCGGGCGTCAGGATGTTGATGAGCCCGCCGTGGGGCTGATCGGCGATGGCCGTCTCGTCGCGATGACGCAGCCAGACCTGATGGTCGTTGAAATCATGCGCTGGGGTGATCTTGACGCAGCCGGTACCGAACGCGGGGTCGGCGTGCTCGTCGGCGAGGATGGGGATGCGTCGGCCGGTCAGTGGCAGCTCGACGAACTCGCCGATCAGGTGTTTGTAGCGCTCGTCTTCCGGGTTGACGGCGACCGCGCAGTCGCCGAGCAGGGTCTCGGGCCGGGTGGTGGAGACCACCATGTGTTGTGGCCCGCCGGCGCCGGGCGGCTGGATCAGTGGGTAGCGCATATCCCACATATGCCCGCTTTCTTCCTCGGACAGCACCTCCAGATCCGAAACCGCCGTGTGCAGCACCGGATCCCAGTTCACCAGCCGCTTGCCGCGATAGATCAGCCCCTCCTCGAACAGCCGCACGAAGACCTCGCACACCGCCTCGGACAAGCCTTCGTCCATGGTGAAACGTTCGTGCGCCCAGTCGAGCGACGCGCCCATGCGCCGGAGCTGGCGGGTGATGGTGCCGCCGGACTCGGCCTTCCACTCCCAGACCCGTTCGGTGAACCGTTCGCGGCCGAAATCATGCCGGGTCTGGCCCTCGGCGTTGATCAGCCGCTCCACGACCATCTGTGTCGCGATGCCGGCATGATCGGTGCCTGCCTGCCAGAGGGTGGGTTCGCCCTTCATCCGGTGATAGCGGATCAGTGCGTCCATGATGGTGTCCTGAAAGGCGTGCCCCATGTGCAGACTGCCGGTCACGTTGGGCGGGGGGATCATGATGCAGTAAGCACCGCCCCCATTGTTTTCGGTCGGGACGAAATAGCCGCGTTCCTCCCAATACCGATACCAGTTGGTTTCCAGGGTTTGGGGATCGTAGTTCTTATCCAGCATGGCGGGGTAGGCTCGTGGTCGCGCGTACGAAATGGCGCAGTATACCCGATGGGCGATCCGCGCTTGATCCGGCGGTCGAGTGGTGGATGGCCGACGAGGTTGGCGTGGACAGCGAGTTTGGCCGCTGCGGCACCTTCTGGGTCAGCGTCCCGCCGGAGCGGCTTGATGGACGCTCAGAGTCCACCATCCATTCGCGCGGCGCGCCGGGCGTTCAGCTCGGTGGCGATATAGGCCAGCGAAACGCCAAGCTCGCGGGTCCAGGATAGCTCGATGGACCAAGCCGGGGAGGGCTCCCAACGATGCAGGGCGCGACCTTCCCCGCGACGGATCGAGGCCAGCCGAGCCGCTGGCGTGCTGGCGTAGTCGGGGAAGCGGCTTTGGTCGGTGCCGGGTCCGTAGATCTGGCGCAGGTCGTTGTAGATGTCGTCGAAGGCGAGCTGGGTCGAGACGGCGTGAGCACGGACGACCTTGTAAAGGCGGTTCGAGTAGGCCAGCAGATAAAGCTGGTTGGCCCCGTCTGGAAACACCAGGGCCAGGCTGTCGCCCTGCGTCTGGCGCGCGGCGGGAGGCGGTGAGGATGGCAGGATTTGGTTGATATCGCCGCCAAGACAGTAACGGCCAAAGACCATTTTGAGGCATGGCTCTTCCGCGACGGCGGCAGGGGTCAGGAGTAGGGCGCCGCTGCTTAGCGCGAGCCCGGCGAGGAGGCGAATCAATCCGCGACGCATGCTGTCTCCTCTCCGGTGAGGCGTTCCGGTCGGACCCGCCGATCGGCGCCTGTCGATGGTTGCCGAGGTCTAGATCGCCTCCAGCGCCAGTCCGACGCAAGACGTCGGGGCGGGTCGGATGGCGTCTTCGATGAAGGGCGCGAGGATGACCTCGGCCCCCCACAGTCGCGTCATTAGACCATGGGTGCTGGCGTTCTTGCCGCTGGTCCAGAAATGTTCGCGTCCAGTCTTCTCCGGGGGGGCGAGTAGTCCCGCCTCGTTCAGTCGGCGTCGCACCTGCCGGGCGACCGCCGTCCCCGAGTCCAGCACCAGGGTATCCGGACCGGCCAATTCCTGAATCAGGGGTGTCAGGAAGGGGTAATGGGTGCAGCCCAGAACCAGTGTGTCGGCCCCGCGCGCGAGCAGCGGCTCCAGGTAGCCCCAGAGTAGGTCGCGGGTCCGGTCGCCGTCCAGGTCGCCGGCCTCCACCTGTTCCACCAGACCGGGGCAGGGCCGCGGCAGGATCTCCACCCCTTGGCCGAGACGTGCCAGAAGCACCGAGAAATTGTGGCTCGCGAGGGTTTGGCGGGTGGCGAGCACCGCGACCACGCCCGAGCGGGTCCGCTCGATCGCGGGCTTGACCGCCGGTTCCATGGCGATGATGGGAACCGGATAGCGGGAGCGAAGCACGCGTGCGGCGGCGCCGGTGGCCGTATTGCAGGCGACCACGATGGCCTTGGCTCCTTGGTCGAGCAGGAATTCGGTGATGGCGATCGCCCGCGCCTCGATGGTCGACAGGGGCTTGTCGCCATAGGGGGCGTGGCCCGAATCCGCCACATAGAGCAGATCCTCGTTGGGTAGCAGACGCCGGATCTCGCTCAGCACGCTGAGTCCGCCGAGGCCAGAGTCGAAGACACCGATCGGGTGATAAATCATGGATGTGGGATCCGGCCAAGCCGGCGCGGTGGGTGAGGATCGAGATCGCGATCCCGCTGAATGGATTCGCGACAGGCCGTTAGCGCGTCACAGTTTAGGATCCTGGAACGGGCATGACAATCACGCTCTGGCCGGGGCCGCGCCTTATGAGGTCGATGAGAGGCAGGCGGTTTTCAATGTGGTCGATCCCGCGTCCAGGATCCGGCTCCGTGCCACCTGAAGCGATGGCTTGTACGCCCGCGCGGCCATGTCCCTGTCGCTGGTTGTCTTCGGGTATGGTGATGTCGATCGGCGGGACATGGATCTGGTGCTCGACCGAATGTCCGCGAGCGCCATGGAGAACGACTCGGCGGACGTCGACCGGGATGGCGACATTTCGGTGCTCGACGCGCGCCTGGTCTTTCTCAACGGCACCCGGCCGGGATGCGCCCACGACTAGCCTTTCGAGGGCGAACGGCCTCGGAGACGAGGCCGTGGTCGCCCTGGATCTGGGATTCAGGGGATCTGCTCGGTGACCTGACCGGGATTCATAACCGTGATCACGCCACCCCAAGTGCACATCAGGGTGGAGGTGTTATTCAGGGCCGGCATGTTTCCCAGCAGGACGGTTGGCGAGCCAGGGGTCCATGGCGCGACGGTGGCGGGAACGCAGGGCATGGGCGTCAGCACGCCAAGCGCCGCCGCCGTGGCCGAGGCGACCACCGGATTGGCGGGGCAGATACACATTCCGAACGGCAGGATGTTGACCATGGGCTTGTTGTCCATGATATTGGCCGCCGGCATGGAACTGGTCATCATCCGATTGACCGGCAGCACCATCAGGGTACTGGGCGCCATCCCGAAGGAGCACAGCAGGGTGGCGCCGGAACATACGTGCATGGACATATCGCCCGATCTCCCATTTCTTCCGCGTTGCTTTGGATAAACCATCGAAACCCCGGGCTCCGGAACAGACACGGTTGAAATATTCCGTTAGCAAGAGTCCCGTGGCGTACATGTTTCCTTCGCCAAAATTGAAATAGTTTCTGTCGAATCTGGGTATCCGATAAAGATGAAGGGTCGCCATGGTGACCTCACTCGATCGACTCCATGGAAAAGCCGCTTGCGCCAACGGGAGGCGGATTTCGATTTGCTCGGCTATACGAAGACCTTCAAATAGGGCGTGAGCTCTCTCGGAAACAAGGCGTCCCTGGTGATATCCAGGCTTGCCGCCTTTCCTCTGATCTTTCCGTAGATCGAATTGAGCGCCGCGATCGTCAGAAAGCGATTGGTTCGAGATCCGCTCAGTGAGCCGGATCCGGCCGCTGCCGGGCTGACCACGCCATCCTGAACGAGCGGGCTGTCTGGATTTCGCTGTGTCCCGATTTCTTGGAAGCGTCGGATGTATTTGATGGTTTGAGATCCGCAGATCCCGTCGACCTGAATCGGCCCCTCGCCGGGAGGGACATATTCCTCATGCCGTGGCCCGCATTCGGCGCTGACCTTGAGCAGGAATTGCACGAGCAGTACATCATCGTAATGGTTTGCTCTGCCCGATCCGACCGCGGCGTCAACCGAATAGAAGAGGGCGCTGCGCTCATTGTTTTCGATCAGATAGACTCTGGCCATGGGCGGCTCCAGGATGGAAGACCTTGTCGGGTATCGACCAGGCCGGGGTAATGACTCAGCCTCGTTTGAAGGCGTTACTCTTGGTCGCTGAACTCCAAGCATCAATCGAGCCAATTCGGATTCGTTTCCTATTCAGGCGCGGCTTCAATTCACGGCTCAGCGAGGGAAAGTATCTGTCGCCATCGTTCGAGTCAATCTGGACCACATGGGTCACATTGAGCATGGGTCAAATCGAGCCGATCCGAAGAGATTGGATCCCGGTTCCGTTTATTGGAGGGCCGGGCGACGGATGGCGACGGAGCACGCCGGGTGCTAGAACGCGGGGCCTTGCCGGGCCGCACTGTCACGGTTTTTCTCTTCGCATTGACTCCTCGGTCAGCGCCTATCGAGCAGACGCTTGGTGGGCTCTACGCCATGAGTGGAAGCGACCGCGAAACGCTGTAGCGGCTGCCCGTCGCGTCGAGCGTATCGAGCGGCGGCTGGAGTTGAGCGATGAGTGAGCCAGGCCTATGGACACCCCTGAGCAAGAAACAGCGGAAGCGAAAAACGGAGATGTACCACGGGCGTCCTGTTCTCCGCCTCGCATGACCACACACGCCTCGGGTGCGACCACAAGTGATGCGTACCAGCCATCACCCGTAGGATGGGTAGAGCGAAGCGAAACCCATCATTCCTCACGCCGACATGTAAGGGTGGCGCAAACAAAAAACGCCCCCGGTTTTCCGAGGGCATTTGATGATGATATCCAGGTCCGTGGAATGATGGGTTTCGTGACCAATCGGCGTCGGTGCCAATGAATCAATGTCGTGTCATGGTCACTCTACCCATCATGCCTTGCTCCCTTGTTTTTCACGCACACCCCGCGCCGTCATCGTAGGGCGGATGCCCGATAGGGCGATCCGCCATTCAGACGCCAAGCCGACCCACAAACATTCGTAGCAGCCAAGGAGCAGCACCGACGGCGGCAAGGTCAGTGGCACCCAAATGGTGGAACCTCCTATCGGAGTTCCACCCTACGCGGGCTTCAATTCACAGCTCAGCGAGGGAAGGGATCCGTCGCCATCGTTCGAGTCAATCTGGACCACATGGGTCACATTGAGCATGGGTCAAATCGAGCCGATCCGAAGAGATTGGATCTCGGTCCCGTTCATCGGAGGGCCGGGCGACGGCTGGTGACGGAGCACTCCGGGCGCTAGAACGCGCGGCCTTGCCGGGCCGCACTGTCGCGGTTTTTCTCTTCGCATTGCTCCTCGGCCAGCGCCTATCGAGCAGACGCTTGGTGGGCTCTACGCCATGAGTGGAAGCGACCGCGAAACCCTGTAGCGGCTGCCCGTCGCGTCGAGCGTATCGAGCGGCGGCTGGAGTTGAGCGATGAGTGGCGGACACCCCTGAGCAAGAAACAGGGAAGCGAAAAACGGAGATGTACCACAGGCTTCCTGTTCTCCGCCTCGCATGGCCACACCCGCTGCGGATGCGACCACAAGCGATACGTACCGGCCATCACCCGTAGGATGGGTAGAGCGAAGCGAAACCCATTATTCCTCACGCTGACATGGCAAGATCGCGCAAACAAAAAACGCCCCCGGTTTTCCGAGGAAATTTAATGATGATATCCAGATCCGTGGAATGATGGGTTTCGTGACCAATCGGCGTCGGTGCCAATGAGTCAATGTCGTGCCATGGCCACTCTACCCATCCTACCTTGCTTATTTCTACTTTGTTAGATTCACATAACCGATTGATTAAGCTAAAATTATTGGCATGGAATAATTTTCGAGTGATTGACAGTCCATGGCTCCAAACAATGATGACGAAAAAAATATTATATTAAAAAATATGCTCGACCATCTTTCAGATCATGTGGATGGTTATCATGAATATTTTCAAAATGAAACGTCTCATGGTTATGAATTAAGTCAGGCTTACATTGCTGGTCTTATCAAAACCGAAGCTGGAAAACGCAATATCGAACGCCTCAACGAAGAAATCGACATGTCGGGTGATAGTTATCAACGGATGCAGCAGTTTATAACAGACTCGCCGTGGTCTGCGGAAAACCTGATCCGTGCGATTGCCCAAAATACATCGAATCTGTATGCCAATCAGGCGGATGACCGGTGTCAGGATATTGGCTACATCATCGATGAATCGGCACATCTAAAAAAGGGGAACCATTCCGTCGGCGTGGCGAGACAATAGGCGGGCGTCATTGGAAAAATCGAGAATTGCCAGGTTGGCGTCTATGCGAGCTTAGTTTGGCAGTCACATAGCACGTTAATTAATGATCGGCTGTTTCTTCCCAGGTCATGGACATCGGATCCAGCGCGGTGTGACCAAGCAGGAATCCCAGTCGATGCGCGTGAGTTTAAAACGAAGCTGGAACTCGCGCTTGACATGATTCAATCCGATGTTACGGCCGGCGTGGAATTTGACTGGGTCGGTGGAGATGGCCTGTACGGACACGGCTTAGCGCTTGGTAACGCCTTAGATAACATGGAGTTAACATTTTTGCTCGATGTTCATTGCAACCAGAAGATCTATTCCATTCAGCCGAGTCTAGTCGTTCCAGAAAAGATGGCTGGGCGAGGGCCGAAGCCTAGCAAAAAGCAAGCTGATCGCGATTCAATCCAAGTCAAATGGTACGCCAAACATCTCCATCCTTTTGAATGGAAAACAATCACCGTTCGCAACGGGACAAAAGGACCGCTGACGCTTTCCGTTCATGCCGCCCAAGTGTGGGTCTGGGATGGCGAGGCAGACGATGTCACCGGGCGGGTCTTGGTGATCAGCCGAAATCATGCGGATAATCAGATCAAATATTCACTCAGTAATGTCGACTATCGGAATACATCAATCGAAAGACTCGCTCACATGCAAGCCCAGCGCTATTGGGTCGAACGTGCGTTTCAAGAGGCGAAAAGTGAGCTAGGGATGTCAGACTATCAAGTCAGAAAATGGAATGCTTGGCACCATCACATGGCGCTGGTCATGTTGTCGTTATCCTTTATGGTGAAAGAGCGCATCACGTACAAAGCTGACTATCCCTTGTTGAGTTGCCGGGACATTCGGCTCATGATTATCGCACTCTTGATCAAAGATCCAAATTTCATCGAAAAAAGAATTCAGCAAATGACGGTCAGGCATGAGCAAAGGCGCAAAGACATGGAGCGGCGTTACAAACTGGCGTCAACGGCTCAGAATTCAACCTGGTTCCGTGAACTGAATGAACCGTCTTCCAAGAATTCCCGTTACATAACAAGAGGATGGAGGTAAAATACGCCCATTCTAGGGCTCACCCGGCAGGTGACAAGTTGCGACGTTTCATCATCACG
>NZ_NRRG01000030.1 GCF_016583575.1 Thiocystis violacea
GCACAGGAAGAGGTCCGTAACCATGGCCACCCGAAGAAACAGCGCTGAGGACACCGATTCCGCAAACCGCATCAGCGGTTGTAACTGTTTGTTTTTAAAAATCGAGAGACTTATCTTAGTGCCATTCGGGCCTGGCGCTACTCAGCGCAGCCGTTACCCCTGAGTCACTTACAAGAAACACTTCGCAAAAATCTCGAAACGGCGAATCTGCGGCAGAGCATAGCCGTCTTACAGAAATACGCAGTCGACGAATCAAATTTGGCTATCACAATTGCTCCGGAGATATTCCCGCACCTGTCGAAGGTATTTTCCGGCGGTTACAATGTGGAGCGCGCTTGGGGTCAACCATCCTCTGGCATAATGCTTCAAGTGGTCAATGAAGTGCGAACCAGGTTGCTCGATTTTGTTTTGGAACTATCTGAGGAATTACCAGACAGTCTTACCCTAAACGAGATCAAAGAAAAAGCAACAGATATGGACGTGTCGGCCATGTTCAAGAATTCCGTATTCGGTCACAACGCCACAATTATCGTCGGCGACAATAATGTACAAAGCGCCAAAAACAAGGTTATTGAAAGCGATTTTCAGTCACTTGCCAAATTTCTAAAAGATAGTGGTGTACCGGGAGAAGATATAGACGCCCTCGGCGCAGCAGTTGAAGCCGATAAGGACGCTCCTGAGCTTTCGGAAAAAAAATTCGGCCAGCATGTCAGCAAATGGTTTGCATCAATGATGGAAAAAGCAGCCAGTGCGACCTGGAACATGAACGTTGGAGTAGCCAGTAGCCTAATTGCTACTGCACTGAATTCCTTCTACGGTTGGTTCTAAAACATAACAATTCAAGGGAAAAGGGGGGCCGATTTATTTTCCCCGCTTGCTGTCAAGAGAATGCTCGGCAGAGCGACCGATAAAAACATATGCAATTTTTATGATTTTAACACTAAAGAATTTGCAAGCAAAAAAGTATGCGATACAAGCTTAGTGGCCTGATCTGCCTGACATCTGTTTAATACTACTTTGTTAGATTAATTCGGCTGGCACGACGGAGCAATCCAATTAGCTTGGCGGCGAAATAAAAAATCTTTTTTATCATATAATTGCAATTAATGACCCTGATAACTTTCCAAATTCTATTGGAAATACCTAGGATGTAGGTGATCGAAAGATGCGAATATATTCAAAGGCTTGCGGAAAGGTAGCAAAGTAGCATTAAAGAGAACAGTAAAGAGGCCGAGCTCGATTGTGAAACCGAAAACGGCCTAGTACAACGGCGCTCAAGTCTCTGTAGCGGCTTGCTGGTGGATTCGCTCCGCTTAATCCACCCTACGTTATTAGCCATACTTCGGCGCCACTGTATTAGCCATCATGGCGCTGGGGTAAGGAGCGAGCCCGAGCCTGACGCCGCCGTCGCTGGAAGTCTCTCATGCGTCCCACTTTGCAATTCTTCGCCTATCTGCTGGTCTGTCTCGTCTTGGCGGCCGTGCTGACCCCGCCCTTGATGGCCAGCGGCTGGATCGAGGTCGAGCCTCAGCGTCTCATGGGACGGCTCGCGCAACTTCTGATGCTGGTTGGAATCTGGCCCTTTCTGTCCTGGCAAGGGCTGACCAATCGCGCCGCGCTCGGTTATGGCCCGTCTTGGCCGGATTGGAGGCGGGCGGTGGTCGGGGGCTGGGTGCTCGGGGTGCTGATCCTGCTGGCGTTGGTCATGGCCTTGCTCGCGCTCGAGATCCGGTTGCCGGAGGCGCGCCCCGACCCATGGACCAGTCTCGTCGCCAAGAGCGTTCAGGCCCTGATCGGCGGTCTGCTGATCGGGGGGCTGGAGGAGACCTTCTTTCGTGGCGCGCTCTATTCGGGGATCCGTCGGCGCAACGGCCTGGCCTCGGCCGTGGTCTGGAGCGCCGCGCTCTATGCCGTGCTGCATTTCATGAAGCCCGGCGCGCTACCCGAGACGATGGTCCTGGATTGGTCGGGTTCGCTCTGGATGTTCGCCCATGTCTTCATCGACCTCTTTCAATGGAAACACCTGGATTCCATGGTGGCCCTGTTCGTGGTCGGCGTCTTTCTGGCGCTGGTGCGCGAGCGCACCGGGCACATCGGCTGGTGCGTCGGTCTGCACGCGGGCTGGGTGCTGGTGATTCAGGTCACGAGGAAGGTGACGGATGGGAACGATGAGGCCAGCCTGGCGTTTCTGGCGGGCGCCTATGACGGCACCATCGGCTGGCTGGCCGCGATTTGGATCGCGGCCCTGACCGGGGTCTATTGGATCTGGTCCGGCAGGCGGCGGGGCTCGGGCTGATCCCGGACGGGTCTCGCGACCCGATCGGTCTCGCGCAACCAGCGGCGGACCTCGCTCAGATGCCGACGGCTCACCAACAGCCTGTCGCCGCAATCGCGGACCTGAACCTGGGTCGAACCATCCGGCTGTCTTTCGAGCCCGCTCAATCGCGCGCGCGCGACCAGGGCATTGCGGTGGATGCGCAGGAAGAGATCCGGAAATTCCCGCTCGAACGAGCGCAGCGACTCATCCTAGGGCGGGACGGGGTATACATCCCGTCCTGAACGTTTTCCGAACGGATCGGCCACCGCCGAACCCCTTGGTTGCTCATCAAACGTTACGGACGGGGCGAATGCCCCGTCCGGCCTGAGGTGATCGACTGACGTCGCTCAGCCCAATCCCAGAATATTGAACCCGGTGTCCACGTAGAGGATATCCCCGGTGATGCCGCTGGCCAGATCCGAGCAGAGGAAGGCGGCGGCGTTGCCTACTTCCTCGGTGGTTACGGTGCGTCTCAGGGGGGTGTGTCTTTCGACTTGATTGAGCATGGCGCGGAAGTGCGCGATTCCGGCCGCGGCCAGGGTGTAGACCGGTCCCGCCGATATGGCGTTGACCCTGGTGCCGGTGGGGCCGAGGGAGGCCGCGAGATAGCGGACGTTGGCTTCCAGGCTCGCCTTGGCGAGCCCCATCACGTTGTAGTTGGGCACCGCCCGCACGGCTCCGAGGAAGGTCATGGTGAGCAGCGCGCCATGGCGTCCTTCCATCATGTGCCGGCTGGCCTTGGCTAGGGCGGAGAAGCTGTAGGAGGAGATCTCGTGGGCGGTGTTGAAGCCTTCACGGGTCAGCGCGTCCACATAGTCCCCTTCCAGTTCGTACTTGGGCGCGAAGGCGATGGAGTGGACGATGGCGTCCAGCCCGTCCCAGTGCTCCCCCAGGGTCGCGAAAAGCTGGGCGATCTGCCGGTCGCTGCTCACGTCGAGCGGGAGGGCGATGTCCGAGCCCAACTGGGCGGCGAAGTCCGTCACCCTGGGCTTGAGTTTGTCGTTCTGGTAGGTCAGGGCGATTTGAGCGCCCTGGCGGTGCATCGCCTCGGCGCAGCCCCAGGCGATGGAGCGGTTGCTTGCGACGCCGGTGACCAGTACCTTCTTGCCTTCTAGAAAACCCATGGTTGATCGTCTCTCGCGTTCGTTGATCGGCGCGGGGGACGCGCCTTCTGTGGTCGCGCGGGATAGAATTCGCCGCTGACACCCCTAATGTGGGCTGCAACAGTACCGAAACTTGTTATCAGGCGAAAGGGTGGACCAGGAGGATGCGGTTGAGTAACGAGATTCGGATCTGGGTGCTTGGTCTGTCGGCGCTCCTCTTGGCCGGCTGCGGCGAGTCGACCTGGAACGATCCCTATCCGGCGTCGGACGCGGGCTCGAATATCTATTACAGCTCTTTCGATGAGCGGCCCAAGCACCTGGATCCGGCGCGGTCCTACAGTTCCAACGAATACGCCTTTCTGGCTCAGATCTACGAGCCGCCGTTGCAATATCACTTTTTGCTCAAGCCCTATCGGTTGGTTCCGCTCTCCGCCGCCGAGGTTCCCACACCGCGCTATTTCGATGCCATGGGGAATCTCCTTCCGGACGACGCGCCCGCGAGCGAGATCGACCGCAGCGACTATCTGATTCGCATCCGGCCAGGGATCCGTTTTCAGCCGCATCCGGCCTTCGCCCAGACGTCCGATGGGCGCTATCGCTATCACGACTTGAGCGCGGCGGACCTCTCGGGGATCAATCGTCTGGCGGATTTTTCCGAGGTCGGCGCGCGTGAGCTGACGGCGGAGGATTTCGTCTATCAGATCAAGCGGCTTGCCGCTCCCTGGCTGCATTCGCCCATCGCGGGCGTCATGCGCCAGCATATTCGAGGCTTCGCGGAACTGGCGGATGGGTTGGCCCAGACGGCCCGGCAGGGCGAGCTGGAGCGGATCGAGACCCTGCGCCAGGCGTCTCTCGCCGGTGTGGAGGTGCTGGATCGCTACCAGTTCAAGATCAGCATCGAGGGAAAATATCCCCAGTTCCACTATTGGCTCGCGATGCCCTTTTTCGCGCCCATGGCCTGGGAGGCGGATGTCTTCCAGGCCCAGCCGGGCATGGCGGAGCGCAATATCCTCCTGGATTGGTATCCGGTCGGGACGGGGCCTTACATGCTGAGCGAGAACAACCCCAATCTCCGCATGGTGCTGGAGCGCAACCCCAACTTCCATGGCGAGTCCTATCCCAGCGAGGGGATGCCGGAGGATCGGACATCCGGCATCCTGGCCGATGCCGGCAAGCCGCTGCCCTTCATCGATCGCGCCGTCTACAGCCTGGAGAAGGAGGATATCCCGCGCTGGACCAAATTCCTCCAGGGCTTCTATGACAGCTCGGGCATTTCCTCCGACGCCTTCGATCAGGCGATCCAGATGGACGCCGAGGGCGAGCCGATCTTGACCGAGACGATGCGGGAGCGGGGCATCGCGCTCCTGACCTCGGTGGAGCCGTCCATCTTCTATCTGGGATTCAACATGCTCGACCCCGTGGTGGGCGGGGATTCCCAGCGCTCGCGCTTGTTGCGGCGGGCGATATCGATCGCCGTGGACTACGAGGAGTTCATTTCCATCTTCATGAACGGGCGCGGTCTGGTGGCTCAGAGTCCCATCCCGCCGGGTATCTTCGGCCATCGCGAAGGCGAGGCCGGGATCAACCCCTTCGTCTATGAATGGCGCGATGGCCGCCCCGAGCGCCGCGACCTGAAGGAGGCGCGCGTCCTGATGGAGCAGGCCGGTTATCCGGGCGGCGTCGATCGGGACACTGGTCGGTCGCTGGCCATCAACTATGAGGCGGTGGCCACCGGCCCGGACGACCGCGCCCGCCTGGCCTGGATCCGCAAGCAGTTCGCCAAGCTGGGGATCGACCTGGTGATCCGCTCGACCGACTACAACCGCTTCCAGGAAAAGATCCGTAACGGGACGGGGCAGGTGTTCATGTGGGGCTGGAACGCGGACTATCCGGATCCCGAGAATTTCCTCTTCCTGCTGTATGGCCCCAATGGAAAGGTCGAGCACCAGGGCGAGAACGCCTCCAACTACGCCAATGCGGAGTTCGATCGACTGTTCGAGGCGATGAAGTTCATGGACGATGGGCCGGAGCGCCAGGCCATGCTCGATCGCATGATCGAGATCGCCCGCACCGACGCGCCCTGGATCTGGGGCTTCCATCCCAAGGCGTTCAGCCTGCATCATCGCTGGCTGCATAACGCCCACCCCAATCAGATGGCGAACAACAGCCTCAAGTACCGACGTCTCGACCCGGAATCCCGCCAGGAGGCGCGGCGCGATTGGAACCAGCCGGTGCTCTGGCCGCTGTGGGCCATCGCCGCCCTGGTGGCGGCGCTGGTGCTGCCGGTGGTCTGGATGGTGCGTCGCCGCGAGCGGAGCACGGCGCTATGACGGCCTATATCCTGCGACGGATGCTTTATGCCATCCCGATCCTGATCGGGGTCAATCTCATCACCTTCGCGCTTTTCTTCGTGGTGAATTCGCCCGATGACATGGCGCGGATGCATCTGGGCGAGAAGCGCGTCACCGAGGAGGCGATTCTCGGCTGGAAGCGGGAGCATGGGTACGACAGACCCTTGCTCTACAACGAAGAGGCGCGGGGATTGGCGAGCCTGACCGACACCATTTTCTTCGAGAAGTCCGTCAAGCTGTTCGCCTTCCAGTTCGGCCCTTCCGACGATGGGCGCGATATCGGCTACGACATCTCGCAACGCATGTGGCCGAGTCTGGCCATCGCCATCCCCGTGCTGCTGGTCGGCCTGGCCTTCAACATCAGCTACGCGCTCTTCATCGTCTTCTTCCGCGCGACCTATGTCGATATCGGTAGCGTCGTGCTGCTGGTCGCCATGATGTCCATCTCCGGTCTCTTCTACATCATCGGCGGCCAGTTCATTTTGAGTAAGCTGTTTCACCTGGCCCCCATCTCGGGTTACGACCAGGGCTTGAACGCCTGGAAATTCCTGACGCTTCCGGTGATCGTCGGGGTGATCGGCGGCATCGGCTCCGGGACGCGCTGGTATCGCACGCTCTTCCTGGAGGAGATCGCCAAGGACTATGTGCGCACAGCGCGCGCCAAGGGACTCAGCGAGCGACTGGTGCTGTTTCGGCATGTGCTGGGCAACGCGCTCATCCCGATCCTGACAGGCGTGGTGGTGGTGCTGCCGCTGCTGTTCATGGGCAGCCTCATCACCGAGTCCTTCTTCGGGATTCCCGGTCTCGGCAGCTACACCATCGACGCCATCAGCAATCAGGACTTCGCCATCGTGCGCTCCATGGTCTTCCTGGGGGCGGTGCTCTACATCCTGGGACTGATCCTGACCGACATCTCCTACACCCTGGTCGATCCGCGGGTCCGGCTGCAATGAGGATGTCGCCATCATGCCGCTGATCCCCGTCGTTCTCTGGACCGATGCCCTGGTCTTCATCCTGATCGCGCTGGTGGCGGGATTCGCCGCCCATGCCGCGCGTCATGAACATCTTCGCGATCCCTGGCGGCGTGTCCTGCGCTCGCGCGTCGGCGTCGCGACCCTGGTGGTTCTCGTCGCCTTCGGCCTGGTCGGCCTGCTGGATACGCTGCATGTCCGACTCAAGCAGGATCCGCCGTCGGCGACTGGCGAGGTTCGTTATTCGCCCGAGGTGCTGAGCCTGCTCGACCTGGCGCTGAGCGGTTTGCGCGAGCGCCAGGAGAAGACCTACTCAGCGCCGTTCGCCACGCATCTCTTCGTCAAGGAGTCGATGAATCAGCCCGATGGCCGCGTCCTGCGCGACTATCCGCGATTGGAGCATGGCGGGGCGCATCTCGAGGATCCGGCGCGTCAGCGCGCCTGGGATATCGCCTGGCGTTCGCTGCTGGGACTCGTCAAGGGCCTGATCGCCTGGTCGTTGCTGACCGCCGGAATCCTCTGGCTGATGGCGCGTCGCCAGGGTCGGGCGCTGTCCGAGGTCCGGGACGCGATCCTGGCCGGTCGCACCCCAATACCCTGGCGCACGGCGCTCGGGACGCTCGGCGTCCTGCTTGCACTCGGATTCGTCGCGGGCGAGCTGGCGTTCAAATACCACATCCTGGGCACCGACAAGGTGGGCGAGGATGTCTTTTTCCAGACCCTCAAGAGCATCCGCACCGGCCTGCTGATCGGCACCCTGACGACGCTCGTGATGCTTCCCGCCGCCGTCCTGCTAGGCATCGCGGCGGGCTATTTCAGAGGCTGGGTGGATGACGTCATCCAGTACCTCTACACCACGCTCAATTCCATACCGGGAGTGCTGCTGATCGCCGCCGCCATCCTCATGCTCCAGGTCTACATGAGCAACCACGCCGACGCCTTCGCGAGCCTGGTGGAGCGCGCCGATCTGCGCCTGCTGTTCCTCTGTCTAATCCTGGGCGTGACCAGTTGGACCGGGCTCTGCCGACTGCTGCGCGGCGAGGCGTTGAAGCTGCGCGAGATCGACTATGTCCAGGCGGCCCAAGCGCTCGGTGTGGGTCACTTCACGGTGATCGCCCGCCACATCCTGCCGAACGTCATGCACATCGTCCTCATCACCCTGGCGTTGGATTTCAGCGGACTCGTCCTGGCCGAGGCGGTCTTGAGTTACGTCAACATCGGGGTGGACCCGACCATGAACAGTTGGGGCAACATGATCAACAGCGCCCGGCTGGAACTGGCGCGCGAGCCGGTCGTCTGGTGGTCGCTGGCCGCCGCCTTCCTCTTCATGTTCACCCTGGTGCTCGCCGCCAATCTCTTCGCGGACGTCGTCCGCGACGCCTTCGACCCGCGTCTGCGCGGCGGCGGTCGTTAGCATGGGTGGCTCGGCGCGCCCGGCCAGCCTCGCCGCCAGACTCGGCCTGCTTGCGCGGGCCTGGCCCATCCACAGCCGACGATCGAGAACATGACCGAACCCCTGCTTCAAGTCGAAGGACTCACCACGCTGATCGGTAACGGAGCCCAGCCGGTGCGCGTGGTCGATGATCTGGATCTGAGTCTTCATTCGGGCGAGACCTTCGCGCTGCTCGGGGAGTCGGGTTGCGGCAAATCCATGACCGCCCTGACCCTGATGCGGCTGCTGCCACCGTCCGGACGCATCACGGCCGGCTCGGTGCGTCTTGGCGACACGGAACTGCTGAGCCTGACCGAGGCCCGGATGCGTCGGGTGCGCGGCGGTCGCCTGGCCATGATCTTCCAGGAGCCGCAGACCTCGCTCAATCCGGTGCTGACGATCGGCGAACAGATCGCCGAGGCGGTGCGTATCCATCAGGGCCGCTCGCGCGATCAGGTCACCGCCCGGGTGGTGGAGCTGCTGCGCGCCGTCGGCATTCCCGATCCCGTGCAACGGGTCGGGGAGTATCCCCATCAACTCTCCGGCGGCATGAAGCAGCGCGTCATGATCGCCATGGCCCTGGCCGGCGATCCGCGACTGCTGATCGCCGACGAGCCCACCACGGCGCTGGACGTCACCATCCAGGCCCAGGTGCTGCGATTGTTGAAGGATTTGCAGCGCGAGACCGGCATGGCCGTCCTGCTGATCACCCATGATCTCGGGGTGGTGGCGGAGAGCGCCGACCGGCTGGCCGTCATGTACGCGGGCCAGATCGTCGAGACCGCGGCGGTCGCGGATTTCTTCGCCCGCCCGGCGCATCCCTACAGTCGCAAGCTCATGGAGAGTCTGCCGAGCGCCGAGAAACGCGCGGGCCGATTGGCGGTGATTCCGGGGCGGGTGCCGCCCTTGGATCGCGTGTTCCAGGGCTGTCGTTTCGCCGATCGCTGTCAATCCGTGATGGACGTCTGTCGCGACACCGAGCCCCTCTGGTGGCCGGTCGAGGGCGAGCGGGGCGTGCGCTGCCATCTCTGGGATCCGGCACTGGGCCTGGCCGGGGAGTCCACCAAGCCGCTGGGCGAGAAGCCGGCGTCCGCCGCGCCGTCGCCCCGGATCCGCGAGGACGCGGACAGCCTCCTGTTGCGCGCCCAGGATCTCAAGGTCCATTTTCCGATCCAGCGCGGCCTGCTGCGCCGCGTCGTCGGTCATGTGCGAGCCGTGGATGGCGTTTCCCTGGATCTGCGGGCCGGTCGGACCCTGGCGCTGGTCGGGGAATCCGGCTGCGGTAAGACCACCGCCGGCAAGGGTCTCCTCCAGTTGATCGCGCCGACGGATGGTTCGGTGCGCTATCTGGGCGAGGAACTGATGGGCCTGAGCCATCGGCGGATGCGCCCGTTCCGCAAGGATCTGCAGATCATCTTCCAGGATCCCTTCGCCTCCATGAATCCGCGCATGCTGGTGGGCGATGTCATCGGCGAGGGACTCCAGGCATTGCGGATCGAGCCCAGGCACGCGCCTCGGATGCGTCGGGTGGCCGATCTGCTGGAGCTGGTCGGCATGGATCCCGAGGCCGCCGACCGCTATCCGCACGAGTTCTCCGGCGGACAGCGTCAACGTCTGTGCATCGCCAGGGCGCTGGCGGTCGAGCCGCGGATCATCGTTTGCGACGAGCCCACGAGCGCCCTGGATGTCTCGGTCCAGGCCCAGATCCTGAACCTGTTGAAGGATCTCCAGGAGCGACTGGGTCTCGCCTATCTCTTCATCACCCACGACATCTCGGTCGTCGCCTATTTGGCGCACGAGGTGGCCGTGATGTATCTGGGGCGTGTGGTCGAGCGGGGTCGGGTCGACGAGGTGCTGGACGACCCGCGTCATCCCTACACCCGGGCGCTGCTCTCGGCCGTGCCGGTAGTGGATATCGACCAGCGGCGTCGGGTGATTCGGCTGGAGGGTGACATGCCCTCGCCGAGTCATCCGCCGGCGGGCTGTCACTTTCACCCGCGCTGTCCCGATGTCATCGAGGTCTGTCGACACGCCTACCCGCAAGAGACGCGACTCGGCGAGACGCGGCAGGTTCATTGCCACCGCGTCACCGGAGGCTAGAATCGGGCGAAGGTCGTCGTTTATCGTCAACGACGATCGTCGTTCCTGTATCAATCGATTTTTCTTCTTTCCGGGTCGCGGCTAGACTTCTCCTCGACAGCCAGCGGAGGAATCAGCCATGACCAAGACCTTGACCTTCGGTGTCGTCCATATGACCGTGGCCTTCACCGTCGCCTACCTCATGACCGGCAGCGTCGTCGTCGGCGGCGCCATCGCCCTGGTGGAGCCGGCGGTCAACACCGTCGCCTATTTTTTCCATGAAAAGACCTGGGACTGGGTGCGCGCTGGACGCCACCGGCCAGAATCCGCCCTGCCTGTCGTGGCCTAGCCAACCCATCGCACTGAAAGGAGAATGCCAATGAGCAACAGCATGCCGATCGATATCGGGATCTCGGACGCCAGCCGCGAGGCCATCGCCGGAGGGCTGTCCAAGCTCCTCGCCGACAGCTACACCCTCTATCTCAAGACCCACAACTATCACTGGAACGTGACGGGTCCGATGTTCAACACCCTGCATCTGATGTTCGAGGCGCAGTACAACGAGCTCGCCCTCGCGGTCGACCTGATCGCCGAGCGCATCCGCGCCCTGGGTCACCCCGCGCCGGGTTCCTACAAGGCTTACGCGGAGCTGACCGAGATCCCGGAAGAGGCGGACGCGCCGAATGCCGAGGAGATGATTCGCCGCCTCGTGGCCGGGCAGGAAACCGTGGTCAGGACCGCGCGCTCGGTGTTCCCGCTGGTCGACGAGGCTCACGACGAGCCGAGCGCGGATCTGCTGACGCAACGCATGCAGGTCCATGAGAAGAACGCCTGGATGCTGCGCAGCCTCCTGGGTTCCTGAGTCCGGCGTCGGTGCCCGCGAGGGCGCCGACGCGCATACGGAGCCAGCGGTTCGACCTAACCTTGCTGGATTCGATGCTTGCGCTTTTACGGCCCTCGACGTATGTTTCGACGCACTCCCGGCATCCATGGGATGCCTCAGGCTCCGACAGGATCGGGCTGGAAACAAGTCGAAGGATGACAAAAGTCAAGAAAATTCTCTGCATCCATCCCGAACCCGAAGAGCTTCGAATCAGCGCCTTGCTGAACCGACGGGGTCTCGCGGTGGATTTGGTGGACGCCTCGACTCCCGACGCGATCAAGGCGGGCATCGCCCAGCCGCAGTGGTGGGATCTCGTTCTTTGCGACGAGGGTGCCTATTTCAATCTCGACCTCTCCGCCGAATTCGATGCCGTGAAGGATCGACTCGATGCCTCGCTCGTGCTGCTTAAGTCGTCCACTAGCCAACTGACTCCGGCCGATGGTCTCGCCCGTGGCGCGGCGGATGTCGTCTGTCGCGATAGCCTTGATCACCTGCTGCTGGTCTGCGAGCGCGAGATCGGTAACGGCAACGATCGTAAGCAGTTGAGACAATTGCGGCACTCGGTCCTGGCGTTGGACTCCGACGTCAAGGGGCCCGTGGTGCTGGCGACGATCAACGACCTGAGCAAGAACGCCCTGGCCAGGTATGCGAGGGAGTCCGGCGCCGATCCGTCCGAGATGCTCGATCCGGCCCGCGTTCGCTCCTTGATCGACGCGGGAGGTCTGACGCTTGAGTACCAGCCGATCGTCTCCTTCAAGGCCGACGAAACCCATCGCAACATGTTCGAAACCCTGGTGAGACTCAAGGACGAGCGCGGCGGGATGCTGTTTCCCGATGCCTTTCTTCCGCTGGTGGCGGAGGCCGGCTGGATGGGCAAGATCGATCTCTGGATCTTTCGACAGGCGCTTGCCGTGCTCGAACAGATGCAGTCCGGTGGCGCCCCGGACGCTACCCTGTTCGTCAACATGGCGAATCAAACCCTGCTTTCCGAGTCAACGGTCAAGGCGATCGGGGCCTTCGTCACCGCCGCGCATCTGGCTCCGGGATCCATCGTGGTGGAGGTGCGCAAGTCGGCCTTCGATGAGGCGCCGGACGGAATCAAGCGCTTGGTGGCGATGCTCCAGCTCAAGCAGCATGGCTTGCTGGTCGAGGATCCCAAGCTCGACGATCGGGCCTTTCTGGAGGCGAACCGCGGAGTGATCACGCATGTGAAGCTCTCGCGCGACACGATGCAGGGGCTGGTCGAGGGTCGTGCCTCGCAGGCCGCCCTCAATGGATTCGTGCGCTGCGCGCACAACGAGGGACTGCGAGTCATCGCCCTGGCGGTCGACAGCACGGATCTCATGCCCATGCTCCACTCCGCCGGGGTGGATGCGATTCAGGGTAACTTCATGAGCATGCCCAATCAGGAATTGATGTATCCGAGTGTTACGCTGTTCGAGTCGGGAACCCTTCTTCCCTAGGCTCCCTCGTCAGGGGTCCAACTGGTGCTTGATGATCGACGTTTTCACGCGCTGATTCTGAGTTATAATCACTTGATAAGAGCAACAAGCGATCAATGCGCCGAACGCCAGGAAATGGATCCCCGAACCAGATGTTGGCGTTCGTTTCCGCTTAACTCCGCGTGATGGCCAAGCGCCACTTGTCACTATCCGATCTCGTTATCCCCGTTATTACCGCGCCGCCCTCATCGAATGCCATGAATGGCCCCATCGCGTCATATGTCCAGGAGGCTCCATCCACGATGGAGCGCCTTGCTTGCGTGGGTTCGGCCTGGTCCGCGACGGGGCGTCGGTGATGGCTTGGCCGACGGGTCGAGCTGGCGACGAATCGGAGCCGATTCTGGCTCAAGGCTTGGGGTTCGACGACGATTGGACTGGGGTCGCCGGGCAGGACGCGGCGTTCTCTTCCTCTGGCTGAAAGGGGCTGGAAGCCCCGGATGGGTGGCGCGCCGATCGGTGGCGGGGAAAACCCGTCGCCGTGGCCGACGCTGAACGATCGATCGGATGTCATCGCCCTGTCCGTGGCCCAGGTTAGGCTCCGGATAGAAGTGCCGCATGGGCAGGGTATGCCGATCGGAAATTCCGCTCCAGCGCGAGTGGTCATGGCACCGGCCTCGAGTCGAGGTCGGGTCATCTCAATACCAACCCAGGTTGGTGCGTCTTTAGTGATGAGGTTGTTATGGCAGGCGAATTGGTTTCTGGAACGGTCAAGTGGTTCAATGACGAAAAGGGGTATGGATTCATTGAACGCGAGGGGGGCAAGGACGTCTTCGTCCATTACAGCGCGATCAATGGCGGCGGTCGCAAGACCCTGGCCGAGGGACAGCGGGTGACCATGGAAGTCACGCAAGGCCCCAAGGGTCCCCAGGCGGAGAACGTGACGCCTAACTGAGGGCCGTCTCGACCTGTTTCTCCGCGCGGAAACACCGAGACACCATTCCGCCGACTCTCCCCCGGCCGGGGGAGAAGGTCGGGGGATTCGTTCCTAAGTCACCGATCAAGCCGGATTCCGTCCTCGCAGCTATCCGATAAGCCTGGGCGATCGTGGCTCGCCTTCCTGACCTTGGCGGATGTTCGTTTGCCTTTCGCTCCTGGTCGTCACTCCCCATCCGCAGGGGAAATCGCGCGAAAAATATCCCGTAAGGCTATAATGCGCTGGAACATTTGGAGAAGCGCATGGCACAAGCAACACGCTACGGGCAGTTGACATTCAGCGATTATGTCGAGCGCGCATTGCGCGAGGGCGCCATGTGGACCCTCATGTGCGTGGCCCTTTATCTTGCGCTCTCGCTGGTGAGCTATTCGCCGCAGGATCCGGGCTGGTCCTATGTCGGTGACAATACGCAAGCGACCAACGCGGGCGGTCGGACCGGTGCCTGGTTCGCGGACGCGGCCCTCTATCTCTTCGGTTATTTCGCCTATCTGCTGCCCTTCATGGTCGCTTGGAGCGCCTGGCTGGTTTTTCGCGGCCGTGGCGAGGATGCCGCGCGGAGAACCTGGATGTTGTCGCTGAGGTGGGTCGGATTCCTCGTGACCATGGCGGCGGGTTGTGGTTTCGCCTCGGTTCATCTCCAGACCCAGGGGGGCTATCTACCCAATGGTGCCGGCGGAGGAATCGGGCTCCTAGTCAGTGGGCGCATGCTCGACGCCTTCAATCCGACCGGGACCAATCTGCTGCTCAGTGGCGCGCTCGTCGTCAGTCTGACGCTTTTTTTCGGCATCTCCTGGCTCAAGCTGATGGATACGATCGGCGCCGCAGCGCTGCAGGGCGCGAGCGCGGTTTGGCATGGATTGGCCGGGCTGTTGACGGGTTTCTCGGTGGCGCGGCGCCAGGCCCAATCCGGCCATGAGATCTATCCAGGCGGTCTTCCCAAGGAGCTCAAACTGATGGATCCGTCCGCCGCCTCGTCCCTGGGTGAGCGTCCACCAGCGGGGGCGCCGCGAGCGCGCCGCCCGCCGAAAAAGCTGCCCCCGGAGGTTCAGGCCGCCATGAGCGAACAGGTGGCCTTCATGCCCGAACAGGAGCCTTGCCTCGCGAAGCCAACGGCTCCCGAGGTGCCTGTACAGAGGAGTATCCCCAGGGCGGTCGTGAAGGCGCCACCCGCCGAACGCCCGGAGCCAAAACCGAAGCCGGAAGAAAAGCGTGGCTTTTTCCAGAAATCCGCGCGCGACGGGGTCGCCTCGTCGCCGTCCTCGGGCGCCAAGCCGCGGCCTCCACTGGGTCTGCTGGATGCGCCACGCAAGAGCGGTCGGGGTTATTCGGAGGATCAGATCGAGGAACTCTCGCGCCAGGTGGAGAGCAATCTGGCCGACTTCGGGGTCGATGTGCGGGTGGTGGCGGTCTATCCAGGCCCTGTGGTCACGCTCTTCGAACTGCAACTCGCGCCTGGCATCAAGGCCAGCAAGATCACGGGTCTGGCCAGGGATCTGGCCCGCGCACTGACGACCATCAGCGTGCGTGTGGTCGAGATCATCCCGGGCAAATCGGTGATCGGGATCGAGATCCCCAACCAGCATCGCGAAACCGTGTTTCTGCGCGAGATCTTCGATTCGCCCCCCTATCAGGACGCCAGCTCGCCGCTGACCATCGGGCTTGGCACCAACATCTCCGGCCTGCCGGTGGTCGCCGATCTGGCGCGCATGCCGCATGCCCTGATCGCCGGCACGACCGGCTCGGGCAAATCGGTCGCCATCAACGCCATGATCCTGAGCCTGCTCTACAAGGCGGGTCCGGAGGACGTGCGGCTCATCATGGTCGATCCAAAGATGCTGGAACTCTCTGTCTACGAGGGTATTCCGCACCTCTTGACCCCGGTGGTCACGGACATGAAGGAGGCGTCCAACGCCCTGCGCTGGTGCGTGGGCGAGATGGAACGGCGCTATCGCCTGATGGCTAAGCTGGGCGTACGCAACATCGGCGGCTACAACCGCCGGATCGCCGAGGCCGAGGAGGCGGGGACGCCGATTCCGGATCCGACGATCCGGCCGGAGGATCTGGTGGCCATGGGCGGCGCGGCCCCCGATCTCCAGCATCTGCCCTACATCGTGGTCATCATCGACGAGCTGGCCGACATGATGATGGTGGTGGGCAAGAAGGTGGAGGAGTTGATCGCGCGCCTGGCGCAGAAGGCCCGCGCCTCCGGCATCCATCTGCTGCTGGCCACTCAGCGACCCTCGGTGGACGTGCTCACGGGTCTGATCAAGGCGAATATCCCAACCCGCATCGCCTTCCAGGTGTCCTCGCGCATCGACTCGCGGACCATCCTGGATCAGATGGGGGCGGAGCAACTGCTGGGGCATGGCGACATGCTTTATCTGCCGCCCGGCGGCAATATCCCGCATCGCATCCACGGGGCCTTCGTCGATGATCATGAGGTCCACCATGTGGTGGAGTTCCTCAAGGAGCAGTACGGCGAGGCGGACTATATCCACGACGTGCTGCGCGAGCCGACCGAGTCGCTGCCGGGAATCGATCCGGAGCCACGCGGAGGCGACACGGAGGACACGGATCCCTTGTTCGACGAGGCGGTCCAGATCGTGGTTGAAAGCCGTCGCGCCTCCATCTCCGGCGTGCAGCGCCGGCTCAAGATCGGCTACAACCGCGCCGCGCGCATGATCGAGGAGATGGAGCGCATCGGCATCGTGGGTCCGGCCGAAACCAACGGCAATCGCGAGGTGCTGGCACCGCCGCCCCTGGAGGATTGAGCGGCGGCGAGGCCGTTTGGCCGCCGAGCCCAGACGCTCGGGGCACTTTCCCTGGATCCGGGTGTCTCTCCGGTCCATCGATCTCAGGAACCGCACATCATGTTTGTTCGCTCTATCCTCGACTTCATCACCAAGGCATCGGCCGGTCGGCCACGCCTGTTCCCAGGTCGTTCGGCCCTGATCGCCGTCCTCGTCCTGGCCACCGCCGGTGGCGCGATCGCCGCCGAGGGCGCGCAACGCGTCGACGATTATCTGAAGGATCTCGACAGCCTCCAGGCGGATTTCGAGCAGTACACCTTCAATGCCGATCGTACCCAGATGCGTGAGGCGCGCGGCACGCTCTATCTGCAACGCCCCGGTCGTTTCCGCTGGGAGTACGCTGGCCCGAACAGGCAGATCATCATCGCCGACGGCAAGCGGGTCTATCTGCATGACCTGGAACTGAAGCAGGTCTCGCACCAGAGTCAGGGCCAGGCGTTGCGCGGAACGCCGGCGCTCCTGCTGGCCAACGCCGAGCCGATCGAAAAGCATTTCTCGGCGCGTTCGATCGAGAGCACGGACGGTCGCGACTGGGTGGAGCTGATTCCGAAGGATCCGGACACGGATGTGGTGCGCATCGAGATCGGTTTCGGCAAGGACACGCTCGACAGCCTCATCATGGAGGACGGCTTCGGTCAGGAGACCCGGCTGAATTTCACCGGCGCGCGGCGCAACGTCGCGCTCAAGCCCGAGCTGTTCAAGATCGACCAGCGCACGGTCGACGACTTTCTTCCCTTCGACTGAGTCGCCGTGACCGCCATCCTGGAGGAGGCGCCGCTCGCCGACCGGATGCGTCCGACGACCCTGGATGCCTTCGTGGGTCAGTCTCATCTGCTCGCCCCCGGCAAGCCGCTGCGTCGGGCGATCGAGACCGGGCGACTCCACTCCATGATCTTCTGGGGGCCGCCTGGAACCGGTAAGACGACCCTGGCGCGGCTGGTGTCCAGTCAATCGGGCGCCCATTTTCTGACCCTCTCGGCGGTGCTGGCCGGCGTCAAGGAGATCCGCGAGGCGGTCGCCGAGGCCAAGGTCATCCGCCAGACCGAGCAGCGCGGAACCGTCCTCTTCATCGACGAGGTCCATCGTTTCAACAAGGGCCAGCAGGATGCCTTCCTGCCGCATGTCGAGAACGGCACCCTGACCTTCATCGGGGCCACGACCGAGAATCCTTCCTTCTCGCTCAACAACGCCTTGCTGTCGCGCGCCAGGGTCTATGTGCTCAAATCCCTGGACGAGGACGACCTCGCGCGGGTGTTGCGGGCGGCCCTGGACGATCCGGCCCGAGGGCTCGGAGGCGGCCATCTGGCCCTGTCCGAGGAGGCCGCGCGCCTGCTGGCGCGAACCGCCGACGGCGATGCCCGCCGCGCCCTGAATCTGCTGGAACTCGCCGCCCAGCTCGCGGCGGGCGGCGAGATCGCGACGGCGGTGGTGGCCGAGGTCGTGACTGGTCCGACGCGGCGCTTCGACAAGGGCGGGGACATCTTTTACGACCAGATCTCGGCCCTGCATAAATCCGTGCGTGGTTCCAATCCCGATGCCGCGCTCTATTGGCTGGCCCGCCTGATCGACGCCGGCTGCGACCCGCTCTATATCGCCCGCCGTCTGGTGCGCATGGCGAGCGAGGATATCGGCAACGCGGATCCCAGGGCACTGGATCTGGCGCTCAACGCCTGGCAGGCCCAGGAGCGTCTGGGTTCGCCCGAGGGCGAGCTCGCCCTGGCCCAGACCGCCGTTTATCTGGCCTGCGCCGCCAAGAGCAACGCCGTTTATACCGCCTGGAAGGCCGCGCTCGCGGAGGTCCGTTCGTCCGGTTCGCTCGATGTCCCGGTCCACCTGCGCAATGCGCCCACCAAGCTGCTCAAGGAGCTGGGTCATGGCCGCGCCTATCGCTATGCGCACGACGAGCCCCAGGCCTACGCGGCCGGCGAGGTCTATTTCCCCGAGGATCTGGGTGAACGGCGTTATTACGAGCCGGTCGATCGCGGACTGGAGATCCGCATTCGCGAGAAGCTGGAGCATTTGAGAAACCTGGACCGGGCGGCGGGAAAACGCTGAAGGTCGTTCGCGTGGCCAAGGGACGCGACGGCGATCCGCCATCGCGGTCGACTCGATCGATCACGCCGCCGGGTCTTCGCCCGTCGGACGAGTCGCGCTCCGCCTGGTCGGCTTGCCCCTGGCCGGCGCTTCTGTTCCCATCGCCGCCATGCCGAATCCCATCCGTATCCTCTCCAGTCATCTCGTCAACCAGATCGCCGCCGGCGAGGTGGTGGAGCGCCCGGCCTCCGTGATCAAGGAGCTGATCGAGAACAGCCTGGACGCCGGCTGCTCGCGCATCGAGATCGAGGTCGAGCAGGGCGGGGTCAAGCGCCTGCGGGTGCGCGACGACGGTCGCGGCATTCCGCGCGACCAGCTCGCCTTGGCGCTCTCGCGGCACGCGACCAGCAAGCTGGTCGAGCTGGCGGATCTGGAGGCCGTCGCGACCCTGGGGTTTCGTGGCGAGGCGCTGCCGAGCATCGCCTCGGTGAGCCGCCTGACCCTGACCTCGCGGGCGCGTCCGGAGTCGTCCGAGGTCGAGGACCGGGAAGGGGCCTGGGAGGTGTCGGTCTCCATCGATGGGGTCCTGGAAGGACCGCGTCCGGCCGCGCATCCGGCCGGGACGACCCTGGACGTGCGCGATCTCTTCTTCAATACGCCGGCGCGTCGAAAATTTCTGCGCAGCGAGAAGACCGAGCTGGATCATGTCGAGCAGGTGGTGCGCCGCATCGCCCTGGCGCGTCCCGATATCGGCTTCGATCTCAGCCACAATGGGCGTCTTCTCTATCGGTTGGCCGGGTCCGGCGGTCGCCCGGAGATCGTCCAGGCCCGGCTGGACCGGCTGCTCGGCAAGGGCTTCTCCGGGCAGTCGCTGGAGGTCGAGGCCGCAGCGGTGGAGTTGCGTCTCCACGGCTGGGTGATGCGCCCGGCCTTTTCGCGCAGCCAGCCGGATCAGCAGTTCTTTTATGTGAATGGCCGCATGATTCGCGACAAGCTGATCACGCACGCCGTCCGTCAGGCGTTCAGCGACGTGCTGCATCATGGCCGCCATCCAGCCTATGTGCTCTTTCTGGAGCTTCCGCCCCGACTGGTCGACGTGAACGTCCATCCGGCCAAGCATGAGGTCCGGTTCCGCGAGTCGCGGCAGGTTCACGACTTCATCCTTCGCTCCCTGCAACGTCGACTGGCCGAGGGGACGCTCGGTGTCGTGCCGGTGGCGGCCGATCCCGATCCCGCCTTGTCCGGGAGTGCCTCCCGACCCTCGGACACCTCCGCCCAGGAAGTCCCCGGCGCGGCGATTCGGCCCTTCCGGCCAACAGCCTTCGGCGTGAACGAGGGGCGTCGGGTTTATCAGGCCGGGCTGGCGCTTCAGCAACCAGCGGCGGTTCCGTCGGCACCGGCCGCTCGGTCTCCGGACGAGAACCCAGGCGAGATCCCGCCGCTCGGTTTCGCCCTGGCCCAGCTCAACGGCATCTATCTGCTCGCCCAGGCGCCGGATGGACTCATCCTGGTGGATATTCATGCCGCGCATGAGCGCATCGGTTACGAGCGGCTCAAATCGGCCTGGCGCGAGGGGCGGGTGGTGCGTCAACCCCTGCTGGTCCCCCTGAGTCTCCAGGTGAGCCCGCGCGAGGCGGAGTTACTGGATGGACGGGAGGAGACCCTGGCCCGGCTCGGCCTGGTGTTGGATCGTATCGATACGGGCTGTCTGGTCGTGCGCGAGGTGCCGGCGCTTCTCAGGCAGGCCGACATGGAGTCGCTGGTTCGCGATCTGCTGGCCGATCTCGTGGAACAGGGCGGCAGTTCCAGGGTCGAGGAGGCGGTCGACGCCGTCCTGGCGACCATGGCCTGCCATGGCGCGGTGCGTGCCAATCGACGCCTGACCCTGGATGAGATGAACGCCCTGCTGCGCGAGATGGAGTCGGTCGAGCGCATCGATCAGTGCAATCATGGCCGACCGACCTGGATCAAGCTCTCTCACGCCGAACTCGATCGGCTGTTCTCGCGCGGACGTTGAGCCGGCCCATGGCGACGCTGGATCCGCAGACCGATCGACGACCCTGGGCTATCCTGCTCATGGGGCCGACCGCCTCCGGCAAGACGGCTCTGGCGGTCCAACTCGTGGAGCGGCTGCCCTGCGAGATCATCAGCGTTGATTCGGCCATGATCTATCGGGGTATGGACATCGGCACCGCCAAGCCGGAGCCGGAGATCCTGGCGCGGGCGCCACATCGACTGGTCGATATCCTGGACCCGACGGAGTCCTATTCGACGGCACGCTTTCGCGAGGAGGCCCTCGCGGCCATGACGGAGATTCGTCGGCGCGGCCGCATCCCCTTGCTGGTCGGCGGGACCATGCTCTATTTCCGCGCCCTGCAACAGGGTTTGGCCAAGCTGCCGAGCGCCGACCCCGATGTTCGCGTCGCCTTGCTGGAGGAGGCCGAACGCATCGGCTGGGTGGCCATGCATGCTCGGCTCGTTGCTGTCGACCCGCAGGGTGGGGCGCGGATCCATCCTAATGATCCGCAGCGCATTCAGCGGGCGCTGGAGGTTCACGCGCTGACCGGGCGGGCGATGAGCGATTTGATCGAGGCCGCCGAGAGCGAGCGCTTCCCCTTTCGGCTGTTGAAGCTGGCGCGGGCGCCGAGCGAGCGCTCCAGCCTTCATGAGCGCATCGAGCGACGATTTGGCTCCATGCTGGAACTGGGCCTGGTGGACGAGGTCTCAGCTCTCTGGAGTCGGGGCGATCTCCATCCGGACCTGCCCTCGATGCGATGCGTGGGATATCGCCAGGTCTTGAAATATCTCCTGGGCGAATGCAATTGGGATGACATGCGCTATCGCGGCCTCGTGGCGACGCGACAACTGGCGAAACGCCAGATGACCTGGTTGAGGTCGGAGCCCGAATGCCACTGGCTGGCGGACGAGCCGGGGCCTCTGTCCGAGGTGCTCGCGCTTCTTGAGGTCGTCATGGAGGGTGGCTTGGGGCGTTTGGACGGCTAGACGCGGATCGCGTGAAATCGCTGTGGTGAAACGCGAGGGATTGAACGACACTATAAGGACGCGCGCGGCGATGACTATTGGATGCATGACTTTGGAAGCGGAAAATCCCGGTTTTCCGCTTTTGCTGTTTTCAACTCAGGGCGCACGGCCAAGTCCGAGCCGCCGTTCTCCCTGGGGGCGAGCATCCAGCGCTGCGGCCAATCGCTCGACCAGCCGGGCCAGGGCGGAGGCATGAGGTCCGGTGCCCTATGCGCATCAGCCGCGCCAGTCGATTTTCGTCGCGCGGTATTTCTTTCGGTGGGTCAGTCCGTCCCGGCTGCGGCCCATCCGATTTCGGCGTGGTTTTCTGGAAAATCACGGTAGTTTCGAGTCGGGCAAATTACGCTTTATCAAAACAATAAGGAGCCAATCCCATGTCAAAGGGGCAGAGCCTGCAAGACCCTTTCCTCAATGCCCTGCGGAAGGAACGCGTCCCGGTGTCCATCTTTCTGGTCAACGGAATCAAGTTGCAGGGCCAGATCGAGTCATTCGATCAGTTCGTGGTCCTTCTGAAGAACAATGTCAGCCAGATGATCTACAAGCACGCGATCTCGACCGTCGTGCCGGCACGTAACGTCAAATTGCCCGCGAGCGACGCCATGCCGCCCGAGCCGGGGAATATTTGAACGACGAACGAAATCAGGCGCCGCCCGAATCGTCGGCGACCGCGGTCGGTCCCTCGCTGGTCTTCGAGCGCCCTAAGGCGGGCGAACGGGCTCTGTTGGTCGACCTGGATATCGGGCGTTATGCCACCGAGGCCGACGAGCGCGAGGAGTTCGCCTTGCTGGCGGCGGCGGCGGGCGCCGAGGTCGTGGGCGCGATCGGTGGCTCGCGCGCCACGCCGGACCGGCGACTCTTCATTGGAACCGGCAAGGCCGAGGATCTCAAGGCGCTGGTGGAGACGACCGGGGCCGATCTGGTCATCTTCAATCATCCGCTGAGCCCGGCCCAGGAGCGCAACCTGGAGCGCCTGCTGCAATGCCGCGTGGTCGATCGCTCGGGTCTGATCCTGGACATCTTCGCGCAGCGGGCGCGCTCGTTCGAGGGCAAGCTGCAAGTCGAGCTCGCGCAACTCAAGCACCTGTCGACCCGTCTGGTGCGGGGCTGGACCCATCTGGAGCGCCAGAAGGGCGGCATCGGCCTGCGCGGTCCGGGCGAGACCCAACTGGAAACCGATCGCCGCCTGCTGGCCAAGCGGGTCGCCATGCTCGAGCGACGGCTCCAGCGGATCGAGGGTCAGCGCGCCCAGGGGCGCAAGGCGCGGGCCAGGGCGGAGTTGTCGGTCGTCTCGCTGGTCGGTTACACCAATGCTGGTAAGTCGACGCTCTTCAATGCCTTGACCGAGGCCGGCGTCCTGGAGGCGGATCAGTTGTTCGCCACCCTGGACCCGACCTTGCGGCGTCTGGGTCTGCCGAGTGGCGATCGGGTATTGCTGGCCGACACGGTTGGTTTCATCAGTCATTTGCCCCATGAGTTGGTGGCGGCCTTCCGCTCGACCCTTGAGGAGACCCGGAGCGCGGCCCTGTTGATCCATGTGGTGGACGCGGCGGCTCTCAATCATTCCCGATTGATCGCGGATGTGGAGGCGGTGCTGACGGAGATCGGCAGCGCCGATCTGCCTCGTCTGGAGGTCTTCAACAAGATCGACCGCCTGGAGTCCGAGACGCCGCGTCTGGAGCGTGACGGGGATGGTCGACCGATCCGGGTCTGGCTGTCGGCGCAAAGCGGCCTCGGGATCGATCTGCTGCTCCAGGCCCTGAGCGAACTGACGGGTGGGGAGCGCCTGAGCCGCTCGGTTCGGCTGGGTCCGGGCGATGGACGCTTGCGCGCCTGGCTTTTCGAGCACACCCGGATTCTAGCGGAGGAGGCGATCGAAACCGGAGGCTGGGAGGTTCGGTTCAGTATCTCGCGTAGCGATCTCGAGCGACGCCTGATTCGCGATCCCGATCTCGGACGCCGTTTGGTGACCGAAAGCCGGCCCTGAGCCAAGTGCCTGGATGGCTTGATTTCGTCTCCTGGTTTGCCGTCATCCAGGCGGTCCCTTACAATCGAGGACATCGATCGATGCACATTCTTATAGAAAGACGGAGAAGTTATGGCCTGGAATGAGCCAGGTGGCGGTAACAAGGACCCCTGGAGCGGCAAGAGCGGTGGCGATCAGGGTCCACCGGACCTCGACGAGGTCGTTCGCAAACTCCAGGAGCGTCTCGGCGGTCTGTTCGGAGGCAATCGGCCGCCGGGGGACGGCTCATCGGGTGGTGGCCGCCTGGGCGGTTCGGGCGGTCAGCTCAGCACCAAGGTCATCGGCATCATCGCCGGTGTCCTGGTCGTCATCTGGCTCGCGACCGGCATCTATATCATCGAGCCCGCCGAGCGAGGCGTGGTGATGCGGTTCGGGCATTACGTCGATACGACCGGTCCGGGTCCGCACTGGCACATTCCCATGCCGATCGAAACCGTCGTCAAGGTCAACGTGGACGAGGTTTCGACCCTCACCCACAAGGCCGCGATGCTGACCCAGGACGAGAATATCGTCGAGGTCGAGCTGACCGTCCAGTCGCGCATCCAGGACGCGGCGGACTACCTGTTCCAGGATCAGGATCCCGAGCGAACGCTGAACGACGCTACCGTGACCGTGGTCCGGGTGGTGATTGGCCAGAGCAAGCTTGACTTCGTGATGACCGAGGGCCGCGGAGCCGTCGCTGTCACCATCAAGGAGCGGATTCAGCAACTGCTGGACCGCTACAAGACGGGGCTGGTCGTTACCTCGGTCAACATGCAGCCGGCCAAGCCGCCGGAACAGGTCAAGGCCGCCTTCGACGATGCCATCAAGGCACGAGAGGATAAGGAGCGGCTGGAGAATCAGGCCGAGGCCTACTCCAACGAGGTGCTGCCCAGCGCGCGTGGTAACGCCGCGCGCCTGGTCGCGGACGCCAAGGCCTATCGGGATCGCGTCGTCGCCTCCTCCGAGGGTGAAAGCTCGCGCTTCACGTCCGTCCTCAACGAGTACCGCAAGGCCCCGGAAGTGACTCGTCAACGACTCTATCTGGAAACCATGGAAGACGTGTTGAGCAAGAACGGCAAGGTCATGCTGGACGTGCGCGAAGGTGGTAACAGCCTCATTTACCTGCCGCTCGACCAGATCATGAAACAACAGAACCAGACGCCGCCCGCGGCCTCGAGCCAGGAGTCCAGCAACCCCATGGCCATGCCGGAAAAGTCCGATCCACCGCAGCGCGTGGTTGATCGCGAACGGAGGGTGCGTTGATGAGTCGATCCGTTCCCATGAAAACCTGGCTCCCGGCGGCCCTGGCGGTCGTGGTGGTGTTCTTTTCCGCCTTCACCTTCGTGGTGCGGGAGTACGAGGTCGCGCTCAAGCTGCGTCTGGGCGAGATCGTTTCGGACGATTACGCGCCCGGTCTCCATTTCAAGATTCCGATCCTCAATCAGATCCGGAAGTTCGATCGGCGGATTCAGACCCTCGATTCGCAGCCGGAGCGCTTTCTGACCGTTGAAAAGAAGGACGTGATCGTCGATTCCTACACCAAGTGGCGTATCTCGCGTCCAGCTCAATTCCTGCGGTCGACCGGCGGTATCAGCGCGCGCACCAGTCGGCTGCTCTCGGAGCGGATCAACACCAGTCTGCGTGATGAATTCGGCAAGCGCACCATCCAGGAAGTGGTCTCCGATGATCGTCTCGCCCTGATGGATATCCTCACGCGTGATGTGAACGAGAACGCGGCCGACCTCGGCGTCGAGGTCGTGGATATCCGGGTCAAGAAGATCGACCTGCCGCCCGAGGTGAGCGAATCCGTCTACCAGCGGATGCGCGCCGAGCGCGAGCGGGTGGCGCGGGATCTCAGGGCCAAGGGCGCCGAGGCCGCCGAGCGGATTCGCGCGGACGCGGATCGTCAGCGCACCGTGACCATCGCCGAGGCCTATAAGGAATCCGAGGAGATCCGTGGCGAGGGCGATGCGAAATCGTCCGAGATCTATGCCAATGCCTTCGGCCAGGATCCTGATTTCTACGCCTTCTATCGCAGTCTCTCGGCTTACCGCGAGAGCTTCGGGCAAGGCGGCAGCATGTTGGTTCTGGAGCCGGACTCGGAGTTCTTCCGTTTTTTCCGCGAGGCGAGCGGTCAACCCTGAAGCCGATCCTGGCCATCGGGCCGCCGATCGACCGAAAGACCGCCGCGAGCGGTCTTTCGGCGTTGGACAAACCGCGGGTCGTTTGAAAAGATAGCGACCCTTGGTCGCCTCATGGATCGTTTCCCTGGCGACGATTCATTCACCTCGCTGGATCCTTTCACATCGTGCATGACATCCTGGTCGCCCTGTCCCTCGTCCTGATCATCGAGGGCATCTGGCCGTTTCTCAGCCCCGCCACTTTTCGCCGGATTCTGGCGATGCTTGCCCTTGAGGGTGATAAGCCGTTGCGGATCGCGGGGTTCGTCAGCATGCTGTCGGGTCTTGGTCTGCTCTATCTAGTGAATTGATCCCAATCTAGCGAATCGATCATTGCCCTATGAACGAGGAACGGTGGCTTCTACCAGCCGGCATCGAAGAGGTGCTCCCGCCCCAGGCCCAGGTCATCGAGTCCCTGCGGCGCGATCTGCTGGATCTCTACGCGACCTGGGGCTATGAGCTTGTCATCCCCCCATTCATCGATTATCTGGACTCGCTCCTGACTGGAACCGGCCAGGATCTCGATCTCCAAACCTTCAAGCTTACCGACCAGCTCAGCGGTCGCCTGCTGGGTGTGCGCGCCGACATGACACCCCAGGTCGCGCGCATGGACGCCCATCATTTGCGTCGCGATACGCCCACGCGCCTCTGTTATCTGGGCACGGTCCTGCATACCTTGCCCGATGGGTTCGCCGGTACGCGCAGCCCCTTGCAACTCGGCGCCGAGATCTATGGGCATTCCGGGATCGAGAGCGACACGGAAATCCTGCGGCTCGTTCTCTTGACGCTGCGTACCGCCGGGATCGCCGAGAGCTATCTGGACCTCGGTCATGTGGGTATCTATCGTGGGTTGGCCCGTCAGGCCGGTCTCGACGCGGCGCAGGAGCATGCGCTCTTCGACGCCTTGCAGCGCAAGGCCATCCCCGAGATCGAATCCCTGATCGGCGGCTTCGGGATCTCGGGCGCTCCGGCGGACATGCTGGCGGCCCTGGCGGAACTGAACGGCGGTGACGCCCTGTCTCGGGCCGACGCCATTCTGGCCGCCGCCGACCGTCCGGTGCGCGAGGCGCTCGACTATCTGCGCCGTCTGGCCGAGGAACTCAACCGCTGGCTTCCCGAGGTCTCGATTCATTACGATCTCGCCGAACTGCGCGGCTATCGCTATAAGACGGGCGTCGTCTTCGCGGCCTTCGTTCCCGGCTGGGGGCTGGAGATCGCGCGCGGCGGGCGTTATGACGACATCGGCCGGGTCTTCGGCCGAGCACGTCCGGCGGTTGGATTCAGCACGGATCTCAAGGGCCTCTTGCGGCATGGTCGCGGACTTGAGGAACGCCATCGCTTGGAGGCCCCGATCCATGCCCCCTGGTCCGCCGATCCGGCCTTGCGGGAGGCCGTCGAGGGATTGCGGATGTCCGGTCGACGCGTGATCCACGCGCTGCCTGGACTCGAACAGGATCCTTGTCAGCTCGGCTGCCGGCAGCGGCTGGTTTCGCGCGACGGGCGATGGGATCTAGAGGCCGTCGATACTTCCGATAATTTCCTGGGAAACCTGACAGATGGGTAATAGCGTCGTTGTAATTGGCGCCCAGTGGGGCGATGAGGGCAAGGGCAAGGTCGTCGACCTGCTGACCGATCGCGCGGCCGCCGTGGTGCGCTTCCAGGGTGGCCATAATGCCGGGCATACCCTGGTCATCGATGGCGTCAAGACCGTTCTGCACCTGGTTCCCTCCGGGATTCTGCGCGAGGGCGTCCGTTGCCTGATCGGCAACGGCGTGGTCCTCTCGCCCAGCGCCCTGTTCGAGGAGTTGGCCATGCTGGAGCAGGCCGGCGTTCCGGCGCGCGAGCGACTGGGCATCAGCGCCGCCTGCCCCCTGATCCTGCCTTATCACATCGCCCTGGACCAGGCGCGCGAGCGGGCGAGGGGCGCGAAGGCGATCGGTACCACCGGACGCGGCATCGGACCGGCCTACGAGGACAAGACCTCGCGGCGCGGCATCCGGCTCGGCGAGTTGCTCGACGCCCGTCATTTCGAGGAGCGCCTGCGCGAGGTGCTCGACTATCACAACTTCACGCTGGTGCATTATTTCAAGGCCGACGCGGTCGACCAGGCCATGGTGCTCGACGAGGCGCTGGGGCAGGCCGAGGCCCTGCGTGCGCTGGTGGTGGACGTTCCGGGTTTGCTGCATGGGCTGCGCGCGCAAGGCCGCGACCTGCTGTTCGAGGGCGCGCAGGGCGCCTTGCTCGATATCGATCATGGAACCTATCCCTACGTCACCTCCTCGACCACCACGGCGGGTGGAGCCGCCAGCGGCAGTGGGGTCGGACCCCGTGATCTGGATTACATCCTGGGTATCGTCAAGGCTTACACGACGCGCGTTGGGGCGGGTCCATTTCCGACCGAGCTGCATGACGCCGACGGCGATTGGCTAGGCCGTCGCGGCAACGAGTTCGGCGCCACCACGGGCCGCAAGCGTCGCTGCGGCTGGCTCGACATGGTGGCGCTCAAGCGCTCTTTCGCCATCAACAGCGTGACCGGTATCTGTATCACCAAGCTGGATGTTCTCGACGGGATGGAGACGGTCCGGATCTGCACCAGCTACCTGATGGATGGCGAGGAACTCGATGTTCCACCGGTTGGGGCGGATGCCTTCGCCCGATGCGAGCCCAGATACATCGACTGTCCCGGCTGGACGCAGTCCACGGCGGGCGTTGCCTCGTTCGACGAGCTCCCCGCCAATGCCCGCCGCTATCTCGACACCATCGAGCAACTTAGCGGTCTGCCGATCGACCTGATCTCGACCGGACCGGACCGTCTCGAAACCCTGACCCGGCGTCATCCGTTCGACGTCTAAGGCGATTTCCAGGACGGTTCATACCCGGTTGCAAGCTCCGGAAATGGACAGGATTAACAGGATTCTTCAAGATTCACAGGATCAAAAACAGCGCTTTATAAATCCTGTCAATCCTGTCAATCCTGTCAATCCTGTCAATCCTGCGAAATCCTGTTGATCCTGTCTATGACGGCGCGAATCCTCGCGCGCGATCCAGCCCCATTCCTTGCTTCGTTCGCGCCCCATCGCGCGGCGCGGACGTCTGGCGCTCGCTCTCATCGAGGTCGGGAGCCGAGCCCTGCTCCAGGCGGTCATGCCGAGTGAATTGAAACCTCGTCTGTGGGATTATTCGATCCCCGACCGCGCGCTTCCTGGCGCGCGGCATTCCGACGCCTAGAAGAACAAGCATTGGCCATGGATCCACGACACCAAGCAGACGACTGGAGCCTTGCCGAGGGCGCGCCCGCCAAGGTCGCGGACTGGACCGCCGCCGACCTCATCGATTTCGAGTATTACCTCGATGCCGATGAGCGGGAGTTGCGTGAAAAACCGTCCTCCCGCAAGGCGCTCGCCGAGCGTGATCGGGCGCTCTATCTGGAGCGCATCGAGGGGGAGCTTGGTGGTGAAAAGCCGCATACGCCCACGCATCGCCGCGTCAGCCTCCGCCACTGGCTGAAGGCCCGGCGCGAGGCCGAGGATCCGAGTCTCCGCCCGCTTCTCCCCGGTATCACCTTTGCACATGCGCATGGGCTGGGTACCTGGCTGCTGGCTGGTCTGGGGTTCCTGCTCGGCATTGGCGCGGCCTCGACCCTGCTCAACTACGATGGCCATCTTCCGGTCAGCGTCCCCTGGTTCGTCTTTCTGCTGGTCGTGGTTCAGTTCCTGCTCGTCGTCGGAGCCCTCTTGACCTGGGCGCGTCGCGGCGCGCGGCGCGAGCGGGCGGCGATCGAGGAGTCATGGCTCCTGAGCCATGTGATCCAGCCCCTGTTCGCGCGCGCGGCGCACTGGTTGCAGGAGCAGCATCTGGCACAGGCCACCGCCGAGGTTCGGGAGCGTGCGCTCGCGACCCAGGGGCTGGTGCGCTCCCAGTTCGCCATTTACGGTCCACTCTCCATTCTGACCCTGCTGATCCCGGCCCAGGTGTCCGGGGTCGCCTTCAATCTCGGCATCATCCTGACCACCATCGTGCTCGAGTGGTTCACGGATATTGCCTTTGGTTGGGGAACCTCGCTGACGGCCCATCCGCAAACGATTCATGATCTGGTGCGCTTCATCGCCGCGCCCTGGAGCTGGCTGTTCGGCGAGGGGGTGGGTTATCCGACGCTCGAGCAGGTCGAGGGCTCGCGCGTCTACCTGGAGCAGTGGGCCTCTTCCGCAGCCGGTTTCAAGCCGGATCCGGAGCACCTCAGGTCATGGCGCTGGTTCCTGGTGCTCGCGGTCGTCACCTATGGGCTCTTGCCCCGCCTGATTCTACTGGGTGGCTCCATCCTGGCCCAGCGCCTCGCGCTGGCCAGGCTGCCATTCACGCACGGGCGGATTCAGGCCCTGTATGCCCGTCTGCTGACACCCCGTCTGGACACCCAGGGCTCGGGGGCTGGCCAGGGTTCCGAGATGCACATCCCCGGCGAGATCCGGCCTAAGGCGCCCCGCTCGGGTTTGGTTGGACCCTTGAAGGCTGAACACCCGATCGTTGGTAAAAGGCCCTGGCGTGACACGCCTCAAGTCGATCGCGCGGATTTCCAGGCCGAGGTGCCTTCGGTTGGCCCCGCGACACGCGAGCCCGAGGCGCCCGAGGCGGATCGCCAGCCGGAACCAGTCACGACTCCGCTCGCGGAGCCGACAGCCGAGCCCGCCCCGGAGCCCGTCGAGGAGAACACCCAGGAGTCGACACCGACGGATATTCCGTCCGCCGAAATCCGGTTGGAAGATATCGCGCCGATCCCGACAATCCCCGAGCCCGAGCCCGAGCCGGAGCCGGAGCCGGAGCCGGAGGTGCCGGCCGCGATCGAGACGCTGGTCGAGGCCGAGGAACCGACCGAGGCGTCTTCGCCCGAGTCGCTGTCCGAGCCAGTCCAGATGGCCGAGGTTTCCGTAGAACCGGTCGAGCCAGAGCCAGAACCAGAACAGTTCCAGTCGGAAAGCGCGCTGGGTGCCGAAACGGACGAGCCCCCGGCGGCGATCCCTGAAGCGGCCGAGCCCGAGTGGCCCGAGCCGATCCTTGAGTCCAGGGAAACAGACCGCCAGGAGTTTGAACCCGAACCCGAGGAGGAGCCACCCGAGGCGAATACCGCGCGGGAGTTGGTTCCTCCTGGTTTCGCGCCAACCACGGCATTCGAGACCGAGCCGACGGAGTCCGGCGGCGAGAGGCTCGCGGTCGAGCCGGCGCCCCAGGCACCCGCCGAGCCGCGCGCGGGAGCGCCGCGATACGCGCCGGATGCCTGTCTGTTGCTCATCCACGTCGACATCGATGACGTCCTCGAACCCGAGGACCGCCCGCGCCTGGAGCAACTGCTGCGCGATCTCAGCGGTTGGCAGGTGGGCGTCCAGGCGACCTTCGGTGCCGGCAGCAGCATGACGGCGCGCGCCCTGGCCCTGCTGGAGGAGGGTGACTGGCGGGCACCGCCGCCAAGGATCGCCGTGATCCAGGACGGCTCCCAACCGCCGATCACCGAGAACCTCGTCTTTCTGCGCGAACTGCGGGCCGCCGCTGGAACCCAGGCACAGATGCTCCTGGCCCTGGTGGGCGATCCCGAGGACGACGACCGGCTGCCGCCGTTACGCGCGTTCGACCATACCGATTGGCAGCGCAAGATCGACCAGATGGCCGATCCCTATCTGCGCCTTGATATGCTGGCCCCGCCCACCGAGGATGGAGAAGACTGATGGCGGCAAAGATTCCTCGCCTGGCGATCATGGGACACCCCAACGCGGGGAAATCCTCCGTGGTGGCGACCCTGACCGAGAACGACCGGATCGCGATCGATAAGCGGGCCGGCACCACCACCAAGTCCGATTTCTATCCCGTGGTCATTGATGGCCGCAAGATCATCGAGTTCATCGACACGCCCGGCTTCCAGAATCCCAACGCCATTCTGGAGTGGTTCCAGGCCAACGAGGACAAGCCGGATCTGGCGCGCGCCTTCGTCAACGCGCATAAATCCGACCCGCTCTATGCTCATGATATCGCGCTGCTGGAGCCGGTCGCCGAGGGGGCCGGCATCATCCTGGTCGTCGATGGATCCAAGCGGATCAAGGAAAAGGATCGCGTCGAGATCGAGCTGCTGCGGCTCACGGCGCGTCCGCGCATGGCGATTCTGAACAATCTGACCAAGCAGAATCGTTATATGAATCAGTGGCAGGATGCCCTGAGCAAGGCGTTCAACTCGGTTCGGGAATTCAACGCCCATCGCGCCACCTACTCCGAGCGCATCAAGCTCTTGAGCGCGCTCAAGAGCATCGACCAGCGCTGGGAGCCACAGGTCGAGGAGGCCATCGACGCCTTCGCGCGCGATTGGGAGCGGCGGACCGACCAGGCCGTGGCCACCATCGTCGATCTGCTCAGGCAGGTCTTGACCTACAAGGTCTCACGAACGGTCAAGAACAACAGGATCGTCTTCCAGAGCGGTCGCGATCGGGTCAAGACCGAGATCATCGCCGAGTTCGAGGATGGCTTGCGCAAGATGGAGGTGGACGCCCAGGAGCAGATCCGCTCTCACTTCCGTCACAACGTCTGGAACGTCCCGTCCGATTCCGTCCTGGGTCAGGATCTGCTGTCGGAGGATGTCGGCCAGGCGCTTGGGCTATCCAGACGTCAGCTCGCCATGGCCGGGATGGCCGCGGGCGCCGCGTCGGGGGTCACCATCGATCTCGCGACCGCTGGCCATTCGCTCGGAACCGGCGCGCTGCTCGGCGCGGCGGCGGGCGGCTTCCTGGGGATGGTTGGCGGCAAGGCGCTGGCGAAGCTCAATATCGAACGGGCGCCCAACACCCACGTCTTCACCATCGGCCCGGTCTCCAATCCGCGTTTTCCCTTCGTGCTGCTCGACCGCCTCGTGCTCTACAGCGCCCGCGCCATGAACTGGGCGCACGGCCGTCAGGCCGCCGACGAGCAGGATCCGGACAAGGTTCCCGACCGGGAGGTTCGTCGACAGGGCTTCACCGAGGAGCTGACCGCCGCTCGGCAGCGCGAGCTGGGCCGCTTCTTCAGCGCCGCCCGGCGGGGCAAGGAATCGGATCACGAGGCGGAGTGTCGGGAGATCGTCAAGGGGATCCTGCGCGGCGTCTCGCTCAGCGAGATTGATAGTCGCAGCGATCTCTGATGCGATGAGCGACCCGCTCAAGAAACCCCCATTGGTCTCCAGACCTTCGGCGAGACCGTGACGATGGGAATTATCCATCCCTCCCATCCATGCCGCCGGACCCGGCCGCGGGCCGTCCGTCCCTGGAATTTCCAAGACGTTCCAAACGCGGATCCCAGGTCGGAGTAGCGAACGGATGGATAGCGCCGAGATCCTCGCCATCGACCAGGCCCATGCCTGGCATCCCTATACCTCGACCATCGATCGGGATCCGGTCTATCCGGTGCGCTCGGCGCATGGCTGTCGTTTGGAACTGATGGACGGTCGGGAGTTGATCGATGGCATGGCCTCCTGGTGGTGCGCGATCCACGGCTACAACCATCCGGTTCTCAATCAGGCCGCGCGCGATCAGCTCGATCGCATGTCCCATGTGATGTTCGGCGGACTGACGCACGAGCCGGCCATGCGTCTGGTGCGCTCGCTGGTGGATCTGACCCCGGAACCGCTCCAGCACGTCTTTTTGTGCGACTCGGGCTCGGTCGCGGTGGAGGTGGCGATCAAGATGGCCCTCCAGTTCTGGATCTCCGGGGGGCGGCCGGAGAAGCATCGGCTCATGACCATTCGCTCCGGTTATCACGGGGACACCTTCAACGCCATGTCGGTGTGCGATCCCCTGACCGGGATGCACCATCTGTTCAGCCGGGTTCTGCCCAGCCAGATCTTCGCCCCGGCTCCGCTCGGTCGCTTCGGCGAGCCCTGTTCGCCCGAGGACATCGCCCCCTTCGCCGAGCTGATCGAGCGCCACCGGGGCGAGCTGGCGGCCGTGATCCTGGAGCCGATCGTGCAAGGCGCCGGCGGCATGCGTTTCTACGGTGCCGACTATCTTGGACAGGTACGCGCCCTCTGCGATCGTTTCGATGTCCTCCTGATCGCCGACGAGATCGCCACCGGTTTCGGTCGCACCGGCCGTCTCTTCGCCTGCGAACATGCCGGGATCTCGCCGGACATCCTGACGCTCGGCAAGGCGCTGACCGGCGGCTACCTGACCCTGGCGGCGGTCCTGTCCAGTCGGCGTGTCGCCCAGGGGATCTCCTCGGGCGAACCGGGCGTCTTCATGCATGGTCCGACCTTCATGGGCAATCCGCTTGCCTGCGCCGTCGCCAATGCCAGTATCGAGCGGCTGCTGTCTGGAGACTGGTCGGCCAATATCCGTCGGATCGAGACGGGTCTGTCGAGCGGACTGGCACCCTGCCGGGGCCGGCCCGGCGTGGCGGACGTGCGGGTGCTGGGCGGGATCGGTGTCGTTGAGATGGAGCGCCCGGTCCCGATGCGCGAGACCCAGCGTCGTCTCGTCGAGCGCGGTGTCTGGGTCCGTCCGTTCGGCCGACTCATCTATCTGATGCCACCCTATATCGTTTCCGACCGGGAGCTTGGCGTCTTGTGCGAGGCGGTTGTCCAGGTGGTGGCGGAGTCGCCGAACCTGTAGATATCCTGGATCGACGAACGGCCGAGGCCGCTACCCTTGGCTGGTCCCCGGTCGCTCGAAAATGAGGATCGGGCGGAGGGGTTCGATCCGTTATCATGCGTCTCCACATGGCTCGACAATCACCTCCAGGTCTTCACTGACCGACCACATCCGGACAAACCCTTGCCTACTGACTCGCCAGCCGATTCAAGCTCGATCATCCGGGGTGCGCGTCCTTGGCTCGCGCTGACGCTCGCGTTCGGGCTGATCGGCTGCGGCGCCATGCCGCCGGCCTCCGAGCGCGCGGTCGAGCGCGGCGCGGGCGGCCTGGTCGGGAAACCACCGACGCCCGAATGGCGAGACTCCAGGGGGCGCGAGGAATCGGAGCGAGCGGGGGGCGTGGCCTCGCCTGCGGGTTTGGGCTCGCCGCTCTATAGCCGGCAGCCGGAGCCGCTGGCGCGCGAGGTGGCGCTGGTCTGCGCCCGCGCCCGAGCGGAGGGGCGCGGGCCGGAGCGTTTTCTGCGAACGCTCGTGGCCGATCTCTATTTCTCCGAAGTCCCCCCTGGCATGGCGACGAAGGCCCTGTTGGATGGCGATTGCGGGAGTCCCGCCGGGATCGTCGAGGAAATGGTGGCGCGGGGTGGCGATGACAGTCTCGAGGCCGTGCTGAGCCAGTCGCGCCGGGGGCCGGAAGGCGGCCAGGCGCGTCAGCTCGATTCCGCCGTGGCCGCCGGTCTCGCCCGTCATGCCGACCTGTCCGAGGTGACGTCCGACGCCAGGCCCGATGAGCCGACCGGCTACGGGATGCTCTACTTCCCCTCGGTCGGCGCGAGCAGTCAGTTGGTGACCTCGGTGGCGCTGAATCGGCTGTACGAGGAAGCCCTGCCTGGCTATGGAATCTACACCTTCGTGCTCATGGGCTCGGCCTCCGAGAACCCGAGCGGTCATGACCTGGCGAGCTACGGCGAACTCTTCAGGACGATCGAGACCTATGTCTCGGCGGGCGACGGAGCGTCCGATGTCCCGAATCCGGAGACGCATGTCTTCCTGGTTCCGGTCAAACCGGGGGACGCGGGGGCGCCCCTGATCGATCAGTCGGCGTCGGATCTGTCGGATCTGATGCGGCGGCATTTCAGTCGGGCCCTTCGTCACGAGGGCCATCAACGTCTGGCGGCCAGGCTCGACAAGGGTGCCGGCCCATTCCTGGTGGCGGCCCTTGAGCCACGTCTGCTGCCGTCGAGTTCGGACTCCCCCAGGCTGGTGACCGATCTGTCCGGTATCGGTCCCGAGCACATCTACGGGGTCGTGGATGCCTTCGATCGCGCGATTCCGCCGGAGACGAGTGGTCGGCCGGAGAGTCTGTCCCTGATCCGCAAGCGTTTGCTGGGCCTTCCGGTGAGCCCATCCGATCGGCGGGGCGCCAGCCCCGATGGCAAGAGCTGGGTCTTCATGCTCGGCCCCATGGCCGCGCGTCCGGTCGCCGACCGTTCATCCCTGTCCTGAGCCGTTCGCTCGGCTGGGCCGAGCGATACACCGCCCGAAGGAGGCGATTGGTTTCATCCATGAATATCATTCCTTACAGTGTCGGCAGTCTCATCCGTTTCCTGATCGGGATCTTTCTCCTGCAGGGGGTGACGGGCCTCCTGGTCTATACCGCCCTCAATACGGATTGGGCGGTCACCTGGCCACTGTTCGTCCTGTTGGCCGGCGCCATCGGGCTGGTCGTGGCCCTCTGGTTCAACACCATCATTTCGGCGGATCGCCATCGCGTGGTCTCGCGGGTCAGCGAGCGTCATTCCAAGGAGCGGGAGAAGATCCGCGCGCGCGCCGAGCAGCAGCGCCTCAAGTCGACCCGCGAAACCGAGCGGCTGGCGGCCAAGGCCAATCGACGCGCCTCGGCTGGCCTCAGTCTCAAGACCGGCGTGGTGGTTGGCGGAACGGTCGGGGTCGGCGTGGCGATGATGCTTGCCCAGTTCCTGACCCTGGGTCTGGTGACCCTGACCGCGGCTGGCGGGGTCGCGCTTGGCTATACCGTCAGGGTGCGCCAGGAGAAGACCATCGCCGCGCGACGGCTCGCGGCGGAGGATCGGGCCTTTCAGGTGATCGAGGCCGATGTTGGCGAGAAGCGTGTGCTGCCGAGGCGAAGGAAGAACCCGGAGGAGGCCGTCTGAGCCTTCCGGCCATCGCGCCATCGGGCCTCTAGCCGTCGGGACATCCCGGTCAGTGGACCGACACCAGCTTGAGACCCAGGATGCCGACGACGATGAGTCCGACGAAGAAGAACCTGGCCAGCGTGGCCGGTTCGCCGAAGAGGAAGATCCCCAGCACGAAAGTTCCGGTGGCGCCGATGCCGGTCCAGACGGCGTAAGCGGTCCCGATCGGGATGCTTTTCAGGGCCAGCAGCAGCAGGGCGCCGCTCGCGCCCATGCAGACGCCGGCGAACAGGAGCCAGCCCCAGCGAAACCCCGTCTCGGTCAGTCCGAGCTTGAGTCCGACCGGCCAGCCCCATTCGAAGACTCCGGCGATGAGGAGATAGATCCAGGCCATGGATAGGGATTGCGAGCGCGATCCAGTGCGCCACTAATGTCGGTGAGCCAAGTGCCTGTCCTCGCCAGGGTGGACCAAGGCTAGTCCTTGCCCGGCTCGGGGCGCGACTCCGGTTCCGCCGGGGCGGGGTCGGCCGGTCTCGCGCGTTCGCTTCCGCATTCCATCAGGCACTGGTCATATTGCACGGAGCAGAGTTTCATGTCGGCGCCCAGGCATTCGATGGGCTGGACGCACAGCGGGCCGGTCCCGTCGCGACACTCCCGTTGCTCGGTCTGGAGTTGGGCGGCGTATTCCTGGCAGAGCCGCTCGCGCAGTTGCTGGCGCTGATCGCACTGGGTTTTCATCAGCTCGCAGTTGGAGACACAGGCGTTTCCCGGCTCGACGAGGGGCGTGGGTGCCGGTTGCTTGAACGGGTTGGATTCGCAACCGACCAGCAGGACCGAGGAGAGCAGGGCGACGAGGAGCCAGTTGAAGGTGTTGAGCATTGGCGAATTCTCCATGAATCGATGCCCGCACTCTACCATAGCGCGGTTGAGCGCTCCTCCCGATCCCGTGGCCTGGAGGGCTTCCGGCCATCGGGAGAGCGGAAGATCGCGAAGGCCATGCGCCGGTTTTTGAGTAAAGTGAAAGAGTCGGAATATAATCACATGTTCATCCAGGTGCCTTGAGCCGGATATCCTTGAAACCAGGCTTCCAGATGCGGATATTGATTCCGGGCGGTTCGCCCGAGAATTTTCTGCCTGCCAGGGTGTTGATTCGAACCCTGGCGAGCGTATATTAAAAACCTAGTGAAATACTCAAGAAAGCGGAGCCAGGAGCCATCATGACTGGAGCCCCAGCCGTCGAAGACATCGTCAGGTCGGAATACGAGCACGGTTTCACGACCGAGATCGAGTCCGATACCTTGCCGCCCGGTCTGGACGAGGACGTCGTGCGCGCCATCTCCAGGCGCAAGGGCGAACCGGAATTCATGGTCGAGCAGCGGCTCAAGGCGTATCGGCACTGGCTGACGATGCGCGAGCCCGAGTGGGCGTCGGTGCACTATCCGAGGATCGATTTCCAGTCGATCTCCTATTACTCGGCGCCCAAGCGGCCCGAGGATATGCCCAAGAGCCTGGACGAGATCGACCCGGCGCTGCTGGAGACCTACAACAAGCTCGGCATCCCGATCGAGGAGCAGAAGGCCCTGGCCGGGATCGCGGTGGACGCGGTATTCGACAGCGTCTCGGTGGCGACGACCTTCCGCGCGACCCTGGCCGAGGCGGGCGTCATCTTCTGCTCCATCTCCGAGGCGCTGCATGACTACCCGGAGCTGGTGAAGCAGTACATGGGCTCGGTCGTGCCCCATACGGACAACTATTACGCGGGGCTCAACGCCGCCGTCTTCAGCGACGGCACCTTCGTCTATGTCCCCAAGGGTGTGCGCTGTCCCATGGAGCTGAGCACCTATTTCCGTATCAACGCGCGCAACACCGGTCAGTTCGAGCGGACCCTCATCATCGCGGAGGCGGGTAGCTACGTCAGCTATCTGGAAGGCTGCACCGCCCCCCAGCGCGACGAGAACCAGTTGCATGCCGCCGTGGTGGAACTGATCGCGATGGAGGACGCCGAGATCAAATACTCGACCGTCCAGAACTGGTATCCGGGCGACGCCCAGGGCCGGGGCGGCATCTACAACTTCGTGACCAAGCGCGGCGACTGTCGCGGCGCGCGCTCCAAGATCTCCTGGACCCAGGTCGAGACCGGCTCGGCGATCACCTGGAAGTACCCGAGCTGCATCCTGCGTGGCGAGGGATCGGTCGGGGAGTTTTACTCGGTGGCCGTCACCAAGGGTCGTCAGCAGGCCGATACCGGCACCAAGATGATCCACATCGGCAAGAACACCAGCTCGACCATCGTCTCCAAGGGCATTTCGGCGGGGGAGGGCCAGCAGACCTATCGCGGTCTGGTGCGGATCGGCCCGCGGGCGGAGGGGGCGCGCAATCACACCCAGTGCGACTCGCTCCTGATCGGGGATCGCTGCACCGCCAACACCTTCCCCTATATCGAGGTCAAGCACCCCTCGGCCCAGATGGAGCACGAGGCGACGACCTCGAAGATCAGCGACGACCAGCTTTTCTACTGTCGTTCCCGCGGTCTCAACGAGGAAGACGCGGTCTCCATGATCGTCAACGGCTTCTGTAAGGAGGTGTTCAACGAACTCCCGATGGAGTTCGCGGTGGAGGCACAGAAGCTTTTGAGCATCAGCCTGGAGGGGGCGGTCGGTTAGTCGGTTGTCAGTTGCCGGCGTTTCACCGGTTTTTTCTGATCGGGGGCTGAGGACTGAGTGCGGGAGACGCTCGGCCGGTCTGAATCTATTTGGAGAAGATGATGTTGTCTGTCAAGGGCCTGCGGGCCAACGTCGGTGATAAAGAGATCTTGAGGGGATTGGACCTGGAGGTCGGTCCCGGTGAAGTCCATGCCATCATGGGGCCGAACGGCTCCGGCAAGAGCACCTTCGCCCATGTGCTCTCCGGCCGCGCGGGCTACGGCGTGACCGCCGGTTCCGCGATTTTCGAAGGTCGGGATCTGTTCGATCTGGAGCCGGAGGAGCGTGCCCGGCTGGGGCTCTTTCTGGCCTTTCAGTACCCGGTCGAACTGCCGGGCGTGAACAACACCTATTTTCTCAAGGCGGCGCTCAACAGCATCCGCAAGGCGCGCGGCGAGTCGGAGTTGGACGCGGTTTCCTTCCTGCGGCTCATCAAGGAGCGGCTGAAGATCCTGCATCTCGATGATTCACTGTTGAAGCGCGCCGTCAACGCCGGCTTTTCGGGCGGTGAGAAGAAGCGCAACGAGATCTTTCAGATGGCTCTCCTGGAGCCTAGGCTCGCCATCCTCGACGAGACCGACTCGGGTCTCGACATCGACGCCCTGCGGGTCGTCGCCGATGGCGTCAATGCGCTGCGCGGTCCCGAACGATCCATGATCGTGGTCACCCATTATCAGCGCCTGCTCGATTACATCGAGCCGGACTATGTGCATGTCCTGGCCAAGGGTCGGATCATCCGCTCCGGCGGCAAGGAGTTGGCGCTGGAGCTTGAGGAAAAGGGCTACGGCTGGATCGACGCGGAGGTCGAGGCGGCATGAACGGCGACCCCCAGATCGGTTTCGAGCGCTGGCTTGCCGAGCCGTCCGCCGGGGCGGCGCCCGACTGGCTGGAGTCGTTCCGGAGCGGCGCCAGGGAGGACGTTCGGGCGCGGCTCCTGCCCCATTCCAAGGAGGAGGCCTGGCGCTATACCAGCGTGAAGAGTCTCCTGGAGCAGGGATTCGCCCAGTCCGACGAGACCATGACCGCGCTCCAACCGGATGATCTGGAGGAGATTCTGGTTCCCGGCTTCGAGACGCATCGGCTGGTGCTGGTGAACGGTCGCTACGTACCCGAACTGTCCGCGCCGGGCGACTGGCCCGAGGGTGTTCGAGTCGGCGGGCTCCGGGCCTTGCTGGAGAGCGATCCCGACGCCCTGCGCGAGCGGATCAACGCGACGGTGGACGAGCCGCAGCCCTTCTTTTCAGCGCTCAACACGGCCGGACTCGATGACGGACTGGTCGTGCTCCTGGGGCCTGGGGCCATCGTCGAGCGACCGATCGAGCTGATCCATCTCTCGGTCGGCCTGGACGAGCCGCGGGTGGCCCAGCCGCGTCATATCGTCAGGCTCGACGCGGCCGCCCAGGCCACCCTGGTGGAGCGCTACGTGAGTCTCGGAAACTCGGTCTATTGCACCAACAGCGTTGTGGAGGTGTCGCTGGGGCGCGACGCGATCCTGCGGCACGAGCGCGTGCAGATGGAGAGTCCTAACGCCTTCCATCTCACCGGGCTCTATCTCGTCCAGGACGAGAATAGCCACTACATGGGCGTGAACATCGGATTGGGCGCCCGTTGGGCGAGGACCGACCTCAATGCCCGCTTCCGCGGCCGGCATGCCGAATGTGTCCTGCGGGGCCTCTATCTGGCGGGGGACGGCCAACTCCTGGACTACCACCTGGATGTCGATCACGCGGTCCCGGATTGCCGCAGCCAGGAAAACTTCAAGGGCATTCTCCATGGCAAGGGCCGGGCGGTGTTCGATGGGCGCGTCCTGGTCGCCAAGGATGCCCAGAAAACCGACGCGGCCATGTCCAACCGCAACCTGATGCTCTCGGAGCAGGCGGAGGTCGACACCAAGCCCCGGCTCGAGATCAAGGCCGATGATGTCAAGTGCAGTCATGGGACCACGGTCGGCCAGATCGATCCGGAAATGCTCTTCTATCTGCGTTCACGCGGGATCTCGGAGCCGCTCGCCCGGCGGATGGTTTGCCTCGGGTTCGCCGGCGAGATCATCGAGACCCTGGGCTCCGAGGCGCTGCGCGAGCATATCTCGGAGCAGGTCGGTCGGCGGCTGGAAGCCACGTCATTGAGTTGAGTCATCGAGCCTTTGAGTCTCGGGGTTGGCCGCGTCAGCGAGCGCTTCGCTCTGGCCATTGATGTGTTGTCGAGAGGTCGATCATGAACAGACTGGCCCGCTTCGCCGGTTTCGGTAAGCGCAATAAAGAGCAGGCGGAAGAGACGGCCGTCCTGCACGATGTCGTCGTCGAGCACATGGATCCGGAGGAGCTGCGCGAGCCCATCATCGCGTCGCTGCGTACCGTCCATGACCCGGAGATACCCGTCAACATCTACGACCTGGGACTCATCTACCAAATCGACATCGCCACCAACGGAGACGTGGCGGTGGACATGACCCTGACCGCGCCCGGCTGTCCGGTCGCGGGCATCATGCCGCTGATGGTCAAGAGCGCTGTCGCGCGGGTGGAAGGCGTGGGCGAGGTCAACGTGCGACTGGTCTGGGATCCGCCCTGGAGCGCCGACACCATGAGCGACGAGGCCCGATTGCAACTTGGATTGATGTGATGGCTCGCCCGCCGCCTAGACCTGAAAGAGGCACAGCGGCACCATCAGCTCCGACGCGCTCAGCCCCCCATGGACGCCGATCTGGGGGTGGGGCTGCTCGAAGGGCAGGAACTGGCGAATGATCCGACGATCGCGTGGCAGGAGACAGTAGTCGCCCACGCGCTCCAGGATCCGAGGGTGCGCCTCGCCAAGCCCGAAATAGCCTTCCTCGATCAGTCGCCGACTCGCGATCAGCTCGACCTCCGCGTCGAGCGCCCGCCGGCAGTAGGACTCGAAGCGGCTGGCGCGCTCTGGCCGAACATAGGCATAGGCCGCTCGCGGCTCGCCGCACAATGGCAGAATCAGGCATTCGGTCAGCTCCGGATGATCCTCCATGTCGATGATGTCGGCCGGTTGAATATCGATCTGACCATGATCGGCGCAGACCAGAAGTTGCGTATCCGTGCCCGCCGCCGCTTTTAGAAAAGCCTCCAGGGCCTTCTCGATCTCGGCCAGATGCTGGATGGCCGCCTGGCTTTCCATCCCGAACGCATGCCCGATCGAATCCAGCCCTGGCCAGTAGAGATAGAGGTATTTGGACTCCACCGGACGTGGGGGTCGCCCCCATCGCGCACTGGGTCGAATAGCCTGCAATGTCCGCTTAAACATCCCGGTGAGCGTTTCGAACGTGAGAATCTCGCCTCGTCCGATGTGCGCTCGATTGAAGTCGGAATAGGCGATGAACGCGGGCGAGACCGCGATTCCACGCGTCGCGATCCGGTCGAAGACCGAGGTGTTACCGAACAGCCGGCCCGTGTCGATCCCCGCGGCCCGGTAGGAAACGCCGCCATAGCGAGGCGTGCCTGGAAGGACCGTCATCACGCAGCCCAACTCGCCCATGTAGGTGAACCAGCCGGTCAAGCCGTGCTGGAGCGGCGCGACACCGGTCAGGAAGGTGGGGATAGCGGCGGCCGTCGTCGGCGGAAACACCGAGCTGATGGCGCCCCGATTCGCCCGGCCGAGTAGTCCGTCGGGCGCCTGGCGAGCCAGCCAATCGGCCCCCAACCCGTCAATGACCAGCAGGATCAGGTTGGTCGCCCGGGCCAGATCATCGATCGGCAGTCCATCCAGCGGCGGATGATCGCCGCGACCGCCGCGCGCCTGGATGAGGCTGCTCATGAGGTTGAGGATACCGCCGCCCTGATAGTCGGGTTTGAGCATATCGCGATGAGGCTTTGGCGCCGCGCCCGCGCGAGACCTTGCCCGTGAGGCGAAGGGCTCGCGATTGGGTTTCTCGGCAATCCACCAAGCATAGCCCGGCCAGCTGATCGGCGGGATCATTCGGCACCGATAGGGTGCGCGTGCGCCGGCTTCCTCATGATCCTGAATCCCGGAAATCGCCTTAGCGTCGAACCAGATGCTGGCCCGCGCTAACGCAGCCGAGCGGAATCACCACCAGCGTCAGCAGCGTCGAGACCAGCACGCCGAACAGCAGCGAGATCGCCATGCCCTGGAAGATAGGGTCGGTGAGGATGACGCTGGAGCCGGCGACCAGGGCGAGCGCGGTGATGAGGATGGGGCGGGTGCGGGCCTTGCAGGCGTTAATGACGGCGTCGGTGACGGAGCGGCCCTGGGCCACTTCCTGGATCGAGCAGTCGACCAGCAGGATGGAGTTACGCACGATGATGCCGGCGAGCGCGATGAAGCCGATCATGGAGGTGGCGGTGAAGTCGGCGCCCATCAGCCAGTGGCCCGGAATGATACCGAGCAGGGTCAGTGGGATCGGGGCCATGATGACGCCTGGGGTGACGAAATTGCCGAATTCGGCGACCACCAGCATGTAGATCAACACCAGCGCCACGCCGAAGGCGAGACCCATGTCGCGGAAGGTTTCATAGGTGACGGTCCATTCGCCGCCCCATTCGAAGCCCGACTTTCCATTGTCGGGCGGGGCGCCGCTGAAGAGCGTGCCGGATAGGGTCACGCCGTCCGGCGTCTTGTAGTCCGCGAGCCGTTTCTCGACCTCCAGCATCGGATAGAGCGGGGCGCCCAGCTTGCCGACCGCGTCGCCGACGACGTATTCCAGCGGTCGCAGATCCTTGTGATAGACGATGGGATCCTGCGGGCTCTTGACGAAGCTCCCCAGCTCCGCCAAGGGCACCGACTGGCCGTTGCCGGTCGGGATCGGCAGGTCCGAGAGGCGCGTCAGGTTGGCACGCAGCGCGAGCGGAACCTCGATGGTGATGAAGGTCGGTTCCAGTTGGCTGCCGCGCTTCACGTCCCCGGTCTTGAAGCCGCCGAGCGCCATGTCGAGGTTGCGGATCACGGTGTCCACCGAGATGCCGAGCCGCACCGCCTTCTCGGCGTCGACCTCGAAGCGCAGGATCTCATAGGGTTCCTGCATGTAGTTGTCGACGTCGGCCAGGCTGTCGACGCCCTCGAAGAGTCGCGTCATGTCGGTGGCGACCTGGCGCCGGGTCTGGGCGTCTGGGCCATGGATCTCGGCGACCACGGATTGCAGCACCGGCGGTCCGGGCGGCATCTCGACCACGGTGATCCGCGCGCCCGACTCGCGGGCCAATGGGGTCAGCATCTCGCGGGCCTGGAGCGCGATCGCGTGACTGCTGCGATCGCGCGCGTGCTTGTCGGTGAGCTGGACCTGGATCTCGCCCTGCCAGGGTTTCTGGCGCAGATAGTAGTGCCGTACCATGCCGTTGAAGTCGAACGGCTTGGCGGTGCCGGCATAGGTCTGGATGGCGACCACCTCGGGGATCTCGCGCACCCGCTCGGCGAACTCTCGGGCGGTGTTGACGGTCTTGCCGAGCGCCGTGCCCTCCGGCATGTCGAGCACCACGCTGAACTCGGGCTTGTTGTCGTAGGGCAGCATCTTGAAGGCGACGGCCTTGGCGTAGAACAGCCAGCAGGAGAGAAAGAAGGCCGCGATCAGCGCGATGAGAAAGAGATAGCCCAGCGTCTTGCGTTCGATCAGGGGAACCAGCAGGCCGCGGAAGAAGCGCTCCAGGCCGGCGGCGGTCTTGTGTTCGCGCTCCTCGGCCTTTTTCAGCGCGGCGATTCCGGGCTTGATGCGCATTGCCAGCCAGGGCGTGAAGGCGAAGGCGGCGAACAGCGAGAAGAGCATGGCGACCGAGCCCAGGGCCGGAATCGGCTCCATGTAAGGCCCCATCAGCCCGGAGACGAAGCCCATCGGCAACAGCGCCGCGACCACGGTTAGGGTGGCGATGATGGTCGGATTGCCGACCTCGGCCACCGCCGCCACGGCGGTCTCGGTGTCGGTCTCGCCCTTGATCAGCCAGCGGCGGTAGATGTTCTCGACCACCACGATGGCGTCGTCCACCAGGATGCCGATCGAGAAGATGAGCGCGAATAGACTGACCCGATCGATGGTATAACCCAGGATCCAGGCCGAGAACACCGTCATCAGCAGTACGACCGGAATCACCAGGGTCACGACGATGGCGGGTTTGACGCCGAGCGCCACCAGCACCAGCAGGGTCACGGCGCCGGTGGCGACGAACAGCTTGAAGATCAGCTCGTTGACCTTGTCGTTGGCGGTCTGGCCGTAATTGCGCGTGACCTCGATCTGGACGTTGTCCGGGATCAACTGGCCCTTGAGTTGTTCGACCTTGTCCAGAATGGCGTTGGCGACCGTGACCCCATTGCTGCCTTCCTTCTTGGCCAGCGCGACCGTCACGGCTGGCAGGCCATCGGCCTGGCCGTCCTCGGGGTAGCTGGGGCCGGTGTAATAGTTGACCTGCTGGCGGTAGTCCTCCGGGACCAGGCTCACGCGCGCGACGTCGCGGACATAGATGGGCGCGCCGTTGTAGGTGCCGAGCATCAGTCGCTCGACATCGGAGGCGCTCTGAAGGAAGGAGCCGGTGTAGACCGTGAGGTGGCGTTCGTCCGACTCGGCATTGCCGGTGCGCCGCTCGGCGTTGGCGGTCTTGATGGTGTTGGCGATGTGATCGAGTGTCACCCCGTAGCCGGCGAGTCGCTGGGGTTCGACCTCGACGCGGATCTCCTCGTGCCGCCCGCCGACCAGGAAGCCCTGACCGACGTCCGGGATCTGCGCGAGGCTTTGCAGCAGCTTGGAGCCCAGGGTGCGCAGGGCGGCGTCGTCGAGCAGGTCCGACCAGAGGGTGAGCGTGACCGCCGGTACGTCGTCGATGCCCTTGGGTTTCACGACCGGGGGCAGGGCGCCCGGCGGCATGATCTGCTGATTGGCCTGGAGCTTGTCGTGGACCTTGACCAGCGACGGTCCCATCTGCTCGCCGACCTCGAAGCGCACCGTGATGAGGCCCTGTTCGCGCTCGCTCGCCGAATAGACGTGCTTGACGCCAGGGATCTCGGAAAAGAGCCGCTCCAGCGGCTCGACGGCCAGGCTGCCGACCTGCTCGGTCGAGGCGCCGGGATATTGGACGAAGACATCGATCATGGGGACCGAGATCTGCGGATCTTCCTGGCGTGGGGTCGACATCAGACCCAGGATGCCCATGGCGAGCATCGCCATGAAAAGCAGCGGTGAGAGCGGCGAGTGGATGAAGGTCCGGGCGGTCAGGCCCGCCAGACCAAGCTTATGCGTCGGATCGGTGGTCAGGCTGGTGGTGTTCTGTGACATGGATGAGTCTCTAATACGGCCGCCATACGCCGACCGTTCATGAAGAGATGGACATTCCGGAGTTCTCGGTCGGATACGGACTTTCCCGGAAATCGTCTCAGTGGCCCTTCGGCGGATCGATCAGCAGACGCTCGCCGCCCTGGAGGCCGGTCAGGACGCTGACCTGATCCCCGTATTGCTCGCCCAGCCGCAAGAGGTGGAGGCGTGGCCGGTCCTGCTCGTCGAGCACGTAGACCATGGGCAGTCCGCCCCGATAGATCAGGGCAGAGACCGGGATCACGGGCACCGCGCCCAGTTCGGACTCGCGCTGTGGGATCAGTACCTCGGCATACATGCCGGCCTTGGCCGGGGCGCCTTCCTGAAGGTCCAGCTTGACCCGGATCGTATGACGGGTCGGATCGGCCATGGGGAAGACCTGGGCGACCCGTGCCGGCACCACCGTTTGGCTTGGATCGTCGAGCTTGACCCTGGTCATGAAGCCGGGTTGCAGGGGCGCGGAGAGTCGCGTCGGGACATCGGCCTGGAGTTGTAGCCGCTGCATGTCGGCGAACCCCAGGAGCGGCTGCCCCGGCTGGACCGTGTCGCCCACGTTGACGTGCTTGTGGGTGATATAGCCATCGAAGGGCGCGACGCTCTTGATGTCGCCGAGTTTGGCGTCGACCTCGCGCAGTTGCGCCTGGGCGGTCACCAGGGCGCCCTGCGCCTGTTCGATCTGGGTGCCGTACTGATGCAGGTTGGCGGAACGGGAGACCCCGGTCCCCTTATTGTCCCCGAAGAACGGCATGGGCATCATCTGGCTCATCATGTTGCCCTGCTGGGGCGTGGGATCCGCGCGCTCGCGCTGGTACTGGACCTCCGCGTTGCGCACCGCCGCCTGGGCGTTGGCGATCGCGGCCAGGGCCGCCTGACGCTGCGCGACCAGCGCGGCGTCATCGAGCACCGCCAGCACCGTTCCCTTGCGGAAGAAATCTCCCTCGCTGCCGGCGATCAGTTCCACGCCGCCGGGCATCTGGGCGGTGAAGGTGATTTCCTCGACCGGGACGATGGTGCCGCCGACCGTGGTATTGCCGCCGAGATTGCGACGTTCCACCGTCGCCCAGCGCGGTGTTTCGCCGGGTGGCGGCTGTAGGGTTTCCGGCAGGCTGGGCGGCGTCGCGCCGAGGTCGGGCGTGACGGGTTCCTCGGCGAGGACGAGGCCGAACAGAAGGGCCGACGCGCCGATCAGCGCGGAGGCGGGGATAAACAGGCGTTGAGACATGACGACCGAACTCCTCCGTTGGATCTTATTGGCCGAGGCGGTGATGGAAAGCGTCAAGGAGCCGCGAGACGTGAGGGTCGAAGCCGTTCGCCGCTCCGGGCGAAGGGCGCGAAGCATAGCACAGTGCCCATGATCGTTCGGAGTCGAGGCACGCCCTCGATGGGCGCCGGTCAGGGCCGGGTGAAGACGACCATCACCCCAGGGCCGACCTGGCTGGCGTCGATATAGCCGATCGCGCCCGAGGTCTCGGAGACATAGTGGAGCACCTCCTCGGCGCTGGTCAGCTCGCGAGGCGGCGTGCCCTTGCCGACATAGCGGCGCACCGTCCAGTAGCCGATGTACTTCTCGTCGTCCTGCTTCATGTAAAGATCCAGGAAACGCAGTCGCAGCGCGTGGCCCGGCTCAAGGTTGACTGGACTGACCCGCGTGCCGTTCACCTCCACGATCTTGCCCGTGTAGATGCGCTGAAGGGTCGTCATGTCCAGTTGGGGAATCCCGGGGTGGCCGATGATCACGGGATCCGCGCTCGGCGGCTGGGCGATGAGAAGGAGCAAGAGGGCCGGCGGGATGCGCATCTCAGCTTCTCGACAGGTGAGGCCGCAGGAACGCGATGGGACAGGGTCCGTCATCGGGCGTCCGAGCTCGCCGATGCATCGGGAATCCTATGGTTCGGGTTGGCGGGACGGACATAGGGATATCATCAGGCGTCCGCCAGCCGCGAGGCGATCTCGGCGCATTCGTCGCGCAAGGCCATGAAGGCATCAACGACGCCTGGATCGAAATGGCTCCCGCGCCCCTCGGCGATGAGCGCCACCGAGGCCTCGTGCGTGAAGGGTTCCTTGTAGGGTCGCGAGGAGCGCGCCGCGTCGTAGACATCGGCCACGGCCATGAGCCGCGCGGACAGGGGGATGGATTCGCCGGCGAGTCCATCGGGATAGCCGCTGCCGTCCCAACGCTCATGATGGTAGCGGGTGATTTCGGAGGCGAAGCTCAAGAGTGGATTGTTGTGTCCCATCGATTTACGCGCCTGCTCCAGAATCTCATGACCCCGCGTCGAGTGGGTTTTCATGATAGCGAATTCCTCCGGCGTCAGTCGGCCGGGTTTGAGCAGGATGTGGTCGGGGATGGCGATCTTGCCCACGTCGTGCAGCGGGGCCGCCTGGGCGATCTGATCGACCGTGACCGGGGTCAGGATCCCGGGATGGTATCCCTGGCGCAGCATCCATCCGCCGAGTCGGCGAACGTACTCCTGGGTGCGGCGGATGTGATTGCCGGTCTCTTCGTCGCGAAACTCGGCCAGCGACACCATGACGTGGATGGAAGCGGCCTGAAGCTGGAGCACCTGGTCGACTTGCCGGGCGACCTCCTGTTGTAGCCAGGTGCTCTGGTCTTCCATGAAATCCTGCCAGCGCTTGATTTGCAGATGTGTCCTGATACGGGCCAGCACAATGGGAGGCGTCAGCGGTTTGTGGATGTAGTCGACGGCGCCGACCTCGAAGCCGAGCCGCTCGTCGTCCAGGTCCATGGCCGCGGTGACGAAGATGACCGGAACCCTGGCCGTGGCTGGATGGGCCTTGAGCTGGCGACAGACGTCGAAGCCGCTCAGGCCCGGCATCATGACGTCACAGAGCACCATGTCGGGCGGCGCGGCCATCGCCAGGTCCAGCGCCCGCTGGCCACTGGTGGCGGTCTTGACCCGATAGTCGGTCTTGAGCATCTGGGCAAGCAAACTCAGGTTGGCCGGCGTGTCGTCGACCACCAGCACGGTCGGGCGTTCATTCCGTAGTGTCAACATCGTTTAACCATCCATTGTCTGGTCCAGCGGTTGCGTCCCTGGGGGGGCGATGATGGGCTCCGCCCAGATGGTGGACTGGATCGCGAAAGGCCGGCGGGACCGGCCGGCCATCTCTCTACATCAGAACGTGAAATTGTAGGAAAGGGAAAAGACATTGACCTGCCGCCCCCCACTATCCTCGCTCGCGGGAGCATCGACGAACGTCGAGAGGCGCCCGGTGCGCGTGTGCGTCCATTCGGCCTTGAGCTTGCTGGTGGGCGAGAGGCTGTAGGAGGTTCCGATGGCCAGGGAATACTGGTCGTAGGGGCTTAGCAGATCGCTACCCACGCGCTGGGCGGCATTGATCGAGGCGGCTCCGGGGATCATTGCGGGAACCCTGGTGTCGTTGAGATCGTCGATCATATCCAGCGATTCGTCATGCGAACGGATGCCCGCGCAGTAGATGTAGGGGGTCCAGCGCCCCACGCGCCTCAGCAGCGCCAGATAAGCGGCGCTGGTATCCGGCCCGGTGGTGGCATTGGTGAATCGGCGCCGCCCATATTCGCCCACCAGCCGGAAATCGCGAGGCAGCGCGATCTCGGCGCCAAGCGTCAGCACATAGATGTCGTAGCTGTCGATGCTAGGGAGGCCAGGCCCAGGGAGGGCCTCCGACACCTGATAGTAACCGAGCCCAGGCGCGATGGAGACGTAAGGAAAGCGGCTCGGCACCGGCCCAAGATCCCACTCGAAATCGGCGTGGTGCAGGCCAAGACGCCAGGTATTCTCTTCATCGCGCAGCGACAGAACGGCTCCGACCATTTCCACGTCGTATCCAAGGTACAGGGTTCCGGCGGAAAACAGGGGCTCGATATCCTCTCGCAGATGGTAGCGCCAGTCGGTATGGGCCCGGCCGAGATAGCCTTCCAGCATCCATTCACGCTCGCCATCGAGCCAGGTTCTCGCGAACGACAATCCCTTGAGGTCCGTCGTCGGCAACAGGGAGTAAACCTCGCTCGGGAGGCGCGCGAAGTCGAAGGTGGTCCCCACGTCGCTGTTGGCCGAGTAAAGCATCAGCGGCAGTCTCAGCTTGCCCGCGCGCAGCAGCAGATCATTGCTGGGGCGCCAGGAGAGAAAGGCCCAACTGAGGGTGGGTTCCCAGGCATTGTCGTCATGGGTCGAGGGGGCGACCTTGGCCTGTAGGGTGAGGCGCCAGGCGTCGGTTAGACGGGCATCCAACTGGAGACCGGCCAGCGAATCGCGGTTCAGCGTTCCTCCGTCGTGGATGTAGCGCTGGTAGATGAAATCCTGATCGGAGCGCGCCCCGCCCAGGGTTCCAAACCCCGAGACCTCTACCTCGGCGCTGGCCGCGAGCGGACCCAGGACCAGCCAGGCGGCGAGGAAGATCCGCCGGAACAGCGGGTTCGCCGTCGATAACCGCATCTGTGTCGGAGCTGTCCGCATCGTTATTGTCTCAATCGTCGGCCAGTTTCACCGTGATGTCCGCCTCGTTCTCGAGCATCGCGAGCGCGCTGTCGAAGTCGAAGCCGTCCAGGGCGTGCTTGACCCGTTGCCGGGTGGAGAATGACAGAACCCGGCTGAAGCTTTCGGCATGCTGTCTCCAGAGATCCGTCGCCTCGATATCGCCCTCCGCCAGTAGCTCCATCAAGCGCTTGAACTCCGTCGCTACATCGGCGGGGGGCGAGCCGGACTGGGAGGGGACGTCCGTCGATTCGGAACGGGCCGGCGCGGTGGCGAGACCAGGCAGCCGGTCCAGCACCGGATTCAGATGCTCGATCAATGTCGTGAGTCGTCCAAATGTTCCGGGATCGCGTGATTTCGCGGCCTTTTCAAGCGCGCAGGCGGCAATGGCGATCTCGACCATTCCCAGGGTGCCCGCCAGGCCCTTGAGGGTGTGGGCCTGGCGAAGCGTCCCTGGCCAGTCGCCACTGTCCAGGGCGGCCTGGAGTGTCGTCGTGATATCCCGGTATTGACGATGGAACTGGCCCAGCAGCGTTCGATAGAAGACCGGGTCGTCACCCGTGCGCATCAGGCCCTCCTGGATGTCCAGGCCGGGGATGTCCGGCAGCGTGTCGGGCGGCTCCTGGGTGATGGGCGCGGATTCCGGGGCTGGGATCTCATCGTCCGCGACGGTTGGGCGATAGGCGGCGAGCATGGCGAAGAGTTCGCTCGGCTCGAAGGGTTTGGCCAGATAACCCTGCATGCCCATATCCAGCCCGCGCTGACGCTCCTCGGCCATGGCGTGCGCGGTCATGGCGATGATCGGCAGGTCCGCGTAACGGTTTTGCGAGCGCAGTCGGGTGGTCGCCTCGTAGCCGTCGAGCACGGGCATCTGAAGATCCATGAGGACGGCCGCGTAATGGTTCGCCGGATGCTCCGAGAGCCGGGCGAGGGCTTCCTCGCCATTGACGGCGACATCGATGAGCGCGCCCTGTTTCCTGAGCAGCTCGACGGCGATCTGCCGATTCAGCGGGTTGTCTTCCACCAGCAGGATTCGCATGCCGCGCAGCAATCCCACCGGCCTGTCGAGCGGTCTCGTGGCCTCCAGCGCCGGCGCCTCGCCGAGATGTCTCAGTCGCTCGCGCAGGAGGCACGGCATGAGTGGTTTGCCGATGAACCCGGTCGCTCCGAGTCGCGCGGCCGGCTCGCCGATCGCCGCGAGGTCGTAGGCCGAGACGATGAGGGTGTGCCGGGGCGCCGGAATCCGGCGCTCGCCCAGCGCTTTCAGCACGGCTTCCGCGTCCAGGCCAGGCATCACCCAATCCAGGATCAGCAGCTCGTAGGGGTCACCCGTCGACCAAGCCGCGACGATCCGCTCAAGCGCCTCGTCGCCGCCCTCGGCCTCATCGACGCGGCGCACGCCGCAATGCCGCAGCAGTGTCGTCGCGACCGACCGTGCCTGTGGGTAGTCGTCCACCACGAGCGCCCGCAGCTCCGCGACCTCGGGCGGAATTCGAGCCGATCCGCTCGACTCCGAAACGCGCGCGAAGCCGACCGTGAACGCGAAGATCGAACCCTGGCCGGGCGTGCTGACGACCTCGAGCCGGCCGCCCATGATCTCCACCAGGCGCTTGGAGATGACCAGCCCGAGCCCGGTGCCGCCATATTTACGGGTCGTGGAACCATCCGCCTGGGAGAATTCCTCGAAGAGCCTGGCGAGTTGCTCCTGGCTCATACCGATCCCTGTGTCCTCCACGGCGAACCGCAGTCGCGTTTCCCGATCATAGTCCTCGACCACCTCCAGCGTCAGCCGGACATGGCCGGCGTGGGTGAATTTAACGGCGTTCGAGAGCAGGTTGACGAGGATCTGGCGCAGACGCAGCGAATCGCCGAGCAGTTCACCGCCATCGCCCGCCATCCCGAGTCCGCGCGCGTCGAACAGCAACTCGATGCCTTGTTCCTGGGCGCGCTGCTGGACCATCAGCAGGGCCTCGCCGAGAACATGCTCCAGGTGAAACGGAACCCGTTCAAGCTCCATCCGGCCAGCCTCGACCTTGGAGAAATCGAGGATGTCGTTGAGGATGCCGAGCAGTGACTGGGCGGCGGACTGGGCCTTGGAGAGATAATCCCGTCGCGCTCGGTCGAGCTGGGTGTCGAGCGCCAGGTGGATCATCCCGATCACGGCGTTCATGGGGGTGCGGATCTCATGGCTCATGTTGGCCAGGAAGCGGCTCTTGGCGAGCGTCGCGGCCTCGGCCCTCTGACGGGCCTGTTCCAGCTCCCGCTGGACCGCTTCCCGCTGCTCGATGTCCGCCGCGACGGCCTTCGCCATGTCGTCCAGGATGGCTCCCAATACCTCCAGTTCCTCCACCCCATCCAGACGTCCGGCGCGGGCGTCGTACCGTCCCTCGGCCAGCAGTCCAGCGGCGGAGCGCAGCCGTTCCACCGGACGCAGGACGTTGCGGGCGAGGGCGCGGATGCCGACGCCCACCAGCAGGACCATGAGCAGGAATCCCAGCGCGGAGGCCCAGATCCAGGCTTGCAGCCTCCCGCGCGCGGACATCAGCTCGGCGCCGGTGCGCTGGTCGACCAGGGTCAGCGGTTCCTCGATCGCCTCGGACAGCCGCAACCGCAGACGGTTGTAATCGCGGCTGTCGATCAGCTCCCTGGCGTAGACCCGGTTGGGCCGGCCATCGGAGACGAACTCCTGGCTGGTCGGGTCATAGAGTCCCTGGGTCGCGGCGAAGGCGATCTGGTCGACCTCCTTCAGGGCCTCGTTCGCCTCCAGCACCCGTTCGAGCGCCGCCAGTTCGGCATCCTTGAATCCGAGCGAACGCATCCGCTCCTGGAGCGATTGGCGCTGGCCCGTGTCCGCGAGTCGATGTTCGACATCGCCCGCGATGACCTGCTCCCAGTAGATGGTGGGGTGGGGGTGCGCGAGCGCCGGCTTCTCACCCTCGCGGATGCCCAGGATGTCGTAGTAGTAGAGCAGGAACCGAGGCTCGCCGGAGTTGGCGTAGAGTCCGACTAGGCGCCCGAGCAGTTCGGTCTCCTGTCTGAGCGCCTGCACCAGCACCAAGGCGCGCTGGCGATGGTCCTGGGCCGCGTTCAGCAGTACGTGCGAATTCCACACCAGCAGCGTGAAAACCCCGTTGGCCCCCAGCATCAAGAGCAGGGTGACCGAGAAGACGGCCGATAGACGGCTCAGCTTCATCGCGAATCCGGTCGCCGGGGTTGACCGCGCGCGGACATTTCAGAGCCCTCGTCCGAACTGGTTCAGGAAGTCGCGCGTCTCCGCCAGGAACGCCTCGGGTCTCTCTTCGTGCGGCAGATGGCCGGCATCGGGGATGACCCGCAACGCGGCGCCAGGGATGGCTTGCGCCAGCCGCCGGCTCTCCTCGGGCTTGACGGCCCGGTCGTGCTCGCCCGTCACGACCAGCGTGGGCAGGCTCAATCCGCCCAGACGGCCGTCCAGATCCAGTTTGTGGGACGCGAGAAACAGTTCAAAAAAGGCCTTGTCCCAGGGACCGTGCATGAAATCGCGCTTGAGTTCGGCGATCTTCGCGTCGGAGAGGCATTCCTGGCGATACCAGAACTTCCGAATGGCCGGCTCGTAGAGCCGCTTGATCATGAATCCCATCAAGCGTGTGAAGGCCGGTTTCAGGGCCTTCATCACCGCCAGCATGGGCGCGGGCACCTGGCTGGTCGCATAGCCGCTATAGATCATCGCCCCGACCAGAACCAGCCCTTGCACCCGCTCCGGATGACGCAGGGCGGTCATGAGCGAGACGGTCCCGCCGGTCGAGTGGCCGACCAGGACGGCGCGCTCGAAACCCAGGGCGGGAATCAGCGTGGCGACCAGATCGCTCTGCGACTCGGCGCTGTAGGGCGAGGGACCGCGCCCGCTGGACAGCGGGCGCGAGGTCAGACCGCACACCGGCCGATCGAAGGCCACGACCGTCGCTTGCCCTGCCAGCGCCTCGACGACCTGGCTCCAGGATTTGAGGCTCAGAAAGCTGCCGTGCAGCAAGAGGATCAAGGTCGGGCCGGATCCGCGACGCTTGTAATGGATCCGAAAGCCATTGACCTCCAGAAAGAGGCTGTCCGGGTCGGCGAATTGGGTTTGAAATGAATCGATCTTATCCATGGTGCGAGGTTCCACCGCTGTTGCCCGGCTCGCCCGATCCGCGGCCGTGAGCCTGGAGTCGTTTGCCGAGGATGCGCGGGGGTGCCGCCCATCGGTCGGAATCAATCGTGCGCGCCGTCACCTATCGCGAACCGGTAGCCAATCATCCTGGGCTTGATGATCCTCGAACGCCACCTTGGAAGCGAAATCCCCGTGGCCCGCGCGTCGGATAGGCGCGGTGCCACGGGGATACCAGGGGCGGGACGATCGGCCAGGAACCTCCGATCAGTAACCGTTGGAACGATAACGCTCGATGCAGTTGTTGTAATAGATGTCGAAGGTCTGCTGAGTATCCTGCAACGTGCTCTGACTCATGGCCGCGCCCGTGGCGGCGCCCGCGAGCGCGCCAGCCTCCGCCAGGTCGTGACTGCCTGGCCGGCCGCCTGGACCACCGGGACCGCCTGGTCCACGATGGCCACCTGGACCACCAGGACCACCCGGACCTCTCGGCCCCCTTGGGCCACCGCTGGGAACGCTCACCTGATTGCCGATCACGGCCCCGGCGATGGTGCCGATCGCGGTGAAAGCGATCTCCTTGTTCACGTTATCCTGCTTGGCCTTTTCCGCCGCCTGATAGGCCTGTTGACGGCAGATGCTGTCCCCCTCCACCGAGACTCCGCCCCGGCCGCCGATCTGTGCCGGATAGGTCGGCATCATGGGCGTGGCCTGCATGCTCGAACAGCCGGCCAGGACGACCGCGCCCGTCGCCGCGGCGATCAGTGCGCGGGCGATCGATGCGCGTGGGATCAATGTGCGCGAAAAACGAATGGTGTTTGGCATTTAATGCTGTTCCATTTATCTTGAGCAAACTTGCTCAATGGACTTATCCGCACTTGGTTGACGCGACGGATCGCCCAACTCAAGCCTCTTGACGCTCAGTGGCGCCGGAGAACGTGCCAGTAGCCGCCGCTTCACGTCCCGATACGGCGTGAATCGTTTGATCTCGGGATCGGCGAGGCGCGCCAGCACGTTCAGAGCCGCGTTGTGGTCCGCCTGAAGAACGTCCCCGGTCACCCGGTAAAACTTATCGCCAACGCGCTTGCCTTGCAGCAACCCGGTGGTCGAGTCCATTTGCGACGTATAGGCACCATTCACCAAGACATGCTTGGCGTCACGCTGCTCGCACACCGAGTCGAGGGCTTCGGCTAACACGCCTTTCGCCCATCCACTCATGCGTCGGTTGTATCGCTTCCATGGCACCTGGCTGGCCATGGGCGAGGTTAAATCTTCGGAGACCACCAGCGCCGCCTTGTCCACGATGGAGTGCGCGGATTGATAGGCGATCGTGCGCAGGCGCTTTTTCGCGCGCGACCGGCGCGCGTCGATCTTTTTGCGCCCCAGGTTGCCGCGGCGGATCCGGTCGGCCTTGGCGATGCGCCCGGCGGCGCGGTGCTTCTTCTCCAGCGCATGGAGTTGGTTGCGCGGCCTGCCGGTCTTGGCGGCTGCGTCGCTGTAGTCGGTGAGCACGGCGCCGAAGGCTGTGCCATGCGCCTCGCCGTCGGAATCGGTGAACGCCTCGGTGTAACCCTTATCGACCCCGAGCGCCTGCTCACCGTGCGGACGCCCGGCGCCCTTGTCGGTGGCATAGTGGATCTCGGTGAAGCCGTCCTTCACGCAAATGCGCAGATTGCAGCCGGTGAGATCGACGTGTTTTCCGTTGCTGGTCGTGATCAAGCGAATGTCCATGCCGTACTGTTTGGCGATCCGGATCGTGATGACCAGCCGCCCGTCCACGATCGCCGACGCGTGCTTGTCGGAGCGCACGATGAACTGATTGGCGGTGTGACTGACGCCATGTCGAAAGTGCGCGCGCATCTGGCGGTGCAGAAAGGGATCGTCCAGCCATTGATCGTTTTTGAGCCGGGTGTAGAGCCGCTTACGCTCGATCGGGTCGGTCGTGCGGGCGGCGATGGCCTGCCGAACCTTGAGCTTGGCGGCGGCCTTGTAGGTCAGAATATCGTTGACGACATCCTTGGTCGTTTCGTTGCGAATCGTCCCGTCGACCGGCAGCGGCCCGTACAGATTCCGAGCAACGATGTCCTTGCGGATGTCCAGGGCGGAGCGTCCGACGTTACCGAGCGCACCGTAGCGTCGCCAGATGTCCCCGCGCAGATAGCCCATCGCCTGACAGATCGGCGTGAGTTCAGGCGGGACATCAGCGTGCAGGGTGCGCGTGACGTTGATGCGGTAAGTCTTGCTCATAGAAGCAATTATGGTCAGTTATAGAAAATAATTAAGGAACAGTTGACTCGACTTTGGCCATTTTTAGCGGGCTCTCTGGGAATTCAGTAGGTGGCGTATTTCTTTAAAAACAGCATGATAGAGCGTTCTGGAAAAAAGAAAACGGCTCTATAACAGCGCTTGAAAGTAGCGTAAGTCATTGATTTGAAGTTTCGGCAGAGCAAGGAATCGCTCCAGAGCCTGCTAATGTGGCTTGGTATGCGACGCTATGACGCCCTTCTGTCAGCCGTAACATGATGTAATTCATAACTACGTCGACCTACTGAGATCCCAAAGAGCCTTTTAGCGGACATTAGGTCATTTAAAATCAACGGCTTGTGATGTGCTCAGAAATTAGCGAGGGGTCCAACTCCGTCGTTTCGGGCCTCCCGACCGCCTCTAATTTTCTGCCCTCACGATTTTTCAGGCACTTACCCCGCTGGAGTGCTGCAAAAATGGCCAAAGTCGAGAGTTGATAGCTTCTTTCTGATTGAAATAACCTAGGTTCACGCGAAATCCATGCGGCGCCCTCGATCGTGACCGCACCGTCGGTCGTCTCCGAACCGCCCGGACAATCTGATCAAATATCAAATCACCTTGAAGGCATAATAAAAACAAAGTTTTATTAATTCTGGCACTGCCCATCCGGTATTCTACGCAGGGCTGTCAAGGTGTCAACGCGACTCAAAAAAGGCGGATTGGCTCGGCTTCCCGGCCGATGTGACAGGTCGCCCGGTCTCCGGGCCGACCCGTGATCCGCCCGGTCATAGATAGGATTAACAGGATTTCGCAGGATTGACAGGATTTATAACGCTTTGTTTGTAAAGCTGTAAATCTTGAAGAATCCTGTTAATCCTGTCCATTTCCGGAGCTTTCGGTCGGGTACGGACGTTCCCGGAAATCGCCTTACTCCCACTCCGCCAGATCCGCGCGCATGATCCGCACCCGTTGGAGAATGGCTTCGCGTTTGAGGTTGAACAGGACCATGCCGCCGGTGATGAGGGCGCCGAGTCCGATCAGGATGAGTGCCTGTCCGATGCCTTGGTCCGGATAGAAGCGGAAGAGCTGGCCGATGACGTCGAGCACCAGAAAGGCGACGCCGAGGACGATGCTGGCGAGGGCGACCGCGAAGAGGAACATCTCCGACCAACAGGGCTTCCGATCGCAACGGCCGCGGCGAACCCGCGCCGAGCGCGGCCAGGAACAGGGTCAGGCCACCGGAGGGGTTTCCCATCAAGGAGCGAGAGGTCGCCTGTCGATCGCACCCCGGTTCGGTCGGTTAAGACACGACTGGAGGGCGTCAGGATCCCGGCATCGTCGCCGCGCCGGCCAGTTCGAGTGTCGCCTGATCGCCTAGGATCGCCTGGATTTCAACAGGTTCGGTCGGAACGGCCGTGAACAGTCGTGTCACCAAGGGCGGCTTCGGCCAAGAGGGCACTGGCCGGCGTGGCTTCTGTTCGTCCGCGCTCGCGCACGGTCATTTGAGCGTCGCGAGCCAGTCGGCGATGGCCCGCATCTCCGCTTCACTCACCACGTTCATCACCGGGCGCATGCCCTCGCTCTTGCCGTTGTTGCGCACTCCATTCTTGATGTCGAGCATCTGGATATAGGCATAGTCGGCGCTCTGCCCAGCCAGGCGCGGATAGTCCGTCATGGTCGGGGTATCGCCGTCCTGGCCGTGACAGGTGGCGCAGGTCTTGCCGGTGTAGATTAAGGCGCCATCGAGCGGCTCGGCCGCACTGCCGAGTGGCAACAGTAAGGACACGAGGATGGCGCGACGGAACGGAGCTTTCATGGGATACCTCTGGATTGTGGGCCGGATTGATCGGGGGCAGCCAGTGCTGATGAATGGTTCGAGGCCGACCCCGTCGCGCTTATGATACAGGCCACGACAAGGTGGGGACCAGCCGGTTGGGGGTAGACCCAAACGGGGACACGGCCTTTCCGAGGTAGCGGCGCTGGTCGTTCATCAGGGCAAACATCCTGATCGACTCGCGGACCAGCGGGATGCGCCGCGCAATCAGGATCTCCTCGCGGTTCGATTCGCCCAGGGCGAGGCTGTTGGTCGCCGAGTCCATGGCATCCAGGATCAGCCGTCGCTCGTCGGGCGTGGCGGCTTCGCCGTCGAGGGTGCGGCGCTCCAGTGCCGCGCGAGGCGCTCGATCTGGCGGCGGGATCGTCAGTCGCGGGCGACGCCGTTCTAGAGCCACAGGGATTCGAGTTCCAGGGTAAATTCGACGAAGGGTGGAGCCTGGGTCTGTTCGTTGCCGCTAGCCTGGAGCACAAGCCGCCAAGCCCCGTTTCCCAGCGCATGGACCTTCAGGGTGCGCTTGGCCGGATCGACCAGCCAGACATGGGCCAGGCCATGCCGGGCCTGGAGCGGTCGCTTGATCTCGCGGTCCTTGCTGGCAGTGGAGGGCGAGAGGATCTCGCGGATACAGTCCGGTACGACCTCGAAGCGATGGCCCTCGGGGATCCTGGGCATTCGCTCGCGGCGCTAGCCGGCCAGATCGGGGACCGCCACCTCCCGGTCGCGCACGAAATGCACCTCGGGTTCGACCAGTATCCACCAGCCTCCGGGTCCGCCCCGGCGACGGCTGTAGCGACGGCCAATAAGTACGTTCTATTATCCACTTATCAGGGTGCTTATGCCCTGATAAGGCCCTACATGCCGGGGTTATCAGGCGCATTTGCCAGAAATGGCCGAAATTATCAGGTTATCAGGGCGTGCGTACCCTAATAGTGGACGAAGACCCCAAAATCGGGCAAGATCGCCCGAAACATCGTGTAATATCAGCTTATCAAGGCTGGGTGGCCCTGATCATCAATGGTTAGGCATCGGGCATAGGAAGTAGAGAGCCAAGCTATGGATCCATTCAAACAGTTTGATGTCGAGCTTGGGTCGTGCAAAAAATGCGCGAGTATTCTGAGTAAGTTTCACGTCGACCCATGTGAGTCGGACGAAATTATTATACCCAAGCCGATTGTTTCTGGAATTAGTAAAAAGCCGCTAATGGTTATTGGGCAAACTCCTGGGCTCACGGAATACCGAACTGGGAGGCCCTTCCAAGGACAAGCGGGTAAGGGAATTAGGGGTGAGCTTTCGAAGCTAGGAGTTCACGAATTTGATCGTTATGTATTCTCTTCCGCAGTTGCGAAATGCTTTCCGGGTAGAAAACACCGGAAGGCTAACGACCCTTCTTCGAAATGCGAAGATCGACAACCTCCAGCAACAATGGTCAATAATTGCCGACTCTTTCTAAAGCGGCAGGTAGATCTAGCTGATCCGTCGATCATTATCACCCTCGGCAGTACGGCTCTAAAAGCATATTTAGAAATGTCAGGCCAGCATGTACCTGCTCCTCGTCTCGAAAACTACGTAGGCAAAACTGAGGGATGGGGAAAGCGCATAGTCGTGTTTTTTCCACATACATCTGGGAGTGCTCGTTGGTTGAATGCACATTCCAACAAGCTTCTTTTCGATAAAGCGAAGAACCTATTGCGAATTGCTTTACTGGAGAGAGGGGTGTTAAATGCCTAACATTCGGTTCCGATGGGATCGCTATCTAGTGCGCCGGGGCGTGAGGCGAATAATGGCTGATAAATCATATTCATAATGAATGACAGCAATTCAATAAATGTTGAAGCGGCTTTTGATATGCTGCTAGAAGAAATTGAGACCGAAATCGAATGCCTCAGCCAGATCGGATCAGGTGCATTTGAAGACCGAAATTATGAAAAGGCCAAAGAGATTTTGGATCGTGTTTCAAATGTAACTGAATTTCGCGCTAAAGTAAATTCACTCTATCGTGAATGGCAATCAAGCTTTGCCGAAAAAGAACAACCGAAACCCACTGATACTCACAATGAGCGGCGTAATTTAGGTCGTTTGCGTCGTGGGCTCAGGACTCGAGAGAATGCTTATTATCAACCAATTCTAGAAGCACTCGAAAATTTTGGTGGCTCTGCCCAAATGACAGATGTTCTCGATTATGTTTTCAATAAAATGAGAAATATTCTACGGGATGTAGACAATGAGCCCTTGTCCTCTGACCCACAAATGCCGCGTTGGCGAAGCACAGCTCAATGGGCAAGAAATTCGTTGGTAAAAGACGGCCTGCTATTAAACAACAGCCCTCGCGGGGTATGGGAAATAAGTCAATCAGGCAGAGAACTTCTTAAAAAAAGCAAACATATTAGACCGGAAAAGTGAAAAGCGCCTCAGAGGATCAGTTAAACCGACGATAACCGCGAACCGTGGTTCGCCCCACTTGCGCGGTTTCGTCCCGGATGTCGCCTTATGGTTCCGCCTGGCGACTGTTCGGATCGCTGGCACTACGCCTCGCTATCGTGTCTCGTCGCTTTAGGCCACGTATAGGAGCGCGCCTAACTCCTGTTCCGCCGCTTCACTGAAGAAAGTCCGCAGCTTGTCGAACTGACCCAAGAGATCTTCCTCATCATCTATATAAACTTCCAGGTGGTAGGCTTCCGCGTCCTTATCCAGGTTTCTCAAACCCTCCAATACCTTCTCCTGTGTCCAGTTGGAGAGTTCTTTCGCCTGTTCCTGGACCTGTTCCGCCGAGATCAGCTCACAACCATTGGATAGGACGTCATCGATAAACTCGCCCGCTCGGAATCCCGCGCCATCCAGTATCGTCCTCAATACATCCCAGGCGGTTTCGACATCGGTCGAGGTCGAGCATCGAGGATTACTCCAGACCCATTCGTCAATCAGGCCATTGTCCTGCTTCATGGCATCGATGTCGTCCTGGGGAAACGATTGGAAAAAAAGATTCATGCTCATCGGCTTATTCCTTTGCTAGAGGTTGGGTGCCACGGCTCGCGATCGTATCCGACTCTATCCTGGTTGGCGCACCATTGAACGGCGTCCATGGGTGCTCGGTCAAAAAGCCGCTTCAGCCTATAAATGAAATACGCTGGCGTTTACTTGGCCATCCAGGCGCGCAGGGCATTCGCCATGGATGGTCCTCCGGCGGCAACGTCAGGAAGCTTGACCCACTCTCCATCCCTGGTGAGTAAAGCCGCTGACTCCCCCTTTGACCAGGACGCCTTGACGAATGCCATGCGAGCATACTCCCGACGGATCAGATTGCGAACGATGACGATGGATTCGGGTTCGAGGACGACACGGGCCGTCAGGGTATCCACGAAGCCCGCGACGGCCATGAGGACCAGAGAGATGGTACCGAAGGTCATGAGCGTCCATCCCTCGGTCCGATACAGAAAGACGGCCGTGGCCATGGACAGCAGCAAGAATAAACCCATTGCGACCATGGCCGCCGCGGATCCATGAAAGGTTCTGTCCATGTTGTGCCTCTGGTTCGGGTAAAACCTGGTACTTGAACTCTGAAAGAGCAGAAGTATTACCTCAAGCACTGGCCATGTCTTGTCTAGAAGGGGTTTGGCGAATCGGTCTAGCGGCGACAGATAAAGCTGACGATCCGCTTGACGGTTGCGTTGCCGTTTGGTCCGTCGAGACGTTTCCACCGCTCCTCCGTCCTGACGAACTGGATACTGTGCTGACTTGGAAAGTCTCCCATGCGGATCGTGCGAAAGCGCCGTTGAGCGCAGTCGACCTCCATTCTGCTATAGCTGTTGTCCGGCGCGGCAACATCGAATTCCAATATCTCGCCCCGTCTGGTGAGACCGCTCATCTCGATATGCACGGCGCCGTTGAAATCCTCGTCGTCTGTCTCTTGGTTCGTCCCTGGGACTTCCTTCCAGACGGGATCCGTCAATCGGATCGTCTCGCCGTACAATGGTTGGCAAAGGATCGACGTCAAACAGAAGAGCCCTGCTTTCAGTCTGGAATCCGTCATGGTTACCCCCGGTTTGATTTGAAGACATGGCTATTCCCGCGCGGAGCCTTGGCTTCGACACGATCCGACGAAAGCTCGATGGCCCGCGGATGCCTTTCAGCGACCGCGACACCGATTGATCGTAACTCATGCCTCTGCTTTAACAACCCCCTTTACGAGCCTAGACGTGTACCAGGCTGGCGCGAATGCCGCGACTGAGGCGGACGCTCATGCTTTCGCCGGGTGCGCTCGGCTCCGCTGGATCTGGCGGTGTTCCTGACGGATCGAGACCGGTGGTTGGGGCGTTCCATTACTCCCAGTCCGCCAAATCCGCGCGCACGATCCGCACCCGCTGGAGAATGGCCTCGCGTTTGAGGTTGAAGAGGACCATGCCGCCGGTGATGAGGGCGCCGAGTCCGATCAGGATAAGTGCCCGTCCGATGCCTTGGTCCGGATAGAAACGCAAGAGCTGGCCGATGACGTTGAGCACCAGGAAGGCGACGCCGCCATAGAGGAAGGCGCGGATGCGCAGGGCGATGCCGAGGACGATGCCGCCGAGGGCGAGCCCGAGGGCGATCGCGAAGAGAAACAGCTCGGGACGCAGGAAGAGATCCAGCCCGGCTCCGGCATAGAGCAGACTCAGGGCGGCGAGTCGGGTGCCGGTCAGGACGCTGGGTCGCAGCTCGCGCCGGTGCAGGTGCGTCAGCGCCAGCACGGAGAGGGCCGCCGGGGCGATATGGAACTGCCAGAGACCGTAGCGTTCGGCCCAGAGCGGCGCCCAGAGATAGATGGCGCCGTTGAGCGCCAGCACGCCCAGATAGAGCGGCCAGGGATTACGCTGGCGCGCACCGAGCGAGACATAGAGCAGGGCGGCGGCCAGCAGCGTGCCGCCGGTCCAGGTCGAGGCCAGTTGCGGCGGCGTGGTCGCCACGGCCAGGAGGGGCAGCAGCAGAGCCAGTCTGTAAAACGCTGGAGAGCCGCCGAGCCGGTGGGGCAGGAAGGCGAGATAGGCGCCGGCCATGATGACGGCGGTGTCGAGTACGCCGAAGGGCGAGAACCCCAGAACCGCCAGCCGGGCGTAAATCGCCAGGACGCCCAGGAGCAGGGCGACCCGATAGACCGGACCCGACGCCTCGGGTCGGCGCCAGGCGGCGAGACCGGCCACGCCGATGAGGATCAGCAGGGCGGCACCGGCCGCCAGCGCATCCGTCGGCCACCCGAACCGCCAGGAGGCGATGCCCCAGCCGGCCCGATCCGCCACCAGGTTCCAGCCGTGCCAGCCGAGCCAGAGGAGACCCAGCACCAGGATCCAGGGTCGCGCGTCCGTCATCGCGCCCAGGAGTTCGTGGAGCCGGTTCGCGCCGGTCCGGTCGGGCGAGGCCGTTTCGGTGTGTCGCTCCAGGCGCCGGCCCAGCGCCTCTTCGAGCATCGGCCAGAAGAGCCAGAGCAAGAGCGCCTGGAGTCCATACCAGGGCGTGAGTCCGGCCAGTGTCCCAAGGGTCACGCGGTCCGCTCCGGCCAGCCAGGCGGTATGGCTCGCGACCAGCAGCAGGATGAGACCGCCCCTCAGCCAGACCGGGGCGTCCCGCCACCAGCCGTGCGCCAGCGACATCCCCGCCAGGATCGACAGGGTCAGGGTTGCGACCGCCCAGTCGATCTCCGGCTGGACGAACAGCCGCGCCAGCGCGAGCAGGGGGAGGACGATCAGCCAGGGATCGAGCGCCTCCCGCCAGACTTGGGAACCGCGTCCGACGAAGCGACCCAGGAGCGGCAGCGCGGCGCTCCAGAGCGCCAGCCCCAGCGGGAGCCGGTCGGACGCGATGGCGAGATCCAGCCAGAGTGCGCCGGCCAGCAGGGTCAGGGCGAGAATGAGCAGATGAATCCCCGCGCGGCCCGGTCGCCGCCAGTGCGCATGCGCGGCGGAGAGCGCGAACAGGGCGGCGAGGCCGGTCAGCCACCAGTCGCGCTCCGTCAGCGGGAGGGCGGCGAGTCGCCAGCCGAGGATCTCCAGGGCCAGCAGCGGACCGATTCCCGCCAGCAGCGCGAAGGGGATCCAGTACAGCGGGGCCTCCAGGGCGTGCGGGCGCCAGCCCAGGGCGCGGGCGAGCGCCGCGCCATGCCGTCGCCAGACCCAGGACAGCGCCAGGAGCAGATTGGTCCAGAGCAGCGCGAGCGCCAGGTTCAGGGGTTGCCATTCCAGGAGACCCGCCGCCAGGGCGCCGCTCGCGGTCAGCGCGCCGACGGCGATCCAGCCCAGGCCCGGCCAGCCGCTGTTACGCATCAGGAGCAGCAGGTAGGCGGCTGGCAGGGCGAGGGCGGTGGTCAGGGTCAGCGAGCCGCTCAGGTAGCCCAGGGCGGCGGCGCCGAGGATGGCGGGCAGACCCAGCAGGGGCCAGAGTAAGGGCGTGACCGCCCAATCCGGCCAGCGCCGATTCCAGCGCGGCAGGATCAGGTTGCCGATCAGCCAGAGCAGATAGCCCCAGATCAGGGCGCCAAGGGCGAGTTCCGGGGCCGGCCAGCCCGGACGCGAGAGGGCGCTCAGGGTCAGCCCGCCGAGGAGCAGGGGGAGCGTCAGCCCGCGCCAGCCGGCCCCCGCCGCGAGCGGTCGTGTTACCGGGAAGAGGGCGATGCCCAGCAGGACGAGCAGGATCGGCAGGCCGGGATCCGCGACCCAGGCCCCGAGCAGCGCGCCGGCCAGGGCCAGCAGGTAGAGCAGACCGCCGGCCTGTCGCAGCGGGACGCGCCAGTAGGCCAGCGAGGCGGATTCCAGATGGCCCAATCGCAGCGCGGCGACCGACAGGGCCAGGCTCAGCAGGACATTGATCAGCGGTTGTCCCAGCCCGATCAGATCGACCGGCATCCACCAGGCCGCCATCAGCCAGACCCCCAGGGTCAGTGTCGCGAGCGCGGCCATCGCCAGCGACCTCGACCTCTCAAGCCGACTGGCCCAGACGAAGAGCAGCAGACTCAGGGCGAGTGCCGGCACCAGCTCGGGCGCCGGATAGCCGAGCAGGAAGAGTGCCGGGCTGGCGGCGACGCTCAGGGCAGCGACCATCAGCGCCAGTCCGCGCAGACTCCGCTCCGCCGCTTGCCGACCGCCGCCGCAGTCGCTCTGGGTGAAGCCGGCGATCTCCGCGAGCCGCCAGACCAGCGGTCTCGCCAGCAGCGTGACCCCGACCCGCCAGGCGAGCAGGACGTGGATGAGGGCGGCGGCGAACCAGGGCGGTTCCGCGCCGGCCCGATCCAAGGCGATCAGCGGGCCGGCGAGACCCAGCAGGACGGGCAGGGCGGTCCAGTGATAGAGATGAAAGTGCCCCATGACCAGCAGCCCGCTCAGGACCGCCAGCGGCGCGACCAGCGTCCCGGCCGTCCCGTCGGCGTCATTGAGCACACGCAGGCCGAAATGGACCAGTCCAAGCGTCCAGAGCAGGGCCATCGCCCGCTCCAGCGGGACACGGATCGGATCCAGGAGCGCCGGTTCCTCCGCGCCTGTCCCCGCGCCGATCAGACGGGCGCGGATCTCGCGGCGGCGACGATTCCGCCATCCCTGCCAGGCGAGGAAGGTCCAGAGCGCCGACACCGCGAGGAACTCGCTCAGTCCGCTACTGGGTCCGGGGAAGTAACCCTGTTTGATCAGCACCCCGATGCCGGCGGCCAGCAGGAGCGCGCCGTAAATCGGGGCCTGGCGACGCTGTCCCAGTCCGAGCCAGAGCAGCAGGGACGCGGCCAGCGCCAGCAGCAGGATGGGTTGCGGATGACCCAGCGGCGCCGACCCATAGGCCAGCACGCCCAGCGCCAGCGCCAGCGTCAGGCTGATCTGGGCGGACCGGATCCAGAGGGCGCGCCCGAGCGTCGATGGCCAGCGCGCCAGAAGCCCGAGTGCGCTCCAGAGCGCGGCCAGCCCCAAAAGCCCGAAGGCGGTTCGGGTCTCCCAGGCGAGGGGTGCCCAGGTGGGGGCGTAGGCGACGGCGGCCGAGGCCAGCGCCACCACGCCCAGGTCCGCCAGGGTCCAGCGCGGATTGGCGTCGGGCAGGCTCAGGGCGAGACGGGTCGTCTGGAACAGCAGCAGCGCCGCCGTGGCCCCGGTGGCCATCCCGACCCAGCCGGGCGTGCCCTGGACCAGGCTCCAGAGCGTGACCGCGATCAGTAAGGCGCCCCCACCGATCAGGGCTTGCCGGGCGATGGTCCGCGAGCGCGTCGCGGCCCAGCGCGCCATGGCCGCCAGCGCCAGCAGCGCGGGCAGGCTCGCCAGCTCGTGCCAGGCCGGGGGCAGCCGCCCCAGGAGGCCAAAGGCGTGGAGTCCGGCCAGACAGCCCAGCAGCAGATAGAGCGGGATCGCCGTGCGATAACGCCAGGTCACCCAGCCATGGAGGAGGGCGCCGATCGCGAGCGTCAGAAGAATGGCCGGCGTGCTCGGGAGCGCCATCGCGATCGCGACCGCCGCGAGTCCGTGGAGCGCCAGCGTGAATCGCGACAGGAAGGTGTACTTGTTCACCCATTCCTTGAAGGCGGCGTCGACCTGGAAGAGCAGGGCGCAGACGGCCATCAGGAAGGGGCCACCGTAGCCGGCCGGCAGGGTCGCGGGCCAACTCCAGGTGAGATGGACGAAGGAGACCGTCGCCGTATAGATCAGCAGACCGGCGGCGAAGTAGGTGGTCAGACGCTGGTCGACGAAGAGCCGCCGCAGCCACTCGCGCGAGAAGGTCGCGAGCCCCAGGGCGAGCAGGGCCAGCAGCCCGAGATGCAGGGCGGCGAGCGCCGGCCAGTCCGGCGCGACGCGGGCCAGCGGCAGGGCCAGCTGCATGGCGGCCAGGGCCGTCAGCAGCCAGGGGAAGCGCCCGCGCAGGGCCGGATCCATGAGGGCGCTGCTCAGGGCGGCGGCCCAGGCGAAACCCGCCAGGGTGAGCGCGGTCAGGCCCAGGCTCGTCAACAGGAGAAGGTCCTCGCCGCCGCTGGCGTCGATCAGCCGGATGGCGACCGCCAGGTCGAGCGGGGCCAGCAGCATGCCGAGCGTCAGCAGCATGCTACTGGCGACAACCAGCGCCTCGCCCTTGCGTCGGAATTGATAGCCGGCCCAGAGGAGAAAGGCGGTCGCGCCGACCAGACTTGCGAAGACTACCAGGGCATTGACGAAGCCGCTGGTGTTGGCGATCAGAAAGAGCGCCCCGGAGACGAAACAGAAGGCGCCGACGAACCAGCCGATGTTCTGGAGCAGGAAGGGGACGATCAGCCGGGGCCAGCCGGAGAGGCGCCGCAGGGCCAGCTCGAAGGCGCTCGGGGCGGCCGGTCGCCAGTCCGGATCGGGTTGGGGG
>NZ_NRRG01000031.1 GCF_016583575.1 Thiocystis violacea
CCAAATCAGGTGGACTTTCAAGTCATGAACAGTGTGCGATGCTTTTCTGTAAGACCTCATAAATGAGAGTATACTAAAAGTCTTGCACTAAAGTGCATAGTTTTTACTAACGAATTGATACAATAAAACGAGATTGCGCCCTCCTTTTTGAACGGCGCTTGGATAGATCATGCCTTGGACCTTTGCTGCGGAACCTTCGAAAACAGTCATGGCAAAGAATTCAGAGATGATCTGTGACGGCACATAATCGATGTGTTCATTGCCGTCTTTTTTTGTCGGCGTACTGATGTCTTTCACAAACTTGCTTATAAAAATTAGCTCTTCACGTTCCCGCTTGCGGTCATGATCGAAGATTGATGGCAAATCAGGGGGTCGGGAAAAATCAATGACCGTAAGATCGCGGTTGGTCACGAATTCTGCATAAGCTGCATCACAGGGCGGGCGAGGTAGAACTTCAGCCAATGCGGTTTCAAGGTCAAAGGAAAGGTACAGGTAGCTGATGCCAGCGGGATTCATTCTTCCGGCGCGTGCCTTGTTATTTGGTGGCGCGCCCATTTCCTTGGGGCAAATCTCCCAATTGGCATGATTTTCACGTGGCCGTACCCGATAGAATTTTGATTCCTCTGGCAATTTAAATAACAGACCATGCTCTTCTACCAAGGCACCAACACTTCTCAGGATTGCTTGCGGCGGATATTCCCACGGCTCTTTTTGATCAAGGTCATGAAAAAAATAGCGCGTTTGATGTTTGACGATGCGAGTGAATTCGTTCCAGGACCAGGATAGTTCCTCGTGCGGATGCAGCGATGACCAATTCCCCTCTACGGATGGCACCCAATCTTGGTTTATGAATGCCTCCGCAAGATCCTCGAAGAGATCTTCATTACACTCGAGCCCTAAGTGAAAGAGCGCCTCTCTTGTCTCGATGGGATCGACAAGCCAACCGCCACCATCCCGAGGTACGCCTGCGTCAGCGGGCTCTTTGAAGTAAGCTGAGATGGTTCTTGCTATGACTGGCAGTATTACATTGATTGGTGCCACGATAGGGCTTTCTGAGTTACACGTACAGTAAGAGCAAGCGCCAGGCTCGCTACTATGTTCAATCAACGATTTAAGAAACACATCTTGAACGCAATCGGAGCAGACTTTGGTGTCTAATTCATACCAGCCACGCTCCATCGTCTCGATCAGTTCGTCTTTAGCTCTTCCCATAATGATTCTCAAAGGATTATGCGTTTGATGCCAGGTGTGATTTCAACATATACAAAAATCATTCGATCTTAGCCGCATCCCGAGCGGATGAATGGAAATTGATTAGCAGTCGCTATTGATGAACGCATTCGACTCTGGCTGGGCTCGGCTAAAGAAAATCGTCTTCTAAATCAGTCAGTTCGCTAGTGGAACCAGATGGTTTTGGCTGATTTTCTTGATTCGGAAGGGCAGGCAGTGCGTCCATGAGTTCGATGATGTCTTGACGGCGCAGAAGACGCCAAATTGGCAGGTCCAGAAAAAGCAAACCTTCAAAATCCCAACGATCCTCGAAGCGCTCGATGAGATCCAGGCTCCAAGGTAAAGCTGGGTTATGGGATAGCCCATATTCTCCCCATTCCCACCGATCAGCGAAGCGTTCGATAAGATCCAGGCTCCAAGGCAAAGCTGGGTTAGTGGACAGCCCAAGTACTCCCCACTCCCACCGATCGGCGAAGCGTTCGATGAGATCCAGGCTCCAGGGCAAAGCTGGGTTATCGGACAGCCCAGGCCATCCCCACTGCCATCGATCAGCAAAGCGCTCAATGAGATCCAGGCTCCAGGGCAAAGCTTTATTACAGGAAAGTCCGTTTTTCCACATATTCCATTGATGATAAAAAAGATCCTGACCGAGAGGGTCGGTATACGAATACTCAATATCACGATCCCATCGATTAGTGAGGCGCTCGATCAACTCGGCATCAAGTGGGTGGTAATCTGATAGGTGCCTCACCAAAAACTCCGGATGCCTCCGCAGCAACGCCTTGAACCGCTCGCGCTCGGCCTCGTCCTTGGCAGCGGTTGCGACTGCGAGTATTCGATCCGTGACCTGCGCCAGAGCCCGGCCAGTGGCGGGCAATAGGGCGCGTGGGGGATGGGGTAAGTCGTCACTCATTGCATGGATTCTCCTGATCGATTCTGCTCGTCAGTCGGTGGACAGGGGCGGCTGATCCGTCGCCAGCATGATTATCGTCTCGGCCAGGTCGCAACCGATGCGCCGCGATGGACTGGGGCGTTCTGTCGATCGATCATCAATTGGTCAGGCACGTCAGAACGGGCATTCGTCATCATCCGGAAACCCGTCGGCGTCGTCCGGGTCTTCTTCCAGCGGGTCGGACAAGCTGTCCATCAACTCCACGATGTCCTGCCGGTGCAGGCGCTGCCAGAGCGCCGCGAGATGCCGCGCGACACTCGGTTGCCAGCGGTCGGCATAGCATTCGATCAGCTCCAGACTCCAGGGGAGTGCGGCATTGTCGGAGAGCGCGTCCCAGTCCCAGCGATTCGCAAAGCGTTCGATCAACTCCGGAGTCCAGGGCAGCGCTGGATTGGCGGACAGGGCTGACCAGTCCCAGCGATCGGTCAGGTGTGCAAGCAGCGCCGCGCTCCACGGCAGGGTCTGGTTGGCGGAGAGCGCCTGCCAATCCCAGCGCTGCGGATAGCGTTTGAGCAGCGCGAAACCGAGGGGGGCATGACCGGACAGGCCCGATATCAGAAACTGTGGGTGCGCGTGCAGGAAGGCTTTGAACCGGGCGCGTTCGGCCATGTCCTGACCCTCCGGATCCGCGTCCCGCCATCCCATCCGGGCCAGTTCCGCTTCGAGCTGGAAGACGGTTTCTTCGAGCGTGAGGCGCTGTTCGTCGAAATAGGCGTCCCAGTCTGTCAGCGCCTTGAGCGTCTGATAGGTGTCGGTGCGGCGCAGCGCCAGAAGCTCGGCCATGAGCTGGTCGAGGTCGTGGCGCAGCACCACAATGGCGTGTTGCAGCGTCTCGGCATCGGTCAGGGGCGCGCCGTGCGCAACGAACAGTTGCCCTTCGCGCACCCTGGCATGGATGGCCTGCACGGTGGCGAGATCGTTGTTGCGATACGCGGCCTGGAGCTGGATGAAAAGCTCGCCGGCGCGCGCCTGATCTTCCGCATGCACCTTGTCCGGGTGACAACGCTGGCTGGCCTCGCGATAGAGGCGTTTCAGTTCGCCCAGGTCTTCGGCCTTGAGCGGCGGGGGCGGCGGTGTCTCGTGGGCGCGGGCGTTGGCGTCGCGATATTGCGCGTAGTCGGCTTGGGCGCGGTCAGCCTCCGCTTGGAGGGTCGGATTAGCCGCGGCCTGTCGGCGCTGTTTCTCGGCTTGCAGCTCCAGATAACGGCTGGTCAGGTCGCCGAGCGCGTGGCTGGCGCGGAGCGAGAAGGCGTGGATCTGACGCTCGATCTCGGCCTGCTCGTCGCGCAGGGCGTTGCGTTGCAGATCCAGGGCGCGCAGGGCGAGATGCAGCAGGGCGGTCTGTTGATGTTTGACGGGCGCGCGTTCGGCGCTGCCGGTGAGATAGTCATCGATCCAGGTCAGGGCATCGTCGCTGTGCTGGTCTTGCAGGGCGGCGAACAGCGGGTCGAGCCCCAGCGCGTGGCGGGCGGGTTGGAGCTTGTCGAGCTGGGCGTTCAAGGTGTCCCAGTCTTCCAGCAGCAGAAGGTTGCGGACGATTTCCAGGCGGCGGCGGACTTCGGCGGGGTCGATGCCCTGGAAGCCGAGACCGTGGTCGCGTAGCAAGGTTTGGAAGGCGTCGAGATAGTCGGCGGCGATGGCGCGGCTGAGATCGTTGTCGCTGCCGGAACCCTTGGGGGTGTCATCCGTGATGACGAGGACGAGCCCATCCGGGTTGTCCTGTGCCGGCTGGGTCCAGGGGTAAGAGCCGGTGATGACGGTGGCCTGGTCGATGACACAGAAGTTGTGATCGAGCGTCGGGGCACGGTTGTCGTCCACGGGGAGCAGGAAGACCTCGCCGCCGCTGTCCTGCAAACGCTGGAAATTGAGGCGTCCAGGGCCGACGTTGTGCGGATCGTTCGGCACGGCCAGTTGTACCTGGAGACCACGACCGGCCTGTTTGCACAGCAGATCGAACAGGTCGCGGTCGGTGAAGCCTGCGACGGCGGCGACGATGTGAGCGGTTGCCGCGGTTAGCCGCTTGGCGATCTCTTGGGGGATGTTCTCGAAGTGGGCCGTGGTGTCCATGTTCGCTCCTTGATGACGTAACTTTCAGGCGATCGCCCGGGCCAGGATGTTCGTTAGGTCGCCGTAGTGAGGTTCTCCCGAAGTATTGTCCTCCGATCGATGGGCCTTGGGATCGCGAATCGAAAAGCCATCGGCGCCCCGGAGACCTTCAGACCTGACGATTGCGCCGATCGACGAAGCTCAATTGATCCGCGATGGTCTCGACCGCCGCGAGCCGGATGCCCCGTTTGGCCACTTCCCGCAAGGGTCGGCGGTACATGTATTCGATCTCGAGCGCGCGCCTGGCCAGGTAATCCAGCCGCATGCTGGGGGCATAGGGCTTCATGCGTTCCGTCATCGCCAGCAGCCTGGCGGTGAAGTCCGGGTCGAAGGGCACGCCACAGACCGCCGCGCCGACCGCGACTTCCTCCATCAACCGCTCCGCGACGCGCCTGGCCTGCGGGTCCGCCATGATGAGGTCGGTATTGGCGCCGAGCAGGACGGAGAGCCCGTTGAAGGGGATGTTCCAGGCCAGTTTGCGCCAGCGCGCCTGCGGCAGGGACGGCCAGGTCTCGACCTCGATGCCGCCGGCGGCGAAGGCGTCCATCAGACGCGGGATCCATTCCCGGCCCCGGTCGTCGAAGGGCGCGAAGCTCACGCGCCCATAGTCGAGGTGCGCGATCCGTCCGGGGCCGATCTTGTTCGAGCACAGGAAGCAGAGGCCGGCGATGACGATCGCCTGGGGGAAGGCGTCGGCCAGTTCGTCCTCCATGGTGAGTCCGTTCTGGAAGTTAAGGATGACCGTGCCTTCCTGGACCAGGGGACCGAGCAGCTCGACCAGTCGGTGGTTCTGGGTGGTCTTGAGCGCGACACAGAGGATATCGCTGGGAGGGATCGGATCGGAGGCGGCATGGACCTCGACCGGGAAGTGATGCTGGTCTCCGAGCGGAGACTCGACCCGCAGTCCGCGTTCGCGGATCAGGTCCAGATCGCTACGGGCGACGAAACGGACGGTCGATCCGCCCACAAGCAGTCTGGATCCATAGAAACCGCCCAGGGCGCCGGTGCCGAGAATGGTGAAGCTCGGGTGTGTCGGATGCATGGATGTGTGCCTTGCGTGCATGGCCAGTGGCCGATGAGCCCACTGTAACGGACGTCGCCGGGGATTCGCCAAGGCTTGTGAGCCAGCCCGAAACTGGCCGAGGCCGGCACCTGGAACGCCCCTTCCGGACCATCAGGACGCGAGCGCCAGCCGGCGGACGGCGCCGAAATCCGTCTTGCCGCTGCCGAGCTTGGGAATCGCCTCCACCCGCACGACCTGGGAGGGGATGCCGAGCGGGTTCACGCCCGCGTCCAGCAGCTTGCGGCGCAGCGCGTCCGCATCGATCTCCTCGACGACCAGCAGCAGGATGCGCTCGCCCTTGCGCTCGTCGGGCAGGTTCACCGCCGCGACCTCCAGATCCGCCCGGCCGAGCGCCCGGCGCACCTGCTCCTCGACCGCGCCGAGGCTGATCATCTCGCCGCCCAGCTTGGCGAAGCGCGAGTAGCGATCGACGATGGAGAGGAAGCCGTCCGTGTCCAGATGGCCCTTGTCGCCGGTCTTGTACCAGCGCGTCCCATCCAGCTCGACGATCGCCTCGGCGGTCTTCCCGGGCGCTTTCAGATAACCCTTCATGACCTGCACCCCGCCGATCAGGATGAGACCATCCTCGCCCGGCGGCAGCGCCTCCAGGCTCACCGGGTCCACCACCCGGAAGCTGGTCCCCGGCAGGGGCAGCCCGACGGAGCCCGGACGCGAGCCGGACTGGATCTTCCAGGTGGTGGTCTCCAGCGCGTCGGGCACGTTGACGCTCGCCACCGGCGTGGTCTCGGTGGCCCCGTAGCCCTCCAGGATTTCTTTATGGAACTTGAGCGCGAAGGCCTCGCGGACATCGGGGCCGAGCCGCTCCGCGCCCGCCACGACGATCCGCAGCGACTGGAGCATGAGCGGATGCACCTTGCGATTGCGGGTGTAGAGCCGCAGAAAGGTCGAGGTGCTGCACAGCACGGTGGCGCGATAACGGGCGATCGCCTTGGCGGCGCCGACCGCGTCGGTCGGATCCGGATGGCAGACCATGGGGACGCCTTCCAGCAGCGGCATGAAGGTGGTCGCGGTGAGCCCGAAGGCGTGGAACAGCGGCAGGTTGGACAGCACGACGTCGTCGCGCTCGGTGTTGAGCACATCCGAGATCTGGCGCACGTTGGCCATGATGTTGCGGTGGGTCAGCTCGATGCCCTTGGGCGCTCCCTCGCTGCCGCTGGAGAAGAGGATGGCCGCCGTGTCCTCGGGGTGGCTTGGCCGGCCGAACAGCCGCGCCAGCCAGGCTGCGGGCAGCAGCGACGCCAGCGCCAGCATGGCAAGCGCGCCGAGACGACCGATCCCGGCGCGGATCCCCTCCATCGGATGCAGGGTCACGCCCGGCAAGGCGGCGGCCATATCGATCCCGCGCGATTCCAGCTTGCGCAGAAAGCGGTCGGCGGTGATGACGTGGCGCACGCCGGCCAACTCGACGCCGGCCCGCAAAGCCTCCGCGCTGGCGGTGTAATTGAGGTTGACGACCGTCTTGCCGGCCAGCAGCGCGGCCAGATTGGCGATGGCCCCGGCGCTGCTCGCGGGCAGCAGGATACCGACGGCGGACTCGGGCGCGAGACGACGGATCCGGCCGGCGAAGAGGAGCACGGCGGTGATGAGTCGGCGATTGGAGAGACTGGTCCCGATGGAATCGGTGATGGCGACGGCGCCTGGATCGCGCTTGGCGGTCGCGAGCCAGGCGCTCGGCAGCGTCGGCAGGGTCTCGACATAGTTCCGCCAGGAGGTCACCGACAGCTCGAACACCGCCTGCTTGACCCGCTCCGCGCTGGCCTCCAGCGGCAGGGTCGGCCCGAAGGCCACGATCACCTCGCGCGCCCGGCCGTCGCGGCGGTTCAGGCGCAGCTTCTCGCTCGCGTTGGAGAAGCGGCTGCCCCAGAGCCCGCGCTGATAGAAGGGCAGGATGACACCCGCGCCGGCCGCGCGCGCCGACAGCTCGAAGCCGCGCTTGAACTCGGAGAGCTGGCCGTTCTTGCTGAGCGTCCCCTCGGGGAAAAGACAGACGACCTCGCCCGCGTCGAGCAGCCCCGTCACGATCTGGATCGCCTGACGGCTGCGTCCGCGCGAGATCGGCACCACGCCGAAGAAGTCCAGGAACCAGCGCAGATACCAGCGCTCGTAGATCCAGCGCTCCATGACGAAGCGCACCGGACGCGGGCTGGCCATCTGGATCATGGCCCAGTCGATCCAGCTCACATGATTGCCGAGCATCAGCACCCCACCCTGGGCCGGCATGTTCTCCAGTCCGATCACGCTCAGTCGATAGCGGGCCGACATGACCCGCGCGATCAGGAAGCGCAGCAGCGACTGAGGCAACTGATAGAGGGTGTAGATGGCTCCGGCCAGGGCGATCACGGCCAGCGCCAGCATCAGGAAGAGACCGCCGACCTCCAGGAAGGCGGCCACGACCGTGAGCCCGAGAAAGGCCAGCATCACCAGGTTCTGGACGAAATTGTTGGCCGCCAGCACCCGTCCGAGCCCGCTCTCTCCCGCGTTGAACTGGATCAGGGCATTGAGCGGCACTAGGAAGAGCCCGGCCAGGAAACCGAGCAGCAGGAAGTTGGCCGCGTGCGCCCAGGCCGATTCGAGCCCCGGCAGGAGAAAAAGCGCGACCGCGATGCCGATCGCCCCGATGGGGATCAGGCCGGTCTCGATGTGTTGGCGCGAGACGCGCCCGGCGACGATGGAACCGAGGATGATGCCCAGGCCCGAGCAGGCCAGCATTCCCTGGATGACCACCGTGTTGGTCTCGCCCAGGGTCTCCTTGGCGAAGGCGGGAAAGGCGGCCAGGATCACCTGCGAGATGGCCCAGAAGACCGAGAGCCCCACGATCGAGAGCCAGATCACCTGGTTGTCCCAGGCCGCGCCCAGGTTGTGCCTCAGATAGCGCCCAGTCCGGTACCGACCCCAGTCGAAGCGCAGTGCGTTGCCCTCGTTGATCCCCGGCAGACGATAGGCGACGAAGACCTCCAGGAGCGAGCAGAGCACCAGCACCCAGCCCAGTGGGGCGATCAGGTGCATGATCTCGCCCGGTGAGCCCAGGGCGACGTTGGCGAGTCGCCCCTCGAAGAGGACGGAGAAAAAGAAGATGCCGGCTAGGATGGCGGTGGTGGTGGTCGCCTGGACCCAGCCATTGGCGGACGCCAGCGCCTCCTTGCCGACCAGTTCCTTGATATAGCCGTACTTGGCGGGCGAGTAGAAGGCGCTCTGCGCCGCCAGCAGGAAGGTCATGGCGAAGGCGGGCCAGAACCAGCCCAGGTAATAAAAAAGCGTGATGCAGAGCGTCAGGCCGACCGCGACCCAGGCGCTCGCGCGCATGACGCGGTTCTTCGGAAAGCGGTCGGCCATGAAGCCCGAGGGCGTGAAGAGCAGAACGAAGGGCAGCAAGATCAGGGCGTTGACGATGGCCGTCAGCAGGATCTGGATATCCCCGTCGTAGGTTTTGAAGAGCGTGTTCTGGATGACGATCTTGTGCCCCAAGTCCACGAAGGCATTGAGGAAGATCATCAGGATATAGGGGAGAAACCCCGTGATGCGAAACAGTTGACCCATGAACCTTATCCTCGTTCGTCGCCAATCGAGCACGCCGCCCCAATGCCACGCGCTCGGGAACCGCTCGTGCGCCTATTAGGTGATTGCCTGAACACTCCGCGCCCAGTGAAAGGTCGTCAATGGACAGGATTTACAGGATTTACAGGATTTACAGGATTTACAGGATTAAAAACAGTACGTTAAAAAATCCTGTCCATCCTGTGAAATCCTGTTAATCCTGTCTATTCGACTCGGACACAGGCATGAACTTTTCAGGAAACGGCCTTGGCAATCAACGCCTCGTCGCCGTCCCGATCCCGAACCGCGACCCCAAGCGCCTCCAGATAGGCGCGCGCGCTCCGCCCCTGCTCGTATTCCGCCACCGCTTCCTGGAGCGCGGCCGGGGATGGGGGGCGATCCAGGGTCGCCAGCATGGCCTCGGCCAGCGCCTCGGCGTCGCCCACCGGAACCAGCGGCCCATGCCGGCCGCCATCCAGGATCTCGACGGGACCGCTCGGACAGTCGGTCGAGGCGACCGGGATCCCCAACGCCATCGCCTCCGTCAACACGTTCGGCGAGCCTTCCCAGGCGGACGAGAGAACGAACAGGGACGCGCGCGCGAGGTAGCGATACGGATTGGCCTGGAAGCCCGGTAGCGCTACGCTCCCGGTCAATCCCAATTCGGCGATTAGCGCCTCCAGCCTGGGGCGCGCCGACCCTTCGCCCAGGATCATCAGACGAGAGTCGCGCGCGGCGCGGACCCTGGCGAAGGCGCGGATCAGGGTCGGGAAATCCTTCTGGCGCTGCAACCGCCCCGCGCCCATAAGGACCGGCGGCTGGCCGGGCTCCAGCCAGGGGTGAGGACAGGGCTCGGCCGCCCGCGCGAAGAGTTCGGGCGTGATTACCGGGTTGCGGATGACGTCGATGCGCTCGCGCGGGATCCGCGCGACCAGCGCCGTGTCATCCGCCACGCCCCCGGAGACCGCCACGATGCGGTCGATCGCCGGATACAGCCGTCGGATCGGCAGGTAGCGCAGCCAGCGTTCGACGCCGCGGCGCTCCGCCATCGCGGTCGAGAGATTGGTTCCGAGTCGCAGCACCAGACGGGTGTCGACGCCGCTCAGGGCGCGCGCCAGGACGGCGGCGCGTCCGGCGCGATCCTTGGCCGCCAGCAGGGCGACCGGCCGGCGCTCACGCAGATAACTGGCCAGCTCGGGCACGGCCAGAAAGGTATGGCTGGCGCGCAAGCGGACAGGATTCACCCCCGCCGGCAGATGCGCCAGGTGGGGGCTGTCGGCGCGCACCAGGACCAGATCGACCGCCTGACCCAGTTCGACGAAACCGCGCAGCAGATTGACCAGCATCCGCTCGACACCGCCGGCGCCGGAGAAGGAGGCGAAGACGGCGATCGGGCGCTGTCCGGCCGACATGGCTAGCGCGACCCCATCCGACGCCTGGCGGCGCGATCGGGGAAACGCGGTTGGGCGTCGTCGCGCCGTTCGGCGAATCGGAACCCATGGCCGCCAACATCTTCCTGGATATGCATTAGAATCAGCCTGCAAGGGTTCCACGCATCGCACAGGCTCGAGAAGAAGCGGTATGCTCTCCGGCGGACGCCCGTCAAGGGATCTCGTTTCCAATGGCACACTATCGTTCACCCGGCTCAATTGCTCAAGCAGGCTACTCGAATGGCGGGCGATATCGATCGACCCGTCTCATGATTCATCGAAACCCAATGTACATGGTCGTTTTGCAGGAGTCATCGCGATGGATAGAAACCGTCTGACCGGAAGACTGATTCCGATCGTCTTACTGGTCGTTTCCGGCGCCACCCCGGCGGCCGGGGTCTTTCCGGAACAGCCACCCGCGGGCGTGGCGCAACCGGCCCTACAGCTTGCCCACCAAGCCTCGATCGAGCGACTCGACGCCATGGTCGGGCAGCGTCCGGAAAAACCCGCGACGTCCGTGGGACTGACCTCGGAAGACCGGGAGCGGATCGCCAAGCTCAACGAATCAGCCGCTTCGGGCAAGCCGCTGATCGCCGGCGCGGTCAAATCGATGGAGATCGGCATCGACTTGCGCCCGGTCGATGTCTCGGCCATGTCCGATCAGACCTATGGCTTCCAGGATGGCACGGTGCGCCGTGTGGATGGACGCCTGAACTGGGTGATTGGGATCGATGCCCCCGAATCCGCCGGCCTGAGATTGCGCCTCGACGACGTGAATCTACCCAATGACGCGAGCATCTATATCCACAATGGCGCCGGTGAAGTCCATGGACCCTATCAGGGGAATCGCACCAGCTTCTGGACCAACACCATTACGGGCAACCGTATCTATGTCCAGGTCGATGTAGCCGAGGCGGCTTCCGACGATGTCCGCTTCCGCATTGGCGCGGCGCTGCTCTTCGACCCCCGCTCCAAGGCGTTCTGCCCGACCAACGCGCCCTGCATCGAGGATGGTTCCTGCCACACCGCCGCGGAATGGAGCGAGATCGACAAGGTTCGCAAGGCCATCGCGCACATCAACTTCATCGACGACGGCTGGAGCTATGTCTGTAGCGGCGGTCTCCTGGCCGACACGGATCCCAACACGACCATTCCCTATTTCCTGACGGCGAACCACTGCATCAGCGACCCGAAAACCGCCGCGACAGTCGAAACCTGGTTCAACTATCAAACCCCCCACTGCAACGCCGCCTGCCTTCCCATTCAGCCGGGCACCCATTCCACGCTCGGAGCCACGCTGCTCCAGAACTCGGCGGTCGACGATCACAGTCTGATGGTCCTGGACGAGGCGCCACCCGCCGAGGCTTGGTACCTGGGCTGGAGCAACACGCCGATCGCCGATACCGATGGCACCATACTTTTCCGCCTCAGCCATCCGCAAGGCTCGCCCCAAGCCTATTCCGCGCACCGCATCGATCGGTCGGTCAACCCGGCCGATTACTGCGGCACATTGACGCTGCCCCGTGGGGCGTACATCTTCAGCCGCAATGTCATGGGCTCGACCGAGGGCGGCAGCAGCGGGGCACCCGTGCTGACGGCGGCGGGGCAAGTCGTGGGGCAACTCTTCGGGGTGTGCGGCTACAGTATCGACGACGTGTGCGACGCCAGCAGCAACAGCACGGTCGATGGCGCCTTCGCCAATTATTACAAGGACGTAGCGCCCTGGCTGAGCCCGGATCCGCTGCAACTCCCCGTGACCGTGCAAAAATTCGGAACCGGCGATGGACGCGTCGTCTCCTCGCTGGAGACCGACCTGTCGGCGGCCTCGCAATCGGCCGGCGCGGTCAATCCGATGTTGCTTGGCGGCACCCCGGTGGCGCAAACCGAGTGGCCGTGGCAGGCCGCGCTGGAAGTCACCACATGGCGGATCAATGACAAGTGGAAGTGTGGCGGCTCGGTGATCCATCCCAACTGGATCCTCACCGCCGCGCATTGCGTCATCGACGCTATCGACGAGCGCTACACGACGGTCTCGCCATCCAGCATCAAGGTCCGCACCGGATCCACCCGCTTCGAGTACGGCGGTCAGGAATCCAAGGTCAAGCGCATCGTCAAACATCCGGAATTCGATCCCATCAGCGGCGATCACGATATCGCGCTCCTGGAGCTCAAGAGCCCGGTCTTCGCCGATCCCATCCGCCCCGTGACCTGGGAGTACGAACCAAGCCTGGCCTGCCCCGGTACCAGCGGCTCGATCACGGGCTGGACCACCACGGAGCTTTGCGGAAACCCGGCCGTCGTGCTTTCCAAGGTGAATGCCGCCATCGTTGACCCGGATCGATGCCGTTCAACCGAGGACGCCACCATCACCAGTAACATGATCTGCTCGACCTCCACGGCTGGAAACGATGATGTTCAGTTGGACAATGGAAGCCCTCTGGTCGTCGGCAATGGACGGGGCGGTTACGTGCAGGCTGGCATCGTGAGTTGCGGCACGGCCAATCAACGCTGCGAATCGGCCACCTCGCCGACCACCCATACCCGCCTGGCCAGCCACGTCGAATGGATGGAGTCGGTGACGGGCAAGGACTTCACGTCGGCCGTTGGTCCGAACGTCATCGACTGCGGCAGCACCTGTCGCGGCCAGTTCGCCAAGGACAGCCTCGTCACCCTGACCGCCATCGCCAGCCCCGGCTCGACCTTCGGCGGCTGGGAAGGCGCCTGCGATAGCACGGAGGACACCTGTGAGTTGACCGTGACCCAGGCGCTCAACGTCAAGGCGGTGTTCAATTCCGCTCGGCTCAGCGCGCTATCCTGTAGCGGCGGTACGCGCTAAACCCTGGTCCCAAGCGAGTCAGCCCGAGCCGCCGAAAGGCGGCTCGGGCTTTTTTGTGTCCCGGACGCAGGACGCATCGCGTACCATTTCCGCTCGGGATCAAGAAAGAAGATCGGAAGGTGGATGCCCCAGTCGAGAGGATCGGCGCGTGGAGGATGAACACGTCCGGCCAACATTGGCGCCAGTCCAAACCTGGGAGCAGAGGCTTTGCCCCATTATCCTTGTATCTTGAGCCCCGGAGCGTACAGGATGGGCATCGCTCTCCCCATCCTACGAATTGGAACACTGCCGATCGAAAAGCTGGGTCCGCGCATCGGGCACCGGCACGGAGTACCAACAGGCGCGCATGAAAAAACCGCCCCGGTTTCCCGAGGGCGGTTTGGAATAGTGCTCAGACGAGGGTACGCGGCGCGTACCCTACTAGATTAATAAGGACTCGGGCGGTTCAGATAGTCCTCGTAGGCATCCGTGTCGATGGTGTTGGTCGGCAGTTGAGTCCCGTGCCAGGTGAAGTTGTAGGGACTGGAGTACTCGTTTTCCGGAACCTCCACGACTCCACCATACTGACTACAACTGCATAGAGCCTGGCTTTGATAGGTATCGCACGGCGTAACCTCGGCTTCCGGATCAGTGGGCAAGGTGCCACCAGACCAACAACCCGGAGGGGAATTTTCTATGTATTTGCAGCCCGCCTCGATACCAACCACGCAACTCACCGGAACGTTGTTGCAAAACAATCCATTCTCAGAATCACAATCGTTCGGGAGATAGCAAGAGCTTCCACTTTCACACTCGCAAAACCCCGTGAAGCCACCCTCGGCGGTGCTGGAAACAAATTGTTTAAGCAGGCAAGGCGCCGTAAAGAGCCGCTTGTGGTTTACCTTCATAAAGTAGTAACCAGGATCCTTCAGGCCAATCCTGAACGTGGCCGTGGGATCGTTCACCGTGTCCGTATTCACCGAGAATAGAGGAGTCAAGGTCTCTCGCGATTCGCCAGCCGCCCAGCGATCTGCCATCGGTTTATCGTAGACCTCCACGAACCAATTGCCGGGACCGCAAGCCTCCTTGGCACAGAACGTGAGTGTCACGATTTCATTCCCTTTCGTCTCGTAGACAAACCAGTCGTTTTCACCCTGCCCCCACACAAAGGTGTCTTCCTCATCCCCAACGCCAGGTAAGGCGACGTTAAAGGTCAGATTGATTAATCCATACATGCTAACCCCCGTGGCCAATGGGTTAGCGCGTCCCGGCACATCGTTCGGCTCCACCTCGGCGTCATAGAAACCGACGACAGGCTGCTTGTTGACAAGATCCGAGTCCTGAAGAAAGGCCGCGATCGAATAGGGATAGGCGTTGCTGGCGGTCTTGTCGGCCGGCTGAACGACGACATAATAGGTGCCCACCAGACCAAGGGTCACGCTATAGGTTACCGAGGTAGCGGTCGCTTGAATTCCGCCCACGACATTGGTGTTGACGTTCGCGAAGACGTTTCCGGCGGCATCCCGAACCGAGAGATTCCAAACGGCGGGGGATCCTCCCGGCAGATTCGCTCCTTCGATCCAATCCGCGACCGAGAAGTTGATCAGCAGGTTCTGGTTGGGTGATGTACTCGCGGTATAGAACCAATCCTGATCGGCTGGGCTGTAGAGCTGACCCCAGAAATTCACCCCCAGCGTCAGCGGATCACCGGTGATGAAGCTGTCGTTCGGCTCGGTCTCGCCGTAGGTAGCGTCCGGGATGCATGAAGCGAGCGTGATGCCACAGCTCCGCGGATCCGCGACACACTGGGCGATCTGAGCGGCGGTTCCATCACCGTAGCCAAGGCTGTAACCAAGGCTGTAGCCCCGGTTGAAGCCGTTCTCGTCGCCCGCGGCGAATCCCTGGGCGTAGCTCGCGTTCCGCTCGTCCTCGCAGGTCTTGTCCGAGGGGTATCCGCCCAGGCCGACCGCGCCAGCCGCGGCCGGGAGCAGCAGGGCGAACCCCAGGAGAGAGTAAAGGAGAGGCTTCATATCATCGTCCTTTGTACAAAGTTCTGGAAGCGAACCGCGCTCATCGACACAAGAGTGTGGCATCTAAGCGTATGATGTGAGTGCTCCCAAGTTTAGCCGAACGCGAGGGTCGATCAAGGGATCGTTCGCGGATCAAGATCGTTATTTGGTGATTCGTGTCTAGTTTTCGTTTATCCAAACCCTTTATCGGTGACCCGCGCGAGGGCCGGCTCGAAGCGCATTCCGGGCCTGACATCCGGACCTTTCGCCATCGCTTCGCGCCACGATGAAAACGCCTGAAAATTCATCCATCGCGGTCTTGATACCCGCTCACAACGAGGCCGCGACCCTGGGCGCGATCGTGCGCGACGTGCGTTGCCTCTGGGGTCATCCGGTGGTCGTGATCGACGATTGCAGTTCGGACGCGACCGCCGAGGTCGCGCTCGCGGCCGGGGCTACCCTGCTGCCGCTCCCGCTGCGGCTGGGCGCCTGGGGCGCGATTCAAACCGGCTTGCGATACGCGCGGCGCCAGGGTTACCGCCTGGCCATTACGCTGGATGCCGATGGGCAGCATGAGCCGGCCTATCTCGGTGCGCTCGTCGCCCCGGTGCGCGATGGACAGGCCAATGTCGTGATCGGCGCCTTCCCCGCGCGCGCCAGCCCCGCGCGACGAATCGCCTGGCGTTATTTTCGCTGGCTGACCGGGCTGGATCTGGAAGACATCACCTCCGGTTTTCGCGCCTACGACCAAGCCGCCATGAGACTGCTCGCCTCCAGCGAGGCCACCCTGCTCGATTACCAGGATGTCGGTGTCCTCCTGACGCTGCATCGACACGGCCTGCGCGTCATCGAGGTGCCGGCGCCAATGCAACCGCGCGCCCAGGGCGTCTCCAGGGTGTTCAAGTCCTGGTGGTCGGTGGGAAACTATATGTTGCAAACCAGTGTACTTTGCCTCGCGCGGGTCGGTCACGGCCGCGCCAAGGTATCCGCCCAAGACAGCTAACGCCCCCATCATGACCTATCAAATGACCTCGATGGTGATCGGGCTCCTGCTCGCCGCCGTGATTCTGTGGCTGGTGCGCCGCGACCATCTGCATGGCCCCTATGCCATCTGGTGGATCGGCGCGGCGGCGACGGTGTGCATCCTGGGCTTCTTTCCCAGCGTCTTCGACAGGATCGCCGTGCCTCTGGGCGTGGCTTATCCGCCGATGCTGGCCATTGTCCTCGGTTTCGCCCTGCTCCTGGTCAAGATCCTGACCATGGATCTGGAGCGCTCGCGCCAGGAGCGTCAGATTCGGAGGCTCGCCCAGCAACTCGCCATGCTGGAGGCACGCACACCCTCCCCGCCCGCTCCGGACAGACCGGGCCTCGACACCCAGGACGGTCTGGTCGAGTAGGCGACGTGCGCGTCCTGCATATAGGGAAATATTTTCCGCCCTTCGCGGGCGGCATGGAGTACTTCCTCGCCGACCTGCTTCCAGCGCTCGCGGCCCAGGGCGTTTCGGCCTCGGCGCTGGTCCATTCCGAGCAGCCTGGCTGGCGCGGATCGCGACCCGCGCCCCCGGAGGCGCCCCAGGTCCATCGGGCACCGACCCACGGGCGTCTCCTCTACGCCCCGATCAGTCCGTCCTTCCCGACCTGGCTGAATCGGATCATCCGCGAGTTCCGGCCCGACCTGCTGCACCTTCATCTACCCAACACCTCGGCCTTTTGGGCGCTGGCGCTGCCATCGGCGCGGCGTCTCCCCTGGGTGATCCATTGGCATTCGGACGTGGTCGCCTCGACGCTCGATCCGCGCCTGCGACTGGCCTATCGCCTCTATCGGCCCTTCGAGCAGCGATTGCTCGCCACGAGCCGCAAGATCATCGCCACCTCCCCGCCCTATCTGCATTCCAGCCCCGCGCTCGCGCCATGGCTGGAGCGTTGCGAGGTCGTCCCGCTTGGCTTGGATCCCGCCCGAATCCCGGAGCCCGCGCCCGAGGCGCGAAATCGCGCGGAGACCATCTGGGGCGACGGGCGTTTTCGCGTCCTCGCGATCGGGCGACTCACCTATTACAAGGGGCACGAGATTCTGATCCAGGCCGCGTCGGCGCTACCCGATACCCGCGTCCTCATTGTCGGCACGGGGGATCTGGGCGAGCGGCTGGCGGCGCTGATTCGCTCGCTCGGTCTGCAAGGACGTGTCGATCTCCTGGGGTATCAACCCGAACCGATGCTCAATGCCCTGCTCGCCAGTTGCGATCTCCTGTGCCTGCCCTCGATCGAGCGCACCGAGGCCTTCGGTCTGGTGCTGCTGGAGGCGATGCGTTTCGGCAAACCCGTAGTGGTGAGCGACATCCCAGGCTCGGGGACGGGCTGGGTTGTCGATCAGGCCGCCAACGGCTTGCTGACGCCGCCCGGCGATCCGACCTCACTGGCGGAGAGGCTCGGGCGGCTTGGCGAGCATCCGGAGCAACGGCGGCGGTTCGGCGAGGCTGGCGCGCGGGCGCTGCGGCGGACCTTTGGGATCGGCGCGATCGCCGGGGAGATGGCCAGGATTTATGCCGAGACGATCGACTCCTTCGAGCCCTCCTGATGGATTCCGGACCTGGCGTTAGGCAGGGATCCACCCTTCCACGCGGTCGCCGCCCCGAAACGCAGCCAGAGCGTCAGCAGGAAGAAGACGTACAGGGGCATGAAATGCAGGAGCAATCGACCGAGACTGGTCGCTTGCTCCGCCCAGCGGGAGGCGTCGGTGAAGAAAAAGAGCAGGAACAGCATCAGGAAGCTGCCGAATACGAAGGTCAGCGCCGCGAGCCGCCAAGGCTCTTTCACGCCCCGGATCACCAGCCCGAGCGCGATCGGACTGGCCAGGACGAGAAGATAGCCGAGCAGATGCCAGTTTTCCTGGGCGAAGAGCGCGCGCCCGAAAGCTCCCCAATTGTCGTGATAACCCAGCTCGAATCGCCCTAAAAAAGGTAATTGAAGAGCGGCCGTGGAGAACTCGATCATCCCGATGAGCGGGAGATCGATCCGCGCCCCACCCAGGACGAGCACTCCAATCCCAAGGCCAACCAAGGCGAGCAGCGCCAGGATCATCCAACGCCCACCCAGGCGGGCCGCGAGGAACGCGGGCACGAAGAGCCACAGCCAGGCGCCCCCCTCCAGCTTCAGGAACGGACAGGCCGCGGCCAACAGCAGGAATAGCACGCCCTGTCGCCGGTCGCCGTCGCCTAACCAATGCAGGAAGGCGATCGCGCTCAACCCAAGCGCGCTGGCCAGCCAGAGATCGGCGTATCCCGCCAACGCGACATGGGTGTTCAACAAAGGAAGCGACAGCAGCAACCAGAGACCGACCAGGCTCGTGAGTGGCGAGGCACCCCAGCGGCGCGCCTGGCCATAAAAGCCGAAGGCCAGCGCGATGGCGCATCCCAGCCAAGGCAGATTGGCCGCGCTCTCGTTCCATCCGCCATAGGCCAGTGTCGGCCAGAGCGCCAGGAGCGAAACGGCCTTCGGGTAGTTCCAGGCGGCGAGGCCGTAGACCGATCCGGAAGCGTCGGCCAGCCAATCAGGCGGCGCGACGAACGGCACCAATTGATGCCATTCGGACCAGACACGCGCCCTGACGGCCCAGGTTGTCCAGGCATCCCAGGGAAACAGCGGTTGCCACCAGATTTCGAGCGCCAAACCCGTGAGTCGCAGAACGATCCAGCACAGCAGGAGCACGAACAGGAGGCGCGACCCGAGCGGCATGTCGTCTCGAACGGCTAGACCCTTGGGTTCGAGGCGCCGGTCGGACAGCCGGCGAACGCCCACCACCGTCAACAAGGCGAACACCAGCATCAGGAGCCAGAACGCGGCGATCAAGCCCAGGGGAGACAGCAGATACAGCGCCAGGACACCGCCCAGCATCGCCAGCGGATAGCCGTAGCCAAGGGCCAGGGGCCAGGCGCCCGGCGAATCGCTTGGCCAGAACACTTTGAGCGTCAAGGTTCCAGCGAGCCAGGGAAGAATCAAGGCCAATCCGACGCCAAACCAACCCATGCTCAAACGCCTCCACCGACTTTGAACAACACGCCCAGGCCCGGTCTCGCCAACTCCAGGGATACAGGCAACCGATAGCCGTCGAACGACAGCGTCGACGACCCACGTTCGTAGGACACTTGATCCAGGGGCATCAGCATCAGAACGTAATCCCCGGCCTTGACTCCCATCCCTTGATCGAGCGAGGCGGCGAGATAGGCGTTATGAGGCAGGAGGTGGTACCGCGCACGGGCGGGGCCGTAACCCGCCGGATCGGGGGAGACGATGAAGAGCCTGACGACCTTGTCCGCGAGATGTCCGCGGATTTCGTGCAGAAAAGGAAAGAAGTCGCGATCAGGCCCCGCTTTCTGACGCGCGACCTCATCCAGGCCGTCGTAGAGCGATCGCGTCTGGTCGAGCCGCTGAATCAGCAGCCACTGCCAACGCGCATCCAGCATCAGCCAGCCCAGCAGAAGAATGGCGACATAGGGAGCGCTGCCCCTGAACCCGCGCCAGGGCGGATTCAGGAGGAGATACAGCAGGCCGGCCATCGCGCACCAGATGGCCACCAGAAGCGTCGGCGTCAAATGAACCGCGCTTGAGGCGGAATCGGTGAAGTTGATCGAACGTCCGGACCACCCCTCGTCGTGCATCCAATCGCGCCAGGCCTTCGGGAGGATTTCCCGAAGCATCGGGATCTTTGGCTGCAACATCATTTCCTGGAGCAGGAGCGGCTCGCTCAGTGGACCAACGATGGCCAGACCGACACCGACAACCAAGCCGTCCCAATTCGGATCGGCGGTCAAATCCAGGAAACCGGATTCGCGCTCTCCGGCGGACACCACTCGGTCGAATGGCTTTCTGGTGTTGGCGGCCGTCGCCCAGATGATCCGCAGCTCCTGGTCGGTACTCAATCCATCCAAACGCCAGCCGATGCCCTGATAATCCTTGGCCTCGAAGGCGCGAATCGCGCCCTGAATCACGATGGTGGCATTGGCCCCGGATCGAACGACCGAAATCCCACCATCGGCAGGCCCGCCCTCGCCATTGACGAGTTGGAGATCCTGACCCTGCAACCGGACCCTCGGCGCGGCCGGATCATCGACCCAGCGGCCGATCACGCCCAACAACAGGATCAGACCAAGAAACCCGCCGAGAACCGCGAGCACCAGGCCGATCGGTCGACGCCAGCGAGATGTCAGTCGTCGATGTTCCATCAGAGGATTCCTCGTCAACGCCAGGAGGCGCTTGGTCGTCGCTCAACCGCGCGCGGCCAGCTCCATGAAAACCGCCTCGTAGCCCCGCGCCATGCGCTCGATCGAAAGTTGCTCGGAGCGTTCCAGCCCCAGGGCGACGAATGACTGCCTTCGACCCCGGTCGGCCAACAATCCGGCGATCGCCGAGGCGAGCGATTCGGCATCGTCCATGGGCACGAGCAACCCGTACCGGCCGTTGCCGAGCACCTCCCGCGGCCCATGGGGACAGTCGGTCGCGACCACCGGCGTGCCGCAGGCCATGGCCTCCAGCATGGTATAGCCAAACCCCTCGAACTGGCAGGTATGGACATAGAGATCGGCGCGACGGATGTAAGGATAGACATTCTCCCGATGCCCCACGAAGAGGACGCGATCATTCAGATCCCATTCGGCGACCTGGCGCTCAAGCGCGCCCCGATCAGGCCCGTCGCCAACGACGATCAGGGACGCGGGATAGCGATCCTGAAGGCGACGAAAGGCCGACAGCAGCAATCCGAGATCCTTCTCCGGCGAAAGACGCGCCGCGACGCACAGACAAGGCCGGTCGCCCGGGAGTCGCTCCAAGCCCGGCGCGGGCTCTTGCGCGGCCAGGATCACGCTGGCGCGATCGATTCCGTTTGGAATGACCCTGGTTCGATCAAAGGGGCCGAGAAAGCGTCGCCGCAGCTCAAGCGCCGTGCCGTGCGAGGGCACGATCATCCGATCGGCCAGCCGAGCGGTGCCCCCGACGGCCAGGCGCAGGAAGAGGTGTCGCCCGAGGCCATGCTCGTAGCGGCGCATATGCTCGTACACCGGCCCACGAAAACTTCCGACCGTCTTGATCGGCAGGCGAGCGAGCCGGACGCCGAACACGGCTAGGGCGGACGGATAGTGCATCATGCCTAGGACCAGATCCGGACTCGTCTCTTGGATCAGCGCGCCGGTGACACGGGCGTCCTTCAACAACCCGTTCGGCGTACTGAACCAGCCGCGCGACAGGTGGGAAGAGGTGTCGATGAATGAATCGAAGGCTTGGGGCAGAAGACCGCGAAGCGCGGCGGGCGCGGCCAGGGTAATACGACGAACGAGACCCCGGTCGAGATGAGAGAGCAGGTTGCTCGTGGTTCGTTCGGCGCCACCGAAAACAGTCGCGAGATGCAGAATCAGTAGATGCATGAGCCGATGGAGTCGCGCGAACGGCCTGTAAAAATAAGGGAATCGGGGGATTCAGCCGGAGGCGATCTCCAACGCTGGATCCTCATGCCGGTCGTGGCGCGCGCGAACGGGTTGCCCACGCCATACAAGCCGCCGGCGATGATTCATGGAATCACCGCCGGCCAATGGACTCCTGGATCCAGGGAGTCGAATCAATAGCGTGTAAAGACGATGTCCTGCGATTCGATGACGAACTCGCTCACCCATTCGCCATCCAGCCACAGCCACCGATTCGTCACCGGAACCTCGCGCTCGGGTTGGCTGACGATCTCGCCGGTTGTCGGCACCTTGAATTCCGGCACCGAGGCCCGGATCGTCGTGATCACTTCCGCGATGGGGCCTTTGATCTTGATCGAATCGACCTTGGCTTCGCTGTACTTGATCTTCCCCATATTGGAAAGGTAGATATTGAGCGGCATGCGCGCCCTGAAGAAGGGGTCAAGATAGGCATATGCCTTGGTGAAGTCCGCCTGCGTCATCGCGCTCCAGTATTCCTCGGCGCGCTTGCGCAGGACATCCTCTCGAGTCTCCATCTCCTGCGAGCGCCGCGCTTTGGCCGCGTCCGCGAGATCGGCCAGAGCCTCTCCACCGATGTCCAACTGGATCAGTTGCTTGGATTCCAGACTGTCATCCGTGTATTGCTCGGCGATCACATGAAAGGTATCACCCGACGCATAAACGGCATTGGGCTCATACCTCAAGCCAAGATTGATCCCGCGCGGACGTGGCAGAGGCACATCGCTGAGCGCCCAAGTCTGACCATAGTCGTTCGATAGACTGGCGAACAGACCGGAGCGGATTTCACGCCAATCCTCCCAGACAACCAGCACCTGACCCGGTTTTCCGCCGAAGGCCACCGACGGATTGCGAGCATGGAAAAGAGCCAGTGGATCCTCTCGACCGTCCCCGGCATCCGCGCGGGCACGCAGCGGAGCGGCCTTCGACCAGCTATCGCCGCGATCGGCGGAACGGATCAGGTAGACATCCTGTTTGGCCTTGTCGTTCGTCCGACGATCACGCCCACTGACAGCGATCAGGATGTGACCCTCGTCATTGGCCGCCAGTTGCAGGCTCGAAATGTCGAAGCCACGAAGATCATCGAATGAAAAGCGAGTCCAGGTCCGACCATTATCGTCCGAGCGTACCCCTTCGAGACGGAAATCACGTCGGTCGGCACCGTACTGGCCGAGCCAGACAGCGAACCATCGCGAACCCGAATGGAAGGCTTGAAAAATTGGCGTGACCTCGGGAACCTCGGCGATTTCAACCAGATCGTTAAAGCTACTCGCGGAACTTCCCGAAGCCGTCTCGGCCGAGCGAAAACGCGAAACGATCTGTTTAGTCTCACCGCTCGACCGCCAACTGAAGGCAATCAGATTACCCTTGGCATCGGTCGCCATGACCGGATAGATCCCGGCCATCACCAACTCAGTCGGAGAGAGTTCCTGGGTGGCTCGATTCAGGTTCCTGTAATAGAGGTTATGCACCTCGCCTGTCGGCTGACCGGATTTTTCGCCATACCACAGCAGGTGGGTCCGACCGCTGTCGTCGGTATCCGCCAGGAATCGGGCCAGGGGCTCCGTATCGCCGCCGATTTCCAATGGCTTGATGGTCGCGGTGTCGGCCGCCAGTGACTCCGTATCCAGCAGGTAAAGTCCTTTCGCGGGATGTTTATCGCGCCATAGAGCAATGGCACCCTTGCTAGATGCCGCTATCGCAAGCCCCGAGGGAGCCTGGGCGCGCCCTTCGGGAACCAAAAGGCGCTCCAAGCCCTCGGGATCGAGCAAGCGGAGCAGACGGTTCTTGTCATAGTAGGCTAGCCAACGTCCGCCAGCCGTATCCAGTCTGTACTCCCAGGCACCGGTAGCCTCCATAACCGCGGATGTCACGGGCTTAAAGGAAGCGGATTTCTCTTCCTGACCCACCGCATACAGCGGATTAGAAGCTAGAAGAGCGCCGAGTGCGCAGCCCCAAACAAGGCTTTTGAACCTTTTTAAATTCACTGAAATCCTCGACATCAACTCTGAGTTCAGACGACCCAACTGAATAGACTGGGCGATCAATCAACACACATGCGCAAAAAAGCCGCCCGGAGGCGGCCTTTTTGCGTGTGACTCTTTGGCTACGACTAGGAAGCCAAAGTATCACATCCGATGCGGAAATTGCTCAAAGAGCAAACGCATCAATCACTCAGGAGCGAACATGATGGCGTTGTTGTAGGTGCCACCGACGGCCTCGCCATTGATGGTCGCGCCAGCGTTGTACTCAAGCTTGATCACCACGGCGCCGTCATCCCAGTCGCTCCTAATCGCGCTAGCAGATGGAACCGCACTGTTGGTTGCGTCGAATACAGCGGGAACCCAAGCCGTAGCGGTCGCGTTAGGCACGACTCGATAGTTATGGACCTTAGCCCAGCCACCGTCACCGAGGCGCGCCAAGGTGCCATCACTCAACATATCCGCCGCGTTAACACGAGCGACACAAACCACATCCTGAGGAAGCGTGCCGGAAATCAGATTCTCATCACGGTCGAACATATCCCCACGACTGGAGGTCACGAACTCAACGCGCGCGCGATAATTATTCTGGAAGTCAGGGGCCTGCTCGCCATCCACAGGCGTCACGAAAAACGCGGTCGTCACCTCGGTGAAAGGCATGATGGCGACATTCGACGGACTTTCGGAGGCTTTGGTGATGTAGTTCTGATCGTTCGAGTCATGCGCTTGATAACCCCAAGCCGCACCACTTCCGAATTCAAAAATGAACGCCTCACCAGCCAGAGTTTGCCCACTGTCAGCTACCGGAGCCACGCCATCGCTGTTGTCGACGAAGAGATAGCCACGAGCTGGCAGTACGCTGCGGCCAAGCGCGTAGTCCCGACCGGACGCCACCCACTTGTTGTTGATGCTTGGGTCGTTGAAGAGCACGCCTGCGGTTTCAGCCCCGAAGACGCCACCAAGATCAATCGTCTGGATATCGTTCTTACTGGTAGGCAGGTACTCGTCGTACTCCTCGCACGGGGCGAGCAGATCATCAGCCGCCGCACCAGACTTATAATAAAAGCGATAGTGCAGAAGGTTGGCTGTTGTACTTGCGATACCGGATTGGTCGTAATTATTACTGGTTGTGTTGATGACGCTGACGATCGTGGTGACGGTCGTGCTCAGAGCGGCATAGGGAAAGAAGACGCTGTCGGCCTGCGCAATACCAACCGCCGAAACGCCGATGGCTGCCGCGACCGCGGATGCGAGTGTGTTTTTTGCGAACATCGCTGGAGTTCTCCTGTGATTCACACGTTACAAACTGATCAAATTTTTGAGTATTCCGGATCTCGCGGGATACTCGATGATGGAGTTAGCGGGAGCGCCGCCCATCCGAAACGCATGCCACGCTGGCTCGCGGCTCGATCAGGAGTCTACACCACAAATTGTTGTTGTCAACCCACATCCATCGATTTAGCGACGCTTCCATAAGCAAATCGGGCCGGGACACACCGGAAAAAGCCCGCGAAAGCGCTGCTTTAGCCGACTTTTCAAGACCCTTGCCGCGACATGTTGCATATTGACAACATTTGACGGAAATGTCTCTGGCCAGGCTCTTTTCGGTCTTCTCGCTAGCACCGCACTCGATAAATCGACTCTTTCCAGCCAGATCGAAGTCACCGGCCGCTGATCCGGCCACTGTCGCGATCGCTCGGGGCGCATCGGCTCAGTGGATATCCACGTCGCCCATCGTATAGTACAGAAGATTCGCGGCCATCTCAGTGTCGATGGCGCTGGCCCAGCGCATGTTGGCCACCACGACCGGCGTTTCCAGTCCCGGCGAGCCTATCCCCGAGCGGTAATCCCGAGGAAGCCAGACTCGCAACGCCTTCCGATCGAAAGCGACCTGGGGATCCGCCGCCAGCGCGCCAAGCGCTCGCGCCGCGGAAGCCCTGGGCACCAGAAAGTCGACGACGCTCGGCCCCGCTCCGCCCTCGGAGCAGACGGCCCAACCGCCGAGCCGGCCAAGACGTGTCAGCCCGTGGAGTCGATAACGATGGCTGGGATTCTCGGCATAGCGCCACCGGAGATAGGCACGGTCGCGGATCAGGCTCAGGCGACACTGGTCGCGCGAACGGTCCCAGATCGAATCGATCCGAACGTCATCCCAGGACAGCGGCCCGACACGCCAGGGATTCGCGAAGCTCCGGGGGCCTGAGAGGAGCGACTCGACAGCCATCTCCATGGATGCATAGACGCCCGATCTCTCGCCGATCAGGTACGGACGGCGACCCGGAAAACCATAGCGAAAGGCCGTCGGAAGCCGTTCCGCGATACGCGACAGGAGATCGCGCAACATAAGGGTGAACAGATTGTTTCGGCCCAGGCCACCTCGGTGCCTTGGGTGCACCATCACATCGCAGACCTGAACGAAAGGAATCGGCGAGCCCTGGAAGCATCCAGGCAAGGTCAGCGCGCCCGCATGACCGACGATGTCGCCGCGCCCATCCACGGCGACGAGAGAATCGGCGGGCGCGTAGCGAGCGGCGAGCGTCCGGCTGGCCCCGTATTTCCAGTGCCACTCCTCGGCGGTCCTGGTCTCCCCGAACACGGCGGCGAACAACTCAAGAAGCGCCGCTTCGTCATTGGCCCCGGCGACACGCAGTTCATATTGATCCATTTACAAATTATCCAGCGAGGCGAAGCGATCCCGCAAGATCTTTTTCGTTCGTCATCCGTGTTCGGCATCACATCCGTCAAGCGATTCCGCCCCGCGCCTCCGGCGTTCGCTCATCGTTCAGTCTCCCCCCATGCATCCCGCGCCGGCTTGAATCGGCTCAAGCCGACAGGGTTCCAACCCATCCATATGCCGCTCCCAGATACGCCGGTAGAGCGCTTCGAGATTGCGCGCGAAACGCTCGCCGTCAAAGAATGGAGCCCGATCGCGAGCCTCGATCAGGCGCGCCTTCAGGTCCGCGAGCCGCGCGGGATGGGTCGCCAATTCAAGCGCCAGCGCTTGATACTCATCGAGATTCGCGGCGATCAGCTCCCGGACTCCCACCGCGGATAGCAGGCTCGCGGCCACGCGGGACTGGAACGTCTCTCCGAGGCAGGTCACCAGGGGCACCCCCATCCAGAGCGCGTCCGATGCCGTGGTGTGCGCGTTTACGGGAAGTGTATCGAGAAAGAGATCGGCCAGAGCAATCCGCGCCAGGTGTTCGGCTTGGGGCCGTCGGTCGGCGAAAATCAGCCGATCCTCCGAGACGCCTCGATCCGCCGCCGCCCGCGCAAGATTAGCTCTCACGGCGGCCGTTCGCGCATAGAGCCACAGAACCGAATCCGGAACGGCCTGGAGCAGGCGACACCAGCGATCGAAGACATCCGGGGTAATCTTGTAGGGATCGTTGAAACAGCAAAACACGAATCCGGTATCCGGCAGCCCGACCGCCGCGCGGGTCGGTGTCTCCGCGACCCGACGACGTTCATCCACGGGGGCATAGGCATCGGGCAGATAGGCGATGGCTTCGTCGTAATGGGCGGTCTGGTCGGGCGGAAGCACGATCGGATCGGCGATCAGGTAATCGATGAATGCGGCACCCAGCCCCCCCGGAAATCCCAGCCACGTTACCTGAATGGGGCTGGGACGCAGCGCCAGGATCTCGATGCGGGCGTTCTTGGTGTAGCCCTTGAGGTCGACGAGGATATCGATCCCATCCTCGCGGATGCGGCGCGCCGCCTCAAGCGGACCCATCGGGCGGATATCGACGAAGTGCTCGAAGGCCGCCCGAAGACGCCCGCGCATCGGCCCGCCGTCGTCATGTCCGCTGGAATAGGCGAAGACCTCGAACCGGTCGCGATCATGGCGCTCGAACAGCGAGGCCGTCAGGTACGCCGTGGCGTGCTCCTGGAAATCGTCGGACAGATAGCCGATCCGCAATCGCGCGTCCGCCGGTTTGGAAGCGCGGGCCTGAAGTTCATCGGCGCGGGCCGACCATGGAGCGTATTCGCTCGCTTGCAGGCGAGCCACCCGCCGCAGATCGGACGCCTCCAGGCCGGTCAGCGCTATCGCCGTGAAGGGTTTGACGACCGGCCGGTCGGCACGGCGGATCAGATCGAGGAGCGCCGTCTGGCGTTCGGCCAAGTGGTGCCAGTCGCACACATGGAGTTGGTTGCGCACCAGATCGCCGAGCAAGCTGGCCGGCTGGTTGCCGAAACGCTCGAAGCTGTTCCCAAGCACCTCCACCGCATCCTCGAACCGACCAATGTCGGCCAGCAGGGGGGCGACCGAGATGGCGCGCTCGGGACTCGTGGCGCGCTCCTTGACAACCTTCGCGGCGAAATCGAGCAGGGGGAACCGAGCCTCGGCGGAGATCCCGCCGGCCGGCCCATCCTCGGCCAGTTTGTAGGCGGCCTGTAACAGACAGTAGTTCGCTGACGTCAGGTCGGGGGCGAGCCTCACCGCCTGAAGCGCATACTGAAAGGCGCCTTCGAGATGATCCTGGGTCAAGGCCGCGTCGGCGGCGTTGTTCCAGGTCTCCGCCCGGAGGGGATTCAACATCAGGGACTGCTCGAAGGTCTTGCGCACGCCCTCGACATCGCCAAGTCTCGCGCGAACCACACCCAGGTGATCCCAAAGCTCGGCGCGACCGGGGATGAGTTCGCAGGCACGCGCCAATGCATCGCCAGCCTGGTCGAAGCGTTTCAGGGCCATCCAGCCCAGGCCACGCAGGTGATGCCCTTCGCCCCAGGATGGCTGTTCCGCGAGCCAGCCATCCAAATCGGCGAGCAAGGTCTCGATTCGTCCCGACTGGTAGTCCCTCAGCGCGCGGGCAAAGGGTTCCTGGAGTCGTTCATGGACGGCCGATCCCTTGGGCATCGCCAGGGGGCTGTCCGGTGGCTCATGCGACGCATCCGCCACGGCTGGCGAGAGAAAACCATCGCCTGGCCCCGGCTCGCGACCCGCGGCTTGGGCGGCGATCCAGGCTCGCCATCGCGCCAGGGTATCGGCCGACACCCCCGCGCGCTCGCCCTCGGCCACGAGAGGCTCGGCCTCCATCCAGCGACCGGCGCGAAGCCAGGCATGCAAGAGGGCCGCGCGAAGCACCTCGGATGTCGGCCACTGCCTCACCGCCCGCCCGAGAAACGGCAGCGAGGCCAGTCCCATCCCCGAGTCGATCAGGGCGACACCCAGGTTATAAGATGCGACGACCCGATCCGGCCGAGCCCGCAGGGCGCGAACATAAGCCTCGATGGCCGGCTCGATCTCACCTCGGCGATGCGCGGCGATCCCCTCGACCAGCGGATCGCCAGGCGTCGAGGCAGGCGACGGCGGCTTGGATGACCAGGAAATCGAATAATTGATCAAGACGGCACCTGATTGAAATGAGCGTTTCGGAACACGAATTCGTCCCCTATCACGCCGAAAAATCACTCGTGGAAAAAGGATCCGCGCTGGTCCTGGCCCCGCACCCCGATGACGAGGTGTTTGGCTGTGGGGGGGCGATTATGCGGCATATCGAGGCGGGAGACCCAGTGCGGGTGGTCATCGTCACGGATGGCGCCTTTGGCCGCGAGGCCGACAAGGGCGACCTGGCCCGCGAACGCCAGCGGGAGTCCCGATGCGCCGCCGCCGTGCTCGGCTATGGCGAACCGGTCTTCTGGGGATGGCCGGACCGGGGTCTTGAGTACGGCGAGGGACTGATCGGACGAATCCTGGAGACGATCGAGGAACAGGCGGCGGAACTGGTCTATGCGCCTTCCTGGTGGGAGATCCACCCGGATCACCTGATTCTGGCGCTCGCGGCGGCGGAGGCCGCGCGGCGCGTCCCGCGCCCTATCCGACTGGCCATGTACGAGGTCGGGGTTCCGCTGCCTCCCAACCGATTGCTCGATATCACGGATCTGCAAGGGCGCAAGCAGTCCGCCATGGCCTGTTTCACGAGCCAACTGGCGCGGCAGGACTACGACCGGCATGTCGCCGCCCTCGATACGTTTCGGACCTATACCCTGGCCTCCAGCATCCGGGCGGCGGAGGGCTATCGATTGCTGACCAACCAGTCCTTGCGCGAGAGTCCGCTGGACGCCATGCGCCCCTCGCCCCGGACATCCTTGAAGGACCTGGCCCAGTCGCTCCGGGTTCCACCCGCCCCGGAGGCGAAAGCCGAGGAAATCCAGCGGCTGACGACCCGGCTCCAGGCCCAGCGCCAGGAAATCGAGGCCATCCATCGCTCGACCTCCTGGCGGATCACCGCGCCCCTGCGCTGGCTGGTCTCGCGCCTTCGAGGAAGAGCGAACCATTGACGGCACTGGTCGAGTGCTGCGGCTCCTCAGCGGTATCAGCGGTAATAGATGTCCCGATAGGCGGCGTAGATGGAGATGGTCAGGATCGGCAGGACCAGGAGCCATCCCAGGAAGAAGGGCAAGGCGCCCACCACCACCATGACCAGGGCGACGAGACCGAAGACCAGGAAGGGCAGGATGTTCTTCAGGCAACCCATGAAGCTGAGCTTGAAGGCGCGCATGACCGGGACATCGTCCAGGGCGACGAGCGCGGGAGCGAACACCATGGCCATCGCCAGGGGCATGCCGAGCAGGAGCGCGAACAGCACCGGCAAGACGAACACCGGCCCCATGGCCATGGCGTCCAAACCCGGCTGGCTCATCATCGAGTCGCTCATCATGAATCCGGAGCTACCCAGCACGGCCAAGAAGAGCCCGCCGATCACCAGGCCGATCAACACCGCGAAGACGAGGTAGACGACCCCCACCAGGGCCAGTGGCCCAGGCTTTCGAGACAGTCCCGCGAAGAGCTGACTGACGGCGAAACCCTCGCCCCGGTATTGGGAATGCGCGCCCATCATGAGGCCGGCGCTGAGCATCGGACCCAGGAGGCTGGTCGCCAGACCACCGAGGATGGGAACCAGGCTGATCACGATGATGATCAGATAGAAGATCAGCAAGGCGCCGATCCAGGTCCCCGGCGCCTGCTTGAACAGTTCCCAGGCTTCGAGGATCCAGGCCCAGCCACGACCCGCGGCAACCGGCCGGGGAAGATTGAACGCGTCCGCCCCGGTGTCGAGCGAGGGCGGCGTGAGGTCCGCTTGGGGCGGGGCGTAGGGGTTGCCCTTGGTCGGGGTCTCGCCGCCACCCTGGCCGTGGGAAGCCAAATAGCGCTCCACCACCACGCCGCACACCTGGCAGACACCGGTGAGATCCGAGACCTCCTTGGCGCCGCACTTGGGACAGCGCGACCAGGTGCCATCGGACGTCGCGCGCGGTTTCGCCTTGACCGCGGTCGATCGCGCGTGAGCGCCGGCGCCGGCTGGCGCCGCCGGAGGAATCGGATAGGCACTCAGCTCGGATTCCGCTTGCGTGGAGGCGATGTCCTGGGGCTCGATGCTGATCATCATTCCGGCGGCCGTGAGGGCCGCGCGGTAACGTTCCGCCTCCTCGGCGGTCAAGCTCTGCTTGAGAACCCGTCCGCTGCCGTTCAACACCAGCTCGCGCGCCGTGTCCTCCCTCATGCGGAACTTCCTGGCCAGGCGATCCACGACGTCGGTCGTCTCCTGGCCGGGCATCAGATGTCCGGAGTACAGGATTCGATAGCGTGCATCCATGGTGATGTCTCCTCTATTCGGTGGAGCGATTTCAGACCGTGCAGCGCTTCAACCAGGCCAGGATGCCAGGCTCGGACGCCCAGACGTCGAGCATGGCCTCCCGATACAGCCAGGCCTGATCCTCGCCGCCAGGCGTGACGCCGAGCGGACTCAGACGCGGTTGTTTGATCCGTTTGCGTGTCAGGTAACGCGGGATGCCCGGCAAGCGCCGAATCGCCGTCTTGAGAACCGAATGCGCCCGGTCCTCGCGGCCAAGCCGGTAGAGCGCGAGCACCTCGCCATAGGCCAGATCGGCCAGCAGGTCGTCCGGAAAGCGGTGCGCCAGGGCCAGGGCCCGCTCGTCCTCGCCGTCACGCAGATAATGGTTCATCAGTTCCGCGCGCGCGCCATGGTTGTCCTGGGGGTTGAGACGCAGCAGGGTCTCCAGGGTCCGAACCGCGTCCTCGGGCTGGCCCTCCTGAATCTGGCGTAGATAACGCCGAAAGAGCAGGCGCAGCGCGGGGCGATTGGGGGTGGCGGACCAGGGAATATGGCGCCCGTCCTCCGGGGGGAGCGCCCGCGCCAGGATCGACCAGGCCCGGTCGAGCAAGGGCCTGAGCAGGGCATGCGCGATCCAGGGCAGGGCGCTTTCCGGATGTTCGTAGAGCGCGGTGACCAGATCATCGAGCACGTCGAGGCTATCGGCCAACTCGGGATGGCCGAGCAGATACTCCAGCCATTCAGGCTCGGACCAGGCATCGGCCCCCTCGCTCAGGGCCAGATGGGTCGAATAAGGCTTGGCGGCCGGATAGAGCGATCGCCAGATGGACTCGGATTGTCCGACCGACACCGGCGGACTTAGCTCGACGGGGATGCCGCCGCGGGCCGACGGCCCGGCGGTCGGGATGTCGAGCGCTCCCGCCGCGACGTGCGATTGCCGGCTCGCTCCACCCGTTCCCTCGAAGAGATCGAGCTGACCGGCCAGAACCCGCGGCCCGCCTTGGCCGCGGAGGCCGACGAGCCCATAGTCGGGCAAGGGTCGGGCGCCGATGAGCGCGATCCAATCGTGGAGATCCACCAGGAGCGGATCCAGGGCGTCGGCATGGCTGTTCACCATGGCCTCTTGCGGATCCACGACGGCCCGCTCCAGGAAATCCATGAAGCTCTCCTCGCCGAATCCCAGCCGCCGGAACTTGTGCCGCCAGAAACGCGCCCGTTCACGCGCGAGCCAGTCCTTATGCTGGGCCGCCAGCAGGGTGATTTCCAGCAGGGCGATGCTCGGATTGTCCGGATCGCTGCGCAGGGCGGCGGTAAAGGCCGTCTCGGCCTGGACGTAATCGCCTTCGTCGATGTGGATGGTGCTGCGCCGCTGCCAGGCCGCCGCCCGCATCGCACGACTGCCTTCCGCACAGATCCGGTCGAGGAAGGCGAGCTTCTTGCGCCAATGATCGAGACGATCGTAGGCATCGCAGAGGATGTCCAGGGCCGGTTCGTAGCGCGCGTCCAACGCCTCCAGGGAGTTGGCGAAGATCGGCTCCAGAAGCGCGACGACGCGGCCGGGCCGGTCCTCGTCCAGCCAGCGATCGGCGATCTTGGCCAGCAGCGGCCCGGGAACGGCCTTGCGGTCGAGCGCCTCGCGCAGGACGCGCTCCGGCAGTTCGTCGAGCAGGATCTCCCAGACCAGATCGCTCGACAGCTCCGGCATGTCGTCGAGGTTGCCGCAACAGAGGCCATGGCGCAGCCCCGAACCGCAGGAGCAGGGCGAATCGGGCGAGGGCGCGGCGATGGGGAGCGGCTGGAAGGCGTTGGAGGGGAGCGGGGTCGCGTTCCAGATCAGGGTCGCGAGCAGGGTCGTCAGCCGGGCGACCTCGACCGGATCCAGATAGGACTCCGACAAGCCCAGCGCGTCCGGGATGTATTCCCGCGCCCAGCCCAGATACAGCGCCGCGTCCGGCGCGGCCAGGATCCGTCGGACCGACTGCACAATGACCTGCTCGAAATGCTCGGCATCGGCGGTCTCGTGTTGGACCATGACAGATTACTCCGCTCATAATGAGGTCGGCGAGTACGCCCGACCATCGCGCGGGCTGGAGCGGAGCGGGCTGGACCACATGAGCTCCAAGTGCGCGACGTCCCGCTCCGAATTCAACCCGTTTCATTGTAACCTGCCGCTTGATTCTTGTGTCGATCCGGGATGTGAACCGGATCGCGCCATCGTGGCTCGGGGCGCGGATCCGCCCCGGCGACCGACTCCGGAGCGCTTTCCAGCCATGACCGAACACCAGGTTCGCATCTTCGTCTCCTCGCCCTCCGATCTGGAGCACGAGCGCGCGCTCGTCAAGGACATGATCGCGTCCCTGGCCCAGGAGTACCGGCCTTATTTCAAGGTTCAGGCGGTGCTCTGGGAAGAGGAGGCGCTGACCGCCGCCCAGAGCTTCCAGGCCGGTCTCCTGCGTCCCGCCGAGTGCGAGATCGTGCTGGTGATGCTCTGGACCCGGCTCGGCACCCCGCTCGCCGACGATCCCTACGGTGGCATGACGGGCACCGAATGGGAGTTCGTGGACGCGGTGGAGGCCTCGGCGCGGCACGGCAGCCCCGAGGTCCTGGTCTACCAGAAGACCTCGCCGCGTCTGGTCGATATCAACGATGCCGAGGTCATCCGGCGCGCGGTCGCGGATCGGGATCGGCTCGAAGGCTTCTTCCGACGCCATTTCTTCAATCCGGACGGCAGCTTTCGCCGCGCCTTCCGTCAATTCGGCAGCGACACGGTCTTCCGCGACCTGGTCGAGACCCAACTGCGCAAGCTCCTCAACCGACGCATCAGCGCCGAGCGCCGCTTCGCCGGCGGGCTCGCGGACTGGCAGGGCTCGCCCTTCCGCGCCCAGCGCCCCTTCGACAGCGGCGACGAGCGGGTCTTCACCGGACGCGAGACCGAGACCCGCGAGCTGATCGCCCGGCTCGACGCCCTGAGTGTCCCGGGCCAGGGCCTGCTGTTGCTGACGGGGCCGAGCGGGGTCGGCAAGTCCTCGCTGCTGCGCGCCGGAATCCTGCCCCATCTGGCGCGGCCCTATCGGTTCGCCGGGGTGGCCGGCTGCCGCTGGAGCCTGATCGAACCCGATCGCGACGACCCGCTCCAGACGCTCGCCGGCGCGCTCGCCGCCCCCGGCCTGCTGGGCGGGGCCTTGAGCGCACTCGGACTGGACGCCGGTCGCCTGCGGGGACTGCTGGCCAGCGCGCCCAAGGTCGCGGCCGGACAGATCCAGGCCGCCCTGGAGCAAACGGCGCGCGACCTCCGGGGCGCGGCGGCCGAGGCCGAGGGACGGCTGCGACTGGCCCTGCTCCTGGATCCGCTCGATGCGCTCCTCGACCCCTCGCGACCGCTCTCCGAGACGACCCGAGCCTTCGCCACGGCGCTGGTCGCGCTCGCCGAGCGCGACGGAATCTGGGTCATCGCCACCCTGCGCGACGACCGCCTCGTCGCGCTCGAACAGCTTCCGGAGCTGGCGGCGCGACTTGAGGCGCCGAGCTGGTATCGGCTTGAACCGCCCGCCCCGGCGCGGATCCGGCAGGTGATGGAGATCCCCGCGCGGGTCGCCGGGATCGAGTTCGAGGAGCGGAGCGCCGCAGCGGCGCTCGGCCTGGTCGAGGCGCTGGAGTCGGAGGCGAGCCGCGCGATCCACTGGCCGCCCCTGCTGGAGCAGACCCTGGAGGACCTCTACCGGCAAGCACTGGCGCGCGCCGAACCGGACCTGGGCGCGAGCGGCCTCAAACTAACCCTGGCCGACTACCAGAGCCTCGGTGGACTGAGCGGCTCGCTGCCGCGGCGCGCCCGCGCCCTCTGGTCGAGTCTGGATCCGGCTGTCCGCCAGGCCCTGCCCAGGCTCTGCCGCGCCCTCGTCGCCTTGGAGGGCGCTCGCGCGCGCGCGACCGAGCGGGAAGGCGACCTCGCGACCCTGAGACGCGATCCCGGAGGCGCGGACCTGCTTCAGGCCCTGATCGAGGCGCGGCTGGTGGTCGCCGCGTCCATACCGGAGGTCGCCGGGCGCATCCAAGGCCCACCCGCCGGCCAGGATCCCTGGGACGCGCCGAGACGCCTCATCGGCCAGATCCGCGAGGAGTGGCGCGCGCGCCGAGCGCGCGGACGCGCCGAGAGCGCGCTCGCGACCCTACTCGCCGAGCCGGATCGCGCGCCGCCCGAAGACGAGGAGCCGCCCCCCGGCTGGCGGGATCAGCGAGCGGTCGCCTATTTCATCCATCCCGCCCTGATCGAGCAATGGGAGCCGATCGGGACCTGGCTCGCCGACCCGAGCAACCGCGCCGAACTCATCCTGCGCCACCAGATCTCGCGCCAGGCGCGTCTCTGGAAGCGCACCGACGGCAATCGCGAGCATCTGCTCGGCGAGTCCGGCTTCGCGGCGGCGCGGCGCTTCGCCGAGGCGCATCCCAGCGAACTGGAGCCCCTGGAACAGAGCTTCCTGGAAGCCTCCTGGTCGCGGCTCCGGCTCCAGCGACGACGCAACCGCACCGCCATCGGCGCCGGCCTGGCGGTGATCCTGATCTTCGCCGGGATTGCCCTCGGCGCCCTGATGGACGCCTCCCGCGAGGCCAACCTCAATCTCCAGAACGCCCGGCTCCAGGAGGCCCAGGTCGCCATCGCCCGGGGCAACACCCCCAAGGCGCTGCGGCTGGCCTGGGAGGCCGGCCGCGACCTGCCCGACGCGGCGACCAACACCCTGACCCAGGCCATCGCGAGCAATCGGCTGCTCGCCATGCTCCAGGGCCAGGGCGACACCCAGGCGCTGACCTTCCGCGAGGACGGCAACGAGCTGATCCGCCTCGGCGCGGAGACCGGCGCCCAACGCTGGCGCTTGAGCCAGGACCACTTTCTCTTGCAGGAACCCCTGACCCCACCCGGATTTCCGATCCAGCGCATCGAGTACATCGGTCGGGAGGGGGAACAAACCATCATAGGACTGGGACCGCAGGGTGCCTGGAGACTGCCGGCGAACGCGGATCGCCCGCCCGACTGGCCCTGCGGCCTGGGGGATGACGATGGCGCCATCCATGTACTGGACCCGACCGGCCAATTCCTGGCCATCGCGCAACGGAAGACTTCAGAGACCTCGTCGCTCTGTCTCCTGGATCCGACGCGACCGGGCGCGCCGCTCTGGAGCCAGCCGGAAACGCCGGCGGCGATCCGCGGCCTCGCCTTCTCGCCCGACGGTCGGCGGCTGGTCACGGCCTCGCGCGATGGCGTGGCGCGCGTCCTGGACAGCCGCGACGGCGAACAGCGACTGCGCCTGCCGCGCGAGGGCTCGCTCGGACGCCCCGCGAGCCTCGCCATCTTCAGCCCCGACGGCCAGCGCATCGCCGTCGCGACCCTGGATGAGCGGGTGCGGCTCTTCGACCCGAAGGGACGGCAACTGGCCGAACTCGGCGTCATGCGGCGCGGCCAGCGGGTGCTGAGGATCCATCAATCCGCGGTACGCGCCCTCGCCTTCTCGCCGGACGGTCATTTCCTGGTCGCCGGGGATGGCGCCGGGCAACTGGTGCGCTGGGATCTGCGCACCCAAACCGCCGAGGTGCTCGGCCACCACGACCTGGGCGTCGACCTGATCCGCATCGCGTACGAGCCGGACCCCTTCCTCGCCGAGCACCTGGTTCTCAGCGTCTCCCAGGACCGCACGGCGCATCTCTGGAGCCTGGAGACAGGCAAGGAGCTGGCCGTCCTCAGTCACGAGACCAACCTGAACGACGCCCGTTTCAGCCGTGACGGGCGGCGTGTCATGACCACCGCCTCGCGCGAAGGCGGCGCGCGACTCTGGACGGTGGAGCCGCGCAGCCTGCCGGCCTTCGCGCTGCCCCAGGAGGATCACGTCCGTCACCTCGCCATGGCCGAGTCGCCGGCGAGCCAGGATGGCTCGCGGGATCTGCTGATGGCGACCGCCTCCGATGACGGCCAGGTGGAGCTTTGGGTTCAGGCGGGCGGAGCCGAGTCCGAGCCCCCGGTCAGACGTCGCGCCTTCGACGCGCATGAAGGGCGGGTACGGCAGGTCGAGTTCTCGCCCTCGGCCCGTTGGCTCGCGAGCGCCGGCGCGGACAGCGTCGCCAGGATCTGGGATCTGGCCGCCGAGACGGACTGTCGGATCCGGGTCGGTCCCGAGTCCGAGGTCTGCGCGACGGATGGCGGCACGGACTGCCCGACCCTCTACGACCTCCTGTTCGCGCCGGACGAGCGCGAGCTGGTCACGGCCTCCAGCGATAGCCGCCAGCCGGTCCGCTTCTGGGATCCCGCCACCTGCGCCGCCCTGCCGCGACCCGAGGCCTTCGGCGAGATCGGCGTCGCGGTTCGCGCCTTGGCCCTGGGTCAGGGCGCGGAGACCGAACGGCTGCTCGCCATGGGGGCGAACGATGGATCGCTGCGGCTGATGCGGCGCGCGCCCGACGGGGACTGGGTCTTGCACTGCAACCTCAAGGCGCATCGCGCGAGCATCGTCGCGGTGCGGTTCGCGCCGGATGGGCGCTGGCTCGCCGCCGCCAGTCGGGACGGACGGGCCTCGCTCGTTCGGATCGACGCGGCGGGCTGCGGCGAGCCGCGCTATCTGGACGGGAAGGCCGGAAGCCTCTACGACGTCCAATTCGCCCCCGATGGGCAGGCGTTGGTGACCGCCTCCTTCGAGGCCGCGGCCCATGTCTGGTCGCTCGACGGGCGGCGGCTCGCGGAGCTGACGGGGCACGGCAATCGCGTCGTCTCCGCGAGTTTCAGTCCGGACAGCCGCTGGATCCTGACTGCCTCGCGCGACGGCTCGGCGCGGATCTGGAAGCGCCCGGACCGGGCGCTATCGCAACCACTCTCGGCCTACCTCGTCCTGCGGGCCGATCTGGGCGCGGCGACCCAGGCCCGTTTCACCCCGAACGGGCGCTCCATCGGCGTGGGTTACTGGGGGAATGCCGCCCTGCTGTGGCGGCTCTGGAACCAGGACGCGGACCCGGAGCTGATCCCGACCTGGGGCCGGGAGCGCGCCCGTCTGGTCCCGCTCGTGGAGGCGCGCCGACTTCAGCGCGTACTGGAGTCGGGGGCGAACGCGGCGGCGGCTCAGGTTCCCGCACCCGACTGAGCCGGGGTTTGCAATAGCGGCCTCGACGTCCGCAGGTCGCTCAAGACCTCGGCGGCCAAACGGGCGGCCAACCGATTGAAGGCTTCGGCCATGGCGTCCGGCCGGTTGGCGGCCAGCGGCTCGGTCGCGCTGTACTGGCGGGTCCAGAGCGAGCGGCGGTCATCCGCCTTCACCAGCGACAGACTCAGGGTCGCCGCGACCACTGGGGGCCGATCCGTGGGCCGGTGCTCGAAACGGATCAACTCGCCGCCGAGCAGGAAATCCGCCCTGGCCCGATCCGCCGGAATGATCACCTGAGTGAAAAGACCCGCCTCGCGAATGGCCCTGGCCAGGACGCTCGCCATGGCGCGCGGCAAGGGTTCGTCCCACAGATAGACCTGGTAGCGATCCACCGCGAGCGGCCGCTCCTGGGTGCGGTAGAGGATCTGGCGTCCACCGAGAAAGCCGCGCGCCGCCAGGTCGTTGACCAGCAGGCTGGCCGCCAGCGGCGGTCCGCCGGCCGACGTCTGGAAGTCCGGATCCAGCGTGTAATAGCGATCGCGCGGCACGGGAGGCGCGGTGCCGCATCCACCAAGCATCAGGCTCAGCAGCAGGCTCAGCGCCAGGAACGGCCTCGGATCGCGCTTGAATGGGGATCTACTCATTGGAGTCCGTGCTCATTGGAACCAGGGCGTCCGCTCCTCGACGGCGCGCGGCTTGAGGATGGTCGTCGGGTTCTGGCGCAGTTCGCTCGACAGCGCCGAGAGATCGCGGGTCGCGTCCTCGATGTTGGTCAGGATCGGCGTCAGCGCGGCCGAGAGTTCCTGGAGCAGCAAGCGGGTATCGTCCATGGTCCGCTGGAGCGCGGGCCGGTTTTCCCGGACCAGGCCGCGGATGTCGACCGCCAACTCGCCATACTGGGTCACGGCCCGCTCGATGTCCTGGGTGCTACCACTCAGCTCGGCCGTCATGCGCGCCAGATTGTCCGACATCGTCTTGACCGATCCCAGGATGGCGGCGATCGCCTTCGGGTCGACCGACTCGTTCAGACGTTCGGAAAGCAGACGCAGATTCTCGAAGGTCCCGGCCAAGCGCTCGCGGTTCCCGGACTGCTCGCCACTGGTCCCGATCAGGGTCTCGATGGTCTTGATCTGATCGCGCAGACTCACCAGCGTCGGAGTGATGGTCTCCTTGATGAGCGACTTGAGCATCTCGGTGAGGCCGCCGAGCTGGGCCAAGGGATCCAGCTCGCGCTCGAGCGACTGGATCCGCTCGCCTGGGCCGAGCCGCTCGGAGGCCAGACCAGGGTGGATCTTGATCACCTCGCCCTGCAAGAGACCCGCGGACCCCAGTTGCGCCAGGCTGTCGCGCGGCACCGGCCAGGCCGACTTGAGACGCAGGCTGGCCCTAAAGCAGGGCCGGTCCGGGTGACGCGGCGGCGCACCGGCGGGCGGGCGCGGACAAGGCCCGGCGGCTGGATCCCGCCCCGGGAAGATGGGCGCGACCCGCTCGACCAAACCGATGACATAGCCGTCCTGAACGACCTGGATACCGGCATCGAGCCCCTTGGCGTCCAGGAAATAGGCGTCCAGGCGGTAGGCGCGTCCGAACAGACCGGGCGTCGAGAGGGTCAGCGCCGCCAGCGCCACCAGGGCCATGAGCAGCACGAAGAGACCGGCGAACAGCAGATCGCGGCGTTGCGCGCGTCCATGCCGCTTGCCAGGTCCGCCGATTTCAGGTGGCGAATAGAGACGATCAAGACGCCCCCAGGAGCGATCCTCATCGCGGCTCATGCCATCACCCCAAGGGCGGCGCGAAGATCCAGGCGCGCTTGAGTCTCGACCTTGAGGTCCTCGGGATCGCCGTCGAACAGGGCTCGCCCCCGGTCGAGAACGACCACCCGATGCCTGGCGCTCGCCAGGATCTCGGCCCGGTTGTCCGTGGCGACCAGGGTGAGTCCGCGATGCTCGCGCAGCCCGCCCAGCACATCCAGGATTTCACGGATGGCGGCTGGATCTAGACCATCGGAGAAACCATCCCAGACCAGCAGACGCGGCTGGTGAACCAGGGCGCGCGCCAGCTCGACCTGTCGCCGCTGTCCGAGCGAGAGGGCGCGTGGTCGATGGTTTTCCAGTCCGTCCAGCTTCAGCAAGGTCATCACCAATCGCGCGGCGCGCGCCATGTCGGCGCGACTCATGGGACGCTCCCGCAGCGGCAGGAGCAGGTTCTCCAGAACGCTGGCGCTCGCGAGCAGCGAGCCGCCCTGGAGCACGGCGCCCACCTGACGCCGCCAAGGCCCCAGGCCCGCTCCATCCAGTCGCCCGAGATCCTGGCCCAGCACCTGGATCCTCCCAGCCGAGGGGGCGTCCAACCCGAGCAGCAGACGCACCAGGAGACTCTTACCGGCCCCGTTGGGTCCGACGATCAGCAGCCAGTCGCCCTGGGCCAGATCCAGATGGATGTCGTTCAAGGCCATCCGCCCGTTGACATGCTGATAGACACGCTCGAGCCTGAGCGCCTCGGCGGTCGGCTGAGTCTCGGCCGGGCCGATCATTGGCCCCGGACCAGCAGAATGACCGCGAGATCGGCGAGCAGGATGCCCGCGACCGCGCCGATCATGGTGCCGGTCGCCGCCCGCGAGATCCCCTCGGGATCGCGCCCCGCCGCCATGCCGTTGACCGTCGCGATGAGTGCGATCAGCACCGCGAACAGCAGCGGCTTCGACAGCGCCTCCAGCAGATCGGTCGGGGCGAGGGCGTGTCCCAGCGCGTCCAGGAAGAGCGCGGGCGGCAGATTCGCCATCAGCCACAGCCAGAGGGCGGCCGCGACCAGGGTGGTCAGGGTTCCCCAGACCGTGAAGGCGAAGCTCATCAGCAGCATGGCGAGCAGCACCGGGCCGAGCGTGAAACGAACCGGGTCGATGCCGCTCACCAGCAGGCCGTCCAGTTCGCCGCTCACCGCCAGGGTCGCCTGCCGGACCGCCAGGGCCACGCCCGCGCGACCGGCGACCAGGATCCCGACCAGGATCGGCACCACCTCCATCACCGCCGTGGAGACCAGCGAGAGCAGGACCAGGCCGGGCAGATCGATCTGGTCCAGGATGCCCTGGGTCTGACGTCCGAGAATGAGACCCAGCGCCAGGCTCACCAGGGTGATGGCCGGCAGGATCGAGAGACCCGCCTGACGCAGGGCGGCCGCGAAGGCGGGCAGATCCAGCCGGGAAGCGCCGACCAGGATCCGTAGATAGAGCCCGAGGCAACGCAGCAGAACCAGCCAGCCGAAACCGATCCCCGCGATCCACCCGGACGGACCCTCGAAGGGTCCGCTCGGAAGGGTCCGACCCTGGATGGGCGGACGCGGATCTCGTTCCATGGGGCGACTCAATACTCGAAGCTCCACTCGGGCGGCTGTCCGGCGGAGGACAGCACCACCTGCTTGGCGGGCCGCCCCGCCGGGCGCGGTTCACCAAGCACCAGGGCGATCTCGGCGCGATCGGCGATCCAGCGCTCCAGTTCGGCCTCGCCGCCCAGACAGACGCGACGCTCGGCCCTGGCCCCGAGCGCCAGCAGATCGCTCCGCGCCGCGCGATCCGGCAGGGACTCCAGCAAGGCGTCGAGCCGGCCCGGCAGGAGCCAGAAGAGACCGGCGTCCGCCACATCCAGCGACAACCGCGCGAAGCGCCGCGCCTCCGGATGCCGCAGGCTGGTGGCCAGGATGAGCGCGCGATCCGGATAGCGGGAGACCAGACGCTCCAGGATCGAACGCATCCGGGACGCGGCGGCGGCCCCCTGGAACTGGTCTGGATCGGTCTCCGAGAGTCCGACGATCAGCCTCCGCACCAGGCCCAACCCCGAGCGCGCCAGCAGGCTCGGGACACCGCGCACGGCGAAGCGGTCGAGATCCTTCATGGGCTCGGACAGGTCCGCGTAGGGGATGAGCTGAGGATGATGCTTGAGCCGGTTGTCGCGCGTTGGGGCCTGGATCCAGCCGTCCAGATAGCGATCGGCGGCCCAGCGCTGGTGCTCGATCGCGGCCAGGCGCTCCACCTCCAGGGGCGTGAAGGCGAAGGACTCCACCATCTCCTCGGCGACCGCCCGACAATCCGTGACCGCCAGCTTCGCCCAGAGATGATCCGCCTGGTAGCGGTTGGCCTGGCGGTAGGATTCGTCCAGACGCGCCCAGGGCCGGCCGGCCGGCTCCAGTTCCGGATCGCGCCCCTGCGCGGCGATGGTGTCGCGATAGTGGTCGTGGATGCCGCGCGCGACCGCGTCGCCAACGCCATCGAGCAACACCTCGGGCCGGCAGGCCAGTCGCACATGGGAGACCGGGACGATCTGGCCGTCCCAGTCCCCGACCTCGCCCCTGGGCTCGCACAGCCCCGTCTCCAGCAGGATCGGCGGAGAGACCCCCTGCGTCCCGGCGATGGCCCGGCCGAGCGCGCGGGCGAGGTCGAGCCCATCGGCCCCCGGATCCGCCACGCAAACCAGCGCCAGCGTCACCGGCGGCAGACCGGCGAGAGGCGGCGATGTCCCAAGCGCGGCGAGACGCAGATCGGCGATCTGGCCGGCCTGGGGATAGTCGGTCGCGAGACGCGCGGCCAGCCGCTCGGGATCCTCGGCGAGGAGCGTGACCATGGGTCGCCGCTCCCCGTAGGCCATCAGCCGCAGCGCCTGGGTCAGGAAGGCGGCGGCGGGCGAGGCGGATCCAGCGATCAGCAGATGCGAGGGCTGCCCGAACAGCGGGTCCATGCCGGCGTGCAGCGGCCAGCGGGCGAGCAGAGCACGCGCGGCGCGGCGCTCGATGGCAAAGGTCTCGATCCGCACCCGGTCGGCGAGATCGAGGGGCGGCAGCGCGGGAGGCGCGTCGCCCTGGTGCATCAGGATCCAGCGCGCCGTGCCGCCCCAGAAACGCCGCCGTCCACGCGCGCGCTCGCACAGATCCTTGAGGAGAGCCGGCGCGTCGGGCGGGTCCGCGAGGATCAGGAGGCGCGCACGGCCGGGGTCGAGCGTCTCCGCCGTCATCAGCCGAACCGGACGCCCGCCGGCCCGCATCCCCGCCGCCACCTGCGCGGCCAGGGGCGAGGATCCGAGGACATGAATGGGTGGCGAACCGAATCCCATGCGGAGGTCTCCTTCAGCCCCCGAGGACGTCCTGGAGGATCGCCGGCAACTGCTCGGCCGCCTCCGCCAGCTCCAGCACCTGGATCAGGTCGCGCTGGGCCGCGTCGAGCGCCAACCCCGGAACCGCGTCGCCCGTTCGCCACCAGGCCGCCAGGAGATCCGAGACGCCGCCGGTCCCGGCCAGGACGATCGTGGGCCGACCGGCGTCCAGACCCGCGACGACATCGAGCCGGGTGATCTCGCCACCGGCGGCGACCAGGGTTAGGCTGGGCCGGTCCCCGGCCAGGGCCGCGGCGGCGGCGCTGATCCAGGGCGACTCATCGCCCCAATGCGCGCCGGGGACCAGCAGGAAATGCGAGTGATTGGGATCGAGCCTCGCGCCGGGCTCGCCGCCCGGAGACGGTTCCAGCATGACCCGACGCGCCTGGGCGGGGAGACTAGCCAGCGCGACCGTGCCGAGCGCCGCGACGCCGATCAGCGGAAAGCCCGCCCGCGCACGGCGGCGCGCCTCCCCCATCGCGGCCATGACCCCGAAGGCCGTGCCCCCATCGATCACCGCGCCTCCCAGCCGATCGAGATGGGGCGCCAGCCCCTCGAAGAGCCGCGTCAGGTCCACGCCGACGCCAGGAGCCATCTTGGACGCGCCGCCGACCAGCACCAGCACCAGAACGGGCCGGGGATCCGCCAGGCCAAGGTCGGCCAGCGCGGGCTTCAGGTCGATCGAGCGGATCCGATCTCCGTCCATGGCCCGCTCCCCTACTCGGAGGAATGGAGGACCAGACCCTGCTCGTCCTCCACCGTCACCCGCATCGGAATGCCCTGGCGGATGCTCGCGGAGACCACGCAGAAATCCTCGAAGAGTGTCTTGCAGCGGGCGAAACGGGCGGACTCCTTAACCTGGTCGTTCACGATCAGCCGGATCTCCATCCCGCCGATGCGCAAGCGCTTGCGCTCGTTGCGGATCATGATGCAGGTGGCCTCGGCCCTGAGACAATTCTCCGGCGGCTCCTCCTTGAAGACGCAGTAGAGCAGGCTCGCGCTCAGACAGTTGGCGGCGGCGGCGGCCAGCATCCGCGAGGCGTTCGGCCCCTGCTGTTCGCCAAGCGGCGGCGGCTCGTCCATCAGCAGATCGGGGACGCGCTTCCAGTCGAAGGCGACATTGATCAGGAAGCCTTCCTGCTGTCGCAGATGGATGGTGAAACGGCCTTCCTCGGACATGCGGACTCCTCGGCTTTGTCGGTTTTCAGTTGTCAGTTGTCAGTTGTCAGTTGTCAGTTGTCGGAAAATCTGGGTTTGTATCTATTTCTGGATCAGTGCGCCGATCCTGGCGTCGGGCCTGGGTCTTGGGGTCGCGGAGATGGCGGATGCCGGCGGCGCGGGGTGAGTCGGGATCGGCGGCGAAGGCGCTCCAGTCGCCGCCCTGGATGACCGCCCGGCCATCCAGACGACCCCGGTAGAGGTAGATCCAGGCCCGACCATGAGAGGTCGGGATGAGCCGCCGGTCATAGAGCCGCGGATAGTCCTCGAGCCGGTCGATCCGGCGCAGACAGGCGCTGTCCAGAGCGTAGACCTCGCCGACGATGGGCGTGGAGCCGCCAAGCGTCAGGCCCGGGTAGGCGCCGACCAGGAACAGGGTGAAACAGGGCCGGGTGCGATGCGCCCCGAGCCATTCCGCCCCGTCGAGCCGGAAGTGATTGACCTCGCCGCGCCGCAGGGTGCCGTAGACGAAGAGACGATGACGCATCCTCGCTATCAGGGCTCGATGCGCGTGCCCAGGATCTCCAGGAACTTGCGCATCCATTCCGGATGGGCCGGCCAGGCCGGGGCGGTGACGAGCTTGCCGTCAACATAGGCGTTGGAGACCGTCTCGTTGACCTCGCACCAGGTTCCACCGGCCCGCTCCAGCTCCGGACGCACGGCGGGATAGGCGGTGCATTGCCGGCCTTCCAGCACGCCGGCGGCGGCCAGGATCTGCTGACCGTGACAGACCGAGGCGATCGGCTTGTCGCCGGCCGCGAAGTGCCGGACGATCTCGATCACGCGCGCGTTCAGACGCAGATACTCCGGGGCGCGCCCGCCCGGAATCACCAGGGCGTCGTACTTGGCCGGGTCGACGGTGGCGAAATCGGCGTTGATGGCGAAGTTGTGTCCAGGCTTCTCGCTATAGGTCTGATCGCCGTCGAAATCATGGATGGCGGTGCGCACATGATCCCCCGGCATCTTTCCAGGACAGACCGCGTGGACGCTGTGTCCGACCATCTGTAGCATCTGAAAGGGCACCATCGCCTCATAGTCCTCGACATAGTCGCCGACCAGCATCAGTATCTTTTTCGCCGCCATGAGATGGTCCTCCAGGGGATCGCATCGATTGGAAAAATCAAACTATAGCATTAGGGACCGCCTCGATTAGCCATCGGAGCCATCCCGCCCAGCCTCCAACCCAGCCTCGACAGGAAACCCCGCCCCATGCGCGCACCCGATCCCTGGCCATTTCTCAGACCCCTGGCCTTCCGTCTCGATCCGGAACTGGCGCATCGGCTCACGCTCGGACTGCTGTCGCGCTGGTCGGCGGTCTTCGCGGGTCGGCTGGACCGGCACGACATCGCGCGCCATCCATCCCTGAGCGTCGAGGCCATGGGGCTGAGCTTCCCCAACCCCATCGGTCTCGCGGCCGGACTGGACAAGGACGCCGAGGCGGTCCCGGCCTGGCAATCCCTGGGCTTCGGCTTCGTCGAGATCGGCACCGTCACCGCCCGGCCCCAGCCCGGCAACCCGCGCCCCCGGCTGTTTCGACTGGTGCGCGACGAGGCGCTGATCAACCGCATGGGCTTCAACAATGCCGGCGCGGAAGCCGTGGCGCGGCGGCTGGAGCGGCTGCGGGCGCGCGGACTGCCCGAGGTTCCGCTCGGCGTCAATCTCGGCAAGTCCAAGGTCACGCCGGCCGAGCAGGCGGCCGATGACTATCGTCAAAGCTTCGAGCGGCTGGGCGAGCTGGCCGATTATGTGGTGGTGAATATTTCGAGCCCAAACACCCCAGGGCTGCGCGATCTGCAACGGGTGGACGAGGTCGCGCGCCTCCTGGAGGCGATCCAGGGGCCGAATCAGCGGCTGGCGCGCCCCCGGCCGATCCTGGTCAAGCTCGCCCCCGATTTAGCGGACGCCGACGCCATCGACTGCGCGCGCGCCACGCTGGAGGCGGGCGGCGCGGGGCTCATCCTCACCAATACCAGCATCCGTTTCGAGGGACTCATCAGCCCCACGGAAGGTTTGAGCGGCGGACTCTCCGGCCGCCCCCTGCTGGCGCGAAGCACCGAGTTGCTGGCCAGTGTCCGCGAGGCGATCGGACCCGAACCGGTCCTGATCGGCGTGGGGGGCATCATGGATCCCGAGGACGCGCTGGCCAAGCTGAAGGCCGGCGCGAATCTGGTCCAGATCTATACCGGTCTCATCTACCGGGGACCAGGTTTCCCGCGAGCACTGCTGCGCCGGCTGATGCTGGAAAAGACAGGGCCGCATTGACCCCAGAAAGAGCAAAAGACCGTGGTCAATGGCCGGTCGATCCCTGACAACTGACAACCGAATCATCGCTCCTCCAGCCAGGTCGCGACCAAATGCTCCGCGGCTAACGGGCGACTGTAGAGATACCCCTGTCCTTCCCCGCATCCCTCGCGAAACAGAAACTCGGATTGCTCGGGTGTCTCGACGCCCTCGGCGAGCACCGCCAGACCCAGACTGTCCGCCAGCGCGATGATGGCCCGCACGATCGCGTCGTCGTTGTGGTCATGGGTCAAGCGGTCGATGAAGGAGCGATCGATCTTGAGTCGGTTCAAAGGCAGGCGCTTGAGATAGGCCAGCGACGAGTAGCCGGTTCCGAAATCGTCGATGGCCAGGGTCACGCCCAGAGCACGCAGTGACCGCAGGATGCTGGTCGCCGCCTCGGCGCGACGCATGATCTTCGATTCCGTGACCTCCAGTTCCAGGCGCGCCGGGTCGAGCCCCGTGCGTTGCAGGATCTCCTGGATCTGGGAGACCAGGCGCGGTCGCTCGATCTCCCGGACCGAGAGATTCACGGCCAAACGCGGCACCCGGAATCCGGCGCGGTCCCAGTCGACGATCTGGCGGCAACCCCGATCCAGCACCCAAAGTCCAAGCTCGTCGATCAGCCCGATGTCCTCGGCCAGCGGGATGAACATCTCGGGCGGCAGCAGGCCCAACTGCGGATGATTCCAGCGACAGAGGGTTTCGACGCCCCGCAACTCGCCGCTGTCCAGCGCCAACTGCGGCTGATAATGCAGAACGAATTCGTCACGCTTGATGGCGAGGCGCAGATCGTGCTCCAGGTGCAGCCGCTCGACCGCGCCCTCCGACATGGATGGCTCGAAGAAGCTGAAACCGTTGCGACCGCCGTTCTTGGCCTGATACATGGCGATGTCGGCATGGCGCACCAGGGTCTCGATCTCGGCGCCGTCGTCCGGATAGAGACTGATCCCGATGCTGGCGGTGATGAACAATTCCCGGCCCTCGACCAGGAAGGGGCGGGCGAAATCCTCCATCACCCGGTCCGCGAAGGTCGCGGCGAAACGCGCGGCGGGGATGTCCTCCAGGATGATGACGAACTCGTCGCCACCGAGCCGGGCGATGGTATCCACCTCCCGCACCTGTCTGGACAAAACCTCGGCGACCTGCTTCAGGAGGCCGTCGCCGACGTGATGACCCAGGGTATCGTTGACTTCCTTGAAGCGGTCCAGATCGAGGAACAGCAGCCCGACCCGCCGCCGATAGCGCTTGGCGCGCTGAATGCACTGCTCCAGACGTGTCTGGAACAGACTGCGATTGGGCAGGCCGGTGAGCGGGTCATGGTGGGCGAGGTATTCGAGCTGTTCCTCGGAGTGCTTGATCTGGCTGATATCGCTGAAGACGGCTACGTAATGGGTCAGCTCGCCGGCGCCATCGAGCACGGCGCTGATCGTCAGCAGCTCCGGATAGATCCGCCCCTGCTTGTGACGATTCCATATCTCGCCGCGCCACTGACCGGTCCGCGTCAGATCCTCCCACATGGCCCGATAGAAGGATTCGCCATGACGCCCCGAACGCAGCAGGCGCGGCGAGCGACCCAGGGCCTCCGACTCGTCGTAGCCGGTGATCTCGGTGAAGGCGCGATTGACGGCCAGGATCCGCCCCTCCGGATCCGTGATCAGGACGCCCTCGGCGGTACTCTCGAAGACCCGCGCCGCCTGACGAAGCGATTTCTCGGCCTCCACGCGGATGGTGATGTCCTGGGCCGCGCCGAGCAGCTTGATCGCGCCGTCCTCTTGCCGAAACGGCTCGCAGGTGATCTGAACCGCGCGTTGACGATCTCCGCCCGGAGCCAGGCGGGCCTCCATGTCGAAGGGTTCGCCGAGCGACAGGGCGCGCTCGAGCGCCGCGCGCAACCCGCTCTGGTCCCTGGGATGAAAGAGCGTGAGAACGTCCTCCAGCCCTGGTGTCTCGCCCAGTTCGACGCCGATGAAATCGAGCGTACCGGAGGTCCAGCGCAGTGATTTGGTGGCCGAGTCGTATTCCCAGCCACCGACCTTGGCCATGCGGCCGGTGGCCAAAAGCAGACCCTCGCTCCGCTTCAGCTCATCCTCGAAGCGCTTGCGCTCGGTGATGTCGCGATTCACGCCGCGGCGGCCAAGGAAACGCCCATCCTCGCGGATCACCGGATTGCAGATGTGCTCGATCCAGTGCTCCGCGCCGTCGCGCGACTGGATGCGGAACTCCAGGCACTCCAGATCCGCGGACGGCTCCATCTCCAAGGCCCGCGCATGGTCGTTCCACCGTTCCTGGTCCGCCGGCGGGATCAGACGCCGCAAGAGATCCGGATCGGCCATGAAGTCCTCGGGCGGATAACCCGAGATTCTCGCGCAGGCCGGCGAGATATAGATGTAACGTCCGTCGGGACCGAGCCAGAACTCCCAGTCCGAGCTGAAATCGGCGAGTACCCGGTAGCGCTCGCGACTGTCCCGGAGCCCTTCCTCGTCGCGCATCCGAGCGAGATAGACCGAGACATGCGTGGCCACCGAATCGAGCAGTTGGCCTTCCTCGACCAGGAAGGGATCGCCGCCCTCCCCCGGAGGGAGTTCGCGATAGAGCACCGTGACATCCCCGACCGAACCGCCGGCCAGGGGAATGGGGACCGTGCGCATCCAGGCGCTCTCGGTGAATCCAGGCGTGGCCGCGGAGACCTCCGGCAGACGGATGCGGGCCTCGACCAGGCCAGGGTGCCGCCATCCGGAGGGCAGACACTCGACCACCCGTTGCAACACCTCCCGAAGCGGGGCCTGGCTCTCGCCGGTCAGGGTCAGCACCTGGTGCAGGGTGGCCAGTTCCTTGAGGCGATCGCGCAGACTGGTTTCGCTGAGGCGCAGACGCTCGCTGGTCTCGAACAGGGACTGGCGCTGCCGCACCGCCTCCGTCCGGTCGACGATGGCGCAGACATACTGGTGAAGCTCCGGGTCGAGACCCGGAATCGGGGCGATGTGCAGATCGCCGATGAAACCGCCCTCGCGAGAGACCCGGAACCGGACCTCCGGGATGACGAGCGATTGATCGCCGAACAAATCGCTCCAGGCACCGACGACACTTGAGCGATCGGCCTCGTCGATCAGGCGGATGAAGAAGTGCTGGTTGAAATGGGCGGTCCTGAGATTGAACAGCCGTTGCGCCTCCAGGTTGGCTTCCCTGACCAAACCCTTGCGGTCGATCACCAGCTCGGCGACGGGCAGGGTATTGAAGAACGAGGTAAAGCGGGCCAGCGCCTCCTGAACCTGCTGCTGCCCGCGCACCAGCTCCTCGTTCTGGATCTCCAGCTCGGCCTGATAGACGCGCAGGTTTTCGACCATGGCGTCGAGCCCAAGGTCGCCGCGGCGCAGCAGCTCGTCCGCCAGATTGAAGCGATGCTGACGCAGGGCGACGAGCGCGCGCTCGCGCAGTTCCTCCGGCGAGAGCCCGAGGAGGTCGATGACCGGCTCCTCGGCGTCCTCCTCGCCCTGACTGGAAACCAGCCCCTCACTCATGGGATCGATTGGCCCAGTGCGTGATGTTGATATGGCTGACCACGACCCCCTCGGTCGCGTGCTTGATCGGCGCGACATGCATCAGGTACCAGCGCTGCTCGTCGGACGAATGGCAGGGGTACTCCATGCGGAAGGAAGGCGCCGTGCCCGCCATCACCTCGCGAATCCCATTGAGCGCCTCGGCGGCCTCGGGCTCGCCCCCCAGCCGGTCCGCCCCGCACGCCGCGAGATAGTTGGATCCGACCCCGGTCTCTTTAAGTTCGGGATCGCCGTTCTCGCGCGCGAATTCGCGCCAGGCACGATTGACCATGGTGATGATCCCCTTGGTGTCGAGCACCGCGACATGCTCCAGCAGGGAGTCCAATACCGCCTGAAGGTGCTCGATATCGCGCAGGGTCGTGATGTCCACCAGGGTCGCGACCGCCCCGCGCGGCTCGCTGGCGCGCACCGAATAGGGCAGGATCCGAATCAGATAATGCCGGCCGTTGGCGGCGTTGATCTCGTGCTCCAGCATGTCGCCGCTGGCGATCGTCTGGCGCAGATCCGTCATGAACTCGGGATACTGGAGGAGATTGGTGAAGTCGTCGATGCGCCGCCCCAGATCGCCGTCGCGGATCTTGAAGAGCGTCGTGGCCTCGGGCGTGAACCGGGTGATGCGCAATTGGGCGTCGACGAAGACGGTCGCGATCGAGGCCGCCTTGGCCATGCTGTCGAGGTCCGCGTTGAGCCGGTTGAGGATCTCGATCTTCTCCTGATTCTCGGCGTTGACCGTGTAGAGTTCCTCGTTGACCGATTGCAGCTCCTCGTTGGAGCTTTGCAGCTCCTCGTTGGAGGCCATCAACTCCTCGTTGGTGGCCTGCAGTTCCTCGTTGGCGGTCTCCAGTTCCTCGATGGTGGCTTGCAGGCTCTCGCGGGTCGCGGCCAGCTCGCGCTCCAGGTTCTCCATCCGTTGGCTGGTCTCGCGGTCGAGACTGATGGTCTCGATCGAGGCCGGCGCGCCGTCGACGGTCATCCTCAGACTGGTCGATTCGGGCGGCCGCACGTCATCGGGTCCGGGCAAGGCGACCGGCTCGAACGACAGCAGCAGATGCAGCTCGCCCTGAGGCGGCTCGACCGGTCGCGCGACCAAGCGCAGACGCAGGGTTCCATCATCGTTCGCGGCGAGACCGATCACGTCCGAGCGCAGCGGTGTACGGTCGCGCGCGGCCTTATAGAGCAGCGCCTTGGCGATCGCCACCAGGGCGCTTGGCAGGAGCTTGGACAGATCGAGACTGACGCTTCCCTCGCCGATGCGCAGATAGGGGCCGACATCGCCGAACACATGCAGCAGGTCATGATGCTGATTCAGCAGCAGGCTGGTCGGCGCGTAGCCATGCAGCAGCAACCCCTGTGCCGTGTCGATGGCGGCGGCATCGGTCGAAATGCCCTGGGCGCGCATCCCCACGCGCGTCTGCACGGGCGCGAGCGGATGGCGCGAGGAGCGTGGCACCTTCGCCGCGTCCAGTGGCAGGGAGACGTGACGCAGGATGCGGTAGATCTTGTGCTTGGAGCTGACGGCCGTGAAATCGGTGTGCAGATTGGCGATGGTTTCGCTCGGCCCAAGGAACAGGAAGCCACCCGGCGCCAGGGCGTATTGCAGCCGGCGCAGGGCGCGCTCCTGGGCCTCGGGCTTGAAATAGATGAGCAGATTGCGGCAGGAGACCAGATCCATCCGGGTGAAGGGCGGATCGTCGAGCAGATTGTGGCGGGCGAAGACGATGCTCTGGCGGATCTCGGTCTTGACCAGGAAATGATTGCCGCGCTTGACGAAGAACTGCTCCAACCGCTCCGGGGAGATCTCGGCCGTGATCGCCTCGGTGAAGACGCCCGCGCCCGCCACCTCGACGTTCTGCGGCTCCACGTCGGTCGCGAACAGCTTGAAGTTCGGCCAGCGCCGCGCCTCCTCGAACGCCTCCGCGAAGAGGATGGCCATGGTATAGGCCTCCTCGCCGGTGGCCACGCCCGGCACCCAGACGCGGATCGGCTGATTGCCGCTGTGGTCGGCGACGATGGTGCGGATGGCGGTCTCCGCCAGCACGTCGAAGGCGTCCGGGTCGCGGAAGAAGCTGGTCACCGGGATCAGCAGCTCGCGCCTCAGGGTCGCCAGCTCGGCCCGGTCGGCGCTGAGCAGGCGCACGTAGTTGAGCAGATCGGGGGTCTGGCGCACCGTCATGCGCCGCTCCATCCGGCGCATGACGGTCGCGGGCTTGTACTCGCGAAAATCGATGCCGCCGGAATGCTGCAACAGGTGCATGACCTCCTCGTGCGCGCTGTCGCGATCGATCTCGATGGACATGGACGGCGTGCGCGTCTTGGGCTGCGGGCGCTGGTGGATATGGTCGACCAGACGCGGCCCGATCTCCTGTGGGCCGAGGATGGCGTCCACCAGACCGGTCGCGATGGCGCTGCGCGGCATGCCGTCGAACTTGGCGGTCTCGGGATCCTGGACCACCAGGAAACCGCCGGCGTCATTGATGGCCACCGAGCCCCGGGTCCCGTCGGAGCCGGTCCCGGAGAGGATGACGCCGATCGTGTGGTTGCCGAACTCCTTGGCAAGGGAGCAGAAAAAGAGATCGATCGGGAGCGTCAGAGCGCGTGGATTCTTCGGGCTCAGACGCAGCGAATCGCCGGTCGCCGTCATCAGGGCGGCGGGCGGAATCAGGTGGACGCGGTTGGCCTCGATCCGCATGTCGTGCTCGACGGTCACCACCGGCATGGAGGTATGGCGCGCCAGCAGATTGCCCATCATGCTCTTGTGATCGGGCGAGAGATGCTGAACCACCACATAGGCCGCACCGGTATCGGCCGGGACTCCCTGGAAAAACCGCTCAAGGGCGTCGAGACCGCCCGCCGAGGCGCCGATGGCGACCACATAGCCCTCGAATCGCCCGGGCGTCGCTGCCCTGTCGGCCTCATCCGTGACTTTTGGGTCGTTGGACATGCTGGATAGGCTCCTGTCTGAGTTTCGCGTCGAATATGTCTATATGGTTATTGGAACCGTAAAGCCCCAGGGACGCAAAGGCAATCGTGACCGAAGGAGGTCCGCGAGAAACCGACCAGGAACCTGAATCCGCTCATTGGAACCGCGAAGACCCGAAAGACATGAAGGGATGGAGGTCTCGCCGATACCTCCGGTTTCAGGCCGCGCCGAGCGCGTCGACGGGTCCGGGACGGCCGATGAGATAGCCCTGGAAGGCATCGCAGGCGTGCCGCGCGAGCAAGGCGCGCTGCTCTTCGGTCTCGATGCCCTCGGCGAGGATTTCGAGACCCAGACCCCGTGCCAGATCCATGAAGGACCGGGTGACGACCTCGCCATTGGGATGCTCAAGGATGTGCCGAACGAAGACGGGGGCGATCTTGATCTGATCGAATGGAAGCTGCCGAAGGAGGGTCAGCGAACAGGAGGAGGTGCCGAAGTTGTCCAGGGCGAAGCCGACGCCATGGGCCTTGAGCGCCACCATTCTGGCGGCCGTTTCAGCCAGATCGCCCTGCGCCAGGGACTCGGTGATCTCCAGCATGAGCCGGCCCGGAGCCACGCGATGGCGCGCCAGCATCTCCTGAACATCCGACAGGAATTCAGGATGGCGGAATTGCGCCGGGCTGATATTGATCGCCAGCCTCGGCGGCGTCCAATCCGGCCGCTCGGCCCAGTACGCCAGTCGCGCGCCGGCGCCGTCCAGGATCCAGAGACTCAGCGCGCGCCGCTGGCCGGTCGCCTCGGCGAGTCGCAGGATCTCGCCGGGAGAGACCCAGCCATGGCTCGGGTGCCTCCAGCGCACCAGGGCCTCGGCCCCCACCAACCGGCCCCGGTCGTCGACCTGGGGCTGATAGTGAAGCATCAATTGACCCGTCTCCAACTCCCGGCGGAAATCCTCCTCTAGGCCGGCGCGCGCCGCGAGCACGGACGGCCTGTCCGGGTCGAAGAAACAGAGGCGGTTGCGACCCGCCGCCTTGGCCTGGTACATGGCCAGATCGGCGTGACGCAACAGCGCGTCGATGGAATCGTCCGGTTCGCCGAAGAGGATGACGCCGATGCTTGGCGTATTTCCGTGGGTCAGGTCGCCGAGCGCGTAGGGACGGTTGAGGCTGGCCTGGATTTTCTCGCCCACGGTCCGCGCCGCCTGGGCCGCCTCCTCGCGCGACGCGCCGAGCCCCTGGAGCATGACCACGAACTCGTCGCCACCCAGACGAGCGACCGTATCGCCCTCCCGCACCCCGTCGCTCAGGCGCCGCGCCACCTGCTGGAGCAACTGATCGCCGACGGCGTGACCATGGGTGTCGTTGAGGGTCTTGAAATTGTCCAGGTCGACGAACAGCAGGGCGCCCCGCTGGTGATGGCGGATACTGTTGGCGAGAGTCTGGTTCAGACGGTCCATCAGCAGGCGCCGATTCGGCAACTGGGTGAGTGGATCGTAAAAGGCGAGGTGGCGGATCTCGTTCTCGTCGGCCTTGCGTTGGGTGATATCCGTGTGAGTGCCGACGAAGTTGGTGATCCGGCCCCCGGCATCCTTGACCGCCGTGATGGTGAGCCATTCCGGATAGATCTCGCCACTCTTGCGACGATTCCAGACCTCGCCCCGCCACCCGCCGTCGCGTGCGACGCTATCCCACATGATCGCGTAGAAGGCGCGATCGTGACGGCCCGACTGAAGGAAGCGCGGCGTCCGGCCCACCACCTCCTCCGCCCCATAGCCGGTCGTCACGCAGAAGGCGTGATTCACGCGCAGGATGACATTGTTGGCGTCCGTGACCAGCATGCCCTCCTGGGACTCGAACACGATGGCGGCAATGCGCAATTCGCGCTCCGCGGCCTGGCGCTCGGTGATGTCGCGCAGGGTCACGATCACCCGGCTCGGCGAACCATCACCCGCCCGTTCGATCTCACCCATATTTCGGACCCAACGGATACGCCCCTCGCGCTGAACGCGATGCTCGATCTCGTAGGCCCGCCCCTCAAGCGCGCCCTGCCAGGCCCGATCGACCAGTTCGCGATCGGCTGGATCCACCTGTTCGCGGAACCGCCCGACACTGAATGGCTCGCCAGGGGGCAATCCGATGAGACGGTAGCCCTGCGCCGACGCCCTGGACGCGCCCGAGCCGAGGTCATGGATCCAGCTTCCAATCCCAGCGACCGCCTCGGCGTGACGCAGGTCGGACTCGCGCGCCAGGATCTCCCCGGTTCGCTCCGCGACCAGCGACTCGAGCGCCTTCGCGTGGCTCCGCGCCTCGATCAACAGCTTCGCGAGGGTCGCGACCAGAAGACTGAAGGCGAGTCCCAGCGCGACCTTGAGGCCCAGCCCCAGCGGGTCGTCCCAACCTCGGACCGGGGATACGTCCAGGAACCAAAGGGCATTGGGAACCATCAGCGGCCGGACGACCGGCTCGATCGGCGCCTCGGAGGAGGTCGCGATGACGTCTATTCCCTGGGTGGTGGGATTCAGGCGCCAGAGGCGATAAGCGTAACCCTGCTCGGTCAACCGGGAGAGACCTCCGGGGTCGGGCGACCGCGGAAAGCGCGCCACACCGGAGGGCGCGAGATGCCGGGCGACCAGCCCCGGATGGAAAGGCAACAGTTCTCGGGGGAAGACCGCGAAGCTCTCGGGATGGCCCCGCGCCTGCCGAACGAAGGCGGCGGCGGTATCAGCGGCGAACCTGTCACGCTCAAGATGGCGTTGCAGCCGGTCCGCGTGGACAACCGCCAAATGCTCAACACCCACCCAGAGCGCCTGGAAACGCTGGCGTTCGGACAAGCCAACGACGACAGCCGCCAGGAGTCCAGTCAGGAGGAACACCAGCCCGGCGAGGATCAAGGGCGGCGCCCGTCTCCGGACACTCAGCCAACGGATGTAATGGGACCGACCCGCGAGGACGGGACCAGTCATGCGTGATGATCCCTTCGACGCGACGCGCGACGAGCCCCGGCGAACGAACAGGGGTCTGGACAAGGCCGCACTTACTCACCCACCCGTCGCCCAAGGCGGCGACCGTCGATCCGACTGAAGAATGGCTCCCCGCCTATCGATCGCGCGCCGCGAGTCCAGCGGCACGCTCAAGCGCCGATCCGCTAACGCAAGGCGAATCCATTCACTCCGTCAGCGGAGACGGCCCAGCCAGGGCCGAGCGACGCTTCCCGACTCAAGGCCGAGTGATCGTCGGCCTCGCCAGCGCCACGCCGTCGAGCATCTGCATCGCCCCGACGCCGACCAGGCCACCGATCAACATGGCCAGATAAAGCACGGCGAAGGGCTGCTCGATCAGGACGAATCCCAGCAGGCCGAGACCGGCGCCCAGCTCCAGGATCCCGCTACGCCATTGCAGGACGCGCGCGGGCTTGCGGTCGCGCCCCTTGGGCGTGCGCACGAACTCGGTCCGGTGACCCAGAACGGCCTCCAGCCCGCCGCGCGCGTTCGAAAGCAAGAGCCCACTGGTCAGCGCCAAGGCCCCCAGCACCTCGGTGGCCGTCCGGCGCGGACCCGTGCTCCTGTCCGCGAGCGTGAGAAAAGCGATGGGGGCGGCAAAGCCCAGAACCGAGGTCACGACCGCCAACAGTCCCAGGGCCTCTCCGGCGCTCGCGGCACCGGCCATGAAGGGCAGCCCCAGGATGAGACAGGCCACGCCCACCAGGAAGGCCAGGGGTTGACCGATCTGGAAGCTGATCATCAACTTCCGCCAGAAGGCCAGGCTGGGGCTGCGCCAGATCATGGGGATGAGCTTGATGAAACACTGCACGAAACCCTTGGTCCAGCGGAACTGCTGGACCCGCCAGGCACGGGCCGAGACCGGAAGCGTCCCCGGAACGACGAGATCCAGCATGTAGCCCGAATGCCAGCCACGCAGACTGGCGCGCAGACTCAGATCCAGATCCTCCGTCAGGGTGTCGCCATCCCAGCCGCCGGCGTCGTCGATCGCGGCGCGGCGCCAGAGCCCGCAGGTGCCGTTGAAGGGCACCGGCAGCCCGAGCCGCCAGCGCGCCTCCTGCTCGACCCGGAAGTGCGAATCGAGCAGACGGGCCTGAATCCGGGTCAGGAGGCTCTCCTCGCGATTGAGATGTCCCCAGCGCGTCTGGACATAGGCGAACTCGGGATTGGCGATCAAGGCGCCGACCGTCTGGCGCAGAAAGTTGGCCGGCGGGATGAAATCGGCATCGAAGATGGCGACGAAGGGCGCCTCGGAGCGTTCCAGTCCAGCCGCCAGGGCGCCGGCCTTGAAGGCCGTGCGCTGGACCCGGTGCAGGAGGTCGATCCGAACGCCCTGCTGGCGAAGCGCCGCCACGGCACGCTGGCTGATGACCAGCGAGCCGTCGATGCTATCGTCCAGAACCTGGATCTGGAGCCGGTCGCGCGGCCAGTCGATCGCCATGACGGCGGCCAGAAGGCGATCAACCAACTCGCCTTCGTTGAACAATGGAAGCTGCACCAGGACCGTCGGCAGCTCGGCCTCCATCGGGGCGGCCACCGCGAAGCGCCGGCTGGGCGCGAGCAGGCGCGCCAGGGTCAGCGTCAGTAGATTGAGAGAGAAAAACGCCAGTATGACGAGGCCGAGTGCCAGGTAGTACTCGACCGAGGTTTCTGCCGCGAGCATGGCTTGAATTCCGCAGATTGAATTGAGTTTCGGAGAGATTGCGTCCAGAACGAGCCGCTAGAGTGCTTCGCCTCGGGTCTTGGGGTGATGACGACCACCCCGCCCTCGACCGCGCGCCTGGACGGTGCGTCGCGGGCCTGACCCCAATCGCGTACGCGGGTGGCCACCGTCCCAAAGGATGGTGGCTGGAAGCTGGCGGCTCTTTCTAATTGAACGGCTGAGTGAACGGGGCCGGGGTCGCCCAGGGGCGAAGGAAGAAAGGCCGCTCAGTCAGGGATTCAAGAGGATAGGTCGGCCATGATCGGACGGCAAGCCCGGCCGAAAAAGATATTGGGCGAAACCCCAGGCCCAGGTCACCCGGCGACGACCGGACCGCCGCGCCGGGAAGACCCTATCGGACCAGGGCGCGGCCGGCGCCGCGCGGATCGCTCGCGGCCTCGACCCGGCCGCCGACGCGGTCCCAATGGATCGCCTGCATGTTGCCGAAACCGCGCTCGACCGGTTCGAGTCGATGGCCCCTGGATCGCATGGCGGCTTGCCCGGCGGCGTCCAGCGCGCCCGGTTCGTACTCGACCCGATCCGGCAGGTATTGATGATGGATTCGGGGACGCGCGACCCAGTCGTCCACGGGCGCGCCCTCGACGGCGGCCAGGATACCCTGGAGCACCATGCCGATGATCCGGCTTCCGCCCGGCGTCCCCAGGATGGCGACGCCCCGCTCGGACTCCAGGAATGTCGGCGACATGCTGGAGAGCATCCGCTTGCCCGGCGCGATGGCGTTGGCCTCCCCGCCGACCAGGCCGTAGACATTGGCGACGCCTGGTTGGGCGGAGAAGTCGTCCATCTCGTCGTTCAGCAGAACCCCGGTTCCAGGCGGCACGAAGCCCGACCCGAAGGGATAATTGATGCTGAGCGTGGCGGCCACGCGATTGCCGTCCCGGTCGAGGATCGAGAAATGCGTGGTGTCGCGGCCCTCCTCGAAGGTCTCGGGCTCGCACCCATCCCCCACCCGGCTGGGTGTCGCGCGCGCCGGGTCGTAGTCGCGGATCAGGCCCGCGGCATAGTCGGGATCCGTCAGACGCGCGATCGGCATCGCCACCTGGTCGGGATCGCCGAGATAGGCGGCGCGGTCGCGATAGGCGCGGCGCATGACCTCGACCAGGGCGTGGGCGCGTGGCTCGCCCTTGAGTTGATCCGGCGGAAGAACGGCCAGCATGTTGAGCATCTGAGCCAGGAGCACGCCGCCCGAGGAGGGCGGCGCGGCACTGACCAGCCGCCAGCCCTGGTATTCGGCGACGATGGGCGCGCGTTCGACGACGCGGTATCGGGCGAGATCCTCCAGGCTCCAGATCCCTCCGGCCGCGCGCACCCCGGACACCAGCCGCTCGGCCAGCGGACCGGCGTAAAAGCCGTCGCAACCCTGGGTCGCCAGGGCCGTCAGGGTCGCCGCGAGATCCGTCTGACGCAGCAGATATCCCAGCGGCGGCACCTCGCCGCCGGGCAGGAACTGGGCCGAGGCCGCCGGCGAGGCACGCAGCGCCGCCAGCCGCCAGGTGGCCATGCGGCGATAGGACTCGTCGACCGGAAAGCCATCGCGGGCCAACCCAATGGCCGGCTCCAGGGACTTGGCGAGCGGCAGGCGGCCATAGTGCTCGGCGAGATGACAGAACGCGGCGGGCAGGCCGGGAATCGCCGCCGCGAGCGGACCATCGAGCGCCAGTTCGGGGACGAACTGGCCGCGCGCGTCCAGATAGAGATCCGGGTGGGCCGCCAGCGGCGCGCGCTCGCGACCGTCCAGCATCACCTCATGGCCATCGGCGGCGCGATGCAGGAGCCAGAAACCGCCGCCGCCGAGCCCGGAGTTGTAGGGTTCGACCACCGCCAGGACGGCGCTGATGGTCACGGCGGCATCGAAGGCGTTACCCCCATCGGCCAGGATCGAGAAACCGGCTTCGGTGGCCAGCGGGTGCGCGGTCGCGATCGCGGCCTTGGGGGGCGTGACGGGGCCGGCCCGGCTCGCGATCGCCAGAACCAGCAGTAAGAGGGTAAGGAGCCCCAGACCGGGGCTCCCTGGATGGCGACGCATCGGACCGAGGTCGCGACCCGAGCGGGATCAGCCCTCGCCCGTGATGCGCTCGTATTTGGCGCGCAGTTCGTCCTCGTTCTCCTCGTGACCCGGATCCTTGATGATGCAATCGACCGGGCAGACCTCGACGCACTGCGAGGTCTCGTAGTGCCCGACGCACTCGGTGCAGAGGTTGGGGTCGATCACATAGGTCTCGTCGCCCTGCGAGATCGCGCCGTTGGGGCACTCGGGCTCGCAGACATCACAGTTGATGCATTCATCGGTAATCATTAACGACATTGGAATTCTCCTTCCGTTCTTTCAATACTAAGGTTGTTGGGGCGCGCGGATCTTATCCAAACCGCTCCTTCAACGCCGCCTGTACCGCCGGGGTGACGAAGGCCGAGACATCGCCCTTGAGTCGGGCGATCTCGCGCACCAACGATGAGGAAATATAGGTGTATTTCTCGGCTGGGGTGAGGAAGAGCGTCTCGATATCCGGAGCCATGTAACGGTTCATGCCCGCGAGTTGGAATTCGTACTCGAAATCCGACACCGCGCGCAACCCGCGCATGATGACCGAAACCCCGAGGTTGCGCGCGAAGCTCACGAGAAGCCCCTCGAAGGCCACGATCTCTACATTGGGCTGGTCCATGATACTTCCACGTACCAGCGACAGGCGCTCCTCGGTCGAAAAGACGGGCGCCTTTCCAGTATCGGCCGCGACCGCGACCACCACCCGGTCGAACAGTCGCGCCGCGCGATGGATCAGATCCACATGACCATTGGTGATGGGATCGAAGGTCCCTGGATAGACCACGCTGCGCAATCGCTGGATCCTCTTGGGTGTTGGGGTCAAGGCCAGCCTGGCGTCCGATCCCGGTCACCGGGGAAGGTCGGGCCTCGCTGCCGGCGCGCAACATAGCACAATCCCCAGCGCCGCGCCGCGACCCCGATCTCGCTTCGCCACGCACATCGGCCTCAAGGCGCGGTGGACGACCCCGACACGACCGCCAGCCCATAACGGACCTGTCCGGCGGTCTTGTCGCGGATCAGCTCCCAGTCATCCGGGAGCGGCGGAAACCCCGACTGAACGGGGGTCTCCAGATAGATGCGCGCCTCCGGGGCGAGCCAGCCGGGCGCGCTCAGACGCTCGATGGCCGGAGCCAGCAGTCCGTCGGCGAAGGGCGGATCCAGAAATACCAGATCGAATGGGCTCGCGGATCCGGCGAGCCATTCCAGCGCGTCGGCCTGATGGACCTGGATCCCGGTGGCCCCGAGAAGTTCGGCGTTAGCCTGCAACCGATGCGCGGCGGGCGGCGCGCGCTCGATCATGACGACCCGAGCCGCGCCCCGCGAGACGGCCTCGAATCCGAGCGCCCCGCTGCCAGCGAAGACATCCAGACAGCGCGCCCCGGCGATGACGGGCACGAGCCAGTTGAAGAGCGTCTCGCGCACCCGATCCGCCGTGGGTCGCAGACCGGGCTGGTCGGGGAAGGTCAATCGGCGGCCACGATAGCGGCCGCCGATGAGGCGCAGTTGATTCCTAAGGCGCGCCATTGGCCTGGGACACCAGCGGCTCGGCAGTTCCGCCGACCGTGACGATGGCGAGCCGCTCGGGATGAACGCGACGCGCGAAGGCGTCGCGGATCTCCTCGGCGGTGACCGACTCGATGCGGTCGTTGAAGCGGTCGAGATAATCCAGGGGCAGGCCATGGAATCCGATGACGGCGAGGTACTGGAGGATGTTCCCGTTGCTGGCGATCTTCAGCGGAAAGCCGCCGGTGATGTTCTTCTTGGCCGAGGTCAACTCCTGCTCGGTCGGCCCATTGGCGATGAAGCGCTTGAGTGTGTCGAGCAGGACCGCGCGGGCCTGATCCGCCTGGTCGTTGCGGGTCTGGAGTCCCATGAGAAAGGGACCGGGCTGTGCCAGGGGCAGGAAATAGCTGTAGGTGCTGTAGGAGAGCCCCCGTTTCTCGCGAATCTCATCCATGAGGATGGAGACCAGACCGCTGCCGCCGAGGATGTGATTGCCGACATGGAGCGGGAAGTAGTCCGGGTCGCCGCGCCGCATGCCGGGCTGCCCGGCCAGCACCGTGGTCTGACTGGAAGGGAAGCGGATCGATTCCAGCGTGCCGCTCGCCAGGTCCGGGACGGCGGGTAGCGCGGAAGGTGGCGCGCCGGCCGGCAGCCCAACGGTGATCCGCTCCGCCAGCGCCTCGGCGCCGGCCCGGTCGAGATCGCCGACCATGGCCACCACCGCGTTCGCCCCGACGAAATAGCGCGCGTGAAAGGCCAGCAGATCCTCGCGCGCGAGCGCCGCGATGGCTTCCGGCGTGCCGGATGGGTCGCCCGCGTATGGATGATCGCCGAAGATCGCGCGATAGAGCGCCTTCTGACCAACGGTGCGGGGCGACTCCTCCTCCTGGCGCAGGGCGATGAGCCGATTACGGCGGACCCGTTCCAGCGCGTCCGGAGCGAAGGTCGGCCTCGCCAGCACGGTCGCGAACGTCTCGACCGCCGTATCCAGGGCGGGTTGCCGGGTCAGGGAGCGCAACGCGACCGCCGCCATGTCGCGATCGACCTCGGCGCTCAGGATCGCGCCCACGTCGTCGAGCCGGTCGGCCAGGGCATCCGCGTCCCAATCGCCGGCGCCCTCGTCGAGCAGGGCCGCCGTCATGGAGGCGAGACCAGGACGCTCGCCATCGCGCGCGCTCCCGGCGGCGAATACCAGCTTCACGTCCAGCATCGGAATCCCAGGGGCGGCGACGAAGAGGACGCGCGCCCCGTTGGTGGTCCGCCAGGTCTGGATCTCGGGCGTCGCCTGGACCAGGCCGGCGACCGGCAGCAGCAGCGCGGCCAGCCAGATGGGGGAAAGGAATCGATCAGCGAACATTGGTCTGTCCTCCCATACCGCCGCGAGTAGGCGTGGGCTCTGTGTCATCGAGTGGTTGCGGATCCAGAACCGCGACCGTGAGTCGATCCGCGACCAGATACTTCCGGGCGACCGCCTGGATCCGCTCGGGGGTCACCTCCGCGAGCCGTTCGACATAGGTATCGGCTAGACGCCAGTCCAGTCCGATGGTTTCGAGCAGACCGATCTGCATGGCCTGGTAGTGGAGCGAGTCCCTCTCGAAGACCTTGGCCGCGATGACCTGATTACGGACCCGCTCCAACTCCTCGCCACTGACCGGCTCGGACTGAATGCGGGCGATCTGGTCGCGCAACGCCGCCTCGACCGCCTCGATGGGCTGCCCCTTGGATGGAACGGCGTCGAACAGGAAGAGCCCCGGCAGACGCTCGAAGGCACGATAGCTGGCCCCGGCGGAGGCGACGATCTGGGAGCCCCGCACCAGTTCGCGGGCGAAGCGGGCGCTGTCGCCGCCATCCAGGAGCGAGGACAGCATCTCCAGCGCATAGGGTTCCCAGGATTCCTCCGCGTCCGCCATGGAGGGCGTTTTGTAGCCCATTAGAAGGTAGGATTCCTTGGCGGGAGCCTTGACTCGCAAACGCTTTTCACCAAGCTGATCCGGCTCGGCTCGGGTCTTGGGGGGACGGATTTCCTCGGCCGCGAGAGGACCGAAATGCTTTTCGGCCAGCGCGAAGACCTCGTCCGGATTCACGTCGCCGGCGACCACCAGGATGGCGTTGTTGGGCGCGTACCAGAGCCGGTACCAGTCCCGCACGTCCTCCAGGCGCAACTGTTCCAGATCGCCGGGCCAGCCGATGATGGGGTTGCGATAGGGCGAGGCGTCATAGGCGGCGGCGCTGAAACGCTCGTAGGTCAGGGATTGTGGATCGTCGTCGGTGCGGGTGCGGCGCTCCTCCTTCACCACCTCCAATTCCTTCGCGAACTCCTTCTCGGCGAGCTTCAGATGCCGCATCCGCTCGGCCTCCAGCTCGAAGGAAATCTCCAGCCGATCCTTGGCCAGATTCTGGTAGTAGGCGGTGTAGTCGCGTCCCGTGAAGGCGTTCTCCTCGCCGCCGTTCTCGGCGACGATGCGCGAGAACTCACCGGGCGCCAGCCGCTCGGTGCCCTGGAACATCATGTGCTCCAGCACATGCGAGACGCCGGTGATGCCGCCATACTCGTAGCTGGATCCGATTCGATACCAGATCTGCGAGGTCAGGATCGGCGCCCGATGGTCGGGCTTGACCAGAACCTTGAGACCATTGTCGAGCCGGCGCTCCAGAACCTCCGGGGCGGCGACCGCGCCAAGCGACGGCAGTAAGAGCAAAAGGGCGATGAATCGTCGGTGCATGAAGACTCCAGTCTGTGACCTTGGCATGGACGGGCTACTTAGGCGATTTCCGGGAAACTCCCTACCTGACCGAAAGCTCCGGAGTTGGACAGGATTAACAGGATTTTTCAAGATTCACAGGATTACAAACAGCGCTTTATAAATCCTGTCAATCCTGCGAAATCCTGTTAATCCTGTCCATGACCGGGCGGATCGCGGGCACAAGGTTTCCCGGAAATCACCGTATGGGCAAGAGGTGGCGGATGCTAGTTCCCGCGACGGCCATCCATTTGGCGCGGAAGGGGTTTGAAAAGTTCGCTTGAAATATCTCTATAACTACTTTATTCTTTTCACTATGGATAGATTAGTTGGGATAGGCGAAGCGGCCAAAACGCTGGGCGTGTCGATCACGACGCTGCGGCGCTGGGAGGCCGAAGGCAAACTGGTTGCCGAGCATACGGCAGGCGGGCATCGTCGTTATGATCTGGCCAAGCTGCGCCCGGATCTGTTTCGCGCCGAGGCAGAGGCCAACCGGCGCACCATCGCCTACGCGCGCGTCTCCAGCCACGACCAGAGAGACGATCTGGAACGGCAAAAGCAGGTCTTGGAACTGTATTGCGCCCGCCAGGGCTGGACCTTCGAGGTCATCGCCGATCTTGGGTCGGGGATGAACTGTCACAAAAAAGGCTTGAAACGCCTGCTCGACGAGGTGATTGAAGGCCGGATTGGGCGGCTGGTCATCACCCACAAAGACCGCCTGCTGCGCTTCGGCGCGGAACTGGTGTTCGCGATCTGCGAGGCCAAGCAAGTCGAAGTGGTCATCCTCAACCAGGACGAGGACACCACCTTCGAGGAAGACCTAGCGAGCGATGTGCTGGAGATCATCACCGTTTTCTCGGCGCGGTTGTATGGCTCACGCTCGCGCAAGAACCGGAAACTGTTGGAAGACGTGAAAAAAGCCGTGGATGCCTCATGCTGATCGCCCACCGGATTGAACTGCGTCCGACACCCGAACAGTCCAATTATCTCAATCAGGCGTGCGGCGCGCGGCGGCATTGCTACAACCAGTTGCTGGATCATTTCAGTCAGCCCGGCGTGAAATGGTCGAAAGCGGCGGCCTATCAGCACTACATGACCGTGCTGCGGGTCGCGTTCCCCTGGTACAGCGAGGTTTCCAGTCGCGTCACCCGCCATGCGATTGACGATCTGGACACGGCCTTTAAGCACTTCTTCCGGCGCGTCAAGGCGGGCGCAAAGGAGCCGGGCTTTCCCCGATTCAAGAAAAAGGATGTCAACGATTCCTTCGCCCTGCGCGAGCCGTCCAAGTTCGACGTGGACGGGCGCACGTTGCGCATTGAACGTCTCAAGTCACGCCTCGCGATGCGCCAACCCCTGCGGTTCACCGGCCAGACCAAGCAGGCGACGATCAGCAAGCAGGCCGGTCGGTTTTTCGTCTCGATCCTGGTCGAAACCGAGGACTACAACCCGCATGCGCCGGATCAGCCGTCCGTCGGCGTGGATCTCGGGATCAAGGATCTGGCGGTGCTCAGCACCGGCGAAGTGATCCCCGCAAACAAAGCACTCAAACGTAACATCAAGCACTTGAAGCGCCGGCAACGGAATCTGTCGCGCAAACAGAAAGGCAGCCGACGCCGAGCGAAAGCCAAGCTCAAGGTGGCCCGGCTGCATCAGCGGATCAGGAACCAGCGTCAGGCGGTTCTCCACGAACTGTCCGACAAACTGACCCGCACTTATCAGGTCATCTCGATCGAAGACCTGAATGTTCAAGGCATGACGACAAACCGCCGTCTCGCCCGCGCCGTGTCGGATGCCGGCTTTGGCGAGCTGCGGCGGCAGATCGAATACAAGGCTCACTGGCGCAGCGTGACGGTCGTGATTGCGGATCGGTGGTTCCCCTCGTCCAAGACCTGTCACGCCTGCGGTCAGCTCCATGAGATGCCCCTGTCACAGCGCACGCTGGTTTGTGACTGCGGACACGTCATGAATCGTGACCTCAATGCCGCCAAAAACCTTGATCGGTATGGTCTGGACGCGCTCAAGCCGGACCTTAAACGCACGCAGGAGCCCTGTCAGACGCCCGGCTTGCCGGGTGCTTGGGCGTTGACGGCGTGAATAGATTTATTCAGATTCAAGTTGGTTTGAATAGGTTTTTATGAGCGGCGAGTGAAAAAGCGATCTGGTAGGATTGGGCGACACCCTGGCCGGCCGCGCGCCGCCACCTGATCATCGAGCCCTGAAGCACAATCCTTATGTTCGGTTTCGGAAAAAAGCACGAGACGCCCGATCGAGCCAAGCAGGATCCGCGAGCGCCTGAGCCGATCGCCCCTCCCGCGGTCGCGAGCGAGCCCCCGGACAGCGCGCCCCGCAAGCCATGGTTCGGCAAGCTGTTCGGATCCCCCAAGA
>NZ_NRRG01000032.1 GCF_016583575.1 Thiocystis violacea
CTGACGTTTCATTATGAAAGCAGTGGCTGTATTCTTCAATATGAGACGCGAGGTGATTATGTAATTGCTTTAACGCATCAATCTTTTTCTGAGCGTCGCTTTTCTGCATAAATTTACACTTTACGTACTCGGCTAGCCCGCATGGGTTAAGTGCAGTATAATCAATCGACTACGCGAAGGTAACAAAGTAGTATTATTCACGCAAAAACAATTTCCCTTTAAATGCCTCCACTCTTATTGCGGCTAATCTTCGCGTTTCCCTTGTCCATCCGACTAAAAATAATAAAAAAAAGATTAACACTGAGAAGCCGATGCCGGATGAGATAGCAATCAGCGTTGTCATCTCGCTCATTTTCAAAGAAAGGCAGTACGCCGCCAACATCGTGCTGCTGGTCAAAAATACTCGGACCATCTTTCGAGAAGTCTTAATGATATTTAAACTACCAAGATCAGCACTCCTAGAATGGAGTTCTAGCAAGCCAATCAAAGCCAGACGTCCCGCCAGGAAGGCGATACAGAGACCTAGAATAGAGTAAATTGGCACGAGCAAATAGGCAAGTAATAAAGTAATCGAAAATGCGCAAGCTCCTGCAAGCACCTTTTCTCGAATCTTTAGCGCAATGTTTAAAAGTGAAGCAGCAAGCCTCACATATACCAATTGATAGGAAAGGATTACGATAATAGCATTCTCTAAACCACCTGAATATTTCTCTGCGCCAACCCATGAACGGACGAAAACAGGATTAATTACTATAAGCGCAGCGCAAAGTAATGTCGCAATCAACCACGTATATTCTCTTAATTCAGCATATAGATTGCCGAATCTATCCTTTTCCATACCCGCGTGAACCCCCGCCAGCCCGGGCATTACGGACGAGACTACCAGCCCGACACCGATATTCACAATCTGCGGAGCAAATGCTGTCACATAGTATTTCGTTACAATCGATGTTGATGCGAATGCTCCTAGTACAATAATTTCCCCAGCCAAAATCATTTGGGCCAAAAACTCCCACGCTGTCATCCATGCCGAGTCCCTCGCAAATCCTCTCCATAGATTCGATTGAGGAAATTTTGGACTCAACCAGTTTAATATTTTGTATGCTACACGATAGTTGATAACGAATAAAATTATTGAACCAAAGAAATGAGCAACAGCAAGGCCTAATAAACCATAACCTCGCCATACTAGCAGCATCATTAGCATGCCGATCGTAACGACTATCCCAGCGTTGACCCCCATTCGCTTGTAACCCAAATTTTCCCCACGCAGGATACCTTGAAACAGTCCCGCGACACTTTGTGTGATCATCGAAAACGTCATCAAAATGAATATAACGACCATGAACTCTTGGTCAAAGTCTGTTCCTGAACTTCTATTTTTAAGCAAAAAAAATACAAAAACTGTTGAGAAAAAAAGGGGCATATAAAGTAGCAATGTTAGCAAGCTTGCCCCATAGACCTGCTGCTTCCAATTGTCACCACTGGAACCCTGCTTTGTAGCGATATACCATTTTATTGTTTCCGCGCCGCGCCCATCAAGCATAACCAAGTTAGCAAACAATCGATTGAGCCATTGCCATAAGCCAAAACTACTTTCACCCATGTGTTGAATCAAAAACGGCGCAAGAATCGCTTGCATGAAGATACGAGCAAATTGGTCGATCGCTTGAGCCGCACCGGTTAGTAGCGCGCTCGTGGTTCGACTATTATGAAGACTCATAATCTTCCATCAAGAATTGGTGGTGTTGGGGGGGAGTCGGAAGCCCCCAACGGTTCGCGTGCGCCGCGAGGCTTAATCGCCCACAACAGCAATCCAACCCAGAACCAACCCCGCATTTCGCCCAAGGCGAGATTAGCATTATGAAACCATGAGTGTACAATAATAGCCGTAAGTGCCCCCAAGGCCAGTAAAGCATAGATGCCGTATAGCTTATTATTGGTGTTTCTATCTTTGCGAAGAAAATTGATACCACGCAAAAAAAGACTAATAAAAAAAAACACCAGGCATATGGCAGATACCCAACCATAGTAAACAGCGGTCGTCAAAAGCATGTTATGTGGATCATAGCCATAATTAGCTTCGTACGCCTTCTCAACTATGTTGCGTGAACCAAACCCGACCACACCACGCGCTTTCGCCTCCTTGATTATTGCGCCTGGAACCCCTAAGGGATACTCTACAATTACCGGGTAAAAAATCGCCCAATTGCTTAGCAGCCTCGTGTCCTCCGATATTCTTTCCGCTTTAGATCCAATCCGCTCCAAAATATCCGTTTGACTTGCAATCCCAGCAACGAGAACCATGGTCGCAATAAAATACACAAAGGCTTTACCTAAAACTTGAATGCCATATAGATGGGCAAGCAGGATACTCACAAAAACACCCATGATCATTCCTAGAATGCCAGACCGACTTCCCGAAATTGCCAACCCAAGTAATATGAAGAAACCGAGCCATAAAGTTAGCGGGGGCAAAACGCTTACATTGCTTCTCAAATAATTCCGCTTGGCGACGAACTCTGTAGCAAGCAATGTCACCCCTATCCCAATCACGCTAAAAGCATACGAAACAGGGTATGTCTCGAGGCCGCATGGTGTTTTATTGCCTGACAAGTAGTACATGGTCCCGCGCCACGACCATGGCGCAAAACCAATTAACTGTAGAATAGCTACAAGCGTGCTGGCGACCGCCAAGAGTGCAATGCTCAACAAGAGTAAGCGCCTCGTTCTTTCGTCATCCGAAATCCGAAAAACGACGGTGGCTAGTACTATACCTGTCAATAGCTGATAAATTCGTAATAATTGATCGCCATCTATCAAGGAACGACAGGTGACGAATGTGCCAAATATAATGATAAGAACCCATTCATAAGTCGCAAATACGGTAAATGGTCTGCCTATTCTACTGTTAGAAAACGTAACGACAGCAAAAGCCAGCCATATGAAGACGACTTGCAGCGGGATGCCTAAATATGAAATCGACCATGGCTGGACGACATATAAACCAAGACTGAGCGTAGCAAGATATTTTGCGATCCAATGCCATCTGCCTACCTGATTATTTACCAAGCTCCGCTCTTGCAAGTCTTAATCACCCAGTAAGTTACTGATTATGTGTTGGGAAGTCCCGCGCGGCCACCACCTGGAGGGCCTGAGTAGATCAGCCTAACCCGCCAGACTCCGACGAGCAACGGCAACCAGCGTCATGAAACGTTTGATTTTCAAATGGTTACTTAGGGCGAAATGGGCTGAGGATCGTGAATAATCAGGTCTGCCTATTTTCTGGCTGCGTATCAAGTCGTGAGAAGCCTAGGGCAATCGCATCAAGAAATGCTTATGCAGCTTATCGATCAATGCTTTACGAGACACAACAGAAGTTGACTGTGAGCTGCAAAGCATTGATTCGTAAGGCCATGCGATCGCCCTGGTGAGAAGCCCGTCTGCTAGACATAATTGATTGTTGCTAGTTTGTGCTTTTCAATTCCTCATGCACTTTTAGTAGCATTTGCGCAATGTTTCGGCGAATCTCAGCGGGTGGAGTAATCGAGCCTGACCTTAATGCGTTTAAGAGCTCGTTAGCTTCTTTGAGAACAGGTGCGGATAAGCTACTATTTTCATTATTCACAATCGATTCCAACGTGCTTACATACCTAACGTCATCGATCCCAGCACCAAACGCCTCCCACGACAAAGTTGAAATCACGCCATCAACCGTTGGATAGGTTAATGCGTGGTCCTTATATATTGCGTCATCGAAGTCGTTCCAGATGAATCCTTCTGGATGTTGATAAGCATAAGGCATTGCCCCATCAAAACCATTTTTCCACAATTGCAAACCATAGTTCAGACGAAAGAGTTGAGGAATATCAGCGCCCACCTGTGGATTGTGGTATGAAAAAATTTTGCTACCTAACGAATGAGCTTTATCGCGTTCTTGTGTATCGTTATCCCCATGAAAAATTAACAAGTCTGTCAGACTGCCGCTTCTTTCAAAATGCCCTTGATATCCAGACGAAAAATTCTTTCCGCCGGCCTGTTGAACCATTTTCCAACTTGCAAGCTGCTGATCTATCCCATCATCGTGTGCCTCGTCTTTCCCGTATATATAGGGAACTGTGAATCCGTAGTTTGTTATGACTTTCTTGAGCCAGAGCACGTCTGCCTCAAGCCCTGCTAGAGCAACCTCTGTGTTTTCTGGGCCAGATTGTCTACTCACGATGAAAAGCTCTGAGCCCACAGCCCCCGTTATTTGACGCAAACGCAGATAGCGTTCAAAAAGGGTTTTGTCGTCTATTTTCTGATACACCGTGGGATTCGTCACGCCATGACTCACTAAGTCCTTTAGTTCTGCCGTTAACTGAGTCTCGCTCTTCTTATCGGATGAGATTTTGACCTTATCATCAGCAGGGAGCTGACCTCGATAATAGATAGAGTACGACAGACTAGACTTTTCAAGCTTGAAATCGAAGATTTTTAGTTTTAAGGGGATCAAAATAATTGTTTTTTCACTAGCATCAGATACTCTCAGATTCGTCTGGTATTCTCCTGGCACTGCATCTTCCGGTGCAGCAATTGTAATCAGGAACTGCTTATTTTCCCCGGCGATAAGCTCAAACTGACTTAGATTGGCCAAATCTCGAACCGGAAATTCGTCGAAGCATTGTGATTCGCTGTTTGGCTCAACGGTTGCATTCCCCCCTGGAAATCTCAGCGACGTTGTACGTATCTGTTCTTCTCCCAGCTCAATAGAAATGTTTTTATATTTGACGGCAGGGCAATGAAGTTTTACAGAATTATGCTGTGAGCTTTTGTCAACTAACACCAGAGATTCATCATGTAGAAGCAATTCCGGAATTAGTATCCGCTCACGCGGATCTGCCCGTCTGTGATAGTTTTTTCTGCCAGGCATTGGTTTAGATTGATACCAAATTTTAACTATTCGAGTATCGACCAGCTTCTCATTAATTTCGCTCGCAGCGTTCTTGAGCGGTCCAATATCCATTTTTAGCCCTTGAAAGCTCTGTGTTTCAGGGCGCACAATAATGCTTACATGAATGCGTTCCCCAGCGCATCCTTCAGCATAGATGGAATCAGAAATTTTAAAATTCTCGCTCCCCTGATCCGCTAGGATTGGAAAGTCTGAAAATGGATCAATCTGGTAAAAGTTCGCGGGATAAGCTGCTTTCGCTTCACTCTGCAGCAGTAGCGCCAAAATAAGGATTATTGACGAATGGCAGCATGGAGTACGCATGATCTAAGTTACCTCTTGCGCGGGAAAAATGCTTTTAGATGATAAATTATTCTTCGTTAGATGGATAGCACAACCAACAGGGCGTTTCACATTTCTTTCGGATTGCTTTCCGGATTCGCCCGCATCGGATCCGCTAGATGCAAGACAGATGTTGTTGGTGGGTATACCCTGCGCTTAACCTCTCTTCAAATTCGCTGGCCGTAGGAGCTAAAAGGGGACCAAAAAGGGTAGAGTAGAGAGCAGGTCGCCCATCGCGGTAGCCATGGCTTATCTATTTCCGCGCCTTTCGTTTTGCGGTGCCTAAATAGCTAGGACATGGCTGTGACTCCCAGCCCTCCCTCATCAAACCGTGCATGCGGTTCTCCCGCACACGGCTTTCCGATGTTCTTCACACCAAGGCATGCGCCGTTTTCCAGCCGGGTCCGTTCGGGAGTGGGTGCAGTCCATGGCGGTCATAGAGGTCGCGAGACGGGAATTTGGCGTAACCCGCTTTCCAGTTCTTGACCTTGTGTCGCTTGCGCAAGTGGATTCGCAGCCGCTGTTCGGCGTTGATAGATGACCCGTTCCTGCTCATCGAGATGGGCATAAATATCGATGAAGTCGAGATATTTGAGCCGGCGCTCGGGGTCGGGTTCAAGTTCCAGAAGACCGCGCACGGCTTGGGCATAGACCTCGATCCGGTCTTCCGGCGCATAGGCCATGTTGGGCAGGTTCAGGCGGGCGACCAGGTTGGGACTGTCGAAATGCTCACGCGCGGGGGTCTCGAAAAGCGGGCAGCCGAGGTAGCGAAATTCCAGATAGCGCTGGTGGTCGCCGCCGAGGCTGAGTTGGGTCGGATAGGCGCCCGCATGCAGAAAGATGACGATCGGCACCACGCGGTGGGTTCCGATGAGTTCGGCCAGATCGAGACAGTAATGGGCCAGCCGGTGGATGGAGAAACGGCGCGGCTCGGTTTCTTCCTCGAAGACGAACAGCAGGGCCTCGCGGCGGCCATCGGGCCATTCGACCAGCAGGGGCACGTCCAGTTCGCGAAAACGCTCGCCCAGGCGATCCTTGAGCTGTTCCTCGCGGAGCGGGAGGAAGCGGGCGCTCTGATCGACGTCCAGCGACTCGGGCGCGGCGAAGAACCGTACCGATTCGAGCGGGTAATCAACGATCAGGTTCTTGAAGTTCTGATCGTGGCTCATGGTGTCATCGCGGGAGCCCGCCTCTTATCTCCAATGCTGAAGATCTGGATAGACGCACAAGAACCAAGCCAAGACCCCGGGTCCATGCTCACATCGTCAGCCATGTCCAATGTGGATGCGGTCAGGTCTTGAAGGTTGCTGCTGGGGAACGTTGCAGAAACAACCGATACAGGTTCAGGTTGGCTCGGCCTTCTCCCCCTTTATCCTAACCCCTCTCCTGGCTGGTAGAGATTAGGAAAAGCTGTTGCCGCTCCTCATGGCGTTGTTTGTGGTTTATCACCTTGGTTAAACTTACTCGCTCGCCCGAAGGAAGAAAAGGTACATGGCTCGGTGACGTGTGGGATTTGTGACCGAGGTCTGGAGTCCGTGGGCTTCCAGCCGCGACGCGCGCGGCGTATCGGCTCAAGCGACGGTGTGGTGTTCTTCGCGGCTGCAAGCCGCTCCCACGGGAGGCCGGTTGTTCGCCATTACCCGGCCATCCTCGCCTGGTTGTCCAGCGTTGAAAGCCCTGGCTCCGTTAAACCGATAGGTGGTGAGCCCGAGGGCAAGCCGGCCTCACGTCTCTCGGCCGATCAAAACTGCCGCATCTTGATGTTGAGCGTCTGGATGCGGTAGGCGATCTGGCGCGGGGTCATGTTGAGCAGGCGCGCGGCCTTGGCTTGGACCCAGCCGGCTTCTTCCAGGGCGGCGATGACACGTTCGCGTTCGTCCAGGTTGGGGTCGTTGAAATCGATCTGGCTGGCCGGCGGCGCGCCCGGCGGGAGATGGTCCGGGCCTGCGGCGGCGCCGATGCTGATCCCGGTGAGGTTGATCACGTCGCGGTCGATCAGGCCGTTCTCGCACATGACGGCGGCGCGCTCCATGCAGTTCTCCAGCTCGCGGACGTTGCCGGGCCAGTCGTAGCGCATCAGTACGCGTAGGGCGCTGTCGGTGATTTCCAACTCGCGGCCCTGCATGCGCGCGACCTTGGCGACCAGGAAGCGGGCCAGGTCCGGGATGTCCTCCATGCGCTCGCGCAGGGCGGGCATGCGGATGGGCATGACGTTGAGCCGGTAGTAGAGATCCTCGCGGAACTCGCCTGCGCGCACCTCGGCCTCCAGGTCGCGGTTGGTGGCGGCGATGACCCGTACGTCGACCTTGAGCGTGCGCCCGCCGCCGACCCGCTCGAACTCGCCCTCCTGCAGCACGCGCAGCAGCTTGGCCTGGAAGGCTGGGGTGATCTCGCCGATCTCGTCGAGAAAGAGCGTTCCGCTGTCGGCCTGCTCGAAGCGGCCCTTGCGCAGCGCGACGGCGCCGGTGAAGGCGCCCTTTTCATGGCCGAACAGTTCGGACTCCAGCAGGTTGTCGGGCAGGGCGGCGCAGTTGAGTTTGACGAAGGGCGCACGGGCGCGGGGCGAGTTGTAGTGGATGGCGTTGGCGATCAACTCCTTGCCGGTGCCGGACTCGCCCCGGATCAGGACCGTGGTGTTCCACTTGGCGACCTGACGCACCTGATCGAATACCAGGCGCATGGTATCCGCCCGGCCAATGATGCTGTCGAACCCGTGGGTGCCCCGAACCTCTCGGCGCAGCTTGTCGCGCTCCTCGCGCAGTGCCCGCTGCTCGGCCTCGACGGTGCGGGCGAGGCGCACCGCCTGGCCGATGAGGTTGGCGACCATCTCCAGAAAGCGCGAGCGATAGCCCAGCAGGGCGTCGGCGGGCGGTGGCTGGGCGGCGAAGACGCCGATCGCGTGCTCTTCCAGGCGGATCGGGACGCCGATGAAGGGTAGCTCGGGATCGTAGAGATTGAGTCGGTCGAGGAAGCTCGGCTCATCGCCGACGCGCGGCAGGATCCAGGGCTCGTTGGAGGAAAGGATCTGGCCGATCACGCCCTCGCCGGGCTGATAGGTGACGGTCTCGAAGGGCTCCGCGTCCTTGCCGTGAAGGGCACTGATCAGCAGCTCGCCGCGCTCGTCGTCGAGCAGACAGACCAGGCCGTGGCGCATGCGTCCGCCTTCGTGCAGGACGCTCAGCACCTCGCGCAGGGTCTGACGCAGATTGAGCGAGCGGCTCAGTACGCTGCTCACCTCGAACAGGGCGGCTAGTTGGGATTCGAGCAGGGCGAGGCGGCTCGATTCTTCGGCCACGCCGAAGTCGGTTGGGAGAGGGCTCATGGGTCGATCGGGCAAGTTCAGTCGTCCGGGAACACGGCGGTCAAGGATAGGCGAATCAGACAGCCATCGGCGAAATCCGGATCGACCTCGATCGATCCTCCGTGCGCGTTGACGATCTCCTGGGCCAGGGCGAGACCCATGCCGGCCCGGCCGCGGCGATTGCGCCAACCGATATGGAAGGGCTCGAAGACCCGGTAGCGATCATCGGCGGGGATGCCGGGGCCGTTGTCCTGGATCTCGACCTCCACGCCATTGTCCAGGGCGCGGGTGGTCAGACAAAGCTCGCGATTGGGGCGACCGGATTCGCGCATGGCCTGAATGGCGTTGTCGATCAGATGCTTGAACATGGACCGCAACTGGTTCTTGTGGGCCGGCAGCTCCGGCAACACATGCGCCGGGCGCCAATCCACCACGATCCCGTCAGCCAGCAGGCGGTTGGTCTCCAACTCCAGCACCTGGCGCAGCAGGGCGTTGACATTGACCATGACCCCGGCCTCGCGCGGCTCCTCGGGCAGGGCGGCGGTGAGGGTCGCCAGGGCCTTGGCGCCGGACTCGCTGATCTGGTCGAGCATGCCGGCCAGGGTCTCCACGTTGCCCGCGCCGCCGCGCAGCATGCCGGAAGCGGCGTTGATGACGTTGAGCGGCACCTGGATCTGATAGATGGCCGCCGCCAGGGCCTCGCGCATGCCGTGCATCAACTGCTGCTCGGCCAGGCGCGCGCGCAGATTCTCCAGGTGCGCGCGCTCGATCTCGCGCCGACGTCCGGTGATGTCGTTGGCGAGCAGCAGCAGGCGACGCTCGCCGGCGACCACCGGCCCGAAATAGCTGCGCGCCGTGGGATCGGCCTCGTCGACCGGGGTGCCGGAGCAGGCGAACCAGCGTGGCCCCTGATGGCCGCGGATGTCGATGCTGACCTCGATGTTCTTGAAGCCCCGACCGTCGAGACAGGCGGCGAAGGCGTCGATGCCGAGTTGCTCGCTGATGGCCGCGCGCAGCACATCCACCGGCTCCTGACCCTTGAGGTCGTCGAGCAGGCGCTTGTATTCCTGATTGTCGAGAATCACCCGTCCGGCACTGTCGAGCAGCACCACCAGCACCGGCGCGGCATCCAGCACCGTCTCGATCCGCGCCTTCTGCTGGCGCAGGGCGCCCTCCAGTTCGTGAACCTTGGTCACGTCCCGGTGCATGCCGAGAAAATATTTGAGATCGCCGTCGCGGTCCAGGACGGGCGAGATGCTCAGTTCGGCCAGATAATCGCCACCTTGCTTGGTGCGGTTGACCAGGGTTCCGGTCCAGGTCTGTTTGTCCTGGATGGTGCGCCAGAGCTGTTCGTAGACCCGGTTGGGGGTCGCGTTATTGGAGAGGATCGCCTCGTTCTGGCCCAGCACCTCCTCGCGCCCATAGCCGGTGAGCTGCTCGAACGCACGATTGGCGTAGAGGATGATCGCCTTGGCGTCGGTGATGGAAATGGCGATCGGCGATTGCTCGACGGCCTCGAAGAAGAGCAGCGGTGGCAACGGATCCGCGGCATTGCCCCCCATTCGGACAAGCGCCTCGACGACCTCGGGCGGGGTGCCGTCGGGCGGGGAGGCGAGAAAGAGTCCCAGCGCGTTCATCGCGGCGTGCTGGACGGGCTCCGGGGCTTCTCGGACCGACACGGCTATCTCCTGAGCGAAAGCGAATGACGAGACGTCCTCGCGGTTGATCTGAAAGTCGCCCCCTGGGCGCGCCTGATCTCACTCCGATCCTGGCCGGGGCGAGCGAGCGTGGTTGGCGAGCCATCATCCCAAGGATGAAAGCGGCGTCTCGCCAAACCCGCAAGCAAGAATGACACCAAAAGCCCCTGGCCGTCGATGTACCTGAGTCCGGAGGCTCGACACCAACACATTGTCAGTTTTCCAACATTCCCGAGGCTCCGCAACAAGAATTCTGTTGTCACCACGACAGATCCAGGAGGCCGGGCGCCATCCTTGGGTCGGAAGCCGGGAGGCGCGGGGCGCCTTCTCGCCACGACCACCGGAGCCCGGGCAAGCCACTGATTCGGTTGCCGCGTGGCGGTTCGGTCGATTGCCTCGGAGCGCGCCCCTTGAAAACCCTATTGCTGGAAGTGGCATTACTTTTGCAGCGTCTTGATCATCGACGACGCGCAAAGGCTTTGCAACGATGGGCGAGTATCTCATGCTGATCCTGGCCACCGCACTGGTCAACAATGTGGTGCTGGTCAAATTCCTCGGACTCTGTCCCTTCATGGGGGTGTCGGGCAAGCTCGACTCGGCCCTGGGGATGGGGCTCGCCACGACCTTCGTCCTGACCCTAGCCTCGGTCGCCGGCTGGTTGCTGGAGCATTTGGTCCTCGCTCCCCTGGACATCGGCTTCCTGCGCATCCTGACCTTCATCCTGGTCATCGCCGCCGTGGTGCAGTTTACCGAGATGGTGGTGCGCAAGATCTCGCCCACGCTCTATCAGGTGCTGGGCATCTATCTGCCGCTGATCACCACCAACTGCGCGGTTCTCGGCGTGGCCCTGCTGAACGCGCAGGAGGAGAACGGCTTCCTCGAAAGCGTTCTCTACGGCATGGGCTCGGCGCTCGGCTTCACCCTGGTCATGGTTCTCTTCGCCGGGATGCGCGAGCGCCTGGCCCTGGCCCAGGTGCCGGCCGCCTTCGCCGGAGCCCCGATCGCCTTCATCGCCGCCGGGCTGCTGTCGCTAGCCTTCATGGGCTTCGCCGGACTCGCCTAAGCAAACTGAGCCATACCTGACAACTGACAACTGAAAACGAAAGAAACCCCGGAGTTCATATCGAATCATGCTCGCCGCGATCGCCAGTCTCACCACACTCGCTCTCGCCCTGGGTTGGCTGCTCGGGGTCGCCGCGCGTTACCTGAAGGTCGAGGGTAACGCCATGACCGAGCAGGTGGCGGCCCTGTTGCCGGGTTCCCAATGCGGTCAATGCGGCTATCCGGGCTGTGGGCCGGCGGCGGAGGCGATCGCCTCGGGCAGCGCGTCCGTGACCCTCTGCCCCCCGGGCGGGCGGGCGCTCGCGGAAGAGCTGGCGAGCCTGCTCGGCGTGACGGCGGACCTTTCCGGCGTCGCGGACAAGCCGCCGACGATCGCGCATATCCACGAGAACCTCTGCGTGGGTTGCACCAAGTGTTTCAAGCGCTGTCCGACCGACGCCATCATGGGCGCGAACAATATGATTCACAGCGTCTTCGCGGACGCCTGCATCGGCTGCGAGCTGTGCTTCGACGTCTGTCCGACCGAGTGCATCGAGATGCGCCCCCTGACGCCGACCCTACAGACCTGGTTCTGGCCCCGGCCAGCGGCGGTGGCGGCATGAACGAGACGACGACAATGGGCCGGACGCACCGGCCCTGGGACTCGCAACTTCGGACCGAGGACGGCAAGCAGCCATGAAACTCTTCAAGATTCGCGGCGGTGTCCACCCGGACGATCGCAAGCATCTGGCGGCCGGACAGTCCATCGAGATTCTGCCGATGCCCGCCCTGCTCCATATCCCGCTGCAACAGCATATCGGCGCGCCCGCCAGTCCCGCCGTGCGTCGTGGGCAGCACGTCGCCAAGGGCGATCGGCTGGCCAACGGCCAGGGCGTGATCTCGGCCCCGGTGCATGCGCCGACCTCCGGCCGTGTCATGGGCGTGGGCAGCTATCCGGCCCATCACGCCTCGGGCCTCTCGGTGCCGACCATCACCCTCAAGCCCGACGGCGAGGATCGCTGGGGCGACAGCATCCAGGGCGTGGCGGATCCCTTCGCGCTCGATCCCGACGAGATCGCCGCGCGCGTGGCGGCGGCCGGCGTCGTCGGCCTGGGCGGCGCGACCTTCCCGGCGGCGGTCAAGCTGAATCTGCGCAAGAAATATCGACTCCACACCCTGGTCATCAACGGCGCCGAATGCGAGCCCTACCTGACCTGCGACGACCGTCTGATGCGCGAGCGCGCGGAGGCGGTGATCGACGGTATCCGCATCATGGCGCATGCGCTGGGTGTCGAGCGCGTCGTCATCGGGATCGAGAACAACAAGCCGGAGGCTCAGGCGTCCATGGTGGTCGCGGCCTCGGCCTATCCCAGCATCCGCCTCGCGCGGCTTCCGACCCGCTATCCGATGGGGTCGGAGAAGCACCTGGTCCAGACCCTGACCGGGCGCGAGACCCCGGCCCGCGGCCTGACCGCCGACATCGGCGTGGTGGTGCACAACCCGGCCACCGCCTTCGCGGTGCACGAAGCCTTGCGTTTCGGCTATCCGCTGGTCAGTCGCGTGGTCACCATCAGCGGCGGGGCCATCGCCCAGCCGCGTAATCTCCAGGCGCCGCTCGGAACCCGTATTCAGGATCTGATCGATTACTGCGGGGGTTTCAGGGAGGAACCGGCGCGGCTCATCAGCGGTGGACCCATGATGGGGCAGCCGCTGCCGAGCACCCGGGTTCCCACGGTCAAGGGCAGCAACGGCGTGCTGGCGCTGACGGCGGCCGAGACCAACCAGCGCGACCCCATGCCCTGCATCCGCTGCGGAAGCTGCGTCCAGGCGTGCCCCTGTGGGCTGGTTCCGCTGGAGATGGCCGCGCACGCGCGCACCGGCGATCTGGAGGGCGCGGTCAAGCTCGGCCTGATGGACTGCATCGGCTGCGGCTCCTGTTCCTATGTCTGTCCCGGTCATATCCCGCTGGTCCAGTTCTTCAACTACGCCAAGGGCGAGATGGCCGCGCGCGGACGGGTCAAGCAGAAGCAGGCGGAAACCAAGCGGCTCGCCGAGCAGCGCACCGCGCGAATCGAGGAGATCAAGCGGGCCAAGCGCGAGGCGATGGACAGGCGCCGGCGCGAGGCGGCGGCGAAAAAGCAGGCCGAGGCGGACCCACCCGCCCCGGCGACCATAACCGAGCAACCGGTCGCGGCCGGGACGGAGGCCTGAGATGAGCATCGAGACCCCTGCCGTCACGGCCGGCCCCTTCGCCCACGAGCGGGTCAGCATCTCCCGGACCATGGGCCTGGTGATGCTGGCCCTGCTGCCCGCCACCCTGTTCGGTTTCTGGCAGTTCGGCTGGCCGGCGATCCATCTCTTCATCGCCACGGTGCTGGCCGCCCTGCTCGCGGAGGCCATGAGTCTGCGCGTCGCGGGCAAACCGGTACGGCCCTATCTGATGGACGGATCGGCGCTCCTCACCGGCTGGTTGCTCGCCATGAGTCTGCCGCCCTGGGCGCCCTGGTGGATCGGCGTGGTCGGCAGCTTCCTGGCGATCGTGGTCGCCAAGCAGGTGTTCGGCGGGATCGGCCAGAATCTCTTCAATCCAGCCATGGTCGCGCGCGTGGCCCTCTTGATCGCCTTCCCGCTGGAGATGACCAGTTTCGTCGCGCCGACGCCGCTGTTCTCCGCCGGCGCGCCAGGACTGGTCGAGGGGTTGGCGATCACCTTCGGCGGACAGGGTTTCGACGCCTTCAGCGGGGCCACGGTGCTCGGCCATGTCCGCACCGAGCTGGGCCAGGGAGAGGCGCTTTCGACCATCCTCCCCGGTCTCTACGCACCCGTCTCGGGCGCCATCGGCACGGTCGCGGGCAGCCTGGGCGAGACCTCGGCGCTGCTGATCCTGCTCGGCGGACTCTTCCTGCTCTACAAGCGGATCATCACCTGGCACATCCCGCTGGTCATGCTGGGCACGATCGCGCTCCTGGCTACTCTCATGCATCTGTATGACCCGGAGCATTACACGGGCGCGCTCTATCATCTGGTCTCGGGCGCGACCCTGCTCGGGGCCTTCTTCATCGCCACGGATCTGGTGACCTCGCCGGTTTCCACGCGCGGACAGATCCTCTTCGGCGCGGGCTGCGGCTTGCTGGTCTATGTCATCCGAACCTGGACCGGCTATCCAGAGGGCGTCGCCTTCGCCATCCTGCTGATGAACGCCTGTACCCCCTTGATCGATCACTATGTGAAACCGCGTATCTACGGGCGCGACCGCAAGGGGGCCCCCATCGAATACGCCGACGGAGCGGGAGCCAACCAATGAGCACTCTGGCCTGGACCACTTTCCGCCAAGGGATCGGCTATCAGGGACTGCTGCTCGGATGCACCGTCGCGCTCGCCGCGACCCTGCTGGTCGTCGCCGATCGTCTGACCCGCGAGCCGATCGCCCTGCGCCACGCCGAGGATATGAACGCCTCCCTGGCGCAAGTCATCCCGCCCGAGCGGCATGACAACGACCTGCTCGCCAATACCCTGACCCTGACGGATGCCGCCGGGACGCCCGTTACGATCTATCGAGCACTCTTGGGGGGCCAGGTAACCGCCGTCGCCTTCCAGGTCACGGGACAGGGCTACGCGGGCGAGATCGGCGTCATGCTGGGCCTCGCGGTCGACGGCAAGGTGTTGGGCGCGCGCGTGCTCTCGCACAAGGAAACGCCCGGCCTCGGCGACAAGATCGAGGTCGCCAAGGATGACTGGATCCTCGCCTTCACGGGCCTCTCGCTCGGCGATCCCTCGTCCGAGCGCTGGGCGGTCAAGAAGGATGGCGGTGACTTCGATCAGTTCAGCGGGGCCACCATTACCCCCCGCGCCGTGGTGCGCGCGCTCAAGGGCGGGCTGGAATTTTTCGCCGCCAATCGCGGGGCCATGACCGCTTCCGCCGCGCCAGACGCGGCGGCTCGAACCCTGACCACCGACCACTGAAAACGGGGCCGCCATCATGACGAGCGAGACAAAACGGAAGGCCGGTATCCACTGGGGCCGAATCACGCGCGACGGCCTCTGGTCGAACAACGTGACCCTCAGCCAGCTCCTGGCCCTCTGTCCGACGCTGGCGGTGACCGGGACCGCGACCAATGGATTGGGCATGGGGCTCGCGACCACGGCGGTTCTCACGATCTCCAACGTGCTGGTCTCGGCGATCAGGAATCTGGTCACGCCCGAGGTGCGCATCCCGGTCTACATCGTGCTCATCGCCACCCTGGTCACCCTCGTGGATCTGGGGCTCAATGCCTATGCCCACGAACTGCACAAGGTGTTGGGGCTGTTCATCGCCCTGATCGTGGTCAACTGCGCCATCCTGGGGCGCGCCGAGTCCTTTGCCTCCAAGAATCCGGTGGGCGCCTCCGCGCTGGACGGTTTGATGATGGGGCTGGGCTTCACCGCCGTTCTGGTGGTGCTCGGCGGGGTGCGCGAGATCATCGGTACCGGCACGCTCTTCGCCGGCGCCTCGCTTTTGCTCGGGCAGTCGATGGCCTTCCTAGAGCTGCGCTTGATTCCGGAATATCGCGGTTTCCTCATCGCCATCCTGCCCCCCGGCGGCTTTCTCGCGCTCGGTTTCCTGCTCGCTGGCAAGCGGGTCATGGACGCGCGGATGGCTGCCGTGGCCAAGCCAGTGGGCGAGCCCGCCACGGCATCGGGATGACCGTCGGCGCGATCCGCCGAACACCGCGATCAACGCATGAAACTGGAGATTGGATCAGATGCACGTCGGAGTCGCCTACGCGGACAAGTTCAAACAGACCTGGCTCAAGCTGGACATGCCCGAGGGGAGCAACCTGAGGGACGCCATCGAGCGCTCGGGTCTGCTCGGCCAATTCCCCGAGATCGATCTGGATGTGAACAAGGTCGGTATCTTCGGCAAGCTCACCAAGCTGGACGCCAAGCTCAAGGATGGCGACCGGGTCGAGATCTATCGCCCCATCACCGCCGATCCCGAAACCGTCGAGCGACGGGATCGCAACGAGGACCCGGACGAGGACTGAGAACCCGGACGTCCCGCCCCCCGCGCCTCGGATTCCGGGTCCGCGTCACTTCGGTCGAGTGAAAATCTCGACCGTATCGGTTAGAGTTGCCGACTTTCGCCACATCCCATTCCAATACCAAAATCCTGATCCTGGCGCGGCTTCCGAGTGCCTGGTCATACAATCCGGGGGACACACGACATGTCGGCTGATCTGATCGCACCTTCCATTTTGTCGGCGAATTTCGCCAAGCTCGGCGAGGAGGTGGACAATGTCCTCGCCGCCGGCGCCGACATCGTTCATTTCGATGTCATGGACAATCATTACGTCCCCAACCTCACCATCGGCCCGCTGGTGTGCGAGGCGCTGCGCAAGCATGGCGTGACCGCGCCCATCGACGTGCATCTGATGGTCAAGCCTGTCGATCGCATCATCCCGGACTTCGCCGCCGCCGGCGCGACCTACATCACCTTCCATCCCGAGGCGAGCGAGCACGTCGACCGCACCCTCCAGTTGATCCGCGACTCCGGCTGCAAGGCCGGTCTGGTCTTCAACCCGGCCACGCCCCTGACCTATCTCGATTACGTGCTGGACAAGCTCGACATGATCCTGCTGATGTCGGTCAACCCCGGCTTCGGCGGCCAGGGCTTCATCCCCACGGCGCTGGACAAGCTGCGCGAGGTGCGCGAGATCATCGACGACTCCGGGCTCGATATCCGTCTGGAGATCGACGGCGGGGTGAAGGCGGACAACATCGCCGAGATCAAGGCCGCCGGGGCCGATACCTTCGTCTCCGGCTCGGGCATCTTTGGCAAGGGCCGCGACAGCGACGCCCACCGCTACGACAGCATCATCGCCGAGATGCGTCGGGCCATGGCCAGCGTCGATCGCTGATCGTCAATCCGAGCGCCTGGAGTGGTATCCGATGTTACGGCCTAGGATGATCCTGATCGACCTCGACGGGACGCTGGTGGACAGCGTCCCGGATCTCGCCTATTGCGTCGACGCCATGATGGCGCGGCTCGGCCGGCCCACGCGCGGCGAGGCGGCCGTGCGCGACTGGGTCGGCAACGGGGTCGAGCGGCTGGTGCGCCGCGCCCTGATCGGCGCCCTGGATGGCGAGCCGGATGAGATGGACTATCAGCGCGCCTACCCCATTTTCATCGAGCTCTATGCCGAGAACACCTTCAATCGCTCCGGACTCTATCCGGGTGTGCGCGAGGGACTGGATTTCCTCAGGCAGGCCGGCTATCCGCTGGGGTGCGTCACCAACAAGGCCGCCCGTTTCACCGAGCCGCTGTTGCGGCATCTTGGGATCCTCGATCACTTTGGTCTCGTGGTCAGCGGCGATTCGCTGCCGCGCAAGAAACCCGATCCACTGCCCCTGATTCACGCGGCCGGCCATTTCGGTGTCAGGCCCGAGGAGTCGCTGATGATCGGCGACTCGGTCAGCGACGTGAAGGCCGCGCGGGCGGCCGGCTTCAGGATCATCTGCACCAGCTACGGCTACAACCATGGCGAGGACATTCGGGATTCCAACCCGGACGCGGTGGTGGATTCATTCGTCGAGCTCAAGGGCCTGCTGGCCGCCGAGGCTTGAGCGAAGAGCGAGCGGGCGATGCGGATCCAGGCGAGACGAACGACGGGGATAGGGCGATGGCGACGCTGAGTCGCCCGTCCACCCGTCCTTGTTCATTGCCCGGAGATTTTCCATGACCCCCAAGACGTTTCACGCCCTGGCCGACCAGGGCTACAACCGCATTCCCGTCGCCTGCGAGGTCCTGGCAGACCTGGACACGCCGCTGAGCGTCTATCTCAAGCTGGCCAAGGGGCCTTACTCCTATCTGTTCGAATCGGTCCAGGGCGGTGAGAAATGGGGACGTTACTCCATCATCGGCCTGCCCTGCCGAACCCTGATCAAGGTCCAGGGCCAGCGGATCCAGGTCGAGCGCGACGGCCGGGTCGTCGAGGAGACCGAGAGCGCCGATCCGCTCGCCTGGATCGAAGCCTTCCAGCAGCGTTTCCAGGTGGCCGAGGTCGCCGGACTGCCGCGTTTCACCGGCGGACTGGTGGGCTATTTCGGTTATGACAGCATCCGCTACATCGAGCCCAAGCTGGCCGTCTGTCCCAACCCGGATCAACTGGGCACGCCCGACATCCTGCTGATGGTCTCGGACGAGGTGGTCGTCTTCGACAACCTGAGCGGGCGTCTCTACATCATCCTGCATCTGGATCCGACCGCCGGGGATACCCTGGAGGCCGGCGAGGCGCGTCTCGCCGAGCTGACCGAGCGCATGTGCCATGGCACGCCCAACGGCGGCGGCGGCGGAACCCGCCAGGTCGAGGAGGCGGACTTCGTCTCCGGCTTCACCGAGGACGCCTTCAAGCAGGCGGTCGAGCGGATCAAGGCGTACATCCTGGAAGGCGACTGCATGCAGGTGGTGCTGTCGCAACGGCTGTCCATTCCCTTCCAGGCCCCGCCGCTGGATCTCTATCGGGCGTTGCGCGGGCTCAATCCCTCGCCCTACATGTACTTCCTGGATCTCGGCGACTTCCAGATCGTCGGTTCCTCTCCCGAGATCCTGACCCGTCTGGAGGATGGCGTCATCACGGTGCGCCCGATCGCCGGCACCCGTCGTCGCGGTCAATCCGAGGTGGAGGATCAGGCGCTGGAGGCCGAGCTGCTGGCCGATCCCAAGGAACTGGCCGAGCACCTGATGCTGATCGACCTGGGACGCAACGACGCCGGGCGCGTCTCCGAGATCGGCAGCGTGCGTCTGACCGACAAGATGATCGTCGAGCGTTATTCGCACGTCATGCACATCGTCTCCAACGTGACCGGCACGCTCAAGGAAGGTCTGAGCGCCATCGACGTCCTGCGCGCCACCTTCCCGGCCGGAACCGTCTCGGGCGCGCCCAAGATCCGCGCCATGGAGATCATCGACGAGTTGGAGCCGGTCAAGCGCGGCATCTATTCGGGCGCGGTCGGTTATCTGTCCTGGAACGGCAACATGGACACGGCGATCGCCATCCGCACCGCCGTCATCCAGGACGGGATGCTGCACATCCAGGCCGGCGCCGGCATCGTCGCCGACTCGGTGCCCGAGTCGGAATGGCAGGAGACCATGAACAAGGGTCGCGCCATCTTCCGCGCCGTCACCGCCGCCGAGGTCGGGATCGATCGTTATGGGTGCGGGGTGAAGCGGGCCTGAGCCGTTGGCCGTGATTGAAGGCTGGCGGGAAATTTTGGGCAAGCGTTATTCCTGGCCGGCGTCCGGTCTCATCGACCTCGGAGTTCGACGTCCATGTTCAGCGATGTGATTACGATCGCTCGACTCGAGAATCTCGCCGGCAAAAAGGTCTTCTGGCGCGGGCAGGATTATTTTGCCAGCGATGCGGTCGGGCGGGTTCGGGTGATCGGCGACCGGATCAAGGCACGGGTTCAGGGAAGCGAGGTCTACGAGGTCGAACTCTGGGAGGACGACGGCCAACTGGGCTCCGACTGTAGCTGCCCGCACGCGGCCGACGGCTATTTCTGCAAGCACTGTGTCGCGGTCGGTCTGGCCTGGCTGGGCGGGGCGGCGGATCTGCCGCCGGACGCCGAGACGCCCGAAACGGGGTCGCGGCCGGATCCCTGGAGCGCCATCGCGTCCCATCTGGAAACCCAGCCGCACGACACCCTGGTCGCCCTGCTGCTGGAGACGGCCCGGCGCGATGACCGGCTCTATCAGTCGCTCCTGCTCAAGGCCGAGCGTGGGCGCGCCGGGACCGATCAGGCCAAGACCTTCCGGCGGGCGATCGAGGCCGCGACCCGTGGCGTCGCCGACTGGCAGGGCGCGGATGAATTCGCCGAGGATCTCGACGCGGTGGCCGATGCGCTGGAGGAACTGCTCGAACCGGACAGCGCCGCGCTTCTGATCGACCTGAGCGAATACGCGATCGAGCGCGCCGAGGCCGCCATGCAACGAATCGAGGACGAGGAGGGAGAGGGCGTGGAGGTCATCGAGCGCCTTGGCGACCTGCACCAGCAGGCTTGCCGCCTGGCCCGACCCGATCCGGTCGAGTTTGCCGAGCGGCTCTTTCGGCTTGAGGTCCGTCAGGATTTTCAGTTCGTCGGCTTCGATCCAGCGACCTACCGAGAGACGCTCGGCGAGGTGGGGCTCAAACGTTATCGGGAGCTGGTGGAGGCCCAGTGGCGCGAGCTGGGGCCACGCCCCAGTCAGGAGCGCTATGATTCGCATCGCGCCCGCGTCACGCGCCTCATGGAGAGTCTGGCCAACCTCGCTGGCGACATCGAGGAACTGATCTCCATCCGCGCGAGCGACCTCACCGCCGCCTATCGCTATCTGGACATCGCCGAGCTTTGGACCAAGGCCGGCCAGCCCGAGCAGGCGCTGGAGTGGGCCGAACGCGGTCTCGCGGCCTTTCCGGACCGGCCCGACAATCGACTGCGCGATTTCCTGGCGGCGGCCTATCTGGAGCGTGGACGCCAGGACGAGGCGCTGCGGCTGACCTGGATCCAGTTCGAGGAACAGCCCAACCTCACCCACTACCAGAAGCTCAAGCTGGTCGCCGACCGGCTCGGTGTCTGGCCGGCCCAGCGCGAGCGGGCGCTGGCCTGGCTGGAGGAACACATCCAGGCCGAGGCCGCCAAGACCAGCCAATGGCGGCCCAAGCCATCGGCGCCCAACTATTCGCCGCGGGTCGAGATCGCGCTCTGGGAGCAGGATCCGGACGCGGGTCTGGAGGCCATCGCGCGCGGCGCCTGCGACACGCGGCTCCTGATCACCCTCGCCGCCCAACTGGAGACGCCACGCCCCGACGAGGCCATCGCCATTTATCGGCGCCTCATCCCATCGATCGTCGACCAGACCAGCAACCGCGCCTATGAGGACGCGATTCGTCTGATCCGCCGTGTCGGGGAGTTGATGCGGTCCCAGGATCGAACGGTCCCATTCAGGGAATATCTCGAAAAGTTGCGCATCCGTTACAAACCCAAGCGCAATTTCATAAAGTTGCTCGACACCATCGCCCAACGAGCCAACCGATGACGCCCCGACCCGCCCTGGCGGACGGCTGATGAGGATCTATTCCGCTTCGGAGCCGGTTTGGGTGACAATCCCGCCTTTGATGCGATCGACTCCATCCGTGATCGGCGCTCGGTGCTCGCGAGGGCGAGCCGGGGCGGGACAGGCGGCGGAGCGCGAGCGAGACGAGTTCAAGGGGATGGCCGCGATATGCTGCTGATGATCGACAACTACGACTCCTTCACCTACAACCTGGTCCAGTATTTCGGCGAGCTGGGCGCACAGGTGCGGGTGGTACGCAACGACGAGCTGACGGTCGAGCAGGTATGCGACTTGGCGCCGGAACGCCTGGTCATCTCGCCCGGACCCTGCACGCCCAACGAGGCAGGGATCTCGGTGCCGCTGATCCGGCGCCTGGCGGGCCAGGTGCCGATCCTGGGCGTCTGTCTCGGTCACCAGTCCATCGGGCAGGCGTTCGGGGGACGGATCGTCAAGGCGCCGGAGGTGATGCACGGCAAGACCTCGCCGGTGCATCACATCGATCAGGGCGTCTTCGGCGGCTTGTCCAACCCATTCGAGGCGACGCGCTATCACTCGCTGGTGATCGAGCAGGCGAGCCTGCCCGACTGTCTGGAGGTCACGGCCTGGACCGAGACATCGGACGGCGCGCGCGACGCCATCATGGGGGTCAGGCACCGTGAGATGCCGATCCAGGGCGTGCAGTTCCATCCCGAGTCGATCCTGACCCAGCAGGGTCACCGGCTGTTACAGAATTTCCTGGAGGATCGCTGACATGGAGCTGAAGGAGGCCATCGGTCGCTGCATCGAGCACCGGGATCTCGCCGCCGAGGAGATGGTCGAGGTGATGCGCGCCATCATGACCGGCGGCGCGACCGAGGCGCAAATCGCGGGGTTTCTGGTCGCGCTGCGCATGAAGGGCGAGACGGTGCCGGAGATCGCCGCCGCCGCCTCGGTCATGCGCGAGCTGGCGACTGGCGTGGATATCTCGGGGCTCGATCACGCGGTCGACATCGTGGGCACCGGGGGCGATTCCTCGGGAACCTTCAATGTCTCCACGACCAGCATGTTCGTGGCGGCGGCGGCGGGATGCCATGTCGCCAAGCACGGCAATCGCTCGGTTTCCAGCAAGTCCGGCGCGGCCGACGTGCTGGAGGCCGCCGGGGTGCGACTGGATCTGACGCCCGAGCAGGTCGCCCTCTGCGTGCGCGAGGTCGGGGTCGGTTTCATGTTCGCGCCCGGACACCATGGTGCCATGAAGCACTCCGTCGTCCCGCGTCGCGAGCTGGGGGTGCGCACCCTGTTCAACGTGCTGGGTCCGCTGACCAATCCGGCCGGGGTGCCCAACCAGGTGCTCGGCGTTTTCAGCCCGGACCTGCTTGAGCCGCTCGCCCAGGTGCTGCAACGGCTCGGCAGCCGGCATGTGCTGGTGGTCCACGCCCGCGATGGACTGGACGAAATCAGCATCGCGGACATGACCGACGTGGCCGAGCTGAAGGGGGGCGAGATCCATCGCTACAGCGTGCGGCCGGAGGACTTCGGGCTCCAGCGCGCCCCGCTGGACACGATCCGGGTCCAGAATCCGACCGAGAGTCTGGCCATGCTGCGCGGGGTGCTCGCGGGTCGGCCGGGGCCGGCGCGCGACATCGTGCTCCTGAATGCGGGCGCGGCCATTTATGCCGCCGGACGCGCCGACTCGCTCGCGGCCGGCGTGGTCCAGGCCGGAGAGGCGCTCGCCAGCGGCGAGGCCGGGCGGCGGTTGGAGCGTCTGGTCGCGCTCACGTCCAGTTTTGGTTAGCGGGGAGAGACAGATGGCCGATACCCCGGATGTCCTGAAGAAAATCGTCCACCGCAAGCTGGAGGAAGTCCGCGACCGCCGTCAGCACCGCCCGGAATCGGAACTGATCGCGGGTCTGGCGGATGTCGGGCCGACCCGAGGCTTCGTCGCCGCGCTTGAGGCCCGGATCGCCGCCGGGCAGCCGGCGGTGATCGCCGAAATCAAGAAGGCCAGCCCGAGCAAGGGCGTGCTGCGGGAGGATTTTCGTCCGGCCGAGATCGCACGGAGCTACGAACAGGGCGGCGCGGCCTGTCTCTCGGTGCTGACGGACGTGGATTTCTTTCAGGGAAGCGACGACTACCTCGTGCAGGCGCTGGCGGCCTGCGATCTGCCGGTGATCCGCAAGGATTTCATCATCGATTCCTACCAGATCCACGAGGCCCGGCGGATGGGGGCGGATTGCATCCTCCTGATCGCCGCCTGTCTCAACGATTCGGCGCTACGCGATCTGAGCGGACTGGCCCAGGGGCTGGGACTGGATGTGCTGGTCGAGGTGCACGACGCCGAGGAGTTGGAGCGGGCGCTGGCCGTTCCGGGGCGGATGGTCGGCATCAACAACCGGAATCTGCGCACCTTCGAGGTCGGTCTGGAGACCACGCTCGGGCTGCTGTCCTCGGTCCCGGAGGAGCGTCTGCTGGTCACGGAGAGCGGCATCCTGACCAGGGACGACGTCACTCGGATGCGCTCCAGCGGCGTGAATGCCTTCCTGGTCGGCGAGGCCTTCATGCGGGCTCCCGACCCCGGAAGCGAACTGGCGCGATTGTTCTTCTAAAGCCTTCCAGAGGCGATCGGAACGCGCGGCCTCAGCGCGTTCCGAAGACCACGATGGTCTTGCCCTTGACGCTCACCAGGCCCTGTTCCTCAAGGTTCTTCATCACCCGCCCCGCCATCTCGCGCGAGCAGCCGACGATGCGTCCCAGTTCCTGGCGCGTCACCCGGATCTGCATGCCGTCGGGGTGGGTCATGGCGTCCGGCTGCTTGCACAGATCCAGCAGGGTTCCGGCGATCCGGCCGGTGACATCCAGGAAGGCCAGATGCCCGACCTTGCGGCTGGTGACCTGGAGCCGCTGGGAAAGCTGCTCGCCGATGCTGTAGAGGAATTCCTTGGCCACGTCGGCCAGCTCGTCGTTGAGCAGGCGGTCGAGTCGCTGATAGGTGATCTCGGCGACCTTGCACTTGGTCCGGGTGCGGATGATGACGCTGCGCGCGTTCTGCGGGATGAACAGCCCCATCTCGCCGATGAACTCACCTTTGTTGATGTAGGCGAGCATCAGCTCGCGGCGCTCTTCCTCGTCGAACATGAGGGCCGAGACCGACCCCTCGATGAGGTAATAGAGACTCTCCGCCGCCTGTCCCTGACGGATGAACTCGACGTTCTTCTCATAGGTCTTGGCATGGGATTGGGCCAGAAAGGGTTGCAACCATCTGGGTTCTTCCTTCGGGGGTCTCAGAATGCTCATCGCGGAACCTGTCATAGGGGACGGATTTTCCTTAGATTCTAGGCAGGCCGAGGTGTCTTGTCGATCTGTGCTAGCCTCTGCCGCGTCCTATGGACGAGGGGCCTCGCGCGCCCGCGCCCCAGGGTTTCCGGCCCGGTGGCCGGTTTCGGTCAGTCCATGGCGCTTGTGTACAGGCTTGTCCCTGTCTTCGCAAGGACTGGGTGCCACGATTCCACCAAGGGGAAAATGTCATGAAGGCACGGATCAAATGGATCGATGGGGTGGCCATGCTGGGCGAGTCCGGCTCTGGCCATGCGGTCGTGATGGACGGACCACCCGAGTTGGGTGGCCGAAACATCGGGGTCAGGCCCATGGAAATGCTGTTGATCGGGATGGGTGGCTGCACCCAGTTCGACGTACTGCTGATCCTACGCAAGGGGCGTCAGGAGGTAACCGACTGTGTCGTGGAACTGGAGGCCGAACGTGCCGACCAGGATCCCAAGGTCTTCACCCAGATCCATGCGCATTTCATCGTCAGGGGTCGCGGCCTCGACCCCAAGCGCGTGGAGCAGGCCATCCGGCTCAGCGCGGAGAAATACTGCTCGGCCTCCATCATGCTCGGCGCCACGGCGGCCATCACCCATGATTTCGAGATCCATGAGGCTTGAGTCCTCGGGATCGGGGGGTGTCGAGCGCCCCGGCGGCTCTCGCGCCGCGACGACATATCCTCTTGCATCGGCTGAAACCGATGGTTAGCTTGCGCGCTCTCGTTGTTTCCGAGGTTTCCGACCATGCCCACCACCCTCAAGAAACTGCGCCTGCATGGCTTCAACAACCTGACAAAGACGCTCAGCTTCAACATCTACGATGTCTGCTACGCGGATTCCGACGACCAACGCCAAGCCTATATCGCCTACATCGACGAGGCTTACAACGCCGCGCGACTGACCGCGATCCTGACCGACGTGGCCGAGATCATCGGCGCCAATATCCTGAACATCGCCCATCAGGATTACGATCCCCAGGGCGCGTCGGTGACCATGTTGATCTCGGAAGAGAGCCTCGCGGCCGAGGGCCTTTCCAATAACGCCACGCCCGGACCGCTGCCCGACGCCGTGGTGGCGCATCTCGACAAGAGTCACATCACGGTCCACACCTACCCCGAGACCAATCCCCAGACCGGCATCAGTACCTTCCGCGCCGATATCGACGTCTCGACCTGCGGTCGCATCTCGCCGCTCAAGGCGCTCAACTATCTGATCCACGCGCTGGAATCGGACATCGTCATCATGGACTACCGGGTGCGCGGCTTCACACGGGACGTCAGCGGACGCAAGCACTTCATCGACCACAACATCAGCTCGATCCAGAACTACCTGTCGCGCAACACCAAGACCCGCTACCAGATGGTCGATGTGAACGTCTACCAGGAAAATCTCTTTCACACCAAGATGGTGATCCGGGATTTCCGGCTCGACGACTATCTCTTCTGCATCGAGGGCAAGGATCTGTCCGGTCAGGATCATCAGCGCATCCAGAAGCTCCTGCGACGCGAGCTGACCGAGATCTTCTACGGCCGCAACCTGGGCCGGAATCTGGAGTTCGTGGGCGACTGAGCCGGTCTCGGCCGTCCGTCAAGGTGGGTCGCCCGCCAGCTTGCGCGGCCGATTCCCGTGGCGCGGAGGCCGCGCGCGACCTCTTCCCTGTCAGACCCAATAGACCGTGCGCGTCATCACACGCGACGTCAGTTTCATGGCCGCGCGGATCGGCGCCGGCAGATCCGCGCCGCCGGCCGCCTTGGCGATCTGGGCATGGCGGACCTCGTCGGCCTTCATCCGTTCCAGGATCGCCCGACTCTTCTCGTCGTGGACGGGGATCTGACCCAGGTGGTCGTCCAGATGGTTCTCGACCTGGCGCTCGGTCTCGACCACGAACCCCAGGCTCCATTTGTCTCCAGCCAGTCCGGCGGCGGCGCCCATCGCGAAGGATCCGGCGTACCAGAGTGGGTTCAGAAGACTCTTGCGGTCCCCCAGCTCATTCAGGCGCTCCTCGCACCAGGCCAGGTGATCGTTCTCTTCCTTGGCGGAGCGCTCCATGCGCTGGCGCGTTTCGGGCAGCTTGGCGGTCAGGGCCTGGCCTTGATAGAGGGCCTGGGCACAGATCTCGCCCGTATGGTTGATACGCATCAGACGCGCGACATGCCGCCGTTGCTCATCGCGCAGATCGGGCTCCATCAGGCCGGCGGCCGGGTTGCGGCGTTCGGTGGTCGAGGGGCGGCCGAACAGGGTGCGTAAGGCTTGATCGGTATTGATCAGCAGTCGATCGAGAGGCGAATAGCGGCGGCTATGCGTGGGTTGGTTGTTCATTGAGTGAGGCTCGTGGTTCGGATGATGAGGGGCCTGTCTGTCGAGCGGCGAGCGATGGTCGTCAGGACATCTGGATCTGGCGTGCGATCAGTTCGACCGGATGACAGACCTCGATCTCCAGACGGGACTCCCGGATCCCGGCGATCAGATGCAGCGCGCATCCCGGATTCGTGGTCACGATGATATCCGGCTTCAAGTCCCGGATGTGGGTCAACTTGTCGTCGAGGAGCGCCCCCGCCATCTCCGGCTGCTGAATCAGATAGGTTCCCGCCGCGCCGCAACAACGATCGTTGTCCGGCAGGGGAGACAGCCGCAAGCCCGGAACGCGGGCCAGCAGGCGATAGACGGCGGCGTTTCCGCCCAACAGTTGGCGGTGCGAGCAGGGCTCGTGGACCAGAACGCGGCGATCGAGCGGCCGGATCTCGATCGACGTGGGCCAGGCAGCCTGATCGAGATAGGCGCACAGCTCCCAGGTGTCGCCAAGCTCGGGATGCTCGCGCAACTCGGCGACGCAGGCGCTGGCGAGCCCGACCAGCACCCGGCCGCGATGGCGCTGGGCGCAATGTTCGCGGTAACCATCGGCCTCCTCCGGGAATCCGTTGTGCCGCATCATGGCCCCGCAGCAGGCGGACTCGGAGGAGAGACTCGCGCGCAGGCCGATGCGCTCGCACACCGCGAGGGCCGCCTCGATGGCTGGCCCTTGGGCGCTGGAGCCCGAGCAACCGACGAAGAGGTCGAGATCCGCGATCTCGGGATCTCGCCCGATGAGTGGACGCGCCGTCAGGCCCATCGCCGCGACGAGACGATGAAAAACCCCGAGCCTCGGGAGGCGGGCGAGCCAGGTGATCTCGGCGACGCGCGCCAGACCGCTGGCCCGATAGCCGCGCGCCAACCGCCCCAGGGATCGCATGACCCGAGCGCTCGACAACAGATGGAGCCAGAGCCGTTTGCGGGCGCGTCGCCAGCGGGGAAGCCTCTCCACGCGCCGCGCCTTGGCGGCATCGGCCAAGCGACCGTAAGCGACCAGCGAGGGGCAGGCGGACTCGCAGGCGCGGCAGGTCAGGCATCCGTCGAGATGCCCCTCCAGGGTCGCCGTCATCGCGAACTGGCCCGTCGCCCAGCCCTGAATCAGCGCGATGCGCCCGCGCGGAGAGTCCCCCTCCTGGCGTGTCTTGGCATAGGTCGGACAGTGCGGAAGGCACAGCCCGCACTTGACGCATTGATCGGCGAGATCGAGTAGATCCCGGTCCGAGAGTCGAGGCGGCGTTGCCGGGATCGACGGCTTGACCTGAGTATTCAAGGCGAATTCTACGGTGGGTTGAGTCCGAAAGCCGGGCTGGGCGCGCGGCGGGCGAGCTGGTCGGATCCGCCTGGCCGGCTTGGAAAGCGCGTGTCGCGGAGCCACAAGAGAGAGCGGTATCGATCGGATCGCATGTTAACCTCTAGACAACGAACTTGCTCCTATTCAGGTCATTGACAATGCCTCGCTACAGTCACCACGTCTTCTTCTGCACCAACCGGCGCGAGGACGGCCGCCAATGCTGCGCGCAATCCGGGTCATCCGCGATGCGCGACTATCTCAAGCAACGCACCAAGGAACTGGGCCTGGCCGGACCCGGAGGGGTGCGCGTCAACACCGCCGGCTGCCTCGGCCGCTGCGCCGAGGGACCGACGATCGTCGTCTATCCGGACGGCATCTGGTACAGCTACGCCAACCAGGACGACCTGGAAGAGATCCTGCGCGAGCACCTGATCGAAGGTCGCGCGGTGGAGCGACTCAAGCTCCCCGGCTGAGCGGCATCAATTGCGACTTGCGCCAGCGGAAACGATCACGTATATTTCGCGGTCTTTCCCGATGCAGACTAACGAATTCACGGCCAGCGCGGCGATTTTTTGTGCGCGGGCATCCCGGAGCGAAGGATCATGACGACGACTGTTAGCGCCAAACCCGCCGAGGTTCGCCGCGCCTGGTACCTGGTTGATGCCAATGGCAAGACCCTGGGACGCCTGGCCAGCGAGTTAGCCTTGCGCCTGCGCGGCAAGCACAAACCCCAGTACACGCCGCATGTCGACACTGGCGATTATCTCGTGGTGGTCAACGCCGAGAAAATCCGTGTGACCGGCAACAAGCTTCAGGACAAGATGTACTACCGGCACACCGGTTACGTCGGCAACCTCAAGTCCACGAATCTCGCCAAACTGCTGGATTCCAAGCCCGAGCGCGCCATTCAATTGGCCGTGAAGGGAATGCTGCCGCGGGGTCCGCTCGGTCGCGCCATGATCAAGAAGTTGCGGGTATTCGCCGGCCCGGAGCACACGCATCAGGCCCAGCAACCGCAAGTCCTTGAGCTTAACGTTTAGGAATCAGACGCATGTCGGAGACGCAACTCGCTACTGGTCGCCGTAAGACGTCCGCCGCACGGGTCTTCCTGTCGGTCGGCTCGGGCGCCATCACCGTCAACGGTCGCCCGCTTGACGAATACTTTGGGCGCGAAACCGCCCGCATGGTCGTTCGTCAGCCGCTCGAAACCGCCGGCCTCGTCGATCGCCTCGACATCAAGGCCACCGTCAAGGGCGGCGGCAACACCGGACAGGCCGGCGCCATCCGTCACGGCATCGCGCGCGCCCTCGTTCTTTATAATGAAGAGCTTCGCAGCCCCATGCGCCGCGCCGGCTTCCTCACCCGCGACGCCCGCGAGGTCGAGCGCAAGAAGGTCGGCCTACACAAGGCCCGCAAGCGTCCGCAGTACTCCAAGCGTTAATCGCTTAAAAAACAGTTTCACTGGGGGATCGTCTAGCGGCAGGACTACGGACTCTGACTCCGTCAACCAAGGTTCGAATCCTTGTCCCCCAGCCAAACAAAACAAGGGCTTAGCCGCAAGGCTAGGCCCTTTGTTTTTGGGTTCCGGGCGTATACCGGGTGTCGGTACGTCCCGATTGCGCAAGCTGGGGCCAGTTCAGGACAGATAAGGAGCCGATCGACGTGACCCCGGAACAGTTCATCGCGAAATGGAAAGATACCACCCTCAAGGAGCGTTCGGCGGCGCAAGAGCATTTTCTTGACCTCTGTCGGCTCCTGAATGTCCCGACGCCTGCTGAAGTGGATCCCACGGGTGCTTGGTACACCTTCGAGAAGGGCGCGAAGAAGGCGGGGGGTGGCGATGGCTGGGCGGATGTCTGGAAGCGAGGCTGTTTCGGCTGGGAGTACAAGGGCAAAGGCAAAAGTCTGCTGGACGCCTTCAAACAGCTTCAACTCTATACCCCGGCGCTGGAATACCCGCCGCTGTTGATCGTCTCGGACATCGAGACCATCGTCATTCATACCGCCTTCACTGGCACCGTCCCTGAGATCCATGTCATCACCTTGGATGACCTGCGCGATCCCGCCTTGCGTCGCCTGCTCCTGTGGGCCTTCACCGATCCCGAACGACTCCGTCCAGGCCGCACCACCGCACACCTGACCGAAGAGGCCGCTGTTCGCTTCGCCGGGTTGGCACAGACCCTCCGTGCACGCCACCATGATCCCGTCAAGGTCGCCCACTTCAGCCAACAAATCCTGTTCTGTCTGTTTGCCGAAGACATCGACCTCTTGCCGAACAAGCTGTTTGCCAAGCTGCTCGATGCCGGTCGCCGACAGCCCCACCAGCTACCGTCCATGCTTGAAAACCTGTTCGGCGCGATGGCAACGGGCGGACTGATGGGCGTGGAATCGATCGACTGGTTCAACGGCGGACTCTTCGCGTCCAAGGACATCCTGCCCCTGGAGCCAGACGACATTCAGATCTTGCGCGAGCTGGCGCAACTCGATTGGTCGGCCATCGATCCGACCCTGTTCGGCACCCTGTTCGAGCGTGGGCTGGATCCCGGCAAGCGTTCTCAGCTTGGCGCACACTACACCGATCAAGCCTCCATTCTGCGCCTGGTCAACCCGGTTGTGCTCGACCCGCTACGTGACGCCTGGGCCAGCGCCAGGGATGAGATCGCCGCCTGGATGACCAAGTCGAAGGAGAGCAAGAGCCCGTCAGTCAGCGCCAAGGCACGCAAGCGCGCACAGGGACGCTTACAGGTCTTCCTGGATCGACTCGCCCGTTTCCGTGTGCTCGATCCCGCCTGCGGGTCGGGTAACTTCCTCCTGCTCGCCTTGCTGGGACTCAAGGATCTGGAGCATCAGGTGATGCTGGAAGCCGAGGCACTGGGTTTACCGCGTGGCTTCCCGCTGGTCGGACCCGAGAATGTCTTGGGCATCGAGATCAATCCCTATGCCGCCGAGCTGGCGCGCGTCACGGTCTGGATCGGCGAGATCCAATGGATGCTCAATCACGGCTTCTCGCTCGCGAAGAATCCGATACTCAAGCCGCTCGACACCATCGTACAGCGCGATGCGATCGTGAACGAAGACGGGACCGAGCCAGAGTGGCCCAAGGCGGATGTCATCGTCGGCAATCCACCGTTCTTGGGCGACAAGAAGATGCTCGGCATTCTGGGTGAAGACTATGTGAAGCGGCTGCGGAAGCGTTACGAGGGTCGCGTCCCCGGCGGGGCCGATCTGGTGACTTACTGGTTCGAGAAGGCCCGAGCTCACATCGAAGCGGGCAACGTGAGGTATGCGGGCTTGGTCGCCACACAGTCCATCAGAAAGGGATCGAACCGTACCGTACTGGAGCGCATCACGACATCTGGAGCGATCTTCGAGGCATGGTCAGACGAACCGTGGGTCAACGACGGGGCAGAGGTTCGTGTGTCGCTCGTGGCATTCGCAGCCAAAGATGACGCCCGACCAATCAAATTGAACGGTGAGACTGTACAGGACGTCAACCCAGACCTCACGTCTGCCGAAGCCGGTTTCTGTTTGACCGATGCCAGCACTCTGGTACAGAACGAACAAGTTGCCTTTCAGGGGCCGGTGAAGGTTGGTCCGTTCGATGTCCCTGGAAGTACGGCTCGCGCGTGGATTGGAGAACCAAATCCTCACGGACGATCGAATCGTGAAGTGCTTCGCCCCTGGACGAACGGGCAGGATCTAACGAGACGCCCATCCGATACTTGGATCATCGACTTTGGGGGCGAGATGTCGGAAGTGAATGCTTCTCTCTACGAAGAGCCATTTCGGCATGTCGCCGAATTTGTTAGACCGATGCGTGAGGCAGGGCGACGCGAGCTACGAAAGCGATATTGGTGGCGGCATGGGGAAACAGTTCCAGCATTGCGGCGCGAGATAGCTCGACTGAATCGCTACATGGCAACACCTCGCGTTGCCAAGCACCGTTTCGTTGTCTGGCTGTCTTCCACAGTCCTTCCCGATTCGCGTCTCTTCGCTATCTGTCGGCAAGACGATGCAACCTTTGGCATCCTCTCGTCTCATCTGCATTTGACATGGGCGCTGGCGAACGCCTCGCGGCATGGAGTCGGCAACGATCCAACCTACAATGCCAAATCGTGCTTCGAGACCTTCCCCTTCCCGGAAGGCCTGACACCCGCCGACACGGGCGGCCCCATCGAGACCCTGGACACCGGCATCATCCTACCGTCGGTTGCCCCGGAATACCGCCAAGCCGCCTTAGCGATTGCAGAGGCCGCGCATCGACTCGATCATCTCCGTCGGAACTGGCTCAACCCGCCGGAGTGGACCGACATCATGCCGGAGATCGTGCCGGGCTATCCGGATCGGATCATTCCCAAGCCGGGGTTCGAGAAGGAATTGAAGACGCGCACCTTGACCAACCTCTACAACGCCCGTCCTGCGTGGCTCACGCACGCCCACCATGCCCTGGATGTCGCGGTGGCGCGTGCCTACGGTTGGGATGATGACACGCCAGAGATGCCCGAGACGGACATCCTGCGCCGCTTGCTGGCGCTCAACCTCGCCCGTGCATCGGCCTAGCGTTGGTTGCAGCGCATCGGGTGAATCGCACGGGAAATCAAAGCCCAAGCTCTGCATGCGAACCGAGCCGAACGAGTTGCAGGGTCTCCGCGTCGGGTTTGCGGTAGATCAGGATCAAATCGGGCTTGACGTGGCAATCGCGATGATCGCTCCAGTTACCCGTCAGGACATGGTCGCGGTAGCGATCCGGCAAGACCTCATCGCGGACCAGTGACAGCAGGACGAACCGCAAGTCGTCTTGTAGCGTCGCGCGGTGTGCCCCTTTTGACTCACGTTTGTAGTCACGCTTGAAGCGGGCTGTCCGTTCAATCCTCCGCATCGAGATCGGCCATCAGATCGTCCACGGTATCAAAGGATCGCAACTGACCGCGCCGGGCCTCCATCATCGCCTCGATCGTCTCGGGGTTGGGGATCAGTGGATCGAAGGGTAAGGCGTGCTCGCGGGCTACGCGCGTCAGCATCAGCCGAACCGCGTCGGAGACGGTCAGTCCCATCGTCGCCAGCACGGCAGCAGCCTCTTCTTTCACTTCACCATCGATACGGGCCTGGACCAGGGCATTGGCAGCCATTGGGTATTCCTCTCGGTTGCATGACAGTGTCATGCACAGCAGTATGCTGTTAGCCGAAGGGTATCGCAACGATGCTCAAGCTCAGCTAGCTCGGTACAGCCACGACCACGCTATTCTTTCCGGATGCCTTCGAGGCATACATGGCCGCATCAGCCAACCGTATCAGCTCCAGCAAGTCGAGCGCATGCTCAGGGTAAAGGGCAACCCCAATACTGGCCGTCACCGATTGCCCTGCCCAGCGCAGTCCCGAGATCCGCTCACGTATCTTGTCGGCGACCAAGACGGCGGTCGCGACATCCGGCGGTTCGGTGAGCAGCATGGCAAACTCGTCGCCACCATAGCGACCTACCAAGTCCTCGCACCGACAGCCCGTGACCAGCGACTTCGCGACATCCTTCAGCACCTGATCACCGACCTGATGCCCTTGGGTGTCGTTGATGGCCTTGAAACCGTCTAGGTCGATGTAGAGGAGCGCGAGATGACGGCCATGGCGTCGGGCGCGTTCATATTCCAGGGTGAGACGTTCCTCGAAGGCCGCCCGGTTGGCGATGCCGGTCAGCGCATCCACAAGCGCCATGCGCTCCAAATGAAGGTGGTGCCGCCGACGTTCGATGAACACGATGCTGAACGCGCGCACCCCAAAGGCCAAACACACCAAGATCGTTGCACCGACGATCATCAGCCAGATCAAGGTCTCGGTGCGAAGATGGTTGAGAGATGCCTTGGAAACATGAGAGGCCACGATCCAACGATAAGTGCCTGCGAAGAAACTTTCACCCGGCACGACAGAGGCAACCGAGCGATCCTGGTCAGCCAGGGGCATCACGGTGCGGAAGGCGAATAGTCCCTCGTCAGTCTCAACCGTACCGGACGGCGCTTGGTTCATGGCGCGCCACGCCTGAGGGTAGATGGTTGGCATCCGTGCCGTGCTCTGTTCAGCGAACATGAACCCCCAACTCGGCGGCGGGTTGGGTGAGAGCAGCCAGTATCCCTCACTGTTGAGGAGCATTGAATCGCCGGGCGAGGTTTGCCCGGCTTTCTCGACGGCGTCCAGCAAACCTTGGGCCAGGAAGTTGACGAGCACGATGCCACGTCGATGACCGTGCGCATCAAAGACCGGGGTGCCCACCCGGATCATCGGTTTATACGGGCGTTCGATGACGCCGTTCTCGATGTTGAGGTCCAGCGGAGAGGCATAGAGTTGACCCGCATACAGCGCCAGAGCCTCGGTGAAATAGTAGCGACCGGCCTTACTCTGAAGCGCTGACTCGGGCACCACGGCAGGATGGCCATCATTGAAGTTGATCCGCACGACTTCCATGCCCTGCTCGTCCAGATAGCGAATCTGATCGTAGATTTGGGTATAGCGGCTCACCGCCAGGTATTCCTGAGCGATCCGAGACAGCCAAGCACGATCACCCGTGTTGAGAAAGTCGGCAAGTTCGTTCTGCGCGGCCAAGATACGAACGTTAGCCATCAACCGTTCCAGCTTTTGCGTGATGATCGCCGTTTGCGCCTCAACGGTCAGCTCCTCCGTGCGCACAAGATCCTCTTGGAAGCTCGTCATTCGTCCGTGGTAAACGAGGGTGAGGACCAGCACGGGGAGAACCGCCAGCGGCGGAAAAACTGTCCAGAAAGGCTTCCAAGTCGTCTTCAGCACGCGAATTGACCTCGATCATTCACTACCGAATTGCAGTGGAGTCGATGATACGCCAAGGCTAAACGGCAAACTCAGATCACGACGGTTTCTCGACTCACGTACAGGTAGTCCGTCAGTCTTGACTACCAGATCAAAAAAGAACCCAACAGACACTTGGTCTGAGGGGCTCTCAAGGCGCACGACGCCCCCGCCATCCGGTCGATTTCCGGCAGTGGGCGTCGTGAGCCGAGCGATTTAGAGCGCGCACAGCGTGCGATAGACACGCTGTCGATGCCGTTGCCGGTAGGCCAACGTCAGTTGATACGCTTGCTCTTCAGCCGCCGCGCGCGTCAGACCGCCATCGTACTCCGCGATGGCGGCACGCTCCTCAAAGTATTCACGTTCATCCTCGTCCAGACGGGCGACGAAGGCCGCGATGCGCGGATCGAGAGGGATCGAGTCACGGGTCATGGTCATCACTCCATCCCTAGTAGTCATCCGGCAGCAAGACCGTCGTCACCGAACGGTCGGCTTCCGTGATGATCCAGACCTTGGTCTCGGGATCGATCTGATAGCTGGAAAAGAGTCGGCAGCCCTGTTGCAAGGCGTCCTGATTGGCCTGGATGTCTTCGGCCTCCAGATCGCCCCAGTCACCACGCGCATGACGTTGGAGCAGGTTGAGCGGCGTGACCTGACGCTCGGTCAAGACCTGTAAGGCCGCCGGGGTCGCGACGATACGACCCAAGTCAAACACCGAGGTAGTCATAACGCTTCTTCGAAGCCCTGCTCAACCCGGCGCCGCTGACGCCGGCCATGGAACGCGCGATCGAGCGCTATCGCACCTTGATTACACCGTCACCGTGACGACTAGTTGGCGTATCGAGCGTCTCGGGACACAAGACCGGGCGACGTTTGGCAGTGGGAGCGACGAGCTGGATCGCTACTTTCGTGATCACGTCACGCAGGATATCCGGCGCCGCTTGAGCCACGGCTTCGTACTGCTGGATGCCCGTGACGAATTAGCGGGCTACTACACGTTTGCCGCCACCAGCGTGCCGGTCAACGAATTGCCCGCCGATCTCACGCAGCGGTTGCCGCGTTACCCCAGCCTGCCGGCAGGATTGATTGGTCGTTTGGCCATTGATCGACGGTTTCAGCGCCAAGGATTGGGGAGTCTATTGATCGCCGATGCCGTGTCCCGTGCGATCATGACGCCGCTGTCCGCCTGTCCCGCCCTGATCGCCGCCAGTGGTGAAGGCGCCCAGTTCCGCTTTCTAAGAGTTCTTCGCCGCCAACCTCCGCAACCCGCACACCCGCCGCGCCCGAGTAGTCCGGCGGCACTGAAATTCGGAAGATGCCGGTGGAGATCCGCCTCGGCTCCGCGCATCATCCGGGTGAAGGCTTCGTTCAGATAGATGAGGGTACCTGCCGTGTCGGTCACCATCATGTTGGTGGACGCCTTGTCGAGGGCACTTTGAATCCGCGGGCTCTCCGGGTGGCGGACAGCTCGAATCAATCCGCTGACCGAACCTGCACCATCGCCATCATCCGCTCCGCCAGATGGTTCAGCGAGGCTTCGGAATAATCCCGCCAGTGGGCGCGCACGAAGGCGTCGAAGTAGAGGAAGCGCAGGAATGGCTCGATCAGCCCGGCGTCCGGCGCTTGGCTCAGGGCCTGGCGCAGACGCGGCGTCAGCTCGGCACGGTCGCGCACGGGATGAACCAGGCCCTCGCGGACGTAGAAGTTGTCGCCGAGCGCGACGACCGGTTTGCCGAAGATCATGGCCTCGATGCCGACCGTGGAGTTGATGGTGACGACGCACTCGGCGCGCTGCAGGAGGGTCCGCACGTCGCCGCCGCCGATCCAGAGGTGTTGGGGGAAGCGCTCGACCATGGGGTCGTAGTCGGTCTTGCCGAGATCGGCCGGGTGGAGCTTGATCGCCAGTTTCAGCTCGGGATCGATCGCGCGCAGGGACTGATCGAGGTCGGCGATGGCCAGGTCGAGCCGGTTGCCGTAGAGCGGTGAGTGGAGGGTGAGCTGGCTGTCGCTCCGGACCTGGAGCGGGAAGAAGACGAAGCGCTCGGGAAGCTCCGGCGGCTGGCGCGGGATCCGCCGGTTGAGGGGGCGCGAGGGTTCGCGTTCGCGCCAGTCGTTCCAGGCTTGGATGAGATAGGCCAGCGGCGGGGGGCGGACTCGGCCTTGGGCGGGCGGCGCGCGCGGTGGGCTTTTGCCCGCCCGGTAATCGTCGAGCCGGGCGTCCAGTTCGCGGCGCTGTTGGTCGGAATAGGGCCGGGCGCGGATGGCGTCCAGATCCAGGTCGCGGCCGATGGAGGAGAAGGCGTTGACGCCCTCGGGGTCGAGCTGGAGCGTATTGGGCAGATAGCCGTTTTCGGCGAAGAGGAGCGGGAGACCGCGCGCCCGCGCCAGTTGCTCGGCGATCGCCGCCGCCAGGCCGGAGCCGTTCCAGCAGAAGACGCCGGCCGGCTGGAGTCGGTCGAGACAGGCGTCCAGCTCGCCGACCAGTCGGCGGAAGGCTGGACCCTGTTCTCTGGTCAGGGCCTTGTCCGATTCCTTGCGCAGCCGCGCCAGGAGCGCCTCGGGGTCGATCCGGATCGATGGGGATGGGGCATGGGCGCGCCGCGCGTCTCGATCCGGATGGATCTCCTGCCCGAGTCGACGCAGCAGACCGCGGCTCTTCACCCGGCGCGAGAAGAAGACCGCCCGGTAGTGGGGCGCGAGCCGCTCGCCGACGGCGGCGAGGTATTGGACCAGGTTCGGTCCCGGATCGATGAAGAGGATCGGCTTGGCGGGCATGAGAGGGATCCGGATCTCCTGGGGCGTGCATCAATTGTCTTCATCGTTGGATCGTCCGCCCGGCCACGGCTCCAAGGCTCCAAGGCTCGGATCGACGCGGATGTCGCGCGGCATCCTGTCGGGGCGAATGAATTCGCCCCGACACCCGGCATCCAGCTCCAGGAATGGAGGAGTCCTTGATCTCCGCGCTCATCCGACTCGCAACGAGCTTGGATTGAGCGCCGGGAGCGCGGCCCAGCGCAGGCGCCCGGAGGCTTCACTTCGCTGCGGGAGTCTCGCGCCTCGCCCTACCTGCCGCATCAGATCGCGCTTCCAGCGCTGGAAATCGAGGGTTTCGCGGCCATAGATGCCGGCGTCCAATTGCCCCATGAGCCGACTCAGTGCCTTCGGATCCGCTCCGGGACGGACGGTCAGAATGTGCCGGGTGAGCACGGCTTGGGTGAATTCGCCCTTGAATGACCGACAGGCGCGGGACTCCTCCTCGAACCGATCGCGCCACTCATCCGGGGTGGCGGCCTGGTTGGCGTACCGTACGCAGCGCAGGAAACGGCTGCTCGCGGGCAGGGTCCGCCCCAGGAAACGGCGCGTCGCCGCCAACAGCGCCGCTGGCCCAAGGCTCCTCGCATAGGGTCCCAGCCACTTCAGCGCGAATCCATGGCCGGCGCGCAAACCCTTGACCCCCAGCCCGAGCAGGTCGATCCCCAGGCTCAGTGGACGGCCGCGATAGAGGACGCCCACCCAATAGCCGGCGACCAGCAGCAACAGACCGGCTAGGGGAACCCAGAACTTGACCCACTCGGAACTGGTTAAGGCCGCGACCGGGAACCCGAACGGGCCACCACCGCGCACGGTCAGCGTCTTGATCGGCAGACGGGCGACCTCGCGCACGCCCTGATCGACATTCCACCAGGCGATGCTCATCTCCGGGAGGCTCAGTCGGCCGCCGACTTGCGGGACCAGGGTGTAGTACTCGGTTCGGGTGGCGCTCAGTTGTCGCCCGTCCGACGACAACTCGGTATTGGTGAGCGTCTGTTCGCGATAGACACGGAAATCCGGTCCATTCAGTTGCGCCTCCAGGCTCGGGAGCTGGACCGCGGTTCCACCGATGGCCGCGATTTCCAACGCCAGGGTCACCGGCTGGCCGGGCTCCAGGGTTCCTTCGCGGTCGAGGCTGGATTTCAGGGTCAGGGACTTCAGCGGCAGCCAGGGGCGCACCGAGGTCATGGATGGACGCACCTGGAGTCGGATGGGGCGCTCGGTGTGGGCCTCGTAGCCTTGGCCGAGACCCGAGCCGGCCAGGGTGCCGGTGACCTTGATCGGCGGCAGCTCCAGGTCGCCGGCCCGTAGCGGGACGACCGTCAGCACGAAGCTGTTGAGGATCTCGCGCTGGCCCTTGGTGGTCCGGGTACTGGTGCTCGGCCCCTGAAGGGTCTTCATGAGCGCATCACCCGACGCCGGTAACTCCAGGTTCGCCGTGCTCAGATTCTCGCGGCTGACGACATCCAGCTTGAGAACCACCGGCTGTTGCAGGTAAGGATCCATCACCTCCAGCGACCATTCCATCCTCGGCGGCGCGACCTGGCTCGACTGGGCCGGCCCTTGCGCATAGCCCCCTGGCCAGTTGGGCTGGTAGCCAGGATATCCCTGGGGCCTCTGGCCAGGCATTCCTCCCGGCGCGGGCGGTGGCTGATAGGCCGGCGGCACGCCCTGGGCGTTCGTTGGGGGCAGCCGACGGTACTGGGGCGAATCCGGCCGGGGTTGTGGCGACTCGGGCGGTCGTGACGGCTGTCCGTAATAGGGCTGTCCGTAATAAGGCGGCGCGTAATAGGGCTGGCCGTAGGGCGTGGCGTAAGGCTGCGCGCCGAGGGCACCGCTCGCCAGCAGCGGCACGATACCGAGGGCCAGGCGCCAGACCTTGGCGCGGAGCGCCTCCTTCTCGACGGACAAGGTCTCGACGGTCAGGGGATTCAAGGCGTCGCCTCCGCTTACCATGGCCGTGTCTCCCGCCAGGCGCCGGTCGAGCCCTGCATCTGGCGCATTTCCTCGATCCGAAATTGATTGCGCATCAATAATGTGGGATCGCCCTGCACTTGTTTGAGCCGCTGTTCCATGGCGGCCATGCCAGGTCCGCCCATCAGGCTCAAGCCGTCCAGCGAGGGCATCTGCCCCTCTCGGGTCGCCGCCTCCCGATCCGAGCCGGGTTGAAGTCCGAGCTGGTCGAATTGTTCCACGGCCTCGGCTTGACGCTCGTCGAGCGATTCCGGTGGTGTCACGCCCCGACGATCGGCGCGTCCTCCGGAACGGCCGGCCTCCCTGGACTCGGGGCGCTCCCCGGTTCCTTGACCTTCCCGCTCGTCGCGCTGGTCCCGAGGCTCTTGCCCGCGCTCGCCTTCCTCGCCGGGCTCGCGCTCCGAGCGGCCGGGTTCCTCGGTCTTGCCTTCCTGATCGCCTGGATCAAGGCCGGATGCCTCGTCGAGCGTCTCCTCGCCGCCCCCGGCCTTTTCCTCGCCCGATTCCCCTAGCTCGGACTCGCGCCGGCCGCGCTCCTCGCCCTTGGATCCGGTCTCGTCCTTGCTCTGTCGAGGCTCGGATTCATCGCCGCCCGGCTGGTCCTCGGGACGCGGCTCTTCACCGCGCGCCTCTTGCTCGGACGGCTCCCGGTCTCCTTCCGCGCGGTCCGGCTCGGATTCACGAGAATCGGATCGCTCGCCCGCTTGCCGCTTATCCGTCTCCTCCCGATCGCCGCGCGACTGGTCGGTCTCATCGCCGGCGTTCCCACCAGCTTCCGAGGGCTTCCCGGTCTCGTCGCCTTCCTGCCCGGCGTTTTCCGACTCTCGACCGGCTCCGCGTTGGGCGCTGTCCTGCTCGCTTCCCTCGCCCTTGGCCGACGGTTCGGCACCCGCCTCGCCGGAGGCTTGCGCCTGCTCACCCGACCGCCCCGATGACTGGTCGCCCTTCTTTTTCCCGGACTCCGAACCGGACTCGCCCGATTCCTGGGGTTCGCCGTCCCCGGACTGACTCGGCTCGCTTTCCTTCTTCTCCTCCTTCTTCTGCTCGCTCTCCTGCTGTTGGCTGGATGGCTCCTTCTTCGATTGCTGCTCCTTGGATTTCTCCTGTTGGGATTTCTGTTCCTCGCTGGAGCTTTGTTGTGGCTCGGACTTCTGTTCCTGATCGGATGCCTCGTCCTGCTTCGACGGCTTATCCTGCGGCTTTTGTTGCTGTTCCTCCTCCTGGGCGGCCTTTTGGCGTTCGTTGCCGGTCTGCGTCTGCTCGCGCTCGGTCTCGCGATCCTGTTCCCCCTCCTCCTGCTTCTCCTCGGTCTGGTCGCGGAATTGTTCCTGCTCCAGCCGGGCCAGATTGGCGCGGGTCAGGGCGAGGTTGTAGGCGGCATCCTCATGGGAGGGATTGGTGGCGAGGACCGACTCGTAGGCCTCGGCCGCGCCTGTGTAGTCGCCGAGCTTGAAACGGGCGTTGCCCAGGTTATAGCGGGCGGATTCGCCAAAGGGTCCGTCCTTGGCCTGGCCGAAGGCGCGCTCGGCTTTCTGGTATTGCCCGTCCCGGTAGAGAGCCACGCCCTGGCGGTAGGGATCGGCGAAGGCTTTGGCGGCCCCCGCGTAGTCACCCTCGCGATAACTGTCGTAGGCCATTTGCTCATCCGTGCGGAGCCAGTCCGCCTCGGACGGTGCCGCCGGAGCCAGGAGCAGCGCGGCGAGCCAGGCCAGCCCCAGCGGATGGATCATCGCATCAATCGGTCGCCTCATGGCCGCGTACCTCCAGTTCCCTGGTCGGTCGGCCGACGGCGAACCGAGCGCCGCGAAAGCCCCCGGAACTGGGGCAACAGCAGGCCCGCCACCAAGAGCACCGGCAACCAGTAACGTTCATTCCAGATTCGCGTGCGCGCGTCGCTGGCCTCCGGGGGGAGGCGGCTGACCGTCGCCGCCGCCAGGATGGCGTTGGTGTCCGAGTCGCGGTAATCGGCGCGGAGATAGAGCCCGCCGCCGGCCTTGGCCAAGCCCTCCAGCAGGGGTTCGTTCAGGATCGAACGCACGGGTTTACGGTCGGGATCGGCGGGATCCACGACCACGCCGCCTTGCGGCGCCGGCACCGTGGCGCCATCCGTCGATCCGATCCCGAGCGTGTGCACGCGAATACCCCGCTCGGCGAGCCGCGACACCTGATCGAGCAGGCGCGGCTCGTCGAAGTCGCCGTCGCTGATCAGTAGGATGGCGCGGGCGCTGTCCTCCGGCAGTCCCGCGAGCAGGTTCTCGGCGCGCGCGAGGGCGCGCGTGAGACTGCTGCCCTGAAGACCGGGGCTGGCCAGATCGGCCGATAGGGCGGGCAGGGTATTGAGAATGCTGTTGGTGTCCTCGGTGATGGGCGAGAGGACGTGCGGAACCGTGGCGAATACGATCAGCCCCAGACGCACCTGACGGTTCCTCAGGATCAGATCCTGCAACTCTTGGCGCGCGCGGCCGAGCCGGCTCGGACTGGCGTCCTCCGCCAGCATGGAGCGCGAGACATCCAGCAGCACCAGGAGATTGTTGCCGGGATGGAACAGACGCAGGTCGCTGTAGCTCCAGCGAGGCCCCGCCATGGCCGTCAACAGGAGCGTCCAGAGCAGACTCCAGCGCAGGAAGCGGCCCCAGCGCTCGGTCGTGCGCAAATCGCGCGTCCCGGTCAGATAGGGCAGCAGATGCGGATCCGCGTAGCGATGGATGGGTCCGCGCGCGGCCCGCGCGGCGCTGCGCATGAGCCAGACGGCCACCGGAAGAATGGCCAGCAGTCCAAGGAACCACAGGGGTTGAGCGAAATGAAAACCTGGGTCAGTCACTGGCGAGCCCACGAAGAAAACGTTTACGACCCTCGGGGAACAACCCCAGACCGAGCAGGGCCAAGAGGGCCAGACCTAGTGGCCAGCGATAGAGTGGACGCGGCAGGAGGGCGGTCCGGGCCTGCGCCTCGGTCTTTTCGAGCTGGCCGATGCGGGTGGAGATCTCTTCCAGGGCACGGGTGTCGGTGGCCCGGAAGTAGCCTCCGCCGGTCAGGTTGGCCATCTCTTGGAGCGTTTCCTCGTCCATGGTGAGATCGTCGCGGTAACGCACGCGGCCCTCCTCAAGAATCGGGATGCTCTTTTGCTTGCTGCCGACGCCGATGACATAGATGCGTGTCCCCGTCATCCGCGCCAGCATCGCCGCCTCCTTGGGCGCGAAACTGCCGGCGTTGTTGTCGCCGTCCGCGATCACGATCATGACGCGCGAGCCCTCCGGGCGCTCGCGCAGCTTACCCGCCCCGAGCGCGATGGCGTCGCCGAGCGCGGTGGCCGGCCCGGCGATGCTCGGCAGCACGCCATCGAGCAACTGGCGCACGGCGTACCGGTCCAGACTGAGCGGCGAGAGCACGAAGGCCTGGCTGCCGAAGAGGATGAGCCCGACCCGGTCACCCTCGCGAGTGTCGATAAAGCGCCCCATGACGCCCTTGACGACCGCCATGCGGTTGACCTGGCGGCCCTCGACCGTGAAATCGAGCGCCTCCATCGAGTGCGAGGCATCCACCGCGATCATGAGATCGTATCCGGGCGTGCTGACCTCGGTATAGGGCGTGAGCCATTGGGGCCGCATCAGCGCCAGGACCAGCGCCACCCACAGCAGATAGAGCAGCGCGCGATGCAGCCAGCCGGTGAGCTGGAGTCGCGGGCGCCGGACGCTGAAGGCGGCCTTGAGATCGTTCAGACGGGGATGCAGCAGGGTCTGGTGCTGTCCTTCGAGGCTTTCCTCGACCTGGAGTCGGGGGTCCGGCCACAGATAAGGCAACAGCCATGGCAGGGGCAGGAGGAGCGCTGCCCAGGGCCAGTGAAACTCAAACATCGCCGGTCACTCCCCGCGAGGTCGACGTCAGGCGCCAGGGACGCCAGGGGCGCGCCCCTGGTTCGCGCGCGCTCACCCAGGCCTCGGCCGCTCGGATCAGGATCTGGATATCTCCGGCGACCCCGCTGGGCGGGGCATAGGGCGCCACCAGCAGCAGCCGACCGTGTTCATGCCAGGGAAAGCCATTCGGATCATGGGCCGAGAGCCAGTCGAGCCAGGCCGAACCGGTCAAACCGGCGCAGGCGGCGCGACCGAGTCGGGCCATGGCGATGCGCCGCAGCAGCTCGGAGAGTTCGCCAAGCGTCGTCTTGACATCCTGACCCGCGCGGGCACGTCGCCCCAGATCACGCAGCGCCGACGCCGCGTCCCAGCGCCAGGTGCCCAGGGTGAGGCCCGGAATGGGGATGCGCAGACTGAGCGGGGCACGCCAGCGCCAGACCAGGTAGCCGATCAGTATCAGTGCCAATAGCAACAGCCACCAGCCCGGAGCGGGCGGCCACCAGGGGATCGGCGGTATGTCCCGGATATCCCGGAGCGTCTGAACCGGCTGAAGAGGGGTGAGAATAGGATCCATCAGATGGTCCGCGAGCGCGCGCGCTGTTCGAGGTTACGGATCAGGGTCAGGTGGATCTCGGTGTCCGTGCGCACCGGTAGCATCACGATACGCAGCCGATGCGCCATCGCCTGGAGACGTTCGCGTCGCTCTTCCCAGGCTTGGCGATAGAGCCGGGCGGCCTGGGGATCATCCGTGTCGATCTCGATCAAGGCGCCATCGGTTCCGGTAAAGGTGGTCACGCCCATCGCCGGGATCTCCCAGTCCGCCGGGTCGTCGGTGGGAACCAGCGCGACGGTGTTGCGCTGACAGAGATCGCCCAGCACTGGCTCCAAATCCAGGGCGTCCCGATTGAGATCCGCGATCACGAACACCAGCGAGCCATTCGGCAGGCCCGAGGTCGCGCGTCGCAGGGCACCGCTCAGATAATCGATGGAGGGAGATCGCTCGGTTCCGGCTTCGGTCAAGGTCCGCAACACCTGCCAGAGCGCGCGGCTCCCGCGCGAGGGACGAAAGTGCCGCGGACCGGTCGCTGAATCACCGAACACGAGCCCGCCAACCCGATCGTTGAGTCGGGTCGCGGCCCAGCCGATGAGCGCCGCCGCGCGCGCCGCCTGGACCGATTTGAAGGTTCCGCGGGTACCGAAGCTCATGTGCGGCCCCTTGTCGACGCAGAGCACAACCGAACGCTCGCGCTCCTCGCGGAAGATCTTCATGTGCGGTTCGTTGGTGCGGGCCGTGACCTTCCAGTCCATGTAGCGGATGTCATCGCCCTCGCGGTACTCGCGCACCTCCTCGAAGTTGATTCCCGCGCCGCGAAAAACCGAGGCATAGAGCCCGGCGAAGGCCGAGTTGACCAGATGATGCGACGGCAGCCCCAGGGTATGGGCCTGGTGGCGCAGCTCCAGCAAGTCATCGAGTCGGGGGTAGAGGCTCATGATTGAATGAAGTTGTCCGTTGGATTTTACGGCCTTGACCATCGTTTCGGCCATCGGCGACGCTGAGGGACGATCCCGGAGGCGGTCGATGCTAAGGTGATTTCCAGGAAACCTCGTGCCCGCGATCCGCCTGGTCATAGACAGGATTAACAGGATTTCGCAGGATTGACAGGATTTGTAAAGCTCTGTTTCTAATCCTGTAAATCTTGAGGAATCCTGTTAATCCTGTCCGGTTCCGGAGCTTTCGGCCGGGTACGGACTTTCCTGGAAATCGCCTGAGTGGCCGGAACGACGATCGACGCCGCCCAGCGCGCGGCAGGGCCTTGAATGCCATCAACCACGCCGACCGCGCTGGGTCGGCTCCCGAGCGACGTTTTAATCCATGCAGCAAACGCGATTTGAATCAATGATTGAGTCGGCGATGAATGTGGCCATAGGCTACTTCGTTGCTTTTGCATCACAACTGGTCATCTTCCCATGGTTCGGGATTGATATACCGATCAGCTCGAATCTTGCCATTGGGGCCTGGTTCACGGCGATCAGCCTTGCCCGAAGTTACATCATTCGCCGCTGGTTCAACGCAAGATTACATAAGGCGGCGCAACAGTTGGCGGGCACGGCCTAAGGTGAATCGGACGGCGTGTCCCGTTGCGGATCCCGAGAGATGCCAGGTTCATCCGTGCTCGACGGAACCGATCCAATGTCACTCACCATCAAGGAATCGCCACCAAACTCAACAGGCGCTTGATGAAGGCATCCGTCGTAACCCCCTCGGCCTCGGCCTCGAAGGTGAGCAGGAGTCGGTGGCGCAGGATCTCGGGCGCGACGGACTGGATGTGATGCGGGGCGACGAAGGTCTCGCCGTCGAGCCAGGCGCGGGCGCGGGCGCAGCGGGCGAGCGCGATACTGGCGCGCGGGGAGGCGCCGAAACGGCACCAGCGGCCCAGATCCTTGTCGTAGAGCTTCGGCTGGCGAGTCGCCTGCACCAGATCGACGATGTAGTGGTGCAGCTTGGGATCCAGGTAGAGATTGGCCACGTCGCGACGCATCGCGAACAGCTCGGCCTGGGTCAGGCGCTTGGCCGGAGGCGTGTAGCTGTGCTGCTGTTGCTGGCTGTCCAGCTCAAGAATCCTCAGCTCTTCATCGCGCGTCGGATAAGTCACCACGGCCTGCATCAGGAAGCGGTCGAGCTGGGCCTCGGGCAGGTGGTAGGTGCCCTCCTGCTCCACCGGATTCTGGGTCGCCAGCACCATGAAGAGCGAGGGCAGCGGATAGGTCCTCTGCCCGACCGTGATCTGATGCTCCGCCATGGCCTCCAGCAGGGCCGACTGCACCTTGGCCGGGGCGCGGTTGACCTCGTCGGCGAGCAGCAGGTTGTGGAACAGCGGTCCCTGGCGAAACTCGAACTCGCCCTTTTCGTGCCGGTAAATATCGGTGCCGATCAGGTCCGATGGCAGCAGGTCGGGGGTGAACTGGATGCGATGGAAGTCGCCTTCGAGCGACTCGGCCAACGCCTTGACGGCGGTGGTCTTGGCCAGCCCCGGCATGCCCTCGACCAACAGATGACCATCGCTCAGCAGACAGACGAGCATGCTGTCGATGAAGGGTTGCTGGCCAATGATGCGAGAGGCGATGTGTTCGCGAACGGCATTGAGATCGGTGGGCGTCATGCTCTTGTACTTATGTTTCCCGAATAGGATGGCCGTGGATGAGGTCGTTACAGTGCCGAGCTGGATATGTGCCGCGGTGTGCCCACGGTCTGTCCTCCGAGCGCGCTATGCTGGGCCTTTTCGCTGGCCAGCGCAACCCTGGGGAAATACTCGATCACATTGATTTATTGGCATATTCAAATATTCAGCCAGCCCTTTCGCCACGGTTCACGCGCGGCCGTGGACCGAAGGCGCGGGCTGTCCCGGAGGCTCCTCGCCAGATTCCAGCCGGCCGGTTGGATAACGGCTTGTTCACAAGTGTCAAGCCCTCTGGCCAGGCCGGACACAGGGGGCGGGCGGCCCCTTCCGGCGAACGAGCGGAAATTCACAAGATGCTGAATTAACAAGATTTTCTTGAATCGGTCAAAATTCGTGCAATCTGTTTCGAGACCAGTAACGACGCGCCCTCGACGCGGTTGATCAAATGTTTTGCACAAAGTTATCCACAGATATTGTTGGCATCTTGGAAAAAGGCATGAGAGGCCAAGCGTTGCGGCAAAATGACGACGAAAAGTCGAAGGATTGACCGCTAAGTGTCCCCGACACTCGGGGCGGCGATCATGGTGTGTTCCGCGCCGCGGCCCCGCTCGACTTGGCCGGTCCGACCACCGGCCGCCTGGCGCATACACGCCCCGGAAGGTTCCGCGCAAACCAGGGTGACGTGGACAAGCACCGATCAATCTGGGCTCCGAGCGTATATAATTCGCGTCTGACCGGGCCGGTCATGCCCCGCATCCGGCCCCCGGTCAAGGATCCCGCCACCGCTCGTGATTCAAACTCCCTCACTTCCGTCATCCTTTTGCCATTCCCCGGAGCTTTCCCCAGTGATCGAAACCCTTCGCAACATCGCCATCATCGCCCACGTCGATCATGGCAAAACCACACTGGTGGATAAGCTCTTGCAGCAATCCGGCACACTGGGCGATCGCTTCGGGCCGGTGGAGCGGGTCATGGACTCCAACGCGCTGGAGAAGGAGCGCGGCATCACCATCCTCTCCAAGAACACCGCCATCCGCTGGAACGACTACCGCATCAACATCGTCGACACCCCCGGCCACGCGGATTTCGGCGGCGAGGTGGAGCGCGTGCTCTCCATGGTCGATTCGGTGCTGCTGCTGGTCGATGCCCAGGAAGGCCCCATGCCTCAGACCCGTTTCGTGACCAGCAAGGCGTTCGCCCACGGCCTGCGTCCGATCGTGGTCATCAACAAGATCGACCGCCCCGGCGCGCGCCCGGATTGGGTGATCGACCAGGTTTTCGATCTTTTCGACCGGCTCGGCGCGACCGACGAGCAGCTCGACTTCCCGATCGTCTACGCCTCGGCCATCAACGGCTATGCCGGACTCGCCAACGACATCACCGAGGGCGACATGACCCCGCTGTTCGAGGCCATCGTCCAGCACTGTCCGGCCCCCGAGGTCGATCCCGACTCGCCCTTCCAGATGCAGATCTCGACGCTCGACTACAACTCCTATGTGGGCGCCATCGCGGTCGGTCGCATTCGGCATGGCAGCGTGCGACCCAACCAGCAGATCATCGTCGTCAAGCCCGACGGCGTGCGTCAGAAGGCCAAGATCGGGCTGGTCTATGGCTATCTGGGTCTGGCGCGTCACGAAGTGCCCCTGGCCACCGCCGGCGACATCGTGGCCCTGACCGGAATCGAGGCGCCCGGCGTCTCCGACACCCTCTGCGACCCAGAGAACGTTCACGCCATGCCGGCGCTGACCGTCGACGAGCCGACCGTCACCATGACCTTCCAGGTCAACACCTCGCCCTTCTGCGGGCGCGACGGCAAATATCTGACCTCGCGCCAGCTCAAGGACCGGCTGGAGCGCGAGCTCATCCATAACGTCGCCCTGCGGGTCGAGGAAGGCAACGACCCCGAGAAATTCCGCGTCTCCGGGCGCGGCGAGCTGCATCTCTCCATCCTGCTGGAGAACATGCGCCGCGAGGGTTTCGAGATGGCCGTCTCGCGTCCCGAGGTCATCTTCCGCGAGATCGACGGTCAGATCTGCGAGCCCTACGAGCAGCTCACGGTCGACATGGACGAGACCTCGCAAGGCGCCATCATGCAGGCGCTCGGCGAGCGGCGCGGCGAGCTCAAGGACATGGTTCCGGACGGCCGGGGCCGGGTGCGGCTCGACTACGAGATCCCCTCGCGCGGACTGATCGGCTTCCAGACCGAGTTCATGTCGCTGACCTCCGGCACCGGACTCAAATACCACGTCTTCGACCGCTATCGTCCGGCCAACATGGGCGGCATCGCCCCCCGGCGCAACGGCGCGCTCATCTCCAACGGCACCGGCAAGGCCCTGGGTTACGCCCTCTTCGCGCTCCAGGAACGCGGTCGCATGATGGTCTCGCCCAGCGACGAGGTGTACGAAGGCCAGGTGGTCGGCATCCACTCGCGCGACAACGACCTCACCGTCAATCCGCTCAAGGCCAAGCAGTTGACCAACATCCGCGCCGCCGGCTCGGACGAGAACATCCTGCTGACCCCGCCCGTCAAGTTCACGCTGGAGCAGGCACTGGAGTTCATCGAGGACGACGAACTGGTCGAGATCACCCCTAAGGCCATCCGGGTGCGTAAGCGCTACCTGAAGGAGCACGAGCGCAAGCGCGCGAATCGGGGCGGCTGAGGGCCGTTCAATAGTAGTCGGTCCGCGTCTAATCCACTCAGGCTGAGCACCTCACGCCTTCGACAATCCCGAGCGCGCGCCGCCAAGGCGCGCATCGGGGCGATGCGCGAGACGAGACGAAGGTACGGTGTTCTGTCTTGCGGGGATCGACTAAGGCGATTTCCGGGCAAGTCCGTGCCCGACCGAAGGCTCGGGAGTGGGACAGGATTAACAGGATTCTTCATGATTTACAGGATTAAAAACAGGGCTTTATAAATCCTGTAAATCCTGTCCATGACGGGGCGAATCGCGGGCACATGGTTTCCCGGAGATCACCCACAACCCGTCCGAGCCTTTCATCCGTCATCCACGGGATGGCTCGATAAGGCGCTTCCGGACTGCGGAGCCAGGAGAGCGGGTGGGTGCCGCTCGGGGGATCGAATCGATTCGCTGACAGTCCATGGCCCGGCCAGGGTGCCCGATGGACTGGAGCGCTCGCGAGGACGAGACGCAGGTCAGCCAAAACGCCAAAAGCCCGCCAAGGCGGGCCTTTTAGACGATCAGGGACGAGCGGACCGGCAGCGAGCGCCGATCGGGAAGGCTTACTTGATCTTGCCTTCCTTGTACATGACGTGCTGGCGGATGACGGGATCGAACTTCTTGATCTCCATCTTGCCGGGCTGATTGCGCTTGTTCTTGGTCGTGGTGTAGAAGTGACCGGTTCCGGCGCTGGAGTTCAGCCGAATCTTGTCGCGTGCTGCCTTGGCCATGGATGGATTCTCCGGTTAGACCTTGATGCCGCTCGCGCGGACATCGACCAAAACGGCATCGATGCCTTTCTTGTCGATGATGCGCATGCCCTTGGTCGTGAGCCGCAGCTTCACCCAGCGCTTCTCCGCCTCGACCCAGAATCTCTTCTCATGGAGATTGGGCAGGAAACGACGTTTGGTCTTGTTGTTCGCGTGCGAGACGTTGTTGCCGGTGAGGGGGCGTTTACCGGTAACTTGACATACCTTGGACATGGCGGGAATCCCTGCAAGTCGGCGTGTGTTTCGGTGCATAAAGAAGCGGGATCCTAACACGTCGGTCAAAATCCACGCAAGTCACCGAGATGGCTCGGGTGCGACCATAACCGATGCGGTGGCTAAACCCTAGGTTCCATTTGACCTGTCCGAGGCCCACATGCCAACGTCTGGGATCATCGACGCTGAGAAGAGCGACCTGTTCGACGTGCTGGCGGTTGACGACCTCGGGCGACCGGATGCCATCGGCTGGGTCTTTAGCGGTTTCCAGAAGCATCTTTAATCTGGAGGCGTGAGCCGAGTCCCAGGAACTTCACTCGATCCTGGAAATCCCCTTTATCTGGCGTATCCATCCACCGGGACGGGGTTTCGGGAAATCACCAACGCGCCTTTCAGCGCTAGCGGAATCATGTCGATGAAAACACGAAAGAATCTCGCGCTCGGTCTGAGCGGGCTCGGGCTGATCCTGGCGATCGCCGGGCCTTTGCTGCCGGGCGGTATCCATCTGGCGCCGAACGATCCGCCTCGGACCGGGCATGTGACGGATCTTGTCGCCACGGCCGGGGGCGACATTCTCGCGGGTACCCAGGCGGGTGAGGTCTGGCGCTTCCGCGATGGGGTCTGGACGCGGATCAATCAGTACCTGGGCGAGCAGCCGGTGATCGCCATGCTCGGCGAGCCGGGGCGTGCACCGGTTGGGACGGCGGGCGGACTCTATTTCGCGCCGGTCGGGGCGCCGCCGCTGGAGGAGCGGGTCGGGAGCCTGCTGGCGACCGACCAGGGGCTCCTGGCCGGAACCGCCACCGGTGTGCGGCGGCTCGTCAATGGCGTCTGGCAGGTTCTGGAGCCGAAGGCGAACATCTACTGTCTTCATGATCAACGGACGGACGCCGGACATTGGTGGCATGCCGGCACCATTGGCGCCGGGGTCTTCTCCACCCCGGCGGGCGATCCGGCGACGGCCTGGCGGGCGAACAGCGAGGGGCTGCCGGCCGACGTGAAGGTGTTCGGTTTCGCGACCAGCCGGGGCGGCCGGCTTCTGGCCGGGACCGATCAGGGTCTGTTCTGGCAAACGCGACCGGGCGAGGTCTGGCGGTCGCTGCATCCCGAACTCAAGGGCCAACGGGTGTTGTCGCTACACCTGACCACGGACGGCGGCGCGCAAGGCGCGGAGCGCCTCTGGATCGGACGCGACGATGGGCTCTACTCGTTTGGGATTTCGGACGAGGACGATGGCTTGATCACCGAGGATCCATTGTTGCCGGCCGACACGGTCGAAAACCAGCCGCCGTTCGGGATCGGCCGTATCGTTTCCGCTGGAGATCGGATCATGGTGGGTGCCGGCGCCGTGTATGAATATGGTCCGACTCAATTACGCGGCTGGTACTGGATCTCGCTGGCTGGCGTGATCCTGATCCTGATCGCCGGTTGGCTGATGCCCAGACCGCCATCCGCGACGCCGGGCGCGGGGGCCGACTGAACCGCGATCCAGGACGGCTGGCCGCCTCGGTCGAGCCGTCGCGACTCAACCGCCGGGGGATGTTTGCCCATGAACGTCGGTGTGCCCAGGGAAATCAAGAACCATGAGTATCGCGTCGGGCTGACGCCGGCCTCGGTCCAGGCGTTGTCGGCGCGCGGGCACCGGGTGCTGGTCGAGTCCCGGGCCGGCGCGGCGATCGGTTTCCAGGACGCGGATTATCTGTCCGCCGGTGCCCGGATTTCGTCATCGGCCGAGGAGGTCTTCGCGCGCTCCGAGTTGATCGTCAAGGTCAAGGAGCCCCTGGCGGTCGAGCGTGGCTGGCTGCACGCGGGTCACACGCTCTTCACCTTTCTCCATCTCGCCCCGGATCTCGCCCAGACTTTGGATCTGATGGCGAGCGGGGCCATCGGCATCGCCTACGAGACGGTCACGGACGCCACCGGGCATCTACCGCTGCTGACGCCCATGTCGGAGGTGGCCGGCCGACTCTCGATCCAGGCCGGCGCCCATTGTCTCGAACAGGCCCAGGGCGGACGCGGCCTCCTGCTGGGCGGTGTCCCAGGGGTCGAGCCGGCGCGGGTGACGGTGATCGGGGCGGGGGTCGTGGGACGCAACGCGATCGCCATGGCCGTTGGTCTGGGCGCGGACGTGAGTGTTCTGGATCGCGACCTCGACGCCCTGCGGCGTCTGGACGAGCGCTTCGGCAATCGCGTTCGCACCCTGTTCTCGGCGGCGCACCTCCTGGAGCCATGCGTCCTGGAGGCGGATCTGGTGATCGGCGCGGTGCTGGTCCCAGGGGCGGCGGCCCCCAAGCTGGTCACGCGCGAGATGGTCGGGCGCATGAAGAAGGGCTCGGTGCTGGTGGATGTCGCCATCGATCAGGGCGGCTGCTTCGAGACCTCGCGTCCGACCACCCATCAGGATCCGACCTTCCAGATCGATGGGGTCGTTCACTATTGCGTGACCAACATGCCGGGCGCGGTGGCGCGGACCTCGACCCTGGCCCTGAACAACGCCACCCTGCCGTTCGTGCTGGCGCTGGCGGACAAGGGCGCGCGCCGGGCGTTGCTGGAGGATCCGCGTCTGCGCGACGGGTTGAACGTGGCGAACGGGCGTCTCTGTCGGCGGGAGGTCGCGCAGGCGCACGCGCTGGATTACGTCCCGGCCCTGGAGGTGCTTGAGGCGATCCCTGACTGATGCATGACGCGCGTGGCTCGCGAGCCGGCGTCCTCGCGGATCGCCGAGGGCCATGCTCCCCGGCGCGCCCGCGCCTCCCGCCTTGTCGCCCTCTCGGGTGTAGACTGTCCTCTCGGGCGCGATGCGCCTGGGTCCGTTCAACAGGCCGTGGGATGTCGCCGACGGCCTAGCCCTGGAGATCTGTCTGACGTATGCCGGTGTTGCCTGATGCTTGGATTGGTTGGGATCTGGGCGCTACCCGCCTGAAAGCGGTTCGGCTCGATCGCTCGGGGTGCGTGCGTGCGGTGGTCCTGATCGCTTGCCCGCTGGGCCAGGGCTTCGATCGGCTCGCGCCCGCGATTCAGGAGGCCCTGGAACGACTCGGTCGGCCCAAGGCCCGCCATGCGCTGACCATGACCGTCGAGCTGGCCCGTCTGTTCGAGGATCGCGCCCAAGGAGTCGAGACACTGGTCTCCCTGATGCGAGACGCCCTGCCCGACGAAACGCTCCTGGTCTACGCGGGCGCGGCTGGCTTGATCGGGCCGGACGCGGCCAGCGGCATGCGCGCCCAGGTCGCCTCGGCGCGCTGGATGGCGCCGGCCGCGCTGGCCACCAGTCATCTCCCGCGAGGGCTGGTGGTGGATGTCGGGAGCGCCACCGTCGATCTGGTTCCATTCGCGGATCACGAGGTGCTGGCCTGGGGCGCGACGGATCACGAACGGCTGCTGCATGGCGAGCTACTCTATTCCGGTGTGTCGAGCACCCCGCTGATGGCCCTGGCTCGACAGGTGCCGTTCGATGGCGCCTGGGTTCCCTTGATCGCGGAGCCTTTCGCGACGACCGCCGACATCCATCGGCTCACCGGCGATCTGCCGGAACCGAGCGAGATTCCGCCGGGCGCCGAGGGTCGCGAGGGGAAGGCGACGGCCAGCGCGCGACGACTGGCCCGGATGCTCGGACTGGCGGAGGCGTCGGGCGATCCGGGGGCTTGGACACGAACCGCCGAGTATCTGTCCGAGTGCCAACTGCGCCGCCTCGTGGATGCCGCGGCCTGTCTGCTCTCGCGTGCCGACTGTGCTGACACGACGCCGATCGTGGGGGCCGGGGTCGGTTGCTTTCTGGCGGTTCGACTCGCCGAGCGACTGAAGCGCCCCTATGTCGGATTCGATACCCTGCTGGCCTGCGAATGGAGCGGGTCGCCCCCTGTCTCCGACTGCGCCCCGGCGGCGGCGGTGGCCGCCCTGGCCGTTGAATCCTATCCCTTGTGAGTCCGCCGCTGGTCCGGGATTTTCCCTATCGTCCGGATAGCGCGGCACTGTTCGAGGCGTTGCTGGATTGTTCCCGGCCGGTCTTTCTCGACAGCGGCCGTCCCTTTTGTTCCCAGGGTCGTTTCGACATCCTGACCGCCGATCCAGGCCAGGTGCTCGTCACCCGCGGGCTCAAGACCGAGTGGCGCTCGGCCCATGGAGCGCGCCTCTCGCTCGACGATCCCTTCCGGCTGCTGGCGGACGCGCTCGGTCCCCTTCGCTCGGGGATGGCCGGCCTGCCATTCGTCGGCGGGGCGGTCGGCTATTTCGGATACGATCTCGGCCGGTGCCTGGCGCGCTCGCCGAGTCGGGTGGAGGATGACCCACCGTTCCCGGACATGGCCCTGGGCCTCTACGACTGGGCCCTGGTCGTGGATCATGTCGAGCGTCGCAGCCGTCTGGTCGGCCTGGACCGGGCGATGGTGTCGGAGTACGAGGGGCGGTTGTCCTCGGCTCTCGACGGTCCCCCGCGCGGACGTCCGCGCGCCTCCTTCCGGGCGCTCGGTCGGGTTACATCCAACCTGACCCAGGGGCGCTACCTGGAATCCGTCGCGCGCATCAAGCGCTATCTCCATGAGGGCGACTGCTATCAGGTCAATTTCGCCCAACGCTTCTCGGTGCCCGCCGAGGGCGATCCCTGGCACGCCTACAGGATCCTGCGGACGCTCAACCCGGCCCCCTTCGGTGCCTATCTGGCGACGCCCGATGGTCAGGTGTTGTGCTCCTCGCCGGAACGCTTCCTGGAGGCGCGGGACGGCTGGGTGGAAACCAAGCCCATCAAGGGGACATGCCCACGCGGGAAGGATCCAGCCGAGGACCGGCGTCTGGCGGACGCGCTGCGTCTGAGCCCAAAGGATCGCGCGGAGAACGTCATGATCGTCGACCTGATGCGCAACGACCTGGGCCAGGTCTGCGCGATCGGCAGCATCCGTGTCCCCAAGCTGTTCGAGGTCGAGAGCTTCGCCCGCGTGCACCATCTGGTGAGCACCGTCACCGGGCGTCTGGCCGAGGGACGCACGGCGGTGGATCTGCTGCGAGCCTGCTTTCCGGGCGGATCCATCACGGGCGCGCCCAAGCGGCGGGCGATGGAGGTGATCGATGAGCTGGAGCCGCATCGGCGCGGTGTCTATTGCGGGGCGATCGGCTATCTGGGATTCGATGGCGCCATGGACACCAACATCGCCATTCGCACCCTGGTTCAGTCCGCCGGCACCGCGCGGCTCTGGGCCGGCGGTGGCATCGTGGCCGACTCCGACCCTGAAGCCGAGTATCGAGAGACCTTTCACAAGGCCGCGCCCCTGCTGGATCTGCTTGAGCACCTGAGATGGCGTGGCGCGGAGCCTTGAGCGGCGCGCGCCTGGCCGACGAGGTTCAATCGACGTTCGGTGCTGTCTTGCCGACAACTTTTTCGGTGGACGGTTGTCAGCTAGGTGGTGAGCGGCATTCACCAAGGATCCAGCCCCGAATGCCGCGCGATATCACCATTCAACGAAACCACTCGCGAGGCGCGCATGAAGAGGTACTTCAAACATCGGGTTGATCCTGGTCTTGGCCGCTGGCTCGACGATCTGGCCCTTCGCCTGATCCGTGAAGGCACGCGGGCGCGCCGGGTGCTTGAGGCCGGACTCGACGCCTGGGGAGACGATCCGCTCCATCTGGCCGGACCTGACGTCCTCGGTGAAACCCGGCTCGAAGCCCGGATCCGAGCCATCTTCACCGGTCACTCGGACGTGCCTGGAATGCGCGCCATGACCCCTAGCGGGCGGGCGACGCCTTTGGATATGGAGATGGTTGGGCGGATCCGCTCGCGCACCCGCCTGATCGAATCCTGATCCCGGAGCAAGTAGCCGGCGTCGCGGTAGCGGCTCCGATCCATCGGTTGCGTGGGCGAGGCCTTCGAGAGGCCGGGATCGGATGCCGCTGGCGTGGGTTTGCCGAGCTTGACCCTTAGTGCCAGACTGACAGGGTCCGTTACGGATTCGGACGGGTCGTTTTCCACCTGACCGAGCCCTCATGTCCTAGCGATGCCGCTCAACGATTCCGCGCACCTGATCCCCACGACCGACGAACTCCTCTTCCTCCCGCTGGGCGGCGCGGGCGAGATCGGCATGAACCTGGCGCTCTACGGTCACGATGGCGCCTGGTTCATGGTCGACATGGGCCTCACCTTCGGTGGCGACGCCTTCCCGGAGCATCGGGTGATGATGGCGGATCCGGCCTTCATCGCGGCGCGCCGCGAGCGTCTGGTCGGCATCCTGCTGACGCACGGGCACGAGGACCACGTCGGCGCCTTGCCCTATCTCTGGCGGCGTCTGCGCTGTCCCATCCTGGCCACGCCCTTCACCGCCGCCTTCGTCCGCCAGAAGCTCGCTGGCGCCGGAATCGAGGAGGATCCGGTTCGGCCGATCGCCCTCGGCGAGCGGTTTCAGCTCGGTCCCTTCGGTGTCGAATATATCGGCATGACCCATTCGATCCCGGAGTCCAACGGGATCCTCATCACCACCCCGGTCGGTGCGGTCTTCCACAGCGGCGACTGGAAGCTCGACGATCGTCCGGTCGTCGGCCGACGCTACGACCCCGACCGGCTGCACGCCCTGAGTCGCGCGCCCCTGCTGGCCATGGTCTGCGATTCCACCAATGCCGTGGTGCCGGGCTCAACCGGATCCGAAGGGGATCTCTTCGCCCCTCTGCTTGAGCTGGCCAGCCAGGCGAGCGGGCGGATCCTGGTCACCAGTTTCGCCAGCAACATCGCGCGGCTCGTCACCCTGGCGCGGGTCGCCGAGGCGGTGGGACGACGCTTCGGCCTGGTCGGTCAGGCGATGGCGCGGATGGTCGCCATCGCTCGCGGTTGCGGCTATTGGCCGGGCGACTTGCCCGAGCTGGTCGACCCGCGTCATCTGGGGTTGTTGCCGCCCCAGGAGGTGTTTGCCGCCTGTACCGGCAGCCAGGGCGAGCCGGGGTCCGCGCTGGCCCGGATCGCGGAGGATCGGCATCGCGATCTGTCGCTGGACCCGGGCGATGCCGTGTTTTTTTCATCGAAGATGATCCCGGGCAACGAAGCTTCGGTCATGCGCGTCCAGCAGCGCCTGAAAGACCTCGGGGCCGAGATCGTCACGGACACGGATGCCCCAATCCATGTCTCCGGCCATCCGGCCATCCGGCCCAGGAGGATCTGCGCCGTCTCTACGGCTGGGTGCAGCCGCCGGCCCTGATCCCCGTGCATGGCACCCCGAGACATCTCGCCGCCAATGCCGCCATCGCGCGGTCCTGCCACATCCCCCAGGTTTGCCTCGTCCAGAACGGCGATCTCTGCCGACTCGGACCCCAGGGTCCGGAGCGGATCGGGCGCGTCGAGACCGGACGGCTCAGCCTGACAGCGGACGGTCGGCTGGAGCCGGTGCCGCCCGAGCGCCTGCTGGAGATGCGAACGCAGGCGCATTGACTCGCCGGACGGCCGCGGATACGCCAGAATCTCGCCTTCCAAATCCCTGGATGACGACTGTCGGCAAGAGGAAGCGAGATGCGAATTGGCGATTTGATGGCCGAAAGCGGTGTCGGGTTCGGCACCAGCGGGGCGCGTGGCCTGGCGAGCGGCATGACCGATTGGGTCTGTTACGCCTATACCCTGGGTTTCCTGGACTATCTCAAGGAGATCGGCGCGCTGTCCGCCGGCGGCGAGGTCGGGATCGGCGGTGATCGGCGCCCCAGCTCGCCGCGCATCATGACCGCCTGCGCGCGCGCGGTGCTCGACCGGGGCGGCCGACCGCTGAATCTCGGCCCCATCCCGAGTCCGGCCGTCGCCGCCCATGGCCTCGCGCACGGGATTCCGACCCTCATGGTCACCGGCAGCCACATCCCGGACGATCGCAACGGCATCAAGTTCAATCTGCCGACGGGCGAGATCCTCAAGCGCGACGAGGAGGGCATCCGCGCCCAGAGGGTCGAGCGCCCCGCGGGACTCTTCGACGCCGCTGGCGCCTTCCTGGCGCCACGCTCCAGCGATCTGCCCGAGCCGGATCCGAGCGCCTATCGGGACTATGTCGCCCGCTATCTGGACTTCTTCCCCAAGGGCTGTCTGGCGGGTCTGCGGGTCGGGGTCTATGAGCATTCCAGCGTCGCGCGCGAGGCCTTCGTCGATGTGCTCGCGGGGCTGGGAGCCGAGGTCACCCGGCTGGGCTTCTCGGCGGTCTTCATTCCTGTCGACACCGAGGCGATCCGTCCGGAGGACCAGGTTCTCGCCCGCGACTGGGCCGCCTCCGGCCGTTTCGACGCCCTGGTCTCTGCCGACGGCGACGGCGACCGCCCGCTGATCGGCGACGAAACCGGGATCTGGCTGCGCGGCGACATCGCCGGCGTGCTCTGCGCCCGGCAACTCGGCGCGCGCGGGGTGGTGACCCCGGTGAGCAGCAACACGGCGGTCGAGAAATGCGGCGGCTTCCAGCGCGTCGCGCGCACCCGCATCGGCTCGCCCTTCGTGATCGAGGGCATGCAGCGTCTGGTGGCGGACGGCCTCGGCCCGGTCGTCGGCTACGAGGCCAACGGCGGCTTTCTCCTCGCCACCGACATCGAGCGCGACGGCCGCATTCTCCGCGCCCTGCCGACGCGCGACGCCGTGCTGGTCGCCGTCACCATCCTGCTGGCCTCGGTCGAGCAGGCCAAGCCGGTCTCCGCCCTGGCGAGCGACCTACCGCGCCGCTACACCCACAGCGACCGGCTGAAGGACTTCCCCACCCAACTCAGCCAGACCCGCCTCGCCGCCCTCCAGAGCGGGGATTTCGAGCGCGACAGGAGCGCGATCGAGTCCGCCTTCGCCGACCCCTTCGGCCCGGTCGCCGCCATCGACGCCACCGACGGGCTGCGCATCACCTTCGCCAGCGGCGAGATCCTGCACCTGCGCGCCTCCGGCAACGCCCCCGAACTGCGTGCCTATACCGAAGCCGACAGCCCCGAGCGGGCCGAGACGATGAATCGGATCGCCATGGACCGGCTCGCCGCCTGGCGGGCTTGAAATAGGGGTAGTGCTCCAATTCGTAGGATGGGCAAAGCCCGCGCTCCAAGGTTTGGATTTGCGCTAATGTTGGCCGGGCGTGCCCATCTTCCACGCGCCGATCCTCTCGATTGGGGCACCACCGAAATAGGAATCGCCGTTTTAGGGCGTTGGTGCATAAAGAAGCATTGGGACAGGATTCCCCTTTCCCCATTTTCTCAGGACGCAGTGACCCCAACCCGCACCGAAACGGGCATTCCCAGGTAGGTCATCCTGTTCATGGCCGCGATCCGCGCATGGACCTCGTTCACCTGGGCGTCGAAAAGGCGTGAGGCAACGCCCGCCCCGAAGAGCTGTTTGAGGCGATACATGGCGTTTTCGGCGAGACTGCGATGGTGGTAGCCCGTGTCTTTCTTCCAAGGCGCCAGTCCCTTCTCCTGGATCTCGGCGAGGGCCTGCGTGCGCGGATGCTCCGCATCCCAGGCAACGGCGTTGTCTCGGGGCGGAACCACCAGCTTGGCTTGGTGTTGCGCCGCCACGTCATACGCCTCGTGGGTATCGTAAGCCCCATCGGCCTCGATCTGTTCAATGACCCCGTCGACCTGATCGACAAGTTCCCGAAAGACTTCACCATCCGTCCAAGCGGGCGTCGTGACCTCTACGCCAATGACGTCCTTCGCGTGCGCATCGACGGCCAGATGGACCTTGAGCCAGGTGCGCCGCTTCCCGGCGCCGTGTTGACGCACCTTCCATTCCCCCTCGCCAAACACCTTCAGTCCGGTGGAGTCCACCACGACATGGATCGGCCCCGTGCGTTCCTGGCGAGGGATTTGAACCACCAGCGCCCTCACCCGGCGCGACAGGTGCGTGTGATCCGGGATCGGCCAGTCCAACCCCATCAGGCGCATCAGAGAACGTCCAAACCCTTCCAACGAGCGATACGGCAGGTGGAACACTTGCTTTAAGACCAACAACGTCTGGATGGACCAGTCCGAGTAGCGCCAGGGCGCACCGCGTTTACCCGTTGGCGCTGGCGTCCAGCGCTGGGTAATCGCGGCCGGGTCGAACCAGAAGGTGATGTCTCCGCGCGCCACCAGCGCTCGGTCGTACTCCGACCAATTGGTGACCCGGTAGGTCGCCTTCTTGGGGGAGACGTCTACGCCACTGCCGGGATCTGTCGATGACATGTCTGGGGACTTTCTCCGCTGGAACCACCGCCAGATTAGCTGCTGGCGGCAGGTTTATGCACCAACGCCCCGTTTTAGGCGATTTCCTGGAAAGTCCCTACCCGACCGAAAGCTCCGGAATTGGACAGGATTAACAGGATTTGGTAGTGCCCCAGCTTATATGATGGCGCGAAATCTTTATGCTTCGATGTCAATAACTTAATTGGTGACTCGTCATATAGGCTGGGGCACTACCCCAACCCCCACCACCGGCCCGTCATGGTCCATCGGAAGATGGACCATGACCGCCCGCGTCATCCTCGGACACCCAAGGCCCCAAGCAGGCCCTTGAGCAGATCGATCGGTGTCGGCGGACAGCCGGGGATTTTCACATCCACCGGGATGAGGTTTTCCACCGCGCCACGGCAGGCGTAGGAGACGCCGAACTCGCCCCCGTCGCAGGCGCAGTCGCCGGCGGCGATCACGAACTTGGGCGATGGCGTCGCCCGCCAGGTGCGGCGCAGGGCGGTTTCCATGTGACGCGAGACCGGCCCGGTCACCAGCAGGGCATCGGCATGACGCGGCGAGGCGACGAAGTGGACGCCGAAGCGCTCGACGTCGTGATAAGGATTGTTGAGCGCGTGGATCTCCAGCTCACAGCCATTGCAGGAGCCGGCATCGACCTGGCGAATGGCGAGGCTGCGGCCGAAACGGGCGTCGATCCGTCGACGCAGCTCGATCCCGAGCCGTTCCAGCTCCGCGTCCGCGTGATCCGGCGGCGGCTCCGTGACCAGGCCGGCGCGCAGGGATTGTCCGAGGATACGAAACATGATGGGGGGCGTCTCCGGGGCGTTGTCAGTTGTCAGTTGTCAGTTGTAGCGTACCGCGCCGTTTTGGGCTGGCAATAAGCGATGAGCGTGGGCGATCCGGATCCGCTTTCTAGTCGGCGGGAAACCAGTACGGATTCAATACCTCCTCGTCGATCAGCCATGGGCAGGTCTCCGGAAAAGAATCCAGTCCGGTTTCTGAAACAGCCTGGGCGACGGCCTTGGACCAGACCATGTCCAACCAGCGCGGCTCCAGCAGCTTGGGCCTCAGACTGGGAGTTTCTTCCAGGTGATAGGCCAATTCCTTGCGTTGGGCCTTGATGGTCTTCTCCCAACTGGCCCCGCGCCGCTCGGGCTGGAACGACCATTTCAGCAGATGGGCCAGGAGAACCGTCATCCGGTTGGCCAATTCGCGCTGCTCGCTTTTACCCACGTCCTCGATCTCCTCGGCGACATGCTCCAGATCCACCAGGTCGAAGCGACCGGCACGGATGAGTCGGGCCTGCTCCTGGGACCAGGCGAGAATATCCTTGTCGTAAGCATGCATGAGAGTTCTCCGGCTGAGCATGGAAGATGGGCGCGCCCGACCAACCCGGCATCCCCACCCAAACATCATCCCAGGTGTTTAACCCATCGCCGCTGGTTCAGGATGCGGAACATGGTGGGGCGGGCCTCCGGGAAAGAAAAAGGCAAAGTCGTAGGATGGGCAAAGCGCAGCGTGCCCATCCTGTACGCTCCGCGCCTGGAAGATGGGCGCTACCAAACATAATTCGCATCCCCAAGTTTAAGACGGCGATCATGGACGGCATCAACGGCAGTCAATCGCGGGACAAGAAGACGATTCACAGTCTCGTGTCATCAAATAAATCTGTCCCCATTTTTCCGCCCGCCTGGAAGATGGGCGCTACCAAACATAATCCGCATCCCCAAGTTTAAGACGGCGATCATGGACGGCATCAACGGCAGTCAATCGCGAGACAAGAAGACGATTCACAGTCTCGTGTCATCAAATAAATCTGTCCCCATTTTTAAGAAGTATATCAAGTCTTTGTCGGCGATTGCGGTTTGTAATGCTGGGGTTCACTCTCGTTTACCCCAACCCACAGCGTTTTTATTAAATGTCCGCATCAATCTTCAGTATGATCTCCTTTATCATATCCCTGTATTTAGGCTGGCCGCCAATTCCGCCTTTTAAGGCAATTTTATACTGAGCAAGCAAATTATTAAGCAAGGGCGTTGAGTCATTTCCTTTTCCAAGCTGCTCCCATTTCAAAAAACTATTCAGATCACTGCCTTTCTCCGCAAACTTAGGCTCTTTGAAAACACAATACTCATGACCAGGAGTTAGATAGTCGTCAGCTACGGAGATCGAATACTCTAGCAGCGCATTCAATACCGCATCATTTTCTTGGGAAAAAAGCACTAAGAGCGCTTTGGTAATGCTCTTATTTGTTGCTGGCCTCCCAGCGGCGATGAAGCAATCCTTGAGCATCTCGACAGTAAGCATGTAAAACAAATGCCGAGTTTGCCCTCGCTGCTGCTTTTCCGCGCCACGCCCAAACTTAAAACGACTGCCAGCCTTATATAGCTGGTATGCCGCATATAAATCATCAAGACCAAAATCATCTTGTTTAACAATTTTGTGGAATAAACTACCTCCTGGTGCAAAGGGAGGGTTTTTCCCATATGAAATACCTGCTTCACCTAACCAAGCTGCGCCATAGACTTTCAGGAGATCAAATGCATTTATACATTCTGTAAACTGGACAGTATTAGGGTTTTGTTTTTGATAGGCTTTTTGGGAATCCCAGCCGCCACGTTGAATTTCCAAAAAAACTCGATATTTCGAGGCCATGTTTTTTGACCACTTTTGGAAATCGCTTTCCAGAGCGATGAAGTCCTTTTCACTAACAGCATTTTGGCTGTTAGTATATCTAGTGGTTTCAGTGAGGAGTTCGTCGCCACGCAATCCAACTTTGACAATTTTGATAACCACAATGCCTTTTCCAAGATTTTTCTTCCATGCCTCAAGTTCTGGATCCTTGCCAGTCCCTCCTGCTTCTAGCTTTCTATACAGCACCTCCCAAATCGTCCTTGTTGTTTGGCAGCCATTGACTACGAATGGTTCCGTTAATTCATACTCAATATTATTCGGTTGCTGCTGAAAAGCCTCGACTACAATTGTTATACCGTTATTGTAAAGCCCAAATCTTTCAGGTTTTGTCAGAATCGTATTTTCAATTCCCTTGTTAACTTTTCTTCTGCTTCCGAGAAATTTCCTTACATTCTTCTCGTATAGCATATCAATATCGCCAGTGGTTGCCTTATAACTCTTCAGAAAATCGAATAGCTGGGTAAGACCAACGGAACCTACAAGCATTTCTTCGCCTGAAGGAACCAAATGCGCAGTTATTAATACTTGAGTTTTATTTACGTGACTAATCTCTTCGAGTGTCCTGTGGTAGATTGTTTCGAGGCTGACAACATCAGTGTCGAACGAAGCCCCGAGCCTGCTCTTCCCCATTGCTTTTATGTCTTCGACAGCTCGTTTTTCAACCTTGGAAAGTGGCTTTTGAACTGCATAAACAAGAACTAGCTTGTCCTTTTCCGATGCCTGTTTACGAAATGTTTGCAATCTCTCAACAAGACCCGCCGCGAGCGAAGAAAGATTGCTTCTTTGGCCGTCGACTGTATCGATAAGCTTTTGCGCCTCTTCTATCAGAGTGCTTGTTCCCAAGAAAGCAGAACCATATTTGCTCTGAACTAAATACCATGTATCGCCACCGTTAGAATTATCCTCAGCGTCATCGCCTCTCTGCAAACACGCAATATCAACACCGCCGTCACCAGTTCCATCACAATAAATAATGTCGTCGGGAGATTCATCCTCGGCAAAATCGAGCCACTGACTAACAAGCTTTCTTGAAAACCGCCTTCCCAACTCTATTGTACTGGGGTTCCCGGCTACAACATCCGTTAACCATTCTTTTTCAAAAGCATCAAAGGTTAATTCAGTGCCCATATTATTCCCTAGGAAATCCTGTTGAATGCCAAAAGCTGATTAGACGGAACCCACGCCCGTCGTACTAAACAGCCACCGCGTTTTCTGTGCTAGACAAAATCCGCCCATCCTGTGCAATTCTCGTGCATGTGCCTAGCGACGCTCGAATCGGACAGCCGCCGGAACGATCTGGTTATTGTGTGCCTGCCGAGACTAGGCCAGTGATACCAGCGGGTCAACCAAAGTGGAAGGGGCTTAGGCGTAGCTGCATCGCGCGGTATCAGAATCGATGATCAGAGATCAGATCGCCTTGCGAGCAGGGTGGCCAGCCGTTCAGGATAGAGCCCACGCTGTGTCAAGTTGGAGGCCAAGTTTAAGTGGATGCGATCCGAACTCTCTTCGAGCCACCATGGCATTCGCGGCGGTGCGCGGAAACCGGGGATACCTCAGGGTCCGTCCCGAATGGCACTAAGATAAGTCTCTCGATTTTTAAAAACAAACAGTTACAACCGCTGATGCGGTTTGCGGAATCGGTGTCCTCAGCGCTGTTTCTTCGGGTGGCCATGGTTACGGACCTCTTCCTGTGC
>NZ_NRRG01000033.1 GCF_016583575.1 Thiocystis violacea
GGGTTGACGGTGACCGTGACCGGGTTGGAGGTGGCAGGACCGTAGCTGCTGTCCCCCGCCTTGGCGGCGGTGACGTGGCATTGTCCCTCACCGGTGGCGGTGAGAAGGTTGCCGGCGAGGGTGCAGGGGCCGCTGTTCAGGGCAAAACTCACCGCGCCGGTACCGCTGCCGCCGGTGGTAGCGAGGGCACTGGTGTCATTGACGCCGAAGCTGGTCGGGCTGGCCGTGAGCACCAGGAGCGCTTGCGGGGTTTTGCCGATGCTGATGGCGACCGGGTTGGAGCTGACCGCCAGATAGTTGGCATCCGCCGCCTGCGTGGCGGTGACGGTGCAGGTGTCCGCTGTCGACCCGCCGGTGAGCGTCGTGCCGCTGATGGAACAGGTACCGGTCACCGCATAGCTGATGGCACCCGTACCGCCGCCGCCGCTGGTGCTCAGCGCGCTGGTGCCATTGAGGGCGATGCTCGTGGGGTTGACGCTGAGAACCAAGGGCTTCGGCTGGGCCTTGGCGATGCTGATGGTCTGGGTCACCTGTGGGGCGGGGCCGTAGTGGGCATTGCCCGGCTGATTGGCGGCGATGGTGCAGACGCCAGCGCTAACCATGTGTATGGCACTGCCGCTGGCGGTGCAGACCGCCGGGGTCAGGCTACTGTAGGTGACCGGCAGGGCCGAGCTGGCGCTGGCGAAAACCTGGAAGCCGCCACCAGGCGCATAGGTCGGACTGGGCGGCGGGCCGAAGCTGATGGTCTGGCTGGCGGCGCCGATGGCGAGATTGACCGTCGCCGTGGCGCTACCGCTGACGGACCCGATGCCGCGAATCGTGAAGGGGGTCGTCGCCAGAGCGGCGGTCGGCACGCCGAAGAGGGCGCCGGTGGCGTTGTTGAAGTTCAACCCGTTGGGGAGGCCGGGACTGATCGTGTAGGTCACGGTGCCGCCAAAGCCGCTCGGGATCATGTTGGCGGTCTGTGTCAGCGGGGCGCCGACGGTGCCGATGACAGTCTGGGGGTCCGGGCTCAGGCTGGCGGTCGACGGGACCGCCGGGACCACCGTCAGGGTGATCGCTCCGATATAGCCGGGATCGGGGGTGTCCGCGTAATTGATCCGGTAATGATTCAGACCCAGAACGAAGGTGCTGCCATCCTGATAGCCGTTGAAGAAGTGGTTTTTGGCCGAGGCAAATGCGCCATAGTCGATCAGGGTGAACGTCGTGCCGTCGGGCAGCACGGTGTCGTTGACGAGCGCGAGGTGCAGTTCGGCGAACGGAGCAATGTCCAGCGTGCTGCCGGCGCGGAGCTGGCCGTTCTTGAGCGCCGTGGGGTCAAGCGTCAGTTGCAGCGTCGAGAAATTGTCCAACTCCACGAGGTTGTTGGTCGTCAGGCTTTCGGTAGCGGCGAGGGCCGTGCCGGGATTACCGATCATGAGTGCACCCGCACTGCCGATGTCCAGAAGGCCTTCGCTGCCGCCCTGAATGATGACGGGTCCCACGGCCTGGAGCGTACTATCCGTTCCCACGACGATCTGGCCGTGGTTGGTCACCTGGCCCGGATCGGCGGCGCTGGCCCTCAGGACAAGGCTGCCGCCGTTCGTGGCGACCAATGCGCCAACCGCGTTACTGGTGCGATTGATGGTGATGGGTGAGCTGGGCCTGATGTCGAATCTAGCCCCGGCACTGACCAGGGTGGCCGTGTCGTTGATGACGATTTGGCCGGATGCCGGGAAGGCATAGTCCAACCCAAAGGTCACGGCCAGGCTACCCTGCCCGTTGAGCGTGAGGCTGGCGCCGGGCTCCATGACCATCGCGCCCGTCGTGGCGATGTAGTTCCCGGCACTCGATTCTTTGCCCAGGGCGAACGTGTTGGTCCCGAAGACATCGAGCACCGCGGTGTCGAGCTGGCTATCCTCATCGGTGGTCACATTGGCGCCATTGATCGTCACCCTATCGACCGCCTTCAAGCGGTTGGCGCTGCCCAGATTCAGGCGGCTGTTGAGAAAGAAGAAGTTGCCCGAGTCCAGGCGCCCGCCCTCGCCGGCGATATCCAATACCGCATTGTTCTGGAACGTCATCTTCCCAAGCTGCTCGCCGGGGGCGACCGCCGGTGTTCCGAATGTGACGAAGGATTGGTCCAGTTTCAGCGCGCCGCCGTCGATCGTCGCGACATCATCGGGGTGATTGAAGAACCAGGAGTCCGTGGCGATAGTCCCGCCCGCGAACTTGCCGAGCCGGAAGAAGGTCAGCGTGGACCCCGGCGTGACGTTCAGCGTGGTCTGGGAGCTAACCCGGCCTTTGCCCCAGTTGCTCAGCGTCGAGTCACCCGCAGCGGTCAGGGTGAAGTTGGCATCGACGTTGAAAAGCGGGGGGTTCAGGGCGGTCAGCGAGCTATCGTTGAGCGTCAGCGAGGTGGTCGTGCCGGGGCCGGGGGGGATGGGGTAAAACCGGAACTCGACATTCTGCGCATCCAGGTCCGCCCGCTCGAGCGTCAGGTTACGCAACTGGATATAGCGATCCTCCTGCTGCGACGTGCTCCAGTCCGTGCCCAGCAGGGAGGCGGGGAAACGCTGGGTGGGAAAACTTGAAGCCGGACGCCAGGTAGCCGATTCCCACGGCCCGTAGGACGGGTAGTCGTACTGCATGTCCATGTTCACATAGATTAGATTCTGGTGAACATTCGGATCATTCATGACCAGCCAGAGGGCATCGTAGATGGGATTTGAAGCCCCGATCATATTGATGAGACCCCAGGCGGGCGCCTTGTTTTCGTCCGCGCGGACGGCACCCGTGCCGCCGAGCACGAGGACTGCCGCGACCGTCAGGGTTTGCCAGAATTTAGGTAAATGCCGTTGGGTTTTCATGGTCTGGATGTCCTGACGGTTCCGCCAGCCCCGCGCGGATGGATGTCTGATCCGCCGCGTGGGGCGGCCAATCCTTCAATTGCCCGAGAATTGGGTGATTTTGCCCTTGGCATCGACGTCGCAGTAGCCCTCGGCCTTTCTGCGGGGCACGCTCCAGTTATAGGACGCGCCGCTGTCCTTGAGATCCGCCAGGCTCATGTCGCCGCTGTCGAGGCTCTCCTGGAGGCTGGCACCGACCGTGACCTGGATATCGGCCATGCTCACACCGGAAAACTTTTCGGCCACCCTGTTCTTGCAGACCTTCCCCAGACGCACCAGGGTGGCGTCGATCTTGGCCTGATCGTCGGCGAAGGCTGGGGTCATGACGCCGGCCACTAAGGTCGCGGCCAGACTGACGATGAGTGCTGTCTTCATGCGGGTATCCTCCGGTGATGAGCGATCGAGCGTCGGATGGTTTGAGTTAGCGATCCTTTAGTTCACTGATTCGGGCGTGATACTCGGCCTTGATGCAGGCCCTGATATCGGCGGCCTTGTCGCAGGCATTGCGGCTTTCCAGCCAATCCCGCTGCTCGTCTCTCAGGGTCGACTGTTCCTCATCGGAGAGACTTTTCAGCAGGACGTGGTAAAGCGATGCCAGGCTGGCATCCAGTTGGGCCAGTTCGTCATCGGTGCAGATCCGCTTTTCGACCGGCGAGGAATGGGCGTTGCACTTAAAACTCGCGTGGGCGGCCTGGGCCGACGGGCTCAAGGCCAGAGTGGCAAGAAGCATGATGAATGGATAGCGCATCGGTAGGCTCGTGGTCAGAGTGAGTCAGGAGGCGAGAGGGTCGAGACAGCATGACGACCCACATGGACCATATTTCCGCGCACGGCGGACTGTCTATCCAATATGCGAAGCCGGCTGTCCCAAATGCGAAACGCGACGCCTCCGAGCCTGACGGCGACGGCTCATGGCCGGGTCGGATCGGGGAGAGATCCGGAAGAGGCTAAATCGCTGCCAGGGAGACTGCGCTGTTTCGAGTCATGGTCATCAAAGGAGGCCGCTGCGACGCGGCTGAGTCGGATGTCTGGATGCTCGCGGGCGGGCTGGCGGCGGAGCCGCCTGAGCGTTTCCGCCGGCGGCTCGCCGAACTCACGCCGATAGGCATCGGCGAAGCGGCCCAGGTGAAAAAAGCCGAATTCCATGGCGACTTGAGTGACGGTGACGGTGGCCTCCTCGCCTCGTGCCAGGAGTGCCCGCCGGAGGCTGTGCAGACGCGCGCGGCGGATGAACGCCAGCGGGGTGCACTGGCGGTGACGCCGGAACGCCAACTGCACCGCGCGCGGCGAGACGCCGGCGAAACGCGCCATCAGGTCAACCGAAAGGGGTTGGCAGAGATTGTCAAGGATCCAGCCCTCAAGCTCGCTGAGCTTGAGCTTGCCCAGCATGGGACCGGGCGTCGCGGGGGAAGGACAGGATTCGGCGATGCAGGCCAGAAAGAGGCTGAACAAGGCATGGTCCAGGTGCTGCGCCGCTGGCCCGCGCGCGAGCGGCGTGCCGATCTGGTCCAACTCACGGGCTGTCCAGCGGCTCAGTGAGCGCAAGGCGGCGCCAGTGGGGGAAGTCAGATCGCAGTGGCTGGTCCACGGCTCGACGCGAATCCTGGGGAGTCCGCGCGCCAGCAGCGCCGCCTCGACCCGGGCCTGGGAAAAATCCAGGGCCAGGAGCCGGACCGCGCCAGTCTCCATACGCGCCTCCTGTCCAGGCGCCAGAATGACCCCGGTATCAGGCGTGGCGACGATGGATCGGCCATTGAGTCGGTGCTCGGCCGCGCCCTCTTCATGCAGATACAGGGTGAAGCGGTCGCCCCCCACCGTACAGCGCACCCGCAGAGGGGTCGGACAACGGACGTAAGTGAGCCCCATCTGCGCGATGTCCGCATGATTGACCTGGGTCTCGAAGGGGACTCGCCCCTTGATCGCCACCTCGTGCTCGCCCCACAACTCGCCGATGACCGCGCGCGACTCGTCCAGGTCGCGCGTGCTCAACAAGGGAAAGCCGGTCAGGTAGTCCGCGAGTGGATGGTCGCTCATGAGTGCCCTGGTTCCTGGTCGGCCCTCGGACGGTCGTCCGTCGGTTTGCACAGCTCGATCCGCAATGGGCCGATCGCGTCCAAGTGCAGATCACGCTGTGGATAGGCGATCTGGATGCCAGCCTTGCTGAATCGATCATTGATGGATCGATTCAGGGCGCTGATCGTCTCCACCCGCAGATCGACCGAGGCCACGAAGCAGCGCAAGACGAGGATGAGGGCATTGTCGCCAAAACTTTCGAAGATGACCGAGGGGGCCGGATCCCGCAGCACGTTCGCGTCCTCGCGCGCCGTCTCCTCCAAGAGCCGCATGGCCTCTGGGACGTTGGCGCCATAGGCGATGCCGAGCGAGATCAGAATGCGGGTCGTTTGATCGGATAGGGACCAGTTCAGCAAGCGTCCGGTGATGAACTCCTTGTTTGGCACCAGCAGCTCCTTGCCGTCCCAGTTGCGAATCGTGGTGGCGCGGATGCGGATACGGGTCACCGTGCCGTCCGTGTCGCCGACGGTAATCACGTCTCCGATCCGCACCGGCCGCTCGAACAGGATAATCAAGCCACTGACGAAGTTGGCGACAATCTCTTGCAGACCGAATCCGACGCCGACCCCGAGGGCGGCAACCAGCCATTGAAGCTCGGACCAGTCCGCACCAATGCGATCGAAGACCAGGACGATGCCGAGGATCACGATGGCGTAGCTGGTCAGGGTCGTCGCGGCATAGCGGCTCCCGGCGGCAAGCCGGGTGTGCCTGAGCAGGATGATCTCGGTCAGTGCCGGCAATCGCTTCACCAGAACCAGGGTCGCCAGCAGGTAGATGAGTGCGAGCCCGATATCCGCCAGCGTGACCGGCAGCGCGCGCGTCTCGCCGCCGACCACCGAGGGGTGATGCCAGAGGACGACATCCTGCAATAGACGCAGGGCTGGAAAAACATCGGACCAGATCATCAGAAGCAGGACGACGCCAGCGAACAGGATGGCATCGTCGAGCAGCTTGCGGCTGGTGTCGCTGAGGGCAAGGATGTCGACGTCCGATGCTTGGTCGTGGGCCTTGTTCGTTTCAGGCTCGACGCTGCGCGTGTCGCTTTCCCGCCGCGTTTCGGCGTCCGTCGAGCGCCGATCCGGCGCCGCCTCGCCAGTGAGTCGTCGACGGGCGACGCGCAGCCAGCGCAGCACGAACGCGCGCAGCACCACGAGCGTGGCGATCATCCAGGCGGTTTGCAGCAACAGGGGAAGCAGCATCCCGGCCGTATAGGGATAGCCCATGAGCGCGAGGATCCCGAGCGAAAGCGGCAGAGCGACGACCGCGATGAACGCAAGAAGATAGGATCGCCGCAAAGCCACACGCTCGTGATGGGCGCTGAAGTCACGCAGGACGCCGCGTCTGGGATGGAAGAGCCGGTAGAGCGCGAGCACCAGCGACGCGACCAGGATCAGGAAGGAGACCCGCCCGATCTCCAGGCCCATGTAAAGCGGATTCAGGTAATAGACGACAAGCATCAGCAACGCGGCCGGCAGGAACACCCAGCTCAGTCGATCCAGCTCCGCGCGCAGGTGTCGCAGGTTCTGCTCGGGCCAACGGAAGTGCGCGTCGGCCAGCCCGTCCGGTAGGCAGATCATCCGCAAGGCGCGGAGGTAGAAAAGTTGCCAGGCCAGCACGAGCAACGCCTGAGCCAGGGCATGACTGAAGTCGTTTCCTTCCGGTGAGATGCGCATCTGCCAACCTGTGACGCCCAGCAGGAGGGGCCAGATGGCGGCCGCCAGCAACGTGAGGGCGCCTGCGTGCAGGCTATCCTCGAAACGATCCGTGATGGATTCTCCGAGCCTCGTCCCGAGCTGCCGGATCCTGGCGATCAGGCGCCCGCGGATCGCCAGCAAAACCCCAAGCATGCACAGCGCCGGGAGGAACGTCTTGGAGTGCCGGGCCTGATACAGCAGCACCTTGCCCGCGACGCGCCAGCCATCAGGCGCCAGAACCCGCGCGAGCTGCTCTGGCAAGGCGCCCAGAGACGCGATCCCGACCGGTGCGGCGCTGCGAGCCCACAACAGATGCTCGTCCAGAAAGGCGTCGTAATCGTCTCGCAGGCTCACCAAGGCTTCCGTCGCTTGGGTCAGCGTTGCGAGTTGAGCGAGGGCCTGATCCTCCCGCTCGACGATGCCGCGCAGCAGGGACTGACGTGCCTGGACGAGTCCGTGGAACCGCTCCGTCTGCTCCGGCGTTGGCATGGTGCTGGCCGTTGTCGAAAGCGCCCGCAGAGCGGTGTCGGGATCATCGATCCGTCTCTGCTCGATCCGGTGCTCCAGGCGCTGGAGACCGATCGTCGCTTGCTCGCGCCCCAGCGCGTCGAGTTGCCGAGCAAGCCGCTTGCGATCGGGAAACAGCCGGCGCTGCTCAAGCAGAACGCGCCCCAGGTCCTGGCTCAGACCGCCGATCGCGATCGTCTCTCTCGCATCCTCAAGGGCGCCCGCCATGCGAGCCCGCAGACGTCCCACGGCGTCTTGCTCAGCGCCAATGCGGGAGATCCTGGCTCCCAGGAGCACAAGGGTCTGCGATAGCTCAGCGTTGCGCTGGTCCAATGCCAGAATCTCAGTCGCAAGCCCCGGTCGGACCACGTCTGGTGACACCTCGAATGACTGCGCACCGCTATTCCTCGGTGCCCAAGCCAACAACAAGAGCGCCGAGGCCGCGAGCAGCACAAGAAACCGCGACTTCGAGGAGGACAAGACAATGGCTGACATCACGCGCGAACCTCGATAGAGACATATCGCACCCGAGAAGCTGTGAAAAACCTCTCTGCGAAGAACCATGAACGCTTCTGTATCGAAAGCGTTTGGACGTGAGGAAACCCAGTTTTTTCGCAGCCTCTGGGCGTAACCCAGGCGCTTTCGCCCAGACGAGCATCTCCACGACATCATCAGCCGTTACCTCATGATCTACAATCGGCACAACCAAAAGCGCGCATTCGCGGATAAGATCATCGACTTCTGAAACGTCGATGCCGAGGGAGCACACCAGCTCCCCAAGCCTGAGTCCGTTCCCTTCAAGACTTCGAGGAGCCCATGGATTTCAAGACCGCCGACCTCTACGACCGCCACGACCGCCACGACCGCCACGCAGACGCACTGCGCGTCTGCGAGCCGCTCTTTCGCGACTTCGGCGGCAACCTCCGGTTTTTCGGCCCCATCGTCACCGTCAAATGCTTCGAGGACAACTCGCTCGTCAAGTCGACCCTGGCCGAGCCGGGTGACGGGCGCGTCCTGGTCGTCGACGCCGGTGGTTCCCTGCGCTACGCCATGCTCGGCGACCTCATCGCCGCCAGCGCGGTCGAGCAGGGCTGGGCCGGCGTCATCCTCCACGGCTGCGTGCGCGACCGCGTCGAACTCGCGCGCATGCCGCTCGGGATCAAGGCGCTCGCCAGCATCCCACGCAAGAGCCAGCGGCGCGGCGAGGGCCAGCGCGACATCCCGGTCAGCTTCGCCGGCGTGCGCTTCGCGCCGGGCGACTGGATCTACTGCGACGAGGACGGCATCCTGGTCGCGGAAGCGGCGCTCGATCTCGCGGACTGACCGCGGACCTTGGCACCCCTCGGGCGCCGCTCTGATAGACTCGAACGGAGTCATCAAGCAACGCGACGTCACATCAATCGAGGATTGACCTCATGGCGACCACGCCACCCCTCGCCCGCGAGCCAGAGGCCCAACTACTCGGCCGCCTGGAATTTCGCCTGCCGCCCGCCCTAGGCCACGACGACGAACAGCTCTTCGCGATCTGCCAAGCCAATCGCGAGCTGAGGATCGAGCGCAACGCCGATGGAGATCTGGAGATCATGTCACCGACTGGAGCGGAAACTGGGGTAAGGAACGCCGGGCTAACCAGCGATATGGTGGCTTGGGCAAGAACGGACGGCCGCGGCCTTATCTTCGATTCATCCACCGGCTTCCTGCTCCCCAACGGCGCCATGCGCTCGCCGGACGTCGCCTGGGTGTTGCGCGCCCATCTGGCGACCCTGAACCCCGAGCAGAAGCGCCGCTTTCTCCCGCTCGTACCCGATCTGGTGATCGAACTGGCCTCGCCCAGCGACCAGCCCGCCACGCTGCGGACCAAGATGGCCGAATGGCGCGACAACGGCGTCCCACTCGGCTGGCTGATCCTCCCCGACGAGCGTCAGGTCTGGTGTTACCGCATCGGCGCTGATCCGATCTGTCTCGATGATCCCCAGACACTCAGCGACGCCGATCACCTGCCCGGCCTGAGCCTACCACTCGCCCCCATCTGGATACCCGACCTCTGACCGGAACGGACCACCAACGGTCGCACCCCAGCCAACGGGCGCTGACACCTGCCCACTGACAACTGACAACTGATCCTTATGGCCTGGACCGAAGCCAAACTCATCGCCGAAGCCATCCTGGAAGGTTTCGAGCGCCATTACCGTCTCTTCCGCGAGATCACCGAGAGCGCCCGGACGCGTTTCGAGGAGGCCGACTGGCCCGCCGTCCAGACCGCCGCGCGCGATCGCATCGGCTTCTACGATCAGCGCGTCGGCGAGACGGTCGCCCTGCTGCGTCGCGAATTCCATCTGCGCGATCCGAGCGACATCCTCTGGCGGCGGGTCAAGGTCGAATACATGCGTCTGCTGCCCCAGCTCAACCAGCCGGAATTGGCCGAGACCTTCTACAATTCGGTCTTCTGCCGCCTGTTCGACCGTCACTATTACAACAACAGCTACATCTTCGTCTGGCCGCTCATCTCCACCGAGCATCTGGAGGCCGAGGTTCCCATCTTCCGGCCCTATTATCCGGCCCGCGACGGCTTTGCCCGCGTCCTCGCGCGGATCCTCAAGGACGCCGGCTTCAACCGCCGCTTCCGGGATCTCCGGCGCGATGTCCGCTGTCTGCTGCTCGCCATCCGCTCGCGTTTCCCGGCCAACCGGGCGATTCAACAGAACTTCCAGCTCGCCGTGCTTTGCGCGCCCTTCTACCGCAACAAAGGCGCTTACATCATCGGCAAGGCGATCAATGGCGCGGACCAGATCCCCTTCGTCATCCCCATCCTCAACGACGAGGAGCGCGAACTCTATGTCGACAGCCTGCTGACCGGCGAGGACGAGATCTCGGACGTCTTCAGCTTCTCGCGCGCCTATTTCATGATGGATACCGAGGTGCCGGCGGCGGTCGTCGACTTCCTGCGTCCCCTGATGCCGCGCAAGGGCAAGGCGGAACTCTATACCTCGATCGGGCTGCAAAAGTTCGGCAAGGCCGAGTTCTATCGGGATTTCCTCAAGCACCTGCGTTACTCCTCGGACGACTTCGTGGTCGCCCCCGGCATTCGCGGCATGGTGATGTGCGTCTTCACGCTCCCGTCCTTCCCCTTCGTCTTCAAGGTCATCAAGGACCGCTTCCCGCCGCCCAAGGAGATGACCCGCGAGCAGGTGAAGGAGAAATACCAGTTGGTGAAGATGCACGATCGGGTCGGACGCATGGCCGACTCCTGGGAGTATTCGCACGTCGCCTTTCCGCTCGAGCGTTTCTCGCCCGCCCTGCGGGAGATGCTGGAGGCCGAATGCGCCGCCAGCATCGAGCCGGTCGGCGACCAGCTTATCCTCAAGCACCTCTATATCGAGCGGCGCATGTCGCCCCTGAACCTCTATCTGCACACCGCCGACGACGAGGACATCCAGCACGCCATCGGCGAGTACGGCGACGCCATCAAGCAACTCGCCGCCGCCAACATCTTCCCCGGCGACTTCCTCTTCAAGAACTTCGGTGTCACCCGCCAGGGCCGGGTGGTCTTCTACGACTACGACGAACTCTGCTATCTCACCGAGTGCCACTTCCGCGAGATCCCGGAGGCCCCCTATCCGGAGATGGAAATGAGCGAGGAGGCCTGGTACACCGCCGGCCCCAACGATGTCTTTCCGGAGGAGTTCGAGACCTTCCTGCTCACCGATCCGCGCATCCGCAAGGTCTTTCGCGCGCGGCATCGCGAGTTGCTCGATCCCCTTTGGTGGCGCGCGCGCCAGGAGCACATCCGCGCCGGACATCTGGAGGATGTCTTCCCCTATCCGATCGAACGCCGCTTCCGCAAGGACCGGGAGGAATTCCCGAGGCGCTATCCCCATCTCGGCGGTTGAGCGACGGGTCGCCCCGTCTTGCCGCGCCATTGCCGGAGTTCCGCCATGTCCCGCCTGAAACTGCCCATTGGGATTCAGACCTTCGCCAAGCTGCGCGAGGATGAGTGTTACTACGTTGATAAGACGGCGTTTGCCTGGCAACTGATCGAGCAGGGGACGCATTACTTTCTTTCACGCCCCCGGCGTTTCGGCAAATCGCTGTTTCTCGACACCCTCGCCGAGCTGTTCGCCGGCAACGAGCCGCTGTTTCGCGGACTCTTCATCCATGAGCCCTGGGACTGGTCGCGTTCCGCCCCGGTCATTCGGCTGAGCTTTGGCGGCGGGGTGGTCGAGAGTCGCGCCGACCTGGATCGACGCATCCGCGCGTTGCTGCATCACAATGGGCAGGCGTTGGGGGTGAGCTGTCGCGATGGCGCGGATATCGTCGACTGTTTCGGGGAGTTGATCGAGCGGGCGCACACCATGAGCGGCGAGCGGGTGGTGGTGCTGGTCGACGAGTACGATAAGCCGATCCTCGACAACCTGACTCGCCTCGAGGTCGCGCGCGAGGTACGCGACGGACTGCGCAATCTCTACTCGGTCATCAAGGACGCCGACGCCCATATCCGCTTCGCCTTCCTCACCGGGGTTAGCAAGTTCAGCAAGGTGAGTATTTTCTCGGGACTGAACAACCTCAACGACATCAGCGTCGATGCCGAATATTCGGCGCTGTGCGGCTACACCGAGCGGGATCTGGAGACGGTGTTCGCACCCGAGCTGGAGGGTCTGGATCGCGCCGAGATCCGCCGTTGGTACAACGGCTACAACTGGACCGGCGAATCGGTCTATAACCCCTTCGATGTCCTGCTGCTGTTTCAGAAGCGCCAGTTCCGCCCCTGGTGGTTCGAGACCGGCACGCCGAGCTTTCTGGTCGAGGTGCTCACCGAGCGCGGCTATTTCACCCCGGATCTGGCGCGCCGCCAGACCAGCCTGGAACTGCTTTCGAGCTTTGACATCGAGCGCATCGACAGCGACGCGCTCCTGTTCCAGACCGGCTACCTGACGATTCAGTCGGTCGAGGAGCCGCTGACCGGCTATTGGGTCTACACCCTCGGCTATCCCAACCAGGAGGTCGAGACCAGTCTCAACGCCGCCCTGCTCATCGGCTATGGCGCGGACGGTCAGCGGGCCTTCGCCAATCGGCTGCGTCTGCTCCAATTGCTCGACGCCGGCGACTGTGCCGGACTGCATGGCCTGTTCGACGCCTTTTTCGCCAGCATCCCCAGCGACTGGTACCGCGGCAATCCGATCGCGCGCTATGAGGGACATTACGCCAGCGTCTTCTATTCCTACTTCGCCGCGCTCGGACTGGACATCGTTCTGGAAGAGAACAGCCGCCAGGGTCGGCTGGACATGGGCGTGCGCTTCAAGGGACGTGTCTATCTGTTCGAATTCAAGGTCGTGGAACTGGAGCCCGAGGGGCGGGCGCTGGAGCAGATCAAGGCGCGTGGCTATGCCGACAAGTACCGGGCCGAGGGCCAGCCAATCCACCTGATCGGGGTGGAGTTCAGCCGCGAGCGACGCGCGGTGGTCGGCTTCGAGGTGGAGACCCTCGCGCCTACTGGATCCTAGCCCAGCAGGGGGTGGATCGGTCCGGGGCGCATGGCCGGCGCGTTCACCCGGCGAGGCTCGGGTTTCTGTCCGATCGCCAAGCGCCTATACTGCGTCGCTGACAAAACAATACTTCGGATAGCCGTCGAGACGAGGACAAGCATGCATAACGGTACCAGCCTTACCCAGTTCATCATCGAGGAACAGCGCCATGTCGCCGGTGCGACGGGTGATTTCACCTCGCTCCTCAATGACGTGGTCACGGCCTGCAAGGTCATCAGCAACATGGTCAACCACGGCGCCCTGGTGGGTGTCCTGGGAAGTGCCGACACGGAGAATGTCCAGGGCGAGACCCAGAAGAAGATGGACGTCCTCTCCAACGAGGTCTTCATCAAGTCCAACGAGTGGGCGGGTCATCTGGGCGCCATGGCCTCGGAGGAAATGGATGAGATCTATCCCATTCCACGCCAGTATCCGCGCGGTAAGTATCTGCTGACCTTCGATCCGCTGGATGGCTCGTCCAACATCGATGTCAACGTCTCGGTGGGGACCATTTTTTCCATCCTGCGCTGCCCGGGCGGCGGTCAGGAGGCGACCGAGCGCGATTTTCTCCAGGCCGGAACGCAGCAGGTGGCGGCGGGCTATGCCCTCTACGGTCCTTCCACCATGATCGTGCTGACCACCGGCAAGGGGGTGAATGGCTTCACCCTGGATCAGAACATCGGTGAGTTCATCCTGACCCATCCCAAGATGACGATCCCGGCCGATACGCGCGAGTTCGCCATCAATGCCTCCAACATGCGGTTCTGGGAGCCGCCGGTGCGCCGTTATGTCCAGGAGTGTCTGGACGGCAAGGAAGGACCGCGCGGCGATGACTTCAACATGCGCTGGATCGCCTCCATGGTGGCCGAGGTGCATCGCATCCTGACCCGCGGCGGTATTTTCATGTATCCCATGGACTCCAAGATGAAGGAGAAGGGGCAGGGCGGTAAGCTGCGCCTGCTCTACGAGGCCAATCCCATGTCCTTCATCGTCGAGCAGGCCGGCGGCGGCTCCATCACGGGGACCGAGCGCATCCTGGAGTTGCAGCCCGAGTCACTGCATCAGCGGGTGCCGGTGATTCTCGGATCCAAGAACGAGGTCGAGCGTATCCTGGGCTATCACCAGCCGGCTTGAGCCGGGGTTGCCGTCTTGGCCGATTCGGCCAGGGCACCCCCGAAGCCTGATCATGACGCCGGATCCGCGTTGGGCGGGTCCGGCGTTTTTTGTTGGCACCAGAGAGGTCATATCCAGCATGATCGACGAGCTACGCCGCGCGCCCCTGCTGTCGCGGTTGGAAGCGGAACAACTGCAACGGGTGGTCCGGCATGCCGCGCGGGTGAAACTGACCACCGACCAGCTTCTGTTCAGCCAGGGCGATGCCGCCAATCGCTTTTATCTGCTGCTCGCCGGTCGGATGCGGCTCTTTCGTCTCTCCCCGGAAGGGGCGGAGAAGGTGATCGAGATCGTGAGCCCTGGGCAAACCTTCGCCGAGGCGCTGATGTTTCTCAACGCGCCGCGCTATCCGGTGTGCGCCTCGGCGCTCGTCGATTCGGAGCTGATCGCGATCGATGCCCTGGATTTCGCCGGTATGCTGCGTGAGTCGGTCGATAGCTGCTTTCTGCTGCTGGGGGCCTTGAGCCAGCGGTTGCGCGGTCTGATCGGCGAGATCGACGATCTCACCCTGCACACGGCGACCAGTCGTGTCGCCCGTTATCTGGCCTCGATGATCCCGCCTGGAGAACGCTCGCTGGAGCTGGATGTGCGCAAGGGCGTGCTGGCCTCGCGTCTGTCGGTGCAGCCGGAAACCTTCTCGCGGGTCGTCAAATCGCTGACCGACCAGGGGGTGATCAGCATGCAGGGCAGTCAGGTCGAGGTGCTCGATCCCGATGCCTTGATGCGGATCGCGGAGTTGCGCGACGCCCTCGAACCGGGGCCGCTCTCCATCGGTTCGCTGGGATCGCAGCGTCCCTAGAGCGCCCCCGGTCGCGGCGGCTCGGCGGGAAGCGGGGCGCCGCTTGAGCGATCGGCGCCGTCCACGAGATAAAGCGCCTGGAAGGTCTCGCGATCCACCGGGCGGCCCAGATGAAATCCCTGGCCGATGTCGCATCCGTTGCGGCGGAGGAATTCGTACTGCTCCGGGTTTTCGATCCCCTCGGCCACGACCGGGTAGCCGAGATGACCGGCCATGGAGAGGATGCAGCCGGCGATGACGTCCGCCGAGGATTGCTCGGCCAGATCCTTCACGAATTCGCGATCCAGCTTGATGCCGCTGGCGGGGTAGTTCTTGATCGATTTCAGGGACGAGTAGCCGGTGCCGAAATCGTCGATCCAGACCTCGAACCCGACCGTGCGCAGCGACCGGATATTGGCGAGCGCCTGCTCCTCGTTGCGGGCAATGGCGGTTTCGGTGATCTCGAGATGCAAGCGTTCCACGGGAACCGACTCCTGCTCCAGGATGGCGCGGAAGCGCGCGCCCAGATCGGTCTGGCTCAGCTCGATCGCGGAGACGTTGATGGCGAGTGGGATGCGCGGGAAGCCCAGCGCGTCCCAGGACCGGATCTGGCGGCAGGTCCGGCGCATCACCCACTCGCCGATCTCCACGATCTGGCCGGTACTTTCCGCGACCGGGATGAAGCTGGACGGGGGTAGGGGCGTGCCGTCGCCGAGCGTGAGTCGCAGCAGAACCTCGGCCCCGGCCAGGCGTCTGTCCGCCAGATGGAACAGGGGCTGGAAATGCAGGGTGAAGGAATCCTTGCGCAACGCCTCCTGGAGCAGGGATTCGGTGCGCAGGTGGGTCGAGCCCAACTCCGCCCAGCCGGGCTCGTAGAGGACGTGTTTGTTACGACCGGTGATCTTGGCGCGTTTGAGCGCACTGTCCGCGTTGCGGAGCATGACCTCGGCGGAGGTTGCCTCAAGGAGTCCTTCCGAGGAGGCGAGGCCGATGCTGACCGAGAGATAGAGCCGCGATCCGTGCTGGAGAAAGCCCTCGGCGATGTGGCTGTGCAGATGGTGGGCGAGTTCGGCGAGGCGCCGTGGATCGCGCACCCGCGCGAGCGCGATGCCGAATTCGTCCGCGCCGGTGCGCGCGAAGCAGATGTCGTGCTCGGCGATGCCGATGGTGTCCTGGACGAGTTGGGAGCGCAGCGCGCCATCGAGCCGCAGCGCGACCTCGCGCAGCACCTGGTCCCCGGTCTCGCAACCAAGCTCCCGGTTGACGCGATGGAAGCCGTCGATATCGAGCAGCAGGGTGGCCACCGCCAGGCGGGGTGTGCGGCCCAGGATCGCTTGCTGGAGGAAGCGCATGAAGTGGGCGCGATGGGCGAGCCCGGTCAGTTGATCCGCCGGGATGGCGATGTCCTCGCCGAGGCGCGCGCCGTTTGCCTCGTCTGGATCCGAATGGCTCGGCACCAGAAAGGACTCGGCGCCGCCCTGCAGGCGATCGAGCGTCAGGCCGGCGAGATCGGCCAGCGCGCCCAACGCCTCCTGGAGATGGTTGGGGATCCGCTGATCGACCCAGATGGCGACGCCATAGATGCGGTTGGCGGTCGCGATCCTGAGCAGGAGGGCGGTTTCGTCCAGTTGCGTGAGCCACCAGGAGGCTCCCTGTTTCAGGGCCTGGGCGAAACGGCCCTGCTCGATCAGCCGTTCCGTCAGTTCGCGCAGCCATGACTCGGAGTCGACGGGCAAGCAGTGGACAAGCTCGAAACAGGCATCCGGCTGACGCAGCAGAATACCGATGCGGGCCTCGGGCAGGAGCAGCCGCGAACTCTGATCGAGCACACCGAACAGCTCGGACAGCGTCCGACACAAGGGCACGCGCGCCATGGCCGCGCGCAGGACGTTGAGCGCCAGCGGATGGAAGCAGGCCGAGGAGCCCGGCGAGAGGTCGCCTGGCGATTCGGCGGGGGCCATCAGCCTCGGGTGCGGGACTGGATTCATCGGAATCTCCAGGTTGAAACCTCCCCCTTCAGGGGGATACTGCCGCACGGGAGAGGCGTAACCTCTTGTGTGCCGTATCGCCCGGCTTGGCCGGGCGTGGATTGAAACATTCAGGACTCCAGAAAGGCGGACGTGACGTCTCGCGTGGTGCGGATGGTGGTTTCGACGATGGCGGGAAGATGTCCGATATCGAGTCCCGTCAGGCGCCAGGCCTGATTGTCCAGGGTCGGAACCCAGCGCGTGCCGCTGGTGCCGAGCCTGAGACTGTTCACGATCAGATCCGCGACATGGGCGGCGGCGGTTTCGGGCGTCGGTGGCTGGTCGCGCGAGGGCGCATGGTGACCGGCGGCGGCGGCGCGAAAGACCTCGGGAATCCTCCAGTGTTCGAGCAGGGCCTCGCCGATCTCGGCATGGGTGGTGCCGAGGTACTGGCGCTCCAGGTCATGGAGATGGCCCTGGCGTTCGCGATGGGCTTGCAGCGCCGCGCCCATGTCGAGCGGTTCCAGGATGTAGAGCGGCAGGCGGCCGATGTCATGGAGCAGTCCGGCCAGGTAGGCGTGCTCGGGGCTGCCCTGGCCGCCCTGGCGCGCGATGAGGCGGGCCGCGATGCCGCAGGCGATGCCGTGCTCCCAGAAGGAGCGCATCGATACCAGGCCGAGCGGCAGATCGCGGAACACCGAGACAAGCGAGGTGGCCAGCACCAGATGATGGGTTTCGGTGACGCCGATGATGGTGAGTGCCCGCGGGACGCTGTCGACCTTGGCCGAGAGTCCGTAGAGCGCGCTGTTGGCGACCCGCAGCAGGCGAGCGGTCATGGCGGGATCGGTTTCGATGAGGCGGGCCGCCGTCTCCAGCGAACCGTCCGGGTCGTCGAGGGTCTCGCGCACGCGCTCGTAGATGGGGGGCAGGGAGGGCAGATCGCCGAGGCGTTCGATGATGTTCCTGACGCTCATCCACGGACTCCCTCAAGGTTGGCCGAGCGCTCGTCGCAGGCAGAGCTGATGCAGCGCCTGGACCGTGGGGTGATCGAGATTGCTCAGGCTGAACTGCGTGTCGAGCAACTGGTGGATCTCCGCGATGGCCTTGGGATCGCGGATCTCGCGTGGATTGGGAGCCTCGTCCGAGGTGATCTCGACCTCATGGATTCCCCATGACTTGAAGGCCCGGATCTGGCGCTCCGTGATGGCGAGGCCGGCGCGCATCAGGATATGTCCATGAGGATCGTGGATGTCCTTGGCGAGCCGCATCCCTGGCTGGATGTCTTCTATGCGCATGGTTCGCTCCTCGATCGAGGGACTCTGAGGGATTCTCCGTTGCTCGTCGTTCACTCCATTCTGTTGGCCGGCTCGGGCTTGCGAACTGTAGGGGCGAATTCATTCGCCCCTGCATCCGCGCCATCAACGCGGTCAATCCATTCGCCCCGCCGGCATCGGGAACATCCCATTCATTCGGATACGGCGCAAGTCATAATCCGGGCTTGGCCCAGCCTCATTGGGTCAGGCGTTCCTCGGCCTCGCGATATTTGGCCGCGGTCCGGTCGATGATCGCCTGAGGCAGCTCGGGGCCGGGCGGGGTCTTGTCCCAGTCCAGGGTCTCAAGATAATCGCGAACGAATTGTTTGTCGAAGCTTGGCGGGCTGGAGCCCGGCTGGTATTGGTCCGCCGGCCAGAAGCGGGAGGAGTCCGGGGTCAGCGCCTCGTCGATCAGATGGAGTCGGCCCTCGTCGTCGAGCCCGAATTCGAATTTGGTATCCGCGATGATGATGCCGCGTCCAAGGGCATAGGCGGCGCACTGGGTATAGATGGCGAGACTGGTGTCGCGCACCTGCTCGGCCAACTCCCGGCCCAGGAGCGCGACCGTGCGGGCGAAGTCGACGTTTTCGTCGTGGGCTCCCAGTTCCGCCTTGGTCGATGGTGTGAAGATGGCCCCGGGGAGGCGATCGGCCTGGCGCAGCCCGCGTGGCAGGGCGATACCGCAGATCGCGCCGCTCGACTGATAATCCTTCCAGCCGGAGCCGATCAGATAGCCGCGCACGATCGCCTCGACCGGCAGGGGCTTGAGCCGCCGAACGACCATGGCGCGCTCGCCAAGCTGGTCGAGCGTGGCCGGATCCGTCACGATGGCCGCGACCGGGATCTCGGTCAGATGATTCGGGATCAGGCCCGAGGTGCGGGCGAACCAGAAGCGGGAGAGGCGCGAGAGCACCTCGCCCTTGCCTGGAATGGGTTGGGGCAGCACGACATCGAACGCGGACAGGCGGTCGGTGGCGACCACCAGCAGATGATCCGAACCGACCTCGTAGAGGTCGCGGACCTTGCCGCGGCCGATCAATGGGAGGTTCGAGAGATTGGATTGGTACAAGGCTGGCATGAAGGTTGATCCGGAATCGACAAGGTTGCGATTATATCGAGACATCCTCAGGCTAGCTCGATTGGTACCCGGAATTCTCGCGATGACTGACGCCACCGCTTCGCTCGACCCTTTTCTTACCGCCTTTCGCGGGAGTTTCACCTCGGCGCTGCGCTGGCCGCAGCTCGATGCCCTCTGGGATCGAGTCCGGGCCTCCGCCGATGCCGGCTGGTATCTCTATGCCGTCGGGGAGCCGCCGCCCGTCGCGCCGGCCGACGCGGCACAGGTTCTGACCTTCGTCGCGGAGATCGACGCGCTCCTCCGGGCCGAGCATGACGAGGATTATTGCGGCATCGTCTATGCCGACGAGCCGAGCTGTCCGGCCTTGATCAAGATCTACGATCCGCACAATCTCGGGGTGTCCTGCGGTTCCAGCACCAACCCGCCGCTGCCGGGCTGGGTGATGAGCCTGCTGCCGCCCTGCGATCTGCCGGCGAGCCGGGCGGCGCCGAACAATCGCCGCCGTTGGTGGAAGCGGCTTTTCCACTAGAATCCGGTCTCGTGAGAGCCGGGAGCCACCCTTGGGGTGATTTCCAGAAAACCCTCCCAGTCAGCGCTTGCCCGCGCTCGCTTTTGGCGCTGACTGGCCACAGGCCCAGCATTTTTCGGAGCCATCGACATGACCAAGCAGATCATTCGCACCGACCGCGCGCCGCGCGCGATCGGCACCTATTCCCAGGCGGTTCGGGTTCGCGACACCGTCTATCTATCGGGCCAGATTCCCTTGGTTCCCGAGACCATGGAACTGGTCGCCGGAGGCATGGATGCCCAGATCCGACGTGTGTTCGACAATCTGAGCGCCGTCACCCGCGCCGCTAACGGCAGTCTGGCCGATATCGTCAAGCTCAATATCTTTCTGACCGACCTCAACGACTTCGCCTTGGTGAACCAGGTCATGGCCGAGTATTTCCAGGAACCCTATCCGGCCCGTGCCGCGATCGGCGTGGCGGCTCTGCCCAAGGGCGCGGCGATCGAGATGGATGGCGTGATGGTTCTGGATGACTGATCGCCCTAGGCGATTTCCTGGAGAATTCAGGTCAGACCGAAAGGGTTGGATTCAGACAGGATCAACAGGATTTCTCAAGATTTACAGGATTGAAAATAATGGTTTATAAATCCTGCTGATCCTGAATCATCCTGTTAATCCTGTCTATTTCATCGGATTTTGGGTATGGATTTTTCAGGAAACAATCTCGGTCCAGCGGCCGTCCGGGCGGAATCCGGGAGCGATCCGGGTTGGCGATGAGTCGTTCCGCCTCGTGAAACGCGGGTGCGAGTCCGGTCCATGTCCCCGCCGCTCGCGTCACTTAATTCCGAGAAAATTAAGTGGCTTGCTTTGCGATCCTCGATTTCTGCCTTACTCTATCGCGCCACTCGATTCCGTTTCTCAGGCCCTCCGTCATGCGCATTCCGATGTTCCTCGTCCTGGTTCCCTTGATGTTGCTCGCTGGTTGTAGCACTCAATCGACCCGGCCGGCTCCCGATTACACCCATCTGGCCAGGCCCTCGGCGGCCAGGGTCGGCGGCGATTTCGCGGGCGCGCCAGGCGTGGATGGGTTCATCGAGCGGATGCGCCGGCATGGCTTCGAGCCGGAGCGCACGGCGGCGATCCTCTCTAAGGCGCGCCGGCAGCAATCCATCATCGATCTGATGGATCGCCAGGCCCCAAGCAAGAGCACTGGCCCTAATGGGGCCTGGACCCGCTATCGCGCCAAGTTCCTCTCCGATGAGTCAATCGGCAATGGCGTCGCCTTCTGGCGGCGCAACGCCTCGGCGCTCGATCGGGCCGCCGCGCGTTACGGCGTGCCACCCGAGTACATGGTGGCCATCATCGGTGTCGAGACCCGTTACGGCGGCTTCGTCGGCAAGACGCGCATCATCGACGCGCTCTCGACGCTCGCCTTCGCCTATCCGCGTCGTGCCGAGTACTTCACCGGCGAATTGGAGAATTTCCTCATCATGACCCGCGACGAGGGCGTGGATCCCCAGAGTCCGCGCGGATCCTTCGCGGGCGCCATGGGGTTGGGACAGTTCATGCCATCGAGCTTCCGCGACCACGCGGTCGACCTGAACGGCGACGGACACCGCGACCTCTGGAATCCGGCCGACGCCATCGGCAGCGTGGCCAACTATTTCAAACAGCACGGCTGGCAAACGGGCGAGCCGGTGGCGGTGCGCGCGCAAGTGGGACCGGGGTCGAACGCTCGGCTCATGAAGACCGGCTTCAACACCAGCTATGGACTGGGCGAGCTGTCGAGCCGAGGTATCACGCCCGCGCGCCCGATCGGACGGGCCGGTTCGGTCAGTCTGCTGGAGTTGGACGCCAAGGGCGGCTATGAATACTGGCTGGGACTCAAGAACTTCTACGTCATCACCCGTTATAACCACAGCACCTACTACGCCATGGCGGTCCACCAGTTGGCCCAGGCCATCCGCTCGCGCATGGGCGGAGCGGATGGCGCGCGCCTCAGCGCGGCCCCGTGAATACCGGCCCAGGCCGTCACTCACCGATCATGGTGCAGGCGACACGCCGCTGGTGCGGGTGGGCGCGATGCTCGTAGAGATAGATACCCTGCCAGGTTCCGAGCCGACAGTCGCCGTCGTGGATGGGAACCGTCAGGTCCATGTTGGTCAGGATGGCGCGCAGATGGGCCGGCATGTCGTCCGGTCCCTCGTCGGTGTGATCGAACAGACGGTCGCCGTCCGGAACCAGCCGCGCCATGAAGGCTTCGAGATCCCGCCGCACGGTGGGATCGGCGTTCTCGCAGAGCACCAGCGAGGCGCTGGTGTGCTGGACGAAGACATGACAGAGGCCGAGCCGAAGGCCGCTGTCGCGAACCCGCCGACAGACCTCCTGGGTGATGTCGTAGGTTCCGCGTCCGCGGGTTTGCAGTGATAGGGTCTGTTGCACGATCATCCAGCGGACTCCAGGGCTTGGGGTTGAAACCGGACCGGTTCGGTCCTCGATTAGATCAAACACGCCGACCTTGACTCAACTCGCGCCAGACTCCCCAGATCCACCGCTTCGGCTGGACCGGGTTCCCGTGCGGTCGCTGAACCGCGTGGGGCCCAAGGTCGCCGAGCGGCTCGACAAACTCGGGATCCGCACGGTGCAGGATCTGCTTTTCCATCTGCCGGTCCGCTATCAGGATCGCACCCGCTTGACGCCGATTCAGGATGTCCAACCCGGGAGCGAGGCCCTGGTCGAGGGCGAGATCCTCGACGCCGAGATCGCTTCCGGACGTCGGCGCTCGCTCAAGGTGTGGCTCGGCGATGTGGCCGGCGCGGGCCTGCTGCTGAGATTCTTCCATTTTTCCCCCCAGCAGGTCGCGAGCCTCAAGGTTGGCGAGCGTCTGCGCTGCTATGGCGAGGTGCGCCAGGGCCCCCAATCGCTCGAAATCGTGCATCCGGAATACCGGCTCCAGCGTGCCTCGGACGAGGGGACGGGGGCGCGACTGACGCCCATCTATCCCTCTACCGAGGGGCTCCAGCAATCGAGCTGGCGCGGTCTGACCGATCAGGCGCTCGCGCTCATGGAGCAGGCGAGCCCGGCCGAGCTGCTGCCGGCCGGGATCCTGGCGTCCCTCGGCCTACCCAGCCTGACCGAGGCGCTGGCGTTCCTGCACCGGCCTCCGATCGAGACCAGTCTCCAGGAGCTGATGGACGGGCGGCACCCCGCCTTCGCGCGGCTGGCCTTCGAGGAGTTGGTGGCCCATCAGGTCAGTCTGCGACGCATGCGACTGGAGCAGCGCGGGATCGCGGCGCCGGTGTTGAACGGCGATGGTCGACTGCGTCGCTCACTGCTCGCGGGTCTGCCGTTCGCGCTGACCGCCGCCCAGGAACGGGTCGTCGCGGAGATCGCCGGGGATTTGACCCAGACGCGGCCGATGCAGCGCCTCCTGCAGGGCGACGTGGGCGCGGGCAAGACGGTCGTCGCGGCCCTGGCGGCGCTCCAGGCGCTTGAGGCGGGCTGTCAAGCCGCCCTGATGGCGCCGACCGAACTGCTCTCCGAACAGCATCATCGGAGCCTGGGCGGCTGGGTCCGGTCGTTGGGGATCGAGCCCCTTTGGCTGGCCGGTCGTCACAAGGGCCGGGAGCGCGAGGAGCGACTGGAGGCGATCGCCTCCGGCGCGGCGCGGATCGTGGTGGGAACCCATGCCCTCCTGCAGGACGACGTCGCCTTCCGGGATCTCGGGCTGGTGATCGTCGACGAGCAGCATCGCTTCGGCGTGCATCAGCGCATGAAGCTGCGCGAGAAGGGCGGGCGCGACGGTGGCGCGCCGCATCAGCTCATCATGACCGCCACCCCGATTCCGCGCTCGCTCGCCATGACCCTGTACGCCGATCTGGATCTCTCGGTGATCGACGCCCTGCCGCCGGGGCGTACCCCGATCACCACCCGCGCGGTTCCGGACAACCGCCGCGACGAGGTCATCGAGCGGGTCCGCCTGGCCTGCGAGGCGGGGCGTCAAGCCTATTGGGTCTGTACCCTGATCGAGGAGTCCGAGGCGCTGGAATGCCAGGCGGCCGAGGAGACCGCCCGTCAGTTGTCCGAACGTCTGCCGGGGCAGCGTGTCGGGCTGGTGCATGGTCGGCTCAAGAGCCAGGAGCGCGACGCCCTGATGGCGGAATTCGCGGCCGGGACGCTGGATCTGCTGGTCGCGACCACGGTGATCGAGGTCGGCGTCGACGTGCCCAATGCCAGCCTCATGATCATCGAGAACCCCGAGCGGCTTGGGCTCGCCCAACTTCATCAGTTGCGCGGGCGGGTCGGGCGCGGCTCGGTCGAGAGCCATTGTCTGTTGCTCTATCACGCGCCCCTGTCCCTGGTGGCCAAGGAGCGGCTTGGCATCATTCGCGGCTCGGTCAGTGGCTTCGAGATCGCCGAGCGTGACCTCGCGATCCGTGGCGCGGGCGAGGTGCTGGGGACGCGCCAGACCGGCGCGATCCAGTTTCGCATCGCCGATCCACTGCGCGATCAACCGCTGGTTCCGGCGGCGCAACGCGCCGCCGACCGGATTCTGAGCCAGCATCCCGAGCTGGCGACCCCGCTGGTCGCGCGCTGGCTCGGCGAGCGCGAGCACTACGGACAGGTCTGAGGAGGAATCCTTGGGGTTCGCGCTCGCCCGCCCCAGTCCACGAAGGATGGCCGGTACGCCTCATTTTTGGTCACGCCCAGGCCGGTTGGACCTGCCCATCCTCCAAGCTCCGAGGCTCAAGATACCCACGAAGCTCGCATCCCTGAGGATGTCGAAGGATGGATTGAGAGCCGGATCTCATCCGGGTGCTTCGAAACAGGGCAGAATCGCGCGTACTGGTTGCGTCCGAGCGGGTTAGGCCTAAGAATCATGTGGGCTATGTTCAGCCCGGATTGTCCCGCCATCCCGATCACCAGGCTCGTCTCCCGACGCCCAGGCGGTTTCAAGGCTTCGAATCATTTGGAGATCGCTTGTCCCTTATATTCAATCTAGTTTTCCGCGCGGGACAGGGAGTGCCGCGTCCGTCTGATCCCTGGTCGGAGGCTTAACGATGGACGCAAGCCTGGCGACGATCCTGATCGTCGATGACTCGCCCGAAAATCTGACGGTTCTCAGTGAACTCCTGCAGACCGATTACCGCGTGCGCGCCGCTACCTCCGGCGAAAAGGCGCTGCGGGTGGTCAAGACGGCGCCCAAGCCCGATTTGATCCTGCTCGATGTCATGATGCCCGACATGGATGGTTATCAGGTCTTTTCGCGGTTGCGCGCCGATGTGGCGACCCGCGATATCCCGGTCATCTTCGTCACCGCCATGGACAGTACCGAGGCCGAGATCCGCGGGCTCGATGTCGGCGCGGTGGACTATATCGCCAAGCCGGTGGTGCCGCCGATCCTGAGGGCGCGGGTGCATACCCAGTTGGAGCTCAAGCAGGCGCGCGATTGGCTGAGGGATCAGAACACCTATCTCGAAAGCGAACTCCAGCGGCGCATGAGCGAGAATCTGGTGGTCCAGGATGTCAGCATCCACGCCCTGGCGCACCTGGCCGAGATCCGCGATCCCGAGACCGGCAATCATTTGCGGCGAACCCAGGGCTATGTGCATGCCCTGGCCGAGCAGCTGCGCGAGCATCCCCGTTTCGTCGAGTTCCTGACGCCTCGCAACATCGATCTTCTGGTCAAGTCGGCGCCCTTGCACGACATCGGCAAGGTGGGGATTCCGGATTACATCCTGCTCAAGCCCGGCAAGCTGACGCCGAACGAGTGGGAGATCATGAAGACCCACGCCAAGCTCGGCAGCGATGCCATCGAATATGCCGAGCGTGATGCCGAGCGGCCGCTCGAATTCCTCGTCATGGCCAAGGACATCGCCCATTACCACCACGAGCGCTGGGACGGGTCCGGCTATCCGGATGGGCTGGCCGGGGATGCGATCCCCATCGCCGCGCGGCTGATGGCGCTCGCCGATGTCTTCGACGCGCTCATCTCGCCGCGCGTCTACAAGCCGCCGATGCCCTTCCAGGATGCCTACGACATCATCTTCGCGGGGCGTGGCGCGCATTTCGACCCGGACGTGACGGATGCCTTTATCGCCAGGTTCGAGGAATTCCAAAGGATCGCGGTGCGTTACGGTGAAAGCGAAGGCGCATGAGCGGCGCCCCTGATCCAGGGGTCGCTCGGGCTGGGCGCCGCTGGATGCCGTGGCTCCTCCTGGCCTATGCCCTGCTCGCCGGACTCTGGGTGTTCCTCGACGGTCGATTGGCGGCCTGGCTGATCGATCTCTCGCCGCGACTGGCGCCCATCGCCGCGCTCGAGGGTTGGCTGTTCACGGTCCTGGCCCTCGCGTTGCCGTACCCGCTGGCGCAAGGCTTGTGGCGCTCGGTCGCGCGGGGGCGCGTGCCGGTGCATGGTGCCGCTTCACCGCGCTCCCCCTGTTTTCCCATCGCGCTGCTGGCGGTGGCGATCGCGCTCCTGACCGCGGGCGGCATCCTGCTCGGCTATCAGCAGCACCGGGGCAATGTGGCGGCGCGTCTGCTGACCATCGCCGAACTCAAGACGAGCCAGATCTCCGCCTGGCTCGGGGAGCGACGGGGCGACGCGGGCTTCCTGCGCAACACCCTGCTGGTCTCCGAACTGGACTCCAGTCCCGACTCGGAAGCGGGCCTGCGGTTGGCGGCCTCCCTGATCGTCCATCTCAAGGAGTTCGCGCGTTACAACGCCTTTCAGGGGGTCATGATGCTCGATGCGGGCGGTCGGCCCCTGTGGAACTCCCAGGGCGCGCTGCATCCGCTGGACGCCCGGCTCGTCACGGCCGCGAAACAGGCCGTCATCGACCAGAACCTTGTTCATCACGGACCCTATCGCGACGCGGCGGGGGCCATGCATCTGGACTTCCTGGTGCCACTCTCGGCCTACCACGACGGCCGCCCTGGACCCCTGATCGTGCTCCATAGCGATCCGGGGTTCTTTCTCCATCCGCTGATCGCGGTCTGGCCGATTCCGACCGACACCGGAGAGGCTCTGCTGCTGCGGCGCGAGGGGGATCGGATCCTGGTCCTCAATCAGCTCCGCCACCTGGAGGACGGGGCGGCGGCGGCGGGGCGCTTCGATATGCCGCTCGCGACCGAGGATTTGCTGGCGGCTCGGTTCATCCAAGATCCAAGTCTCCTGGGTCGGCTCCAGGTCGGCCGCGATTATCGTCGCGCGCCCGTGATGGGGGTCGCGCGGCTGGTTCCCGAGACCGACTGGCTGCTGGTGGTCAAGATCGATCTCGCCGAGGTGATCGCCGAGGCGGCCGGGAGCGCCGTCTGGATCCTGTTCGCCGGATTGCTGGCGCTCGTCATGGCCGTCGCGGTCGTGGTGGTGATCCGTCAGCGCCAGGAGATCGCTCTGGCCGATGAGACCGCGCGCCGCCTGGCGCTGATCGAGCGCTCGCGCGACGGCATTCTCGTCGTCGACCATGAGCATCGCATCATGGAGGCCAACCACCGCTTCGCCGAGATGCTCGGCTATGCGCCGGAAGAACTCATCGGTCTGCGCACCTGGGAATACGATGCCCTCATGTCCGAGGCGGACATCCGCCAGGGCTTCGCCCACCTGGAAGATTTCCAGGGCACCTTCGAGTCCCGTCACCGGCGCAAGGACGGCTCGGAATATGACGTGGAGGTTAGCGTCGGGGGAACCGATTGGGGCGGCGAGCAGATGGTCCTCTGCATCTGTCGCGAGATCGGCGAGCGTAAGCAGGCGGAGAAGTTACTGCGCGAGATCAATCAGTTGTTTGGCGAGATGAGTGCCATCGCCCATATCGGCGCCTGGGAATACGATCCAGCGACCGGCCAGGGCTCCTGGACCGACGAGGTGGCGAGGATCCATGGGGTGGATCCCGCCCGCAAGGCGGATGTCGATTTTGGCTTGAGCTTCTTCCATGGCGAGCACCGCGCCCGCGTCGAGCGGGCCATCCAGGACGCCATGAAGGAGGGATGCCCCTATGATCTGGAGGCCCTGCTCGTCACCGTCTCGGGCGAGGAGAAATGGGTGCGTGTCCTCGGACGTCCGATCTTCGAGGACGGGTATTTGACGCGAATGCGCGGATCGATACAGGACATCGACGCGCTCAAGCGCGCGAGCGAGGAGGTCGAGCGTTACCGCAAGCACCTCGAGGAGTTGGTGAGCACCCGCACCACCGAATTGCGCCGTCAGACGCAATCGCTGCGCGCCATCATCGACAACATTCCCTTCATGATCTGGCTGAAGGATGCCGGTGGACGCTTCCTGGCGCTGAACCGGGCCAAGGCGGAGGTCTGTGGCCGCTCGATCGAGGACATCATCGGCAAGACGGATTTCGACATCTGGCCGCCCGAGGTCGCCCGGGATTACCGCGCCGACGACGAGGAGGTGATGGCCAGTCGTCACCAAAAGACGGTCGAGGAAATCATTCCGACCCAGCCGCCGTCACTGAACGAGACCTTCAAGGCGCCGGTGCTGGACGCCGATGGAACCCTGCTCGGCCTCGTGGGTTTCTCGCGCGACATCAGCGCGCGCAAGGAGACGGATCGCCTCCGGGAATCGGCGCGCCAGGCCGCCGAGACGGCCAACCGCGCCAAGAGTGCCTTCCTGGCCAATATGAGCCACGAGATCCGTACCCCGATGAACGCCATCATCGGTCTCACCTATCTGATGGGACAGAGTGGCGTCACACCCGAGCAGGCGGGGCGTTTGAGCAAGATCGAGTCGGCCGCCAAGCATCTGTTGGCGATCGTCAACGACATTCTCGATCTGTCCAAGATCGAGTCGGGCCGAATGGATCTGGAACAAACGGATTTCTCGCTCCAGGGTCTGTTCGAACAGGTTCGATCGCTGATCGCCGACCAGGCGCGATCGAAGGGGTTGGTGATTCGGCTGGATACGGGCGATGTACCGCCCTGGCTGAGCGGCGATCCGACGCGCCTGCGACAGGCCCTGCTGAACTACGCGGCGAATGCCGTCAAATTCACCGAGCGGGGGAGTGTCACCCTGCGGGCGCGTCGGCTGGAGGATCGGGCCGGTTGCGCGCTGGTGCGCTTCGAGGTCAGCGACACCGGCGTCGGCCTCCAGCCGGACGCGCTGCCGCGGCTGTTCACGCCCTTCGGTCAGGCGGACGTCTCGACCACCCGGAAATATGGCGGCACCGGTCTGGGGCTCGCCATCACCCGCCGGCTCGCCGAACTCATGGGCGGCGAGGCGGGGGTGGAGAGCCAATTCGAGGTGGGCAGTACCTTTTGGTTCACCGCGTGTCTCGGTCGAGGCCAGGACGTCGTCGAGTCCCCGGTATCGGCGCGACCGGGGGACAGCACCGAGGATCTTCTGCGCGAGCACTGTTCTAACGCCCGTCTTCTGTTGGCCGAGGACAATCTCATCAACCGCGAGGTGGCGCTGGAGTTGCTCCATGCGGTGAACCTCGCGGTGGATACGGCGGAGAATGGACGCCTGGCCCTGGACATGCTCGCCGAGCGGGCTTACGACCTGGTCCTGATGGATGTTCAGATGCCCGAGATGGATGGGCTGGAAGCCACGCGACATATCCGCGCCGATCCCGCCCAGGCCGCGCTGCCGATCCTGGCCATGACCGCCAACGCCTTCGAGGAAGACCGCCAGGCCTGTCTGGCTGCGGGGATGACCGATTTCGTGGCCAAGCCGGTCGAGCCCGGCGCGCTCTACGCCGCGCTTCTGCGCTGGCTGCCGTCGCGACCCGGAGCGCCGTCCAGGGCGCGAACGCCAGGAACCGACGAGGGCGCGAACCCGCGCGATGTCGAGCGGCTGTCGTCGATCCCCGGTCTGAACGCGGAGCGTGGACTCGCCTCGGTGCGTGGCAATCGGGCGACCTATTCGCGCCTGCTGCATCTCTTCGTCCAGCATCACGCCGAGGACGCGCGGCGGATGCGTACCCAGCTTGACGCCGGTGAGCGCGAGGCCGCGGCCCGGATCGCTCATGGGCTCAAGGGGGTCGCCGGCAATCTGGGGGCCGAGCGCCTGGCCGAACTCGCGGCATGTCTTCAGGCGGCGTTGCGCGCGGAGGCGATGCCGGATGGGATCGAGCCGGTGCTCGCGGAGGTCGAAGCGGCCTTCGGCGACTTGATCGAGGGCATCCGGCCCTGGGCGCCTCCCGATGAGGTCAGGGGCCTTGATCCTGGCTGGGATCCGGATCGGTTCGGCCAGGCACTCGATGAACTGGACCGCTTGCTGGAGGAAGACAACAGCCGCGCCATTCAATGCCTGCGCGAGTCCGCTCCGCTTATTGGAGACCTGTTCGGGGACGCCTTCGAAGGCTTCACGCACGCGGTCGAATGCTTCGATTTCGAAACGGCCCGCGCGACCCTGGGCCTGGTTCGCGCGTCGCTCGATCTGGATGGGACGGATTCCCCGGTGTCCGCGCGCGCCGAAGGGGATCCTGGGTAGAAAGGGTCAGAGTCGAATCTGGTGATGATCGAGCGCGTATCCGCGTTCGCGGTAGACCCGGAAGCGCTCGCGTCCGGCCTGGCGCGCCTGGGGTTCATGGTCCACGACCTCGCACAGGCGCTCGAAACGGTCCAGGAAATCGGGGATCCCGAGGGACAGGTTCAGCAACACCTGATGCTCGCTCTCGGGCGAACCACCCTGGCTGATGAGCACGGGGGTCAGATCCGGATCCACCTGACCCACCAGCCCATGGGGTAGAAAGCTGTCCTCGCGGAAGGTCCAGAGCAGGCGGTCCAGATGCCGACATTCCTCGGGATCGGGACAATGGATCAGCACCCGCCGCGCGCTGGCGCGGATGCGTTCCACCAGACGGCAGGTCAGCAGAAACCGGTCGCCGCGACTCTCGGGAGCGAGGCTGTAGAAGTCGATTCTGGTCATGTCGATTCGTTCAAAACGATTTCCGGGAAGTCCGTACCCGACCGAAGGCTCCGGAATGGGACAGGATTAACAGGATTCTTCAAGATTGACAGGATTAAAAACAGAGCTTTATAGACCCTGCCAACTGCCAACTGCCAACTGCCAACTGCCAACTGCCAATCCCGTCCATGACGGGGCGAATCGTGAGTACGAGGTTTCCATCCTTGATACAGTTTATCCTGTACTGACATTGACACTACACCTATACTTTGGGACGTCACATAGGGAGCCACCGTCATGACGGCAACCAACCTCGTAGCCAAGCGCGACACCCTGAATCTGCGCATCAAGCCCGAAGTGCGCGGTCTGATCGACCGGGCGGCCAAGGCCCAGGGAAAGAACCGCACCGACTTCATTCTCGACGCCGCCCGGAGCGCGGCTGAGGCAGCTCTATTGGATCGAGCCTTGCTAATGGTCGCACCGGATGCCTACGCCGAGTTCCTGGCGCGTCTCGACCGCGCCCCGGATCCCAATTCGCGCCTACGGAAAACCCTGCGAACCCCAGCTCCATGGGATGAGCCGTGAGCCTTGCCGCGCCGGAGCCGCTCGCCGCCCATCACGACACGATCACCTTTGACTGCGGCGTCGAGAGCCTGGATCGCTGGCTCAAACAGCGTGCCCTCAAGAATCAGGCAACCGGCGCCTCCCGCACCTTCGTCGTCTGCCATAGCCGCCGGGTCTTCGCCTATTACGCGCTGGCCTCCAGCGCCGTGACGGTTGAACTGGCCACTGGCCGTTTACGGCGCAACATGCCCGATCCCATCCCAGTCGTGGTTCTGGGTCGGCTTGCCGTCGACCAATCATTGCAAGGCTCTGGAGTGGGGCGTGCCCTGGTCCGTGATGCCTGTTTGCGAGTCATGGCGGCAGCGGATGCCATAGGTATCCGTGGCCTGATCGTCCATGCCTTGTCGCCGTCCACGCAAGCGTTTTACGAGCGTGTCGGATTCGATCCCTCACCCCTCGATCCCATGACGCTGATGGCTAACATCAACGATCTTCGCGAAGGACTTTAGGCCGTTTGGTGGACGGCGCTTCGCTTGTCCACGCTCTTGCCAGCATTGACCCGCTTGATCGCCTGTGACTTAAACTCGGCGGTGTAGTCCTGCTTCGGAATCTTTTGCGTCATCGTCTCCAGTGTGACAGTCATTGTGCGTCACCCTTGGAAGACGAAATTTCGGGGGAATCTCAGGTTTCCGATCCTGGAAATCCCGAGCCTCCGGTCCATCGACCAGCCGCCGGCGGGATCCCGTTCAGGAAACCGCCCTAGAACCCATCGGTCGAGGTGAAGAGACCGACCCGTAGATCCTTGGCGGTATAGATGGTGCGACCATCGACCTGAACCACCCCATCGCCGATGCCCAGCACCAGCTTGCGGGTGATGACGCGCTTCATGTCGATGTGATAACTCACCCGGGTGGCGTTCGGCAGTACCTGTCCGGTGAACTTGACCTCTCCGACACCCAGCGCCCGGCCGTGACCGGGGTTGCCGATCCAGCCCAGATAGAAGCCGACGAGCTGCCAGAGGGCATCCAGGCCGAGACAGCCCGGCATGACCGGATCGCCCGGAAAATGACACTGAAAGAACCAGAGATCCGGGTTGATATCCAGCTCGGCAACGATCTCGCCCTTGGCGTTCGCGCCACCGAAGTTCGCGATGCGGGTGATGCGATCCATCATCAGCATGTTGGGCACCGGCAACTGGGCATTGCCCGGACCGAACATCTCGCCGCGCCCGCAGGCCAGCAACTCATCGCGGTTGAAAGAGGCTTCTTTATTCACGGGTGATCCTAGGTTCCTAAGTGGGGGAGGCCGCCGACGCCGAGGCGCGGCGCTCGGGCCGATCGGTCAAGACTATGGCGGCCTGATGTTCTCGTCGCCGACGCCGAGCTTCCGGTGCTCGACGTGGCGCGAGTGGTTGTTTGGGTCAGCGCGTCGCCGGACGCTGGCTGGATCTCTATGACCTCAGCCGTTCGCGCACGAAGCCGACGATCTCGGCGAGCGGGATGAGCTGCATCTCTTCGTCGGTCCGGCCCTTGTACTCGACCTGGCCGTCATCGAGTCCCTTGTCGCCGACGACGATGCGGTGTGGGATGCCGATCAGTTCCATGTCGGCGAACATGAAGCCGGGACGGGCATCGCGGTCGTCGAGCAGAACCTCGATCCCGGCCGCTTGCAGCTCGGCGTAGAGCTGGTCGGTCACCTCGCGCACCCGGTAGGACTTGCCGAGCTTCATCGGCAGCAGGGCAACCTCGAAGGGGGCGATGGGGGCGGGCCAGCAAATGCCGCGCTCGTCGTGATGCTGCTCGATCGCGGCGGCGACCAGGCGCGAGACCCCGATGCCGTAGCAGCCCATGGTCAGCGTCGTCGCCCGGCCGTCCTCGCCCAGCACGGTCGTTTTCATCGCCTCGCTGTACTTGCGTCCGAGCTGGAAGATGTGACCGACCTCGATGCCGCGCGCGATGGTGAGCGTCCCCTGGCCGTCCGGGCTGGGATCGCCCTCGACCACGTTGCGCAGATCGGCGACCTCGGGCAGCGGCAGATCCCGGCCCCAGTTGAGCCCGAACCAATGCTTGCCGTCCTGGTTGGCCCCGGCGCTGAAGTCGGCGGTGACCGCGACCGTGCGGTCGACGATGCAGGGAATCGGCAGATCCCTGGGGCCGAGCGAGCCGGGACCGGCGCCGATCGCCGCGCGGATCTCGTCCTCGCTCGCCATGCGCAGCGGGGCGGCGACCTGGGGCAGTTTTTCCGCCTTGATGGCGTTGAGTTCATGGTCGCCGCGCACCAGCAGGGCGACCAGGTTCGCCTCCATCCCGTCGGCGGCGGCGACGACCAGGGTCTTGACCGTGTGCTCGATCGGCTGGTCGAACCCCTCGACCAGGTCGGCGATGGTCCGGGCGTTGGGCGTGTCGACCAACCGCGCCTCCTGGCTTGGCGCCGCGAGCCTGTCGCTTAGGGCGACGGCTTCGGCCAGCTCGATGTTGGCGGCATAGTCGCTCCCGGTCGAGAAGGCGATGGCGTCCTCGCCCGAGGACGCCAGCACATGGAACTCGTGCGAGACGTTGCCGCCGATGCTGCCGGTGTCGGCCTGCACGGGGCGGAAATCCAGTCCGCAGCGGCTGAAGACGCGGCAGTAGGTCTCGTGCATCCGCTGGTAGGTCTCGTTGAGCGAGTCGTCGTCCAGATGGAAGGAGTAGGCGTCCTTCATCAGGAACTCGCGCGCGCGCATCACACCGAAGCGTGGACGGATCTCGTCGCGGAACTTGGTCTGGATCTGGTAAAAATTGATCGGGAGCTGCTTGTAGCTCTTGAGCTCGTTGCGGGCGAGATCCGTGATGATCTCCTCGTGCGTGGGACCGAAGCAGAAGTCGCGTTGATGGCGGTCGCGCAGGCGCAGCAGCTCCGGTCCGTACTGATCCCAGCGCCCGGATTCCTGCCACAACTCGGCGGGCTGCACGGCGGGCATGGAGACCTCCAGCGCCCCGGCGCGATCCATCTCCTCGCGCACGATGCGCTCGACCTTGCGCAGCACCCGCAGCCCGAGCGGCAGCCAGGTGTAGAGGCCGGCGGCGAGCTTGCGGATCAGGCCCGCGCGCAGCATCAGCCGGTGACTGGCGATTTCGGCATCGGCCGGCGTCTCTTTGATGGTCTGGAGAGGAAACTGTGAGGTGCGCATCGGATCCGGCTTCATCGATTAAAGCGCGGAAGTCTATTGATCTAGCGACGCGGAAACAACCCGCGCCCTTTGCCGGCGGCCCCGATCGCCCGGAATCGGTGGCCGACGAGAGAATCCGCGAGGGAATCCCGAGAAAGAGGATGGGGTGTCGCTCACAAAGGCCCGGGGCGGTTTCCTCTATACTTCCCGCATGCTTCAAGGTCTGTTGCTTGATAGAGTACACGGGTTTCAGGCTCGGGCTCGGTGGCAGGGATCGCAGGGACTCGGAGCCGTAGGGTTCTAAAAAGGTGATTTGTCATGAACGAGTTACAGCCACGGTTGACCGCGACGGATCGGCGCACGCAGACGCGCATCGACTTGCGGATTCCGGTCAAGCTCACCATCCCTGGCCAGGACGAGCCGATCATGGCGGTCAACCGGGATATCTCCTGGGGCGGCGCGCTGCTCTATATCGCCGAACCGTTGCCGAAACAGGCGGGTCCACTGCGAATCGTCTTCCCCTGGAAGCGCGACGATCAAATCACGGCTTACGCTCAGTTGTTGCGGGCGAGGCCGCTCGCCGATGGCGGCTATCTGATCGCGGTCAGGTTCATCAGCCTGTCGCCGCGCAGTCAGTCCCGGCTGGAGCGGCTGCTCAAGCTGCTTCGCACGGGTGACATGACCGTCGAGAGCCAGGATGGCGGTGCCCTGGTTCGGGAGCTTGAGGTGACCGTCAACGATACCGAGGAGCTGCGCCGGATGCTGCTGCAGATCGCCAAGGGTCGGCATTCGGTGACCGTGTTCGATGCCTACGAGGCCAATCAGAGCATCAGCCTCGCGATCGCGGGGACGCGCGACTTGCCCGGCCTTCGTCTGCGCGCGCGCGTCGTCGATGTCCGTAAGTCGGCGGCCAAGGGTTTCGACTGGGCGGAACTCTATACCCTGGCGCTTGAGTTCGAGCATCCCCGCAAGGCCATCAAGGCCTTCGTCAATCTGCTCCTCGATCAGTTGCCGGACAGGGCTCGCCATAGTCCCGGCAGCCTGGAGGGCGCCCCGGATTGGATGCGTTCGCTCCCGCTGGCGCGTCCCACGAGCGCCGATCTCGCGAGACTATCCGGACGGGCTGGCGGGCTTTCGCGACTCGAATCCGACTTTCCGGAGGCGATCAGTCGACTGATCGCCGGATGGGGAGATGTCGATGCCTTCGAGATCATGTTTCGCGACCTGGTTCTGGGGGACCACGGACAGCCGGGTGGCTGGCCGGAAGACGCCTGGGAAGAACTTGAGCTGCTGCAAAATATCCACGACGAGGCCTATGGCATGTCCGATACCCGAAGCCGTGTCCTCAAGGGCGGTCGTAGCGCCTGAGGTAAAGCAATCGCGTCGATAACCACCTCCAACTTTTCCGTCCGGCGTCCACCGAATCTAGATGCCGGGGTGAACGAACCTGAACCCCAACCCTCTATCTTCACGTCTCCATCCTATTATTTTTAGAGAAAGAGCTGTCAGCGATCCGCCTCCAGCCGTGGTATGGCCGAGGTTTTCGCTTCGGTTTTCGCTTCTTGCGGGCTTCACCCAATGGGTGAGCCTCGGCCGGTCTCGGTCAATGGCCAGGTGGCTGATTCCCAATAGCTGGCGGCTGGAAGCTGACAGCTCTTTTTAGGTCGATCGTTCTCATCAAGCCCGCGAGGTTCTTGCGTGACCCCTTATGACAAGCCTTATTCCGCCTCCTGCGACGAGAACAGGGAGCCGATTCTGGCGGTGATCGAGCCGCTGTTTCGTGAGGCACGGCGGCTGCTGGAAATCGGTGGCGGTACGGGTCAGCACGCGGTCTTTTTCGGCGCGGCCATGCCGCGTTTGACCTGGCAGACGAGCGATGTTCCGGCCCATCTGCCGGGCATTCGGGCGTGGCTGGATGAGGCCGGGTTGCCGAACCTCCCTCCGCCATTGCCGCTCGATGTCATGGGCGCCTGGCCGGATGGCCCCTTCGATGCGGTGTTCAGCGCCAATACGGCGCATATCATGCCCTTCGAGGCGGTCGTGGCGATGTTCCGCGGGGTGGGCGCGGTGCTCGCGCCGGGTGGGCTTTTCGCGCTCTATGGCCCCTTCAACGCGGGCGGGGGCTATACCAGCGACAGCAACCGGCGCTTCGATGCCTGGCTCAAGGCCCAGGATCCTCGGATGGGGCTGCGTGATCTGGAAGAGTTGGAATCGCTGGCCGACCGGAACGGCTTGACGCTGGTCGCCAACCAGGCGATGCCGGTCAACAACCGGACACTGGTTTGGCGGCGGGAGTCTGTTTGAGGGTCGAGAGCGAGGGAGCGCTCGCGGGAGTCGCGCGGCGCCTATTCAACGGGCGAAGCGACCGATCACCCGTCGACCAGGGCAGCCTCGTCACCGGACCAGCGACCTCAATGCAGCCTCTGTCCGACGCACCAAACCTCGAAATACCGCCGCATTACCTCGCGGACGTGCACTGGGTAGTCGAGTGCCTCCATCTGTCCCATACCCTCGCGGAAGAAGTCCGGCGCGTCTTCCGGCAGGTGCTCGACGATCGAGTCGAAGGCCTCTTCCATCAGGATCGGCTGGTGGCTGCGGGTGGCGACGATCGCCCGATTCATCAGCAGGACGCGCCAGGGACGGGCGGGATTGCCGAGCTCCATCTCTAGTCCCCGTTCGCTGCCGATCCCGTCCATGACCTCGGTCATGAGCCCGAAGAGTTCCGCGAGCCGCTCCGGCTGGCGCAGACTGTTGGCGAGCAGGGCCATGGCGTTGACCACGGGTTCGGGGTGCGGAAGCTCGCAGCCGCGGCGCAGCATCCAACAACTCAAGGGGAGCGCGAGTTGCTCGATGGCGCGGGCCTGGTCGGCAAGACCCAGCCGCTCGGCGACTCCCGCGAGCTGGGCGAGCAGATGCAGACCATGCTCCAGGAGAACCTCGGGGTCGGAGCCGGTCGTGTCCTGGACGGCCTTCGCGAAATCGGCGCTTGATCCCTTATCCGCCGCCCTGATGATGTCCAGGAGGCGGTCGAGGCCGGTGATCAGGATGTGCGGGGGCGGCTCGATGGGGTTCCCCGCGTCCTCTCGGGCACGCTGGAGATCCTCGCCAAGCTCGCCGAGTCGGTTGGCGATGTAGCTGATGTCGATCGGTGGCAGCATCATGGATTTCACCCCGTCGCGTCATGGCGGTCTTTCGTTTGACCGCGCTTCTCTAGGCCGGGCCGACCGCTGGTTCCCAAGAATAGCAATCGCAATGGCCTCCGTCTTGCGTATCCACTCACGCCGCTCCCCGCGTTCAGTTAAACTATGCCGATGAATCCCATCCCCGATCTGCATACCCACTCGACCGCGTCCGACGGCACGCTCGCGCCCAGTGAGCTGATCGAGCGCGCGTTCGCGGCGGGCGTGGGGGTTCTGGCCCTGACGGATCACGATACGACCGATGGGTTGGATGAGGCCGCGTCGGCGGCCGAGGTTCTTGGTCTGGTTCTGATTCCAGGGGTCGAGGTCTCGGTGACCTGGAGCCGCCGCACGGTGCATGTGGTCGGCCTGCGCCTCGATTGCGCCAATCCAAGGCTTCGGGAAGGGCTGGCTCGCTTGATGGAGTTTCGCGCCTGGCGGGCCGAGGAAATCGGCCGTCGACTCGGCAAGCATGGCGTGCCGGATGCCTATGAAGGGGCCAGGGAACTTTCCAACGGTCGCCTGATCGGTCGTACCCACTTCGCCCGCTTCCTGGTCAAGGCGCGTCTGGCGTCCGACATGGGAGAGGTCTTCAGGCGCTTTCTGACCAACGGCAAGCCGGGCCATGTGCCTGGTCAGTGGGCGACCCTGGAGGAGGCGCTCGGTTGGATCCGGGCGGCGGGCGGCGAGGCGGTGATCGCCCATCCGGCCCGTTACGGACTTACCCGCACGCGCATGCAGGCGCTGCTGGGCGAGTTTCGCGAAGTAGGTGGCGTGGGGGTCGAGGTAGTTACCGGCAGTCATAGTCGCGACGATGCCTTCACCTTCGCCCGCCATGCCCGCGAGCAGCGGCTGCGCGCCTCGGCCGGTTCGGATTATCACGGACCCGAGAATCCCTGGATCGAGCTGGGTCGGCTGCCGCGACTTCCGGAAGGCTGCGTGCCGATCTGGCGCGACTGGTCCGGGATGCCGGTGGCCCCGGTCGAACCCCAGGCCGCCTGTGGGTAAGGAGCGACTATGGCTCAGTTCTTCCAGATCCACCCCGAGAATCCGCAGCCGCGCCTGGTACGGCGGACGGTCGAGATCCTGCTCGAAGGCGGCATCGTGGTCTATCCCACGGACTCTTCCTATGCGCTGGGCTGCCAGATCGGCGAGAAGTCCGCGATGGAGCGCATCCGACGCATCCGTCGCCTAGACGACAAGCACAATTTCACCCTGGTCTGCCGGGATCTCTCGGAGATCACCACCTACGCCAAGATCGACAATCAGGCGTTCCGGCTCTTGAAGTCCCTCACGCCCGGCGCCTACACCTTCATCCACGAAGCCACCAAGCAGGTGCCGCGACGGCTGCTGCATCCCAAGCGCAAGGCGATCGGGTTGCGAGTGCCCGACAACGAGATCTGTCGCGCGCTGCTCGGCGAGCTGAACCAGCCCATTCTCAGCACCACCCTGATCCTGCCCGACGATGAGCTGCCGATGACGGATCCCTACGAGATGCGCGAGATCCTGGACAAACATGTGGATCTGATCATCGATGGCGGTTTCTGTGGCCTGGAGCCGACCACCGTGGTCGACATGACGGCCGATCCGCCGGCGCTGGTGCGTCGCGGCAAGGGCGACGCGACCCTGTTCGAGGAATGATGCAAGCCCTCAACCATCTCCAATTGCTGGCGGTCCTCGCCATTCCGGTGCTGTTCGCGATCACCGTCCACGAGGCCGCTCACGGCTGGGTCGCCAACCGCCTGGGCGACAAGACCGCCTTCATGCTGGGTCGGGTGACCTTCAATCCGATCCGGCATGTGGATCTGGTCGGCACCCTGCTGGTTCCCATCGCGACCTTCATGCTGGCGGGCTTTCTGTTCGGCTGGGCCAAGCCGGTTCCGGTCGACTGGCGCAATCTGCGCCATCCCCGGCGCGACATGGCCCTGGTGGCCATCGCCGGGCCGGGCGCCAATCTCATCATGGCGATTTTCTGGGCGCTCGCCATCCAGGCCGGGCTGATGCTCTTCCATTCCAGCCAGTGGGTGGCGCTGCCGCTGATCTACACCGGCGCGGCGGGCGTGCTCATCAACGTCTTCCTCATGGTCCTGAACCTGGTTCCGCTGCTGCCGCTCGACGGCGGTCGGGTGCTGAACGCCCTGCTGCCGCCGCGCCTGGCCTACTACTTTTCCCGGCTCGAGCCCTTCGGGCTCATCATCCTCCTGGCGCTCCTGGTCACGGGCCTGCTTGGCTCCATCCTGCTGCCGATCGTGATTTCCATGGTCGAGCTGCTGCCGGGTTCCGGTGTGGTCAAAGAGCTTTTCTTCGTCTGACGCGAGGTCGCTGACCCTTGGCTTCTGTCTCCACACAACACGCGCGCGTGCTCTCCGGCATGCGCCCGACCGGCCGGCTGCATCTTGGCCATTATCATGGCGTGCTCAAGAACTGGCTCGAACTCCAACACGAGTACGAGTGTTTCTTCTTCGTCGCCGACTGGCACGCGCTCACCACCCACTACGAGGATCCCTCGATCATTCCGGGCAGCACCCGCGAGATGGTGATCGACTGGCTGGCCGCAGGCATCAATCCTGGCTCGGCGACGCTGTTCGTCCAGTCGCGGGTGCCCGAGCATGCCGAGTTGCACCTGCTGCTCTCCATGATCACGCCGCTCGGCTGGCTGGAGCGGGTGCCGAGCTACAAGGATCAGCAGGAGAGGCTTAAGGAACGGGATCTGGCGACCTATGGGTTTCTCGGTTATCCGCTGCTCCAGAGCGCGGACATCCTCATGTACAAGGCCGGTCAGGTGCCGGTGGGCGAGGATCAGGTCGCCCATGTCGAGCTGACCCGCGAGGTCGCGCGGCGCTTCAACCACATCTACGGGCGCGAGGCGGGCTTCGAGGACAAGGCGGAAGAGGCCATCCGCAAGATGGGCAAGAAGAACGCCAAGCTGTTCGACTCGCTCAAGCGCCGCTACCAGGAGCAGGGCGATCAGGAGGCGCTGGAGATCGCCCGAGCCCTCCTGGAAGGCCAGGGCAACATTACCCTGTCCGACCGCGAGCGTCTGTTCGGCTATCTGGAGGGCGGCGGTCGCATCATCCTGCCGGAGCCGCGCGCGCTGCTGACCAAGGCGTCCAAGATGCCGGGGCTGGACGGTCAGAAGATGTCCAAGTCCTACAACAACACCATCGCGCTCCGCGATTCCCCGGCCAACGTGGAAAAGGCGCTGCGGACCATGCCGACCGATCCCGCGCGGGTGCGCCGCACGGATCCGGGCGATCCGGAGAAGTGCCCGGTGTGGTCGTTCCATCAGGTCTATTCCGACGATCAGGTGCGCGACTGGGTTCAGGAAGGCTGTCGCTCGGCCGGGATCGGCTGTATCGAATGCAAGCAGCCCATCATCGACGGGGTACTGGCGGAACTACTCCCGATTCAGCAGCGGGCGCGGGAGTACGAGGCCCAGCCCGATCTGGTGCGCAGCATCATCAACGAGGGTTGTGAAAAGGCGCGCGACGTCGCTCGCGAGACCATCGAAGAGGTCCGTCACGCCATGTCACTGGTGATGGCCTGAGCCCGGTGCCGTCGGGCGAGGGGACTGGAACGGCACTGGAATGAAAGGCGTCTGACCGGGATGGAAGCGTCGGACAGCGACACCAGCCTGGCTGCGGAAGCGCTCGAGCCCAGGCGCCCGACACGCCTGGCGTGCGCGCGTCGGGCTTCAGGCGCGATGGGCGAGCCGGGGCCGGATGATCCGGCCATTGGGGCTCAGCGGGAATTGCCGCTGGCCATGGTCCAGGGGTCGCCCTTCCTGACGCTGCCCCAGGATCTCTATATCCCGCCCGACGCACTGGAGGTCTTCCTCGATGCCTTCGAGGGTCCGCTCGACCTTCTGCTCTATCTGATCAAACGCCAGAATCTGGATATCCTGGATATCCCGATCGCCGAGATCACCACCCAGTACATGGAATACGTCGATCTGATGCGCGAGCTGCGTTTGGAACTGGCGGCCGAGTATCTGGTGATGGCCGCCATGCTGGCGGAGATCAAATCCCGACTGCTGCTCCCGCGCGCGAGCGAGGAAGCCGAGGAGGCTGGGGATCCCCGCGCCGAGCTGATCCGCCGGCTCCAGGAGTACGAGCGATTCAAACAGGCGGCCGAGGATATCGACGCCCTGCCTCGGCTGGAGCGGGATATCTTCACGGTGCACGCGGGCATTCCACCGGGACACATCCAGCGCCAGCCGCCGGACGTGGATCTGCGTGAGCTGCTCGTCGCCTTGCGCGGCGTGCTGGCGCGCGCGGATCTTTTCACCAGTCACAGGGTCGAGAAGGAATCGCTCTCGCTGCGCGAGCGCATGTCCCAGGTGATGGAGCGGCTGCGTGGCGGCGGTTTCATCGGCCTGACGGATCTGTTCGACATCGGCGAGGGGCGTCCGGGGGTCGTGGTGACCTTCCTGGCCATCCTGGAATTGATCAAATCGAGCGCTCTGGAGCTGGTCCAGTCCGAGGCCTTCGCCCCCATCCATGTGCGACTGCGCGAGACCAGCCACCCCGAGGCGCATGAGTTCACCGTCGCTTAAGCAGATCGTCGAGGGCGCCCTGATCGCGGCGGGCGGCCCCCTGACCCTGGACCAGATCCAGGCGCTCTTCGCGGAGGACGAGCGGCCCGAGCGGGCGCGAATCCTGGAGGGCATCCGTGCGCTGGAAGAGGATTACCGAACGCGCGGCATCGAGATCGCCGAGGTCGCCGGCGGCTATCGGGTTCAGGTGCGCGCCTCGGTCGCCCCCTGGGTCGCGCGTCTCTGGGACGAGAAGGCCCCGCGCTACTCCCGGGCCCTGCTGGAAACCCTGTCCCTGATCGCCTATCGTCAGCCCATCACGCGCGGCGAGATCGAGGACATCCGCGGCGTGGCGGTCAGCACCAACATCGTCAAGACCCTGACCGAACGCGAGTGGGTGCGGGTCGTGGGGCATCGCGACGTACCCGGACGGCCGGCGCTCTATGCGACGACACGCCGGTTCCTGGACTACTTCGGCCTGCGCTCGCTCAACGACCTGCCGCCCTTGTCCGAGATCCGCGATCCCGACTCCTTCCTCGGCGAGGAACTGGCTCTGAACGACCCAGCCATCGAGGCGCCCGCCAGGCCGATCGCGCCACCGACCGAACCCATCAGGACCGACCCATGAGAAACGATCGACATACGCCCCGCTTCAGTTCCGCCGAGGAGCCGGTTCGGTTACAGAAATTGCTGGCGGAGGCCGGTCTCGGCTCGCGCCGGGTGATCGAGGGCTGGATCAGCGAGGGCCGGGTCCGGGTCAACGGCAACCTGGCCAAGCTGGGCGACCGGGCGATTCGCGCCGACCGCATCCGCATCGACGGACGCGACGTCGTGATCAAGCCCAACCGCGAGACCACGCCCCAGGTCATCGTCTATCACAAGCCCGAGGGCGAACTGGTCACCCGCCGCGATCCGGAGGAACGGCCGACCGTCTTCCGCCGTCTGCCGCGACCCAAGCAAGGCCGCTGGATCGCGGTCGGGCGACTGGACATCAACACCTCGGGCCTGATCCTCTTCACCACCGACGGCGAGCTGGCCAACCGGCTCATGCATCCCTCGCGCGAGGTCGAGCGCGAATACGCCGTGCGTATCCTCGGGGAGGTCGCGCCCGGCACCCTGGAGCGCCTGACCGCCGGCATCGAGCTTGAGGACGGACCGGCCAAGTTCGACCGGATCACCGAGGAGGGCGGCACCGGCGCCAATCGCTGGTTCAACGTGGTTCTGCGCGAGGGCCGCAACCGCGAGATACGGCGTCTCTGGGAGGCCGCCGGCTGCACCGTCAGCCGCTTGATCCGCATTCGCTACGGCAACATCGAACTGGGCCGGAGACTCTTCACCGGCAACTGGCGACCCCTGACGGACGAGGAACTCAAGGCCCTGATGGGATTGGCCGGGCTCACCCTGCTGGAACGGCCGCGACTGCACCGACTGGCGCCGGGGGCGAGGAAACCCTGGGAGTCCAAGGCCAGGCCCGAGGGCGAGCCGAGTCCGGGCGGTGGTCCCAAATGGGGGCGGGGCGGGCGTTCGCGGTAAGTCCCGTCGGAGCGGCGAGCCAATGAGGCGTGGCGCCCCTCATGATCGATGGATGACACTCTCCACGAGCGGGCGCGGGCTGGGTTATGGCCGATTCTCCCGCGGATTCCCCCTGACCGCCGCCCGGTAGGCACTCGGTGTCATACCGGTCCAACCTCTGAAGGCCCGCGAGAAGGCCCCCGGCTCCGAATAGTGCAGCGTGGCGGCGATCTCGTTCAGTGGCATCCGTGATTCCAGCAACAACTGCCGGGCGAGCTCGTGACGAATCTCGTTCATGAGCGCGTGGACACTGGTGCCTTCGGCCGCCATTCGTCGGTAGAGCGTGCGGCGGCTCAGGCCGAGCGCGCTGGCGATTCGCTCGGTCGAGGGGTGCCCGCTCACCAGTAGCTCGATGGCGACCTGGCGCGCGGCCTCGATGAAGGAGGCCGTCTTCAGGTGTTCGAGATCGGCGATGAGCCCGGACAGATGCTCAAGAGCTTTCGGATCGGCTCCGGCGACCGGTTGATCGAGCCAACGGGTCGAGAAGACCAGGGCCGAGCGGCGTGTGTCGAAACGGACGGGCGCGCGGAAAAAGGCGCGATAGGGAGCGACATCCGCCGGCCGGCGATGCGCGAAGGTGACCTCGATCGGTGTCCAGGCGGCGCCACAGAGTCCGCTTAGGAGGTGGAAGCCGATGGCGATCGCGCCATCCGCCATCTGTGCGGCCCCAGGCATCTCGCGCGTGTGAATCACATAGGCGAGCTCGATTTCGGTTCGGCTACGCACGAAGAGTACCGGCGCTCCGCCCCGGTCGTGCAGATGGAAATACAGGATGAGGTTGCGCAGCCCCGCCTGAACCGTGACCGATTGTCGCGCGAGTTCTCCGATCAGTCCGAGGACGGCGGCGTTCGCGCGTTGTCCCGTCAGCAGACCGAAATGAGGGCATCCCGTCGCAGTGCTGCAATCGGACAGCAGCCGTCCGACGGCTTCGAAGGGTAAGCGGTTCTCGCTCTATCGCGCTAGGCGCCACCCACGCCCCGCACCATGTGCCGAAGGAGTGGATCGCGCGCTGGGAAGGCAAATTCGACCAGGGCTGGGACCGGCTGCGCGAGGAGATCCTGGCGCGTCAGATCGTGCGCGGCGTCGTGCCCGAGGGCCCGGTGCTGGCGCCCAAGCCCGAGGCGATCCAGGACTGGGACAGCCTGAGCGCGGATGAGAAGCGGCTGTTCAGCCGTCAGGCCGAGGTCTTCGCCGCCTTCGTCGAGTACACCGACCACGAGATCGGCCGGCTGCTGGAGTCCATGTCCCCGCCAACGTCGGCCGTTCCGACCTCATGGCGGGGCGCACCTCGCTGACCCTGGCCGAGGGCATGACCGGCATGACCGAGAACGTCTTCATCAACCTCAAGAACAAATCCAAGACCCTCACCGCCGAGGTCGAGATCCCGGACGGCGCGACCGCCAACGGCATCATCCTGGCGCAGGGCGGTCGCTTCGGCGACTGGGCGCTCTATGTCAAGGACGGTGTCCCGGCCTACGACTACAACTTCCTGGGTCTGGAACGCTTCACGGTCGCGGCCAACGAACCGCTCGCACCCGGCAAGTCGAGCATCCGATTCGTGTTCGACTATGACGGCGGCGGCGCGGGCAAGGGTGGCAACGGGACGCTCTACGTCAATGACCGGAAGGTCGGTGAGGGACACATTGATCGGACCCAGCCGGCAATCTTCTCCGCCGACGAAACCGCCGACGTCGGGATCGACCTGGCCACACCCGTCGTCGAGAGGATCGGCGCCGAGCGTGCCTCGGCCTTCACCGGACGCATTCCCAAGGTGACCGTCGAGGTGAATTAGCCGAGAATCGTGGGAGTCCCGATGATTCCATGACCCACATCCAACCGCCCGGGAGGCGAACCAAGATGATCTTGAAGCACGTCGTCTGCCTGATCGCGATGACAGCCGTTCTGTTCGTCCAGGGCTGCGCGGGACTGGTTCGCAAGGAGGCCGTCCCGGCCGCGTTCACCGACCGGGCCGTCATCCCCGGCATGGCCGACGTGCGCTACCGGATCGGCATCGATACCGCGGCGATCCAGGCCGAGGGGATTGCCTCGGTGCGGCGCGAGCAGGCCCACCTTGCGTCCATCGGTCATCGTGGCGGCTTGCCCCCGGCGGTCTTCCTGGCCGTCTCGGGTGGCGGCGACAACGGCGCCTTTGGCGCCGGGCTGCTGAACGGCTGGACCGCGGCGGGTGATCGGCCAGAGTTCAAGCTCGTCACCGGCGTCAGCACCGGCGCCCTCATTGCTCCCTTTGCCTTTCTGGGGCCGGCCTACGACAAGCCGCTCGAACGCTTCTACACGACCACCGGCCCCAAGGACATCGCGAAACAGCGCTCGATCTTGGCGGCGGTGACGAGCGACGCCCTGGCGGACAATGCGCCGCTCTGGCAATTGGTGAGCCGGGAGGTCAACCAGTCGTTGCTGGACGCCATTGCGCGCGAGTACGACAAAGGGCGCTTGCTGCTGGTGGCCACCGTGGATCTGGATGCGCGCCAGTCGGTCCTCTGGAACCTGACCAAGATCGCCGCGAGCCAGCATCCCGATGCGCTCGACTTGTTCCGGTCGCTGATGATCGCCTCCGCCTCCATTCCCGGCGCCTTTCCACCGGTCATGATCGATGTCGAGGCCAACGGGCGCGCCTACCAGGAGATGCATGTCGACGGCGGCACCATGTCGCAGGTCTTCGTCTATCCGCCATCCCTTCACGTCGATACCCTCGCCCGTAAACTCGGGGTTCAGCGTGAGCGCCGCGTCTACGTCATCCGCAATGCACGCCTGGATCCGGAATGGGCGCAAGTCGACCGCCGGACCATGAGCATCGCCGGACGGTCGATCTCATCCCTCATTCATACCCAGGGCCTCGGCGACCTCTACCGGATCTACCTGACCACTCAACGCGATGGCGTGGATTTCAACCTCGCCTATGTCCCGGCGAGCTTCAAGGCCCCGCACCGCGAGGAGTTCGATACCGATTTCATGCGCGCCTTGTTCCAGACCGGCTACGACCTGGCGGCTGGCGGCTATCCCTGGGAGAAAAAGCCACCAGGCTTTTGAGAGGCATCCCGATCTCCCGTGACAACCGCCCCGGCTGATTCCGGAGAGCGCTTCTCGCTCGTCTTTGGCGGCCTCTTTCAAGTCTTGCCGCATCGTCCCGGGATTCGTTCCGCCCATCATCACATGACAACCAGGCCGGTTCTCCTTGCCTGCGACCACTGGAGGTCGTCCATGCCAAATCGAGCTGAATGCATCGCGGATCTGATCGCGGCGACGGATCAGATGAAACAGGCCGCGTTGGGGGATGACTGGGAACTGGTGGAGCGACTCCAGAAACGTCGTCGCGTGCTGGTCGAACGGATCCTCGAACAGGTCGGGAAACTGGACCTGACCGGGGAGGACGCGGAGCGGCTGCGCGAGGTGCGCAGGCAGGAGGCGATCATCGCGGCGCTGGCCGGCGCGCGACGTCAGGCGTTGAGCGAGGCGATCGCCCAGACGCAAACCGGGGTGCGCGTCGAGAAGAGCCGCCGCATGCGGCGGGCCTATGGCGACACGGATCGGCGGCGCTGACCTTGGGCTGAACCAAGGGCCGGGAGCCCCGAGGTCGTCGGGGACTCCAGCCATCCGGCTCCGATCCTGATGCCCCTTGGCGTCACAATTCCTGGGACGCGAAGTCCGCCAGCCTGGAGCGTTCGCCGCGCATGAGCGTGATGTGCCCGCTATGCGGCCAATGCTTGAAACGGTCGACGACGTAGGTCAGCCCGGAGGTCGTTTCGGTCAGATAGGGCGTGTCGATCTGACCAATGTTGCCGAGACAGACGAACTTGGTCCCCGGTCCGGAGCGGGTGATCAGGGTCTTCATCTGTTTGGCGGTCAGGTTCTGCGCCTCGTCGAGGATGATGTATTTGTTGAGGAAGGTGCGCCCGCGCATGAAGTTGAGCGAGGAGATGCGGATACGGTTGCGCACCAGGTCGTTGGTGGCGGCGCGGCCCCACTCGCCGCCCTCGGGACGGGTCAGGACCTCCAGGTTGTCCATGAGCGCGCCCATCCAGGGCGTCATCTTCTCTTCCTCGGTGCCGGGCAGGAAGCCGATGTCCTCGCCCACCGGAACCGTCACCCGGGTCATGATGATCTCGCGGTAGAGGTTGCGGTCGAGCACCTGCGCCAGTCCGGCGGCCAGGGCCAGCAGGGTCTTGCCGGTGCCGGCGGTGCCGAGCAGGGTGACGAAATCCAGCTCCGGATTCATCAGCATGTTGAGCGCGAAATTCTGCTCGCGGTTGCGGGCGTTGATACCCCAGACGTTGTGGCGGATCTGGCGATAGTCCTCGACCAGCTCGATGATGGCCTCGGTCTCGGAGCGTTTCTCGCGCACCATGGCCTCGAAGGCGCCTTCCTCGCCGATGGCGAGACATTCGGCCGGATACCAGTCGGCGATGTCGGGTCCGGAGACCCGATAGAAGGTGCGGCCTTCTTCCCGCCAGGCGTCGATGGTCTTTTCGTGGTGCTCCCAGAAATCGTCCGGGAGGCTCTCGAGTCCCGTGTAGAGCAGGTTGGCGTCATCGAGTACCTGGTCGTTGGAATAGTCCTCCGCCGGGATGCCGAGCACGGCGGCCTTGATGCGCAGGTTGATGTCCTTGGAGACGATGATGACCTGGCGGTCGGTGCGCCGCTCGCGCAGGGCCTGGGCGGTGCCGAGCAGGTTGTTGTCCGGGATCGTGCCGGGCAGGGAGGCCGGCAGATTCAGATCCAGTTGCTCGGTCTGGAAGAACAGGCGACCGGTCGAGGGCAGGATGAGGCCGCCTCCGTTCGCGGCGGTGGGGCCGATCGGCAGACCGGCGTCGATCTCCTCCTTGTCCGCGTTGCTCATGAGCTGATCGAGGAAGCGGCTGACCTGGCGGACGTTACGGGCGACCTCGGACAGGCCCTTCTTGGACCGGTCCAGTTCCTCAAGCACCACCATCGGCAGGAAGATGTCGTGCTCCTGGAAGCGGAACAAGGCCGTGGGATCGTGCATCAGGACATTGGTGTCCAGAACGAACAGGCAGGGCTTATCGTTTTCGCGTTTGATCATGGGCTTCCGGGACCGGGTTGTCCGTGCCGCTGGGGCGCGTCGAGGAGGAGGGGAGCCGGCGCGCACGCCGGCCGGACGGGGTCGATCGCCTGGAGCGGGGTTATCCGGCGGCGAGGGCCTGGGCGGCGGCCAGAACCTCCGCGACGTGGCCGGGTACCTTCACTCCTCGCCATTCGCGCCTCAGGACGCCCCCGGCATCGATCAGGAAAGTGGCGCGCTCGACGCCCAGGCTCTCCTTGCCGTACATCTTCTTGAGCTTGATGACGTCGAACGCCCGGCAGAGTGCCTCGTCCTTGTCCGACAGCAGATCGAAGGGGAAGGACTGCTTGGCCTTGAAGTTCTCCTGGGCCTTGAGGCCGTCGCGCGAGGCGCCGAGGAGGCGGGTGTTGGCGGCCGCGAAGGCGTCCGTCGCGGCGCTGAAATCCAGTCCTTCCTGGGTGCAGCCGGGGGTGCTGGCCTTGGGATAGAAATAGAGCACCAGGTTCTGGCCCCGGTAGTCCGAGAGTTTGAGGGTCTTGCCGCCGGTGGCCGGAAGCTCGATGTCCGGGATGGTCTCGCCGATCGCTGGGGCCATGGTCGCTGTCTCCGGTATTCAACAGTTGGAAGGTCGGTCGCGGGCGTCCGTTTCGCTGCTTGAAGTGGGGATGACTGGCGCCGGACCCAAAGCGATCGGCGAGCGAGGTCGGTGTTTCAGCCCTTCAGCGGCTCGAGCACCGCGTCCAGGTTGAGTCCGTCGCAATAGTCCATGAACTCCTCGCGCAGACCGGCGATATGGACGTCGGCCGGGATTCCGACCGTCATGTGCACCGCGAACATGGGCGTGCCGGTATGGGCCGCGGCATAGGTGCTGGTCGCCATGTCCTCGATGTTGATATTGCGTTCGGCGAAGAAGCCCGCCAGGTTGTTGACGATGCCGGGGTGATCCATGGAGACCACGTCGATGGCGTAGGGCAGCAGGTTGCGTCCCGTGGCACGCTCGCCGGTGCGCTTGGAGATGATGGTCATGCCGAGCTGACGCTCCAGCTCGGGAAGCGAGTTCTCGATCTTGGCCAGGGTATTCCACTTACCCTCCACCAGGAGCATCGCCGCGAATTCCCCGCCGAGGACCGTCATGCGGCTGTCCTCGATGTTGCAGCCGTGCTCCAGCACGGCCTTGGAGAGCTGATTGACGATGCCTGGGTGATCTTCACCCAGCGCCGAAATCACGAGGTAAGTCTTCTGCCTGGTCATGTCCTTGCCGATGTTCGGAGATGTGGGAAATTGGATCTGATGGTTCGAGTGTAGCATGGCGAAACCGGCCGCTACATCGCGCTCGGGACCGTCCGCGGGGGGCTGTCAGGTGCCCGACGACTCCGGATCCTCGCCCCGTCCCTCCGTTGGCGCCTCCTCGCCGCTCCCGCCCGTCGAGGCGCCGCGCATTCTACAGCGGACGCGCGAAGCGGCGAGGATCGGCCTCACACATCGGCCCAGAGGCGCAGCAGATTGGCGTAGGAGCGATCGACATAACCGGTGGCGGCCTCGCCCGGCGCGGTCTTGAGCAGGTGCTCGCGCGCCAGATTCAGCTCGTGGAGGAGTTCGCGCTTGGCCGGATCGCGCACATGGCTCTGGATCCAGGTCAGCGCCACCAGGCGCTCGCCGGACCGCACCTCCGCCACCCGGTGCAGGCTGGACGAGGGATAGACCACCGCGTGCCCGGCCGGCAGCTTGACCTCCTGGTCGCCGAAGGGGGTGCGGATGACCAGCTCCCCGCCCTCGTAGGCCTCGGGCGGATTGAGAAAGACCGTCATGGAAACGTCGCTGCGAAAACGCGGTCCGCCAGAACCCATGATGGGATCGTCCACATGATCGCCGTAGGCCATGCCCGCCGTGTAACGCGCGAAAATCGGATCCGCGACCCGTTGCGGCAGCACGCCGAAGCGAAAGGTCGGATGGTGGCCGAGGCTCGCCATGAGGATGCGGATCAGAAGCCGCAGGCGCTCGGGATCCGCTTGCAGCTCCTCGTTGCGCTTGACGCGCGCGGCGGCGAAGCCGGCGCTGAGGCGCCCGTCGACGAAAACCGCGCCGGCGAGGGTTTCCCGGATCTTGTCGAGTTGGGCGGAGTCGAGCAGTTCAGGGATGGTCAGGGGCATCGGTGGGTCTCGGTTGGATTGCCGCGAGGCGGGGCCTCGGGCCGCTCGTGTTCGCGGTCGGCTGGCGGAAGTGTCGCGCGGCGCGCCGTCGATCCTGGCGTCCGCATGGCGCGCCATTGGACAATCCGCGTAAGCTGAAGCTCGGCCATATCATCACCACGAGGAGGCACCGCATGATTCTAAAGGCCATCATCGACGAGCAGAGCTATGAGATCAACGTGCCGGATGCCCTTTTGGTCGAGGCGCAAGGGTATTTCGATCAGCTTGATCGGGACATGGATTCCGGCTGGCGGATGAGTCGCGACTGGGTCGAGAACCCGGACCGGATTCAGCGTTGCCAGATCGTCGCCGACAAGCTGCTGACGGCCCTGGAGGCCGGCAACGAAAAGCTCGGAACCCTGATGGCGGGCTACATCCTGGCGCGTTTGCCGGGCGTGGAGTCGGTCGAGTTGGACATCCAGGGCGAGATTCAGAACACGGGGTTTCTGATGGGACGGACCCCGGCGACGGCTCCGGCGCCGATCCAGTCGACCGGGGCGGGCTTGACCAAGCTGGAGGCGATGGAGCAGGCGGGCAAGGATGTGACTCAGGTATTCAAGGTGGGGCGTGGCTATCGATTCTCCGTTTTCGATCATGCCGCGAGTCTCTGGCGGGACTCTCCCCTGGCGGCGACGGAACGAGAGGCGGCGCGTCTGCGCCAAGAGGCGTTCAAGGCGCGCTACGAGGCGCTACTGGAGGGTGTGGCTTAAGGTAGGGGCGGGTACCGGACCTGGCGAGCATCGCTCGGGATGCGCCATCCATGGCCAAGGGGATCCGTCCTCGCCGACGGACTGGCTTCGGCGAGGGATGGCGATCAGTCCGACTTCTTGACGGTGCTGAACTTGAACGGCAGGTAGGCCGGGCAGAACCCGATCGCGCCGGTCGCGAGGATGATCAGACCCAGAATGTCCAGGATGATGTTGCCGGTCATGAGGCCGGCCAGGATCAGTACGCCGGCCACGGCCAAGCGGATGTTACGGTCCATGGCGCCGACGTTTTTTGGCAAATTCATGGTTAAAGCTCCTGATTGTGCTTAAGAAAGGGGGGCGAATGAGTTGGCGGTCACTCGGGGAGGGCGTTCGGGTATCGCGGAGGCAGTATACTCCCCGTTCATCATCCCGGTGATTGCTATATGTTAATCCACCGATGCCTTATCGGCGTTTCGGTCCGTCCCACGCCGTCCCAAAGGAGCGATTGAATCATGGCGCACCAGTGGTCGAGGTCTGTCCGTTCGCCGAGTCTGGCGATCCTATGTTTTGTCTTCGTCGCGGTAGCCGGCTGCTCCAGCCCCGGCGAGGATGTGCGTGTGACTCTCTGCAAGGATATGGCCTCGGGCCTTCTGAACGCGCCGTCCACTCCGGTTTGGCGCGAGGCGCGCGCCGAACCCCGCCGGTTGGATCGGCTGGCCATCCATCTGAGCTTCGAGGCGGCGGATCCCGCCGACGGTCGGGTCAAGCCCATGCATGCCACCTGCTTCTACCGTTACGACGCGGTCGAAGAGACGGCCATGACCCTCGCCGATCCCCTGTCGGCCTTTTCGACCTCGCCCTCGGGCATGACGCTGAATGGCCGGGAGGTCGCCAATCCACTCCTCGCGGAGGCCGTCAAGGAGGTGATGCTGAAGCAGGGGCGCGAATTCCTGGAGCGTGCCCGACGTGGCATCGAGGAAGCGGCCGATCAAGCGCGAGAGCGTCTGAACGGCCTTCAATCCAGCGACTGACGCCCGACCTGGCGACTCGGGGAAGCGCGCGATTCCCGTCCGTGACCGGATGCGGTTTCGCCGGGGGTGACGCCCGGGCTGAAAAGACGAAGCCAAATCAGGTCTTTGACAGGCAAGGCGATTCACGTATGATGCGCGATTCCCCGCGATCCGGGGTTACTCCTTGCCTCACCGCCATCCGGGTGGGAGGCTGTCAATCCGAAGGGAGCAGCAATGCGTCATTACGAAGTGGTTTTTCTGGTTCACCCGAGCCAGAGCGAGCAGGTGCCCGGCATGATCGAGCGCTATCAGGGCAACCTGGAGAAGCGTGGCGGGGTCATCCACCGTACCGAGGATTGGGGTCGCCGTCCCCTGGCCTACCCGATCAACAAGGTGCACAAGGCGCACTATGTGCTGATGAATGTCGAGTGCGATCAGGAAGCCATCGACGAGCTGGAGAACACCTTCCGCTTCAACGATGCCGTGCTGCGCAACCTCATCATTCACCGCGGCGCCGCGGTCACCGAGGCATCACCGCTCGCCAAGGGCAGCGATGAGCGCGAGCGCCCCGAGAGCGCCGATGCCGACTCGGATACCGATACCGACGCCAGCGACGACTGAGCGATCGTCAGTCGAGCTTTCGGCTCAAGCCTCAAGTCACGGAGAAAACCATGTCCCGCTTTTTTCGCCGCAAACGTTATTGCCGCTTTACCGCCGAGGGTATCGCCGAGATCGATTACAAGGATCTCAACCTTCTGAAGGCCTATGTCAGTGAATCCGGAAAGATCGTGCCGAGCCGCATCACGGGCACCTCGGCTCGGTCCCAGCGCCAGCTTGCCCAGGCCGTCAAGCGCGCCCGCTTCCTCGCCCTGCTGCCCTATACCGACGGGCATTGAGCCAGGGGCGACCGATCCGCCCGAGTCGGGGGGAGAGGTCGCCGATGTATCCGTCTCCCGGCGGTAGGGATGACAACCCCGGAGTCCGATCCGCGACCATGAAGCTGCTCGCGAACTTCGTCATGCGAGGTTATTCGCAGGCGACCCTGGTAACCACGGTTGCTGGTCTGCTGTCCCTGCTGTTGCCCTTCATCGGGATCCTCAGCTCGGCGGCGGTGGGCTTGGTGACCTTGCGCAAGGGACAGCGCGAAGGTCTTCTGCTGTTGATCTTCGCCACCCTGGCCGCGAGTCTCATCGCCCTTCTGGCGCTCGGCAATGCCTGGGTTGGGGTCGGGTTGCTGGTCATCCTCTGGGTGCCGATCTGGGGTCTGGCCAATATTCTGCGCTCGACCCGGTCGCTTGCGACCACGGTCCAGTTGGCCGCCCTGGGTGGCCTGGTCATGGTGCTGGTCATCCATGTGGCGGTCGGCGACCCGGCGCTCTACTGGCGGCAACTGATGGAGCCGCTGCGGCTGTCGTTGGTTGGCGATGGGCTGTTCGACGCGGACGCGAGCGAGGTTCTGTTCGGCCAGTTGGCCAAATGGATGACCGGAGCCTTCGCCGCCGCCCTGGTCTTTCAGTACCTGGTCAGCCTCTTCATCGCGCGCTGGTGGCAGGCCCATCTCTATAACCCCGGTGGCTTCGGCGATGAATTCAGGGCCATGCGACTCCGGCCGGTGGTGGGGATTCTTTTTCTGGTCCTCTTGGGCTGGGGGTTGCTCGCCAAGGGGATCGGCCTGGATCTGGCGCCCGTGCTCGGGTTTCTGCTGCTCCTGCAGGGATTGACGGTGGTTCATGGCTTGAGGGGATTGCTGGCCGTCCATCGGGGCTGGCTGGTCGCGCTCTACCTATTGTTGGTTTTATTCATGCCGCAGACCGGCCTGTTGCTGGCCAGTATCGGCTTGGTCGATCTCTGGGCTGACATCCGCGCCCGCGTCGCGCAACGAGTCTCCGGGCAGCGCTGAGCGCTCCCCGGCGACGGCATCAGATGAATTGTTGAGAGGAATACACAAGTGGAAGTCATCCTGCTGAAGAACGTGAGCAAGCTCGGCCTGCTCGGCGACAAGGTGAAGGTTCGTTCCGGCTACGGCCGTAACTATCTGCTCCCCGGCGGTTACGCCGTCGCGGCGACCCCGGCGAACCTTGAGGCGTTCGAGGCGCGTCGTGCCGAGCTGGAGCGCCTCGCGGCCGAGAATCTGGCCGAGGCCGAGGCCCGCAAGGCCAAGCTCGCCGGAGTGCGTCTGACCATCGCCCGCAAGGCTGGCGACGAGGGTCGTCTCTTTGGTTCGGTGGGTGCCGCCGATATCGTCGAGGCCGCCATCCAGGCCGGTTTCGAGCTGACCAAGCCCGAAATCCGTCTTCCCCCAGGCGGCCCCTTCCGTGCCCTGGGCGAATACGAAGTCGCGCTGCACCTGCACACGGACGTCGACGCTCAACTGAAAGTCGACATCGTCCCCGAGAATTGATGCCCCAGGCGTCCCGGTTTCGCCGGGGCGCCCATCCCGCTTGCCCACGCTGGTCCAGCGGGCCAGAATCCTCCCCAGGCTGGTCTTCGTATCCCGCATCCGGCCGCGCCATCCAGGGCGCTCGACACGTCCCACTTGACCGATCGATTCGCGGATCTCGGGGTCCGCACGGGGAAGCATGTTCGATTCAAATGTCGATGAGATGATGCCGCTCCAGGACATGGATGCCGGGTTCGATGAACTGCGCGTGCCGCCGCACAATATCCACGCGGAGCAATCCCTGCTCGGCGGCCTGATGCTCGACAACAGCGCCTGGGACCGGGTCGCGGACATGGTAACGGAAGGCGATCTGTACCGTCGCGAGCACCGTCTGATCTTCGGTGCCATCGCCAAACTCGCCGGGCAGGAGCAGCCCTTCGACGTCGTCACCCTGGCTGAGACGCTGGAGCGCACCGAGCGCCTGGCCGATGCCGGAGGGCTACCCTATCTCGGCACCCTGGCCAACGAGACGCCGAGCGCGGCGAACATCAAGGCCTATGCGCGGATCGTCCGTCAGACCTCGGTGCTGCGCCAGATGATCGAGGCTGGCACGGCGATCGCGGATAGCGGCTACAACCCTCAGGGTCGGGATGCCTCGGAACTGCTCGATGACGCCGAGCGGCGGGTCTTCGCCATCGCGGAGCAGGAGGCGCGCGGCGGGGGTGGCTTCCAGCCGATCAAGATCCTGCTCGGACGGGCGGTCGAACGGATCGACGCGCTTTATCAGCGTGACGAACCCATCACCGGGGTCGCCACCGGCTTCACGGATTTCGACATGATGACCTCGGGTCTGCAAGCCTCGGATCTGATCATCGTGGCGGGACGCCCCTCGATGGGTAAGACCAGCTTCGCGATGAACATCGCCGAGAACGTCGCGATCCAATCCAAGCGTCCGGTCGCCGTCTTCAGCATGGAGATGCCGGGCGACTCGCTCGCCATGCGCATGATGTCCTCCCTTGGTCGCATCGATCAGCACCGCGTCCGCACCGGCAAGCTGGAGGACGACGAGTGGCCTCGGCTGACCTCGGCGGTCAATATCCTGGCCGCCGCGTCCATGTTCATCGATGACACGCCCGCGCTCTCGCCGACCGAGGTACGCGCGCGCTGCCGGCGACTGAAGCGCGAACAGGGTGATCTGGGGCTGATCGTGCTGGACTATCTCCAGCTCATGCAGGCGCCCGGCGTTGGAGAGAATCGCGCGACCGAGATCTCGGCCATCTCGCGCTCGCTCAAGGCCCTGGCCAAGGAACTGAGCGTGCCCGTGGTCGCCCTCTCGCAGCTCAATCGCAGTCTGGAGCAGCGGCCGAACAAGCGGCCGGTGATGTCGGACCTGCGCGAATCAGGCGCGATTGAACAGGACGCGGACCTGATCGTCTTCATCTATCGCGACGAGGTCTATCACGAGGACAGCAACGACAAGGGCATCGCCGAAATCATCATCGGCAAGCAGCGTAACGGCCCGATCGGAACCACCCGCCTGACCTTTCTTGGCAAGTACACCAAGTTCGAGAACTATATCGGCAACTATTATGGCGAGGGCGGTCACTGATCGACGGTTCGGGCCGGCTCGTCCTCGCTCTCGAAGCGGACCTTGTCATAGATCTCGCCGAGCCGGATTCGGCAATCGATGGACTCGAAATAGACCAGCGCGTCGGGATCCGAATGGGCCTCCAGCAGCCAGCCGTCATCCCGGCGGGTGAAGACGTCGATGGCGAAGCGGTTCTGGGCGATCAACACATATTGGCGAAGGCCCGGTAGAGCGCGATAGAGGGCGAACTTATCGCCCCGGTCATAGCCTTCGGTCGAGGGCGACAGCACCTCGGCCACGAATCTGGCGTCGGTCAAGACATCCTTGCGTCGATCATGGAAGGCGGGTTCGTCGCAGAGGACGACGATGTCCGGATAGGTGCAGGCGTCCGCGGTCTGGATGCGCAGGCGCATGTCGTTGGCCAGGACGACGCAGGGGCGGGGTTTGAGCTGATTGGATAGCTCCCGTGCCAGATTCGTGGTGACCAGGTTGTGGTTGTAGGTCGCCCCGGTCATGGCGAAGACCTGGCCGGCGACATACTCATGCTTCTCGTCGATGCACTCGCGTTCGGCGGCCAGGTAGTCCTCGAAGCTGTAGTAGGGTTTGGGCTGTATCGACATGGGGTGTCTCCTGTTTCGATATCGGTCATCCGATCCGGAGCCTGGGTTTCACCGATGGAATTCCCCCGCGCGCTCCGGCTGATAGAGTACCTCCTCGATGCGGACCCGCTGGGTCTCTCCATTCGGCTTTGGCCAATCGATCTCGTCGCCCTCGCGCAGGCCCAGCAGGGCGCTTCCGACCGGCGCCAGGACCGAAATGGTTCCGCCCGCCGGATCCAGATCCTTGGGATACACCAGCCGCAGACGGAATTCCTCGGTCGATGAGGCGACCTTGAAGCGGACGGTCGAACTCATGGTCACGACCGTGGGCGGTATCTGGTGCGAATCCACCACCTCGGCACGATCCAGTTCCTCCTCCAGTTCTCTCCGGCCAGGGGCCTCCCGAGGCAGCGAATCGAGCAGTCTTTCGAGTCGTTCCGCGTCGAGCTTGGAAATGAGTAGTTTGGGTCTTGGGTTCATGGTCTGCCTTTAACTGTAACGGCTGGATCCTGTCCGCATCCAGATTCTCCGGTTGGGTGTCGGGATTCGCGGGGGCCGGCCTATTTGACCTTCATCCCCGGCTCCGCGCCCGAGTCCGGGCTCAGGATGAAGAGATCCTTGCCGCCCGGCCCGGCCGCCAGCACCATGCCCTCGGAGACGCCGAAACGCATCTTGCGTGGGGCCAGATTGGCGACCATGACGGTCAGCCGGCCTTCCAGATCCTTGGGGTCATAGGCGGAGCGGATACCGGCGAAGACGTTGCGGGTCTCTCCGCCCAGGTCCAGCGTGAGCTGCAACAGCTTGTCCGCGCCCTCGACCAGCTTGGCCTCGCGGATGAGCGCCACGCGCAGGTCGGTCTTGGCGAAGGTGTCGTAGTCGACCGGTGTGCCGATGGGATCGCGGGTCAGGTGCGGATTGGGTTCGTCCGAGGCGGCGGTTGTGGTCGCCGTCGCGGTCAGATCCTCTTTCGATGCCTCTAGCATGGCCGCGATCTGCGCCGGCTCGACGCGCGTCATCAGCGGCTTGAAGGTGGCGACCCGATGCCCGAGCAGTGGGTCGGCGATCGCCTCCCAGGTCAGCGGGGCGACCTCTAGGAAGGCTTCGGAATCCGCCGCCATGCCGGGCAGGATGGGGCGCAGATAGCCGATCAGCACCCGGAACAGATTGAGGCCCATGGAGCAGATGTCATGAAGCTCGGCCTCCCGACCCTCTTGTTTCGCCACCACCCAGGGCGCCTTCTCGTCGATGTACTGATTGGCGCGGTCGGCCAGGGCCATGATCTCGCGCACCGCGCGGCTGAACTCACGCTTCTCGTAGGCGTTGGCGATGGAGTCGCCGGCCTGGACGAAATCCGCGAATAACTCGGGTTCGGACAGCGACCCCGAGAGCCGTCCGTCGAAGCGCTTGCCGATGAAGCCGGCACAGCGGCTGGCGATATTGACCACCTTGCCGACCAGATCCGAGTTGACCCGCGCCGTGAAGTCCTCCAGGTTCAGATCGATGTCGTCGACATTGGGACCCAGCTTGGCGGCGAAGTAGTAGCGCAGATACTCGGGGTTGAGATGGTCTAGATAGGTGCGCGCCTTGATGAAGGTGCCGCGCGACTTGGACATCTTCTGTCCGTCCACGGTGAGAAAGCCGTGGGCGAAGATGGCGCTCGGCACGCGGAATCCGGCCCCATCGAGCGTCGCCGGGAAGAAGAGCGCATGGAAATAGATGATGTCCTTGCCGATGAAGTGATACAGCTCGGCGGTGGAGTCCTTACCCCAGAAGTGGTCGAAGTTAAGTCCCTCGGTCCTGTCGCAGAGGTTCTGGAAGCTCGCCATGTAGCCGATCGGCGCGTCCAGCCAGACATAGAAGAACTTGCCCGGATGGTCGGGGATCTCGAAGCCGAAGTAGGGTGCGTCGCGCGAGATGTCCCATTCCTGGAGACCCGCCGCGAACCACTCGTCGAGCTTGTTGGCGACCTCCTTTTGCAGGCTGCCGCCACGGGTCCAGTCCCGCAGCATCGCCTCGAAATCGCCCAGCTTGAAGAAATAGTGGTCGGACTCACGCTGCTCCGGCACCGCGCCCGAGATCGCCGAGCGCGCGTTCTTCAGCTCGGCCGGCGAGTAGCTGGCCCCACAGACCTCGCAGTTGTCCCCGTACTGATCGGCCGCGCCGCACTTGGGGCATTCGCCCTTGATGAAGCGGTCCGGCAGGAACATTTGTTCTACCGGATCATAGGCTTGGGTGATGGTGCGTTTGGCGATGTGCCCGGCGTCGCGATTGCGCTCGTAGATGAGCGAGGCGTAGTGCTGGTTCTCGGGCGAGTGGGTCGAGTGATAGTTGTCGAAGGCGACGCGGAATTCGGCGAAATCGGCCTGATGCTCCTCGGCGACGCGCGCGATCAGCGCCTCGGGCGTGATGCCCTCCTGGCGCGCGCGCAGCATGATGGGGGTGCCGTGCGCGTCGTCGGCGCAGACGTACCAGCAGTTGTGGCCGCGCATCTTCTGGAAGCGTGCCCAGATGTCGGTCTGGATGTACTCGACCAGGTGCCCGATGTGGATGGGGCCGTTGGCGTAGGGGAGGGCGCTGGTGATGAGGATGTCGCGGGGATTGCTCATGGGGATGCTCGGATGGTCTCGGCCAAATGGCGGCAGTATCTCACGGGCGGCGCGACGCGAGCCATGCAGCGAGGAAAAGCGCTGACAGGGACTGATTTGCCCAAAAGTGTTAACCAGTTCACGCTTTTGCGAGGGGCGTGTTAGAGAGCAACCACTTCGCCTTACAAGAAAATGGTTTTTTTCCACAATTAGTGCGAGTATCCGCCGCCAGACCGATAACCCTGTCCCTCATGATGTTAAAGGACGGACCGTTTGCAACGGATCAGGAAAACGTGGATCAGGACATGAAGGCAGGTCATCGCATCATCGCCCAAGGTCGAGCCGCGCGGCTGCGATGGCGGGTGTTGCGCGCCCATCGGCTCGCATTGAGCGGGTTGCTCTACCAGCATGCTCCTCAAGCCGAAGTGTTAACCACCGGCTTGGCCCCAGCGCTTCCGCTCCCCTTTATGACCATCGGCCAGGCTTGGCTCGGACCGCTTTTACTAAAAGCCCCCTGGGGGGAATGGCACTAAGATAAGTCTCTCGATTTTTAAAAACAAACAGTTACAACCGCTGATGCGGTTTGCGGAATCGGTGTCCTCAGCGCTGTTTCTTCGGGTGGCCATGGTTACGGACCTCTTCCTGTGC
>NZ_NRRG01000034.1 GCF_016583575.1 Thiocystis violacea
CTTAACCCAAATCTTGACACCCTCACTCCTAAACCAGGAACCCGATCCCCGGCCCGGCATCCAAGCCTCCCGCCCTCCTCCTCGAACGGCCGCGCAGTCTAACAAATTACAAATGCCCGTCAAGACCCAACAGCAACGGTACGCTCAAGCTCAAACTCAAACAACAGAGCCTTCAAATAAGACGAACCTTGGCAAAACGCCGCTTACCAACCTGATAGATATGCTCCGCACCTGCCGCGCAGGTCAGTTGAGGATCCTCGATCCGTTCGCTGTCGAGCCGAACCGCGCCTTGTCGGATCATCCGGATGGCCTCCGAAGTGCTGGCCACAAGCCCCGCGTCCCTGAGGAGATTCGCGATCGGCAACACGCCGCCCTCTCCGCAAGCCAAGTCCACCTCTGGGATATCGTCCGGCATTGCCCCTCGCTGGAATCGAGCCACGAAGGCCTCGCGCGCCTTCATGGCCTGAGCCGCTCCATGGAAGCGGGTCACGAGTTCGATCCCCAACTCGAATTTGATGTCACGCGGATTCGCTCCGTCACGAACGGCGTCTTTCCACGCCAGGATCTCGGGCATCCCACGGAAGCTCAACAGCTCGAAATAGCGCCACATGAGGTCATCCGACACGGACATCAGTTTGCCGAACATCTCATCGGGGGGATCCGCGATCCCGATGTAATTACCCAGTGATTTCGACATCTTCTGCACCCCGTCGAGCCCTTCCAGAATGGGCAGGGTGATGACGACCTGAGGCTCCTGGCCGTAGGCCTCCTGGAGTTGGCGCCCCACGAGAAGGTTGAATTTCTGGTCCGTGCCACCGAGCTCGACATCCGCCTTCAGGGCGACCGAGTCGTACCCCTGGATCATCGGATAGAGGAACTCGTGAATGGCGATCGGCTGACCCGACTTGTAGCGTTTCGAGAAATCGTCACGCTCCAGCATTCGGGCCACGGTATGCCGCGCGGCCAACTGCACGAGCCCCGCCGCGCCGAGCCGGTCCAGCCATTCCGAATTGAAGACGATCCGGGTCTTCTCGGGGTCGAGGATGCGAAACACCTGATCCTGGTAGGTCGCGGCGTTTTGCTGGATTTCCTCCCGCGAAAGGGGTTTGCGCGTCGCGCTCTTGCCTGTCGGATCGCCGATCATCCCGGTGAAATCACCGATCAGGAACAGAATCTCATGGCCAAGCTCTTGAAATTGCCGAAGCTTATTGATGAGAACCGTGTGCCCAAGATGGAGATCCGGCGCCGTGGGGTCGAACCCCGCCTTGATCCGCAAGGGGCGCCCCTGCTTGAGCTTCCCGCGCAAGGACTCTTCCAGCAGGATTTCTTCAGTACCGCGCCGAATGAGCGCGAGTGATTGCTCGAGTGAATCCATAATCGATCCGTGGGTCGAATAGTCGCAACAGGCGCCCTAGCGCAAAGGGCGAGAGGGTACGACGGGTGATCACGAGAGACAAGAAGCGGGAACCGACAGTGGCGGCGGGAGGGAAGAGCCTTGTTCGGTCACTGGGTTGCGACTACACTAGGAAGCCACGGAAGCACCTTGTTATTTATTGATATTACAGGAATTTATGATTCGCGATCACAAGTTTCAACGCACCGAGTGGACACTTCGCAAGAAGCGCCGCGTCAATCGGCGGGTACTTGTCCGGGCTTTCGCGCTCCTGGCTGCGGCTGGAATCGGCTATGCCCTGTTCGCGCAACTCGGCCATCGGCTGGCCAAGCCCACTCAGAGCCCGGAGACAAGCTCAAGCTCGCATGTCATCCCGCTCAAGCTTCCACCGAGCCGCCCAGGCACGCCGGACCTTCCGGCGGAAAAATGAGGATCCGCGCCAGCGGATTTGATCGGCCTCGGCCAACCATCAGGCCGAAAATGACGACCCACAGCCGCAAGTGGTCGAAGCGTTAGGGTTCCTAATGACAAATTGCGCGCCTTGCAGTCCTTCCGAATAGTCGATTTCCGCGCCCATCAGATACTGCATGCTCATGGCGTCGACGAGCAGCTTGACGCCATCGGTCACGATCTCGGTATCGCCGTCCTGGATTTCCTCGTCGAACGTGAATCCGTATTGGAAGCCCGAACAGCCTCCACCCTGGATATAGACGCGCAGCATCAGCCCAGGGTTGCCCTCCTCCTGGATCAGCTCCGCCACCTTCGAGGCGGCGGACGTGGTAAAGACAAGGGACGTTTCGACATTCGCTTCGACATTCATACTGGGATTCATCCTCGGTTCTTCATGCGATTCTTGGACATGCGTCTGTTTTGATAAATGTTCAAGCGGCAGGCCGAAGTCGCGTGGCGGCATCAAGGATCAATCGAGGACAGCCCCCCAGGGAAAGGAGACGGAGGTAGGCAACAAACGCTCGGTTCGTGGTTTGATGTCGACGACGATGGAAATCGGATCGAAGTCATGGGGAAGCACGAAAGCCCCCTGACAGTTCTGGAAGTGTTCGAAATCCATCCTCAAGGCATCCGGCTGGGCCTCTGGTAATTCACTCAGGGTCAGAGTGACCACGGCATCGCCCCGTCGACCCTCGATGCTCAACAGAACCTCGCCCGTGGATCGCCCGAAACCTTGGATCAACTGCATGATGGTGAAGTCGTAACGATACTCGCGCGGAGCCTCGCCATCGACCAGACGCATGTCATACACCTGTACCGCGCCCTCGCTTCCCCCTTGTACCAAACGCTTCAGATAGTTCAGCTCCCGGTTGCGTTCGAGACGGGCATCCTGAGCCTCCTTGATCTGCTCTTTCAGCAGCCTGCTGGCCTCCCGATCGATCCGCAGAGTGCGATCCAGGATGAGACGCTGTCGCTCCGACTCGGCCAGCAAGGTTTTCAGCCGATCGCGCTCATGCAGAAGCTGAACGCGCAAGGAGTCCGAGGCCGCCGGCCCATTGCCCGAGGCTGGCGCCTCTTTCCCCAACTCGAAGCCAAGTAAAAAAACCGCCGCCAGGGTGAGACTAAGGACACCGATGGCCAGTAAGCGATACGCAAGCCGCCGCGGGGAATCGGACATAGGCGGTCGATCAAGGCAGCATCGCCACCGCCTCCAGCCCAACCGACTCGTCGACACCGAACATCAGATTCATGTTCTGCACCGCCTGCCCCGCCGCCCCCTTGACCAGATTGTCGATCACCGACTGGACGATCACCACGTCGCGCCCCTGGCGCGACACGGCGATTCGACAGAGATTCGCCCCGCGCACGGAGCGGGTGTCCGGATGGCCGCCCGGCATCAGATCGACGAATGGCTCGCCACCATAACGCGCGCTGAACAGAGCATCGAGATCGACCCCGACATCCGTCAGGCGAGCGTAAAGCGTCGCCTCGATCCCGCGGATCATGGGCACCAGATGGGGAACGAAGGTCAGGTTCGCGTCGACGCCCGCGAACATCATGAGGTTTTGCGTGATTTCGGGGGCATGACGATGGCCGCTGACCGAATAGGCCTTGAAGCTCTCGCCGACCTCGGCCATCAAGAGTCCAGTCGTGGCCTTGCGGCCCGCGCCGCTCACGCCGGATTTGGCATCGGCGATCAACCAGGCGGGATCCACGGCGCCCCCTTCCAGAAGCGGTAGGAAACCCAGGGTCACGGCCGTGGGGTAACAGCCAGGATTGGCAATGAGTCGCGCGCTGGGGATCGAGGCGCGATTCAGCTCGGGCAGACCGTATACGGCCTGCGCGAGCCAGTCCGGGCAGAGGTGTGGCATCCCGTACCATTGCTCCCACAGCACCGGATCCTTCAGGCGAAAGTCGGCCGCCAGGTCGATGACGCGCGTCCCGCGCTCCAGAAGCTCGGGCGCCGCCCTCATCGCCGTGCCATTCGGCGTCGCGAAGAAGACCAGATCGCACTCGGCGAGCGCACCGGCGTCCGGCTCGGTGAAGCGCAGATCAAGATGACCGCGCAGGTGCGGAAACATCTCGGCCACCGGCTGACCGGCCTCGGTCCGAGACGTGATCACCGCGACCGTCGCGCCTGGGTGACGAGCCAGAATCCTCAGGAGCTCAGCCCCCGTGTACCCGGTTCCTCCAACGATTCCAACCCGAATCATGCCGACAAGGCTCCTCAAGCCAATGGGCGACGGATGGTCACCCTATCCCAACCGCCCCGCTCTCGCGCCACGGAAATCCGAGCTGCGACCTAGACCTAGGAGGAGCAGCCACCGCCCGACGACGATCCACAACTTCCACAACCCCCACCGACTTGCGGCAGGTTATTGAAAATAAAGGTTGCGTTCCCGTCTCCCTGATCGACGAAATCGATCTCGACGCCACGCAGATATTCGAGCGTCCCATCGTCGACGACGACCTTGAAGCCGTCGAAAGCAAGGACGCCATCGTCCTCGTTGATGACGTCAGTGAAGGTCATGCCAAAGCTGACGCCGCTGCATCCACCGGCGGTCGCGAAGACACGGACGCCCCGTACATTGTCATCGACCTGCTGGAACAGATCGCTCATCTTTACCTGAGCCGGCTGGGTCAGTGTCAATTCCGCCTCGGTGATCGCTACGGACATGGGTCAAGTCCTCTCGAATACATGGAATACGCGCAAAAAATCAGCGCCGGAGCGTAGCAGAAAGCCGCCCGGATATTCCAGCGTAAAATACAAGGTTAGGAAGTAAGGCGCGCCTCCGCGCCCAGCATCGCCAGATGGCGCTCGGCATCGACCAGATGCCGTCCCCAATGCTGTTCGTAACCCGTCGCCAAGGCGGCGATCGCGTACTCGGGGTCCAGCTCGAAGAGGCGTAGACCCTGCTTGAGTTCGCAGTAGATGTCGGTGAGGTCATCGGCCAAACTGCCGGTCATGGCGCCGACACCCTCGGCGACACGATCGAACTCCAGCCAGTAGGAGTCGCGATCGGCAAGCAAGCCGCGCAAGTGGCTGAACAGCTCGAAGCGGGCGTCCAGATCCACCACGTCGAGCTGATCGGCGAAGCAAAGATTGGCGACATCCAGGGAGGAAATACCGGCATGCAACCGCGGAAGCAACTCGGCCACGCCCCTAAGCCAGAGGCCTTGCGCACTCGAGCAGGAATCGATGAGGTGACAGTAGCGTCTCGCGAGCGAGACGATTTCGGTGTGAAGTCCAGGCTCCAGGTCCCGGGCGGAAAATGTCATGGCGTCCATGCGTGGGAGTGTAGCCGAGAAAATGCGTTTTGACCGAGGCAAGTCGATGCGCCAGGTCACGGCACGCTAAATCAAACGATCGCCATGTCGAAGTCGTCTTTTCCGACGCCGCACTCGGGACACTTCCAGTCAGAGGACACGTCTTCCCATTTGGTGCCTGGCGCGATACCGTCCTCCGGCCAACCTTTTGATTCGTCGTAAATCAATCCGCAAACGAGACATTGATAGGTGTTCATGCTACAGCTCCATCATGGGCAGGGCTGGGAGACGATCGCCTTCCGCCGTTCAAGATTCGAGTCCAAGCCCGATATTCATGAGATAAAAAATCGGGCTTTGACCAGGCATTTCAACCCGATGAAGGCTCAAGCGCAATGACGCACTCGACAACCACAGGCGACGCCACAGCAAGATGAACGGGACATCCGAGCGACCCATGGTGCTCTGCGTTGGCGGCCACGACCCAAGCGGCGGCGCCGGTATTCTGGCGGACGCGGAAGCGATCCAGGCGGCCCGCGCCTTTCCGCTGACCGTGATCAGCGCGCTCACGGAACAGGACAGTTGCGGCCTGAGCCATATCCATCCGCAACCGGCGCGGCAAGTCGCGTCGCAATGCCGACGGATCATCGCCGACAGCCCGCCAGCGGCCATCAAGATCGGACTGCTCGGCAGCGTCGGGATCGCGGGGGTGCTGACCGATCTCATCGACCAGACCCCAGGCATCCCGGTCGTTCTGGATCCCGTCCTGGCGACGGGCGCCGGACAAAGCGTCGTGGACGCGACGCTGCTGAATCATGTGCGCGAGCAACTCATCCAGCGATGCACCCTCATCACCCCGAACCTCCCGGAGGCGCGTACCCTGACCGACGCCGAGGCGCCGGACGCTTGCGCCGCGCGTCTTCGCGCCTCGGGGGCGCGCTGGGTTCTGGTGACCGGAACCCATGACGAAACCGACGCGGTAACCAACCGGCTCCATGGACCCGACGGCTATCGGCGCGACTGGGACTGGCCGCGACTGCCGGGGCAATATCACGGCTCCGGCTGCACCCTGGCCAGCGCCATCGCGGCACGGCTGGCCTGGGGGATGGGAATGGAGGACGCGGTCGCCTCCGCGCAGGCCTACACCTGGAAAAGCCTCAAGCTCGCCTTTCGCACCGGACGTTGCCAGATGACGCCTAACCGGCTCCACGACCTCCCGCCACCAGAGCCTTCCCGATGAATCCACGCCTGCACGGCCTCTACGCCATCACGCCCGAGGTCTCCCACCACCCGGCGCCACTGGTCGAGCAGGTCGCGGAGGCCATCCGCGGCGGCGCCCGTCTCATCCAGTACCGGGACAAGGGGGCCGGCGACAAGGAGCGCCGCCGACAGGCCGAGGCCCTCCTGACCCTCTGCCGCGCGTCCGGCGTCCCGCTCATCATCAATGACGATCTGGAACTCGCCGCCGAACTGGAGGCCGATGGCGTTCATCTCGGACGCCATGACCCGGACCCTCGGGACGCCCGCGAGCGGCTCGGCGACGCGGCCATCATCGGCGTCTCCTGCTACGACCAGCTCGCGCTGGCCGAGGCCGCCCAGTCCGCCGGCGCCGACTATGTCGCCTTCGGCAGCTTCTTTCCCTCGCCGACCAAACCCCAGGCCGCGAGGCCGGAACCTACGCTGCTGACCCTGGCTCGCGAGCGCCTAGAGCTCCCGCTGGTTGCGATCGGCGGAATCACATCACAAAATGGCGGATTATTGATTTCAGCGGGCGCGCGCATGCTGGCGGTCGTCACCGGCGTCTTCGCCCAGCCCGACATCAGTGCCGCGGCCCGCGTCTACACCAACCTTTTTCCTCAGGAGACCGTTTAAATGAGCCGATCCCACGACCTCTTCGAAGCCGCCCAGCGTCACATCCCCGGCGGCGTCAATTCGCCGGTGCGGGCGTTTCGCGGGGTGGGCGGCGACCCGGTGTTCTTCGAGAGCGCCGCCGGTCCCTACGCCTTCGACGCCGATGGCCGGCGTTATGTCGACTATGTCGGCTCCTGGGGTCCGATGATCCTGGGCCACGCCCACCCGGAGGTGCTGGCCGCCGTGCGCGAGCGTCTCGACAAGGGTCTGTCCTTCGGCGCGCCCACCGAGCTTGAGACCACCATGGCCGACCAGGTCTGCGCGCTGGTCCCGAGCATGGACATGGTGCGTATGGTCAGCTCCGGCACCGAGGCGACCATGAGCGCGCTGCGCCTGGCGCGCGGCTTCACCGGGCGCGACAAGATCGTGAAATTCGAGGGTTGCTATCACGGGCATGCCGACTCGCTGCTGGTCAAGGCCGGCTCCGGCGCCCTGACCTTCGGCGAGCCCAGCTCGCCCGGCGTCCCGGCGGCGCTCGCCGAGCTGACCATCACCCTGCGCTACAACGACATCGCGCAGGTGCGCGCGACCTTCGCCGAGGTCGGCGCGGAGATCGCCTGCATCATCGTCGAGCCGGTCGCCGGCAACATGAATTGCATCCCGCCCGTACCAGGCTTCCTGGAGGGACTGCGCGAGGTCTGCGACCAGTACGGATCCGTGCTGATCTTCGACGAGGTCATGACCGGCTTCCGCGTCGCCCTCGGCTGCGCCCAGGGGCTCTATGGCATCACGCCGGACCTGACCGCGCTCGGCAAGGTCATCGGCGGCGGCATGCCGGTCGGCGCCTTCGGTGGAAAGCGAGAGATCATGTCCAAGCTCTCGCCGCTCGGCCCGGTCTATCAGGCCGGCACCCTGTCCGGCAACCCCATCGCCATGGCCGCCGGGCTCAAGACCCTGGAGCTGATCTCCGCGCCCGGTTTCCATGACCAACTGACCGCCAAGACCAAGACCCTGCTCGACGGACTGCAAGCGCGCGCCGATGCCGCTGGCATTCCCTTCAGCACCAATCAGGTCGGCGGCATGTTCGGGCTTTTCTTCACCACTGAGCGGGTGACGAATTACGAGCAGGCGACCCAATGCAACCAGGAGCAGTTCAAGGCGTTCTTCCACGGCATGCTGGAGCGCGGCGTCTATCTGGCACCCTCGGCCTTCGAGGCCGGCTTCGTCTCCATCATGCATGAAGACGCGCACATCCAAGCGACCCTGGACGCGGCAGCGGAGACCTTCGCGGTGATCGCGAAGGGCTGAACGGAGGATCCGGAACCCTGACGGAGCAATGCGTCGAATAGTCAGGATTTAGAAGATTGTCCAGGATTGATGGGATTTTCAGGAGGCTTTTGCCTATTCTGCCGGGGCTGCGTCAAAGACAGCCCCGGACCCCGCCGAATCCAGGTGAACATCCGACCCTGGTCAACCGGGATCATCAGGACAGCGAGAGATTCGTCGCGAAGGGAGACGCCCGACACTCATGGCGACAGGCGGATCGGAATTCGACGGCACCGACGCAGCCAGCATCGAAACGCCAGATGGCCTTCCGAAGGCCGCGACCTCACCACCGGAGAAGAACAACATGGGCTACCAAAGCGTCTACGACCGCTCGATGAACGATCCTTCCGCCTTCTGGGCCGAGGCGGCGGAGCTGATCGACTGGAACCAACCCTGGGAGCGGGTACTGGACGACACCAACCCACCCTTCTACCGCTGGTTCAGCGGCGCCCGGCTCAACACCTGTTATAACGCGGTCGACCGCCATGTCATCGCCGGGCGCGGCGATCAAGCCGCCATCATTCACGACAGCCCGGTCACGGACTCCAAGACCGTCATCACCTACGCCCAATTGCAGGATCAGACCGCGCGCTTCGCCGGAGCGCTCAAGGCGCTTGGCGTCGAGAAGGGCGACCGGGTCATCATCTACATGCCCATGGTGCCCGAGGCGGTCGTCGCCATGCTCGGCTGCGCGCGCATCGGCGCCATCCATTCGGTCGTCTTCGGCGGCTTCTCCTCGCGCGAGCTCGCCACCCGCATCGACGACGCCAAACCCAAGGTCATGGTCGCCGGCTCCTGCGGAATCGAGCCCAATCGGGTCGTTCACTACAAGCCCCTGCTCGACTCCGCCATCACCCTGGCCGAGCACAAACCGGAGCACTGCCTCATCCTGCAACGCCCGCAAGAGCCGGGCTCGCTGGTCGCCGGCCGCGACCTGAGCTGGACCGAGGCGCTGGCCGAGGCCGAGCCGGCGGACTGCGTCTCGGTCGCCGCCACCGACCCGCTCTACATCCTCTATACCTCCGGCACCACCGGCCAGCCCAAGGGCGTGGTGCGCGACAACGGCGGACACGCCGTCGCCATGGCCTGGAGCATGGCCAACCTCTACAACGTCCAACCCGGCGAGGTCTTCTGGGCCGCCTCGGATGTCGGCTGGGTCGTCGGCCATTCCTACATCGTCTACGCGCCGCTGCTGGCCGGCTGCACCACCATCGTCTATGAAGGCAAGCCCGTGGGCACGCCGGACCCCGGCGCCTTCTGGCGGGTGATCCAGGAACACAAGGTCTCGGTGCTCTTCACCGCGCCGACCGCCTTCCGCGCCATCAAGCGCGAGGATCCGACCGCCGAGCATCTGAAGCGCTACGATCTCAGCGGTTTCCGCACCCTGTTCCTGGCCGGCGAACGCTGCGATCCGGCCACCCTGAACTGGGCCGAACAGATCCTCGGCGTCCCGGTCATCGACCACTGGTGGCAGACCGAGACCGGCTGGGGGATCGCCGCCAACTGTCTGGGCATCGAGCCGCTACCGGTCAAGCCGGGCTCGCCGACTCGCGCCGTACCCGGCTACGACATCCAAGTGCTCGACGACACGGGCGAGCCGGTCCAGCCCGGCGACATCGGGCGCATCATGATCCGCCTGCCACTCCCCCCCGGCTGTCTCAGCACCCTATGGGGCAACGACGCGCGGTTCATCCAGTCCTATCTGTCCACTCAGCCCGGCTATTATCTGACCGGCGACGCGGGTTATATGGACGAGGACGGCTATCTCTTCGTCATGAGCCGCATCGACGACGTCATCAATGTCGCCGGTCACCGCCTGTCCACGGGGAGCATGGAGGGGGTTCTGGCCGCCCATCCGGATGTGGCCGAGTGCGCCGTCATCGGCGCCGCCGACCAGCTCAAGGGCGAGCTGCCACTGGGGCTGGTGGTGCTCAAATCGGGCGTCACGCGGGCGTCGGAGATCATCATCAAGGAACTGGTGACACTGGTGCGCGATGAGATCGGCCCGGTGGCGGCCTTTAAGACCGTCGTCGTCGTCGAGCGCCTGCCCAAGACCCGTTCCGGCAAGATCCTGCGCGGCACCATGAAGTCGATCGCCGACGGCAAGGATTACCGCCTGCCCGCCACCATCGACGACCCAACCATCCTTGACGAAATCCAGACGGCGCTGGCCTCCATCGGCTACGCCAGACACGCCTGACGCTCTCCCCGTCCCTCGCCAACAAGCGCGGAATCCGGTCGGGCGACCGGATCCCGTCCCCAGCGGCTAGAACCGAAGAATCCCGGCCTCGATCAGACCCGCCAGGATCAGATAGATACCGATGACGTAACTCAGAATGGCCGGCTTGAGCAGGATGATCAGGCCCGCCACGATGGAGATCACCGTCATGGGTCGAATCGTCTGGCCGTAATAGACATGCATGACCCCCAAGGCGCCGACGATGAGCAGATAGGTGGCGACCGCGTAGTTCAGGACGCGCGGTACCAGCAGCACCACGACCCCGGCGACGATCGCGACCACGGCCTGAACCGGCCAATCCCGTAGCAGGTTTGGGATATCCATCCGAGCACTCCTGTCGACAAAGTGGATACTGTCCAGGTCGGCGGCGGAGCGTGCTCGCCACCACCAGGCCGACCAGTGAATCAAACCATTTTTATCGCTCGGATCCAATTCGAGTAAGGAAGACATCCAACACCCCAGCCGCGCCCCCAGGCAGGTCAAGGCCCCGCCAGAAGCCACTGCATAAAAAAATATTGTCGACAATCAATCTTGACATCATCCTTGAATCGGCTATTTTATCGGTACAAACCGATTTTATGTCGACACTTCAACCATGTCAGTTGCCGCCGAAACCATCAGCGAAGCCGCCGAGACCATTGCCGACCGAGTCTTCGATCAGCTCCGACAGGCGATCGTGGAAGGCGCGATCCCGCCCGGCAGCAAGATCAGCGAGCCGGTGCTGGCGGCGCGCTACGGCATTAGCCGCGGCCCCTTGCGCGAGGCGATGCGACGGCTGGAGTCCAGCAGCCTGGTGGAACGCAAGGCCAACGTCGGCGCGCGCGTGATCAAGCTCACCAGCGAGCAACTGCTCGAAATCTATGTCATCCGCGAGGCGCTGGAGGGCATGGCGGCCAGGCTCGCGGCGGATCGGATGTCCGACGCGGCCATCGCGGACCTCAAGGGACTGCTGGAACGCCATCGCAGCGATGTCGCCCATGAGGAATGGCAGGCCTACTTCCAGAAGGAAGGAGATCTGGATTTCCATTTCCGCATCGTTCAGGGCAGCGGCAACCGGCGTCTGACCGATATCCTCTGCAACGATCTCTATCACCTGGCACGCATGTACCGGTGCCAGTTCGGGATGAAGAGCGACCGGGCGCGCGATGCGCTCAAGGAACACGAACTGGTGGTGGATGCCATCGCCGAGCGTGACGGCGAGTTGGCCGAATGGTTGATGCGTCGACACATTCGGATCTCGCGCAAGGCGACCGAGCGACGGCTCGCGGCGATGAGCGCGAAAGTCGTCGCCAGCCTTTGAGGATTCCCAGGTTTCAGGCCCAACCGCTCGCGGGCGCGCGGGCTCCACACACGAGAAGCACACCATGACCGATACATCGACCCCCGGCGCCAAGCTGCGCCTCGCCGTCCAGCAAGAGCGCCCCCTGCAGGTCGTGGGCACGATCAACGCCTATCATGCCCGCATGGCCGAGCGCACCGGTTACCGCGCGCTCTACCTGTCCGGCGGCGGTGTCGCGGCGGGCTCCTACGGCATCCCGGACCTGGGCATGACCAGCCTGGACAATGTGCTGGAGGACGTGACCCGCATCACCTACGCCTCGGATCTACCCCTGTTGGTCGATGCCGATACCGGCTGGGGCAGCGCCTTCAACATCGCCCGCACGGTCAAGCAACTGATCCGCGCCGGCGCGGCCGGCTGTCACATCGAGGATCAGGTCGCGGCCAAGCGCTGCGGTCATCGTCCCGGCAAGGCGGTCGTCTCCAAGTCCGAGATGGTCGACCGCGTCAAGGCCGCCGTGGACGCCCGCACCGATGATTTCGTCATCATGGCCCGCACCGACGCCCTGGCGGTGGAAGGCATGGACGCCGCCATCGAGCGCGCCCTGGCCTGTGTCGAGGCCGGCGCGGACATGATCTTCCCGGAAGCCATGACCGAACTGGCCCAATACGAACGCTTCACGGCGGTCGTCAAGGTGCCGGTGCTGGCCAACATCACCGAGTTCGGCGCCACGCCGCTGTTCACCACCACCGAGCTTGGTCATGTCGGGGTGTCGCTGGTGCTCTATCCGCTGTCGGCCTTCCGCGCCATGAACAAGGCCGCGCTCAACGTCTATCAGGCGATCCGCCGCGACCGCACCCAGGCCAATGTGGTCGATACCATGCAGACCCGCATGGAGCTTTACGATTATCTGAACTACCACAGCTTCGAGCAGAAGCTCGATGAGCTGTTCGCGCAAGGCAAAGCCGACGAATAATCCAGACAATACGAGGAGAGGAAACGATGGCCGAGAACCAAGAACAGCAGTTGCCCAAGCCGAAGAAATCCGTCGCGCTGTCCGGCACCGTCGCCGGCAATACGTCCATCTGCACGGTCGGACGCACCGGCAACGATCTGCACTATCGGGGCTATGACATCCTGGACTTCGCCGACCAGGCCGAGTTCGAGGAGATCGCGCACCTGCTGATCCACGAGCGTCTGCCCACCCGCACCGAGCTGGCCGCCTATAAGCGCAAGCTCAAGGCCATGCGCGGCCTGCCGGCGGCCATGAAGACGGCCCTGGAGCAAATTCCAGCCTCCTCCGCCCACCCGATGGACGTGATGCGCACCGGCTGTTCGCTGCTCGGCACCCTGGAGCCGGAGAAAGACAGCATGCCGGTCGCCGCCGCCCGCGAGATCGGAGACCGTCTGATCGCCTGTTTCGGCTCCATGCTCCTTTACTGGTATCACTTCGCCCATCACGGCCGGCGCATCGAGGTCGAGACCGATGACGAGACGGTCGGCGGTCACTTCCTGCACCTGCTGCACGGCGAGACGCCGTCCGAGGAGTGGGTGCGCGCCATGCACACCTCGCTCATCCTTTATGCCGAACACGAGTTCAACGCCTCGACCTTCACCGCGCGGGTGATCGCGGGCACCAACTCGGACATGTACTCAGCCATCGCGGGGGCCACCGGCGCCCTGCGCGGTCCCAAGCATGGCGGCGCCAACGAGGCCGCCTGCGAGATCCAGGAGCGTTACGCCAGCGCCGACGAGGCCGAGGCGGACATCCGCGAGCGGGTCGCCCGCAAGGAGATCATCATCGGCTTCGGCCACCCGGTCTACACCATCTCCGATCCGCGCAACGAGGTCATCAAGTCGGTCGCTAGACGACTGTCCGAGTCCAACGAGAGCCTGGGGATGTTCGAGGTCGCCGAGCGGCTCGAAAGCGTCATGTGGGATCAAAAGAAGATGTTCCCCAATCTCGACTGGTTCTCGGCCGTGTCCTACGCCCAGATGGGCGTGCCGACCCCACTGTTCACGCCCATCTTCGTCATCTCGCGCACCGCCGGCTGGGTCGCGCACGTCATCGAGCAGCGTCAGGACGGCAAGATCATCCGCCCGAGCGCGAACTATGTCGGCGTCGAAAACCTGCCCTGGGTGCCGATCGAGCAGCGTTAAACCGCGCCCAGAGCGGTGGGCGATGTTTGTGGATTGGATCGACCGCGGCCGCATCGACGCTAGTCGGCGCGGGCGCGGTTTAAGATTTTGAATAATATAAATTTTAGTGTACTGATCATGAACACCACCTACCGTAAACCACTGCCCGGCGCCGACCTGGATTATTTCGACGCGCGCGCCGCGGTCGACGCCCTCGCGCCCGGCGCCTATGACAGGCTGCCATACACCTCGCGCGTGCTGGCCGAAAACCTGGTCCGCCGCTGCGATCCGGCCATGCTGACCGATTCGCTGAAGCAGCTCATCGAGCGCCGGCAGGATCTGGATTTCCCCTGGTTCCCGGCGCGCGTGGTCTGTCATGACATCCTCGGCCAGACCGCGCTGGTCGACCTCGCCGGCCTGCGCGACGCCATCGCCGAGCAGGGCGGCGACCCAGCCCAGGTGAACCCGGTCGTTCCGACCCAACTGATCGTCGACCACTCGCTGGCGGTGGAATGCGGCGGCTTCGATCCGGATGCCTTCGCCAAGAATCGCGCCATCGAGGATCGGCGTAACGAAGACCGCTTCGACTTCATCGACTGGACCCGGAAGGCGTTCAGGAACGTCGACGTGATCCCGGCCGGCAACGGCATCATGCATCAGATCAACCTGGAGAAGATGTCGCCGGTGATTCAGGTGCGTGACGGCGTGGCCTTCCCGGATACCTGCGTCGGGACCGACAGCCACACCCCGCATGTCGATGCGCTGGGTGTGATCGCCATCGGCGTCGGCGGTCTGGAGGCGGAAACCGTGATGCTGGGGCGCGCGTCCATGATGCGCCTGCCCGACATCATCGGCGTCAAGCTGACCGGCAAGCGCCGGCCGGGCATCACCGCCACCGACATCGTGCTGGCCCTGACCGAATTCCTGCGCCAGGAGCGGGTGGTGGGCGCCTACGTCGAGTTCTTCGGTGACGGCGCCGACAGCCTGACCATTGGGGACCGCGCCACCATCTCCAACATGTGCCCGGAATACGGGGCCACGGCGGCGCTGTTCTACATCGACCGGCAGACCATCGACTATCTCAGGCTGACCGGTCGTGAGCCCGAGCAGGTCGCGCTGGTCGAGCACTACGCCAGGACCAGCGGCCTCTGGGCCGACAGCCTGGTCGACGCGCAATACCCGCGGGTGCTGGAGTTCGATCTGTCCGCCGTGGTGCGCAACCTGGCCGGCCCCTCCAACCCGCACCGGCGTCTGCCGACCTCCGAGCTGGCCGCGCGCGGCATCGCCGGCGTCTGGGAGGAGAAGGAAGGCGAAATGCCCGATGGCGCGGTGATCATCGCCGCCATCACCAGTTGCACCAACACCAGCAACCCGCGCAACGTCGTGGCCGCCGCCCTGCTGGCCCGCAACGCCAACCGGTTGGGTCTGGTACGTAAGCCCTGGGTCAAGTCCTCCTTCGCCCCCGGCTCCAAGGTCGCCAAGCTCTATCTGGAAGAGGCCGGTCTGCTGCCCGAGCTGGAGAAACTGGGCTTCGGCATCGTCGGCTATGCCTGCACCACCTGCAACGGCATGTCCGGCGCCCTGGACCCGGCGATCCAGCAGGAAATCATCGACCGCGACCTCTACGCCACCGCCGTCCTGTCCGGCAACCGCAATTTCGACGGCCGTATTCATCCCTATGCCAAGCAGGCGTTCCTGGCCTCGCCGCCCCTGGTGGTGGCCTACGCCATCGCCGGCACCATCCGCTTCGATATCGAGAAGGACGTGCTGGGTCTGGACACCGCCGGCCAGCCGATCGCCTTGAAGGATATCTGGCCGTCCGATGAGGAGATCGACGCCATCGTCGCCGCCAGCGTCAAGCCGGAACAGTTCCGCTCGGTGTATCTCCCGATGTTCGAAGTCCGGCAGGACGATGGCGTGAAGGTAAGCCCACTCTATGACTGGCGCCCCATGACCACCTACATCCGCCGTCCGCCCTATTGGGAAGGCGCGCTGGCCGGCGAGCGCACCCTGACCGGCATGCGTCCGCTGGCGGTGCTGCCGGACAACATCACCACCGACCATCTGTCGCCGTCGAACGCGATCATGGCCAACAGCGCGGCCGGTGAGTATCTGGCCCGGATGGGCCTGCCGGAGGAGGACTTCAATTCCTACGCCACCCATCGCGGCGATCACCTCACCGCGCAGCGCGCCACCTTTGCCAACCCACAACTGGTGAACGAAATGGCCGTGGTCGATGGGCAGGTCAAGAAGGGCTCGCTGACCCGCATCGAGCCGGACGGCCAGGTGACCCGGATGTGGGAGGCCATCGAAACCTACATGGCGCGCCAACAGCCGCTGATCATCATCGCCGGCGCCGACTATGGTCAGGGATCGTCGCGCGACTGGGCGGCCAAGGGCGTGCGCCTGGCCGGTGTGGAGGCCATCGTCGCCGAAGGCTTCGAGCGGATTCACCGCACCAATCTGGTCGGCATGGGCGTGCTGCCGCTGGAGTTCAAACCGGGCGTCGACCGCAAGACGCTGGGCATCGACGGCACCGAAACCTTTGATGTCATCGGCGAGCGCACCCCGCGCGCCACGCTGACACTGGTCATCCATCGCAGGAACGGCGAGCGGGTGGAGGTGCCGGTGACCTGTCGCCTCGATACCGCCGAAGAGGTGGCGATCTACGAGGCCGGCGGCGTGCTTCAGCGTTTCGCCCAGGACTTCCTTGAATCCTCGAAGGCCGCGTAATTCCCATGGCTTACGTACCCCAGATCAAGATCCCCGCCACCTACATGCGTGGCGGCACCAGCAAGGGCGTCTTCTTCCGCCTTCAGGATTTACCCGCAAGCGCCCAGGCGCCGGGCGCGGCGCGCGATGCGCTGCTGCTGCGCGTCATCGGCAGCCCCGACCCCTACGGCAAGCAGATCGACGGTATGGGCGGGGCGACCTCCAGCACCAGCAAGACGGTCATCCTGTCCAAGAGCGACCGGCCCGATCACGATGTCGATTATCTGTTCGGCCAGGTGTCCATCGACAAAGCCTTCGTCGACTGGAGCGGCAATTGCGGCAATCTCTCCGCCGCGGTCGGCTCATTCGCGATTAGCGCCGGGCTGGTCGAGGCCGAGCGCATCCCGCGCAACGGCGTGGCGACCGTGCGCATCTGGCAGGCGAACATCGGCAAGACCATCATCGCGCATGTTCCGATCACCAACGGCGCCGTGCAGGAAACCGGCGACTTCGAACTCGACGGCGTGACCTTTCCAGCCGCCGAGGTGTGCCTGGAGTTCCTCGATCCAGCCGACGAGGGCGAGGACGGCGGCTCGATGTTTCCCACCGGCAACCTGGTCGACGACCTCGAGGTTCCCGGTATCGGAACGCTCAAGGCCACAATGATCAATGCCGGCATCCCAACCATCTTCGTGAACGCGGAGGCCATCGGCTATACGGGCGCCGAGTTACAAGAGGCCATCAACAGCGATGCCAGGGCCTTGGCCATGTTCGAGACCATTCGCGCCCATGGCGCGGTGCGCATGGGCCTCATCCAGCATGTCGATGAATCAGCCATTCGTCAGCACACCCCCAAGGTCGCCTTCGTCGCCAAGCCCGCCGATTACGTCTCATCCAGCGGCAAGCCGGTCGCCGCCAACGACATCGACCTGCTGGTGCGCGCACTCTCCATGGGCAAGCTGCACCACGCCATGATGGGCACGGCGGCGGTGGCCATCGGCACGGCGGCCGCGATCCCTGGAACCCTGGTGAACCTCGCCGCCGGCGGCGAGGCGCGAACGGCGGTGCGCTTCGGTCATCCCTCGGGTACCCTGAGGGTGGGCGCGGAGGCGAATCAGGTCGACGGGGAATGGGTGGTGACCAAGGCGATCATGAGCCGCAGCGCCAGGGTGTTAATGGAAGGCTGGGTGCGCGTGCCCGGCGAGGCCTTCTAAGGAACGCCGCCTTTGGCCGAATTTGCGCCGGGTCGATCGACCCGGCCGTACCGCGGCCATTCCATTCGCGGCCTGACCGAACGAGCCAAATCCCGCGAAACTTTCAAAATCAGGCCGATTCTTCAGCCAAGCCCCCCACCCGCCGAGCCAATCGAACGGCTACTTGCCGACACATCATCCCACCAGGATTCGACACCAAGAATGGCTGTCGAGCGGTGCGTCTCCATTGACAGGCTGATGGAACTCGCTGATCCTCCTTGGAAGGCCACACGGCATGCCGCGCTCATGAACAGCTCCCACAGCATGGACGACCACCTTCGCGAGGAAAACGCCACCCTGAGACTCCGCCTCAGTGTGCTTGAGGCAAGCCTAGCCGAGACCAGGCCATCCCCGGCTGCGGCCCTGCGCATCGACAAGCTGCTCGATAACCTGCCAGGCATGGTCTACCGTTGCCGTGACGATCCGGATTGGACGATGGAATATGTCAGCGTTGGCGCTCGGGAACTGCTCGCCTGCTCGCCCGATGATCTACTCCAGAATCGGATCAGCTACGCCGGCCTGATCCTGCACGAGGACAGACAGGGCGTTTGGGACGAGATCCAGCAAGCCTTGGCCCTCGAGCGTCGGTTCGAGCTTCGCTATCGCGTCCAGGTTCGCGATGGCGCGATCAAATGGGTATGGGAACGCGGCTGGGGCGTCTGGTCCGACAGCGGCGAATTGATCGCGCTGGAAGGCTTCATCACCGATATCACCGACACCAAGCAGGCCGAACACGCCTTGCTGGAAAGCGAGCGTCGCTATCGGCGGATCGTCGAAAACAGTCAGGAAGGCATCTGGACCATCGACGCCGAGCAGCGCACCAATTTCGTCAACGCGCGCATGGCCGAGATGCTGGGCTACCCGGTCGAGGAAATGCTCGGCCGATCCCTGCTGGAGTTCATGAGCGAGGAGTTTCGGGGCATCGCCCTGAACCAGATCCAGCAACGTCGGCAGGGCACCCGTGAACCGCATGATTTCCCTTTGCAACGTAAGGACGGAGGCGAAATCTGGGCCTTGATGTCGACCACTCCCCTTCTGGACGAGAAGGGACGCCACAGGGGTACGCTCGCGATGGTGGTCGACATCACCGACCGCAAGCGGATGGAGGCCAGGCTCCGAGAGCTGGCCATCTCCGATCCCCTCACGGGATTGCTCAACCGGCGGCACTTCTATGAGCTTGCCCAGCGGGAGTTGGAACGCTTCACGCGCTACCGCCGTCCCCTCGCCGCGATCATGGCGGATCTGGACCATTTCAAGTCGATCAATGACGAGCAGGGACACCTGATTGGAGATCAGGTTCTGCAAACCGTCGCGAGGATGCTGAGCGAGAGCATGCGCCAAACCGATCTGCTCTGCCGGTACGGTGGAGAAGAGTTCGCCATGCTGCTCCCGGAAACGGATATCCGAACGGCCAGCCTGACGGCGGAACGGCTACGCGCCATGTTCGATACCCAGCCGATCGATACCGAGCGTGGTCCGCTGCGCCTGACCGTCAGCCTGGGAGTGGCGGCGATCAGTGCCGGTGAGACCATCAGCCTGGAAACACTACTGGATAACGCCGACCGTATGCTCTACGCGGCCAAGGACGGAGGACGCAATCAGGTCGCCATCTGGGATCTGTCCAGCAATCGTAAGGTACTCGCCAAGCCGCCGGGCTGACCCGCGCGGGATTCGGTGCCCCCGTCCTTTCGTCACGGAGAGCGCCGACCTTCCTGGCGCTCTCCGTGAACGCTCAACCGCGACCCGCCATCCGCTTCGACCCCTAGTCCAAAAACGTCAAACCGGGAACGAGCCACATTCAACCCAGTAAAGAGCCGCCAGCGATCCGCCTCCAGCCGTTGCATGGCCGAGGTTTTCGCTTCTTGCGGGGCTTCTTGCGGGCTTCGCCCAATGGGTAAGCCTCGGCCGGTCTCGGCCAATGGCCAAGTGACCGACTCCCAATAGCTGGAGGCTGGAGGCTGACAGCTCTTTATCCAGAGCCGATCGAGGCGTCTCGACGGTGGACGATCAATACCGGTCGGTCTTGTCGGATTGAGGCCGAACCAAATTGACGAACCTTGTCTGAAGGCTCCTGGCCCAGGGCGGCTGCGTCCAATTCCAGCCGATCACGATCCCGATCACGAGGCCAAGCAATAACTGAATCATGCGCGTTTCCTCCTCTTGGGTTTGAACACAAGCGCCGCGCTAAGCCCGATCATCGATCAGGGCGCCTGATCAATTATCACAGAAGCCCGATAAAAGATAAGGTTCCGCGAACCCTGAATCCAAGCGTCTTAACAAGGTTGAGGCCAAGGGGCGTTAGATTTGATCTTCAAGGTGAAAACCGAACAGTTCCAGCACGATACCGGTCAAGGCCCCGCCGAGCATGCCGCCCAAAAGCCCTGGTGGGACATCGTTCAGGACATGAGTGATGGCGTCCTGACTGCGCGTGTCCAGCATCGCCGCCGTCGTGCCGCCAAGGATCCAGATACTGGCGCCCACGACGGCGGCGATCAGTCCAGCCACCACGGGAGCCGAGATCACGCCTGGCAGCCAGGGGATACTGCGGCTGACCAACCAGCGTTCCGAGACTTGGAAGAAGGTACCGACCAGGGCGACCACGCCGGCCGCCAGCACGAACATGCCGACCGGCTCGGCCGTGACCGACAGCACCAGGGCCAGCGAACCGCCCGCGAGCAGGCCCGCGATGAGTCCAGTGAGGGTCTCGGCCAGCGGACGACTGCCCCCGGTCACGATCCAGGAATAGAAACTACCGGCGATCAGGCCGGTCACACCGGCGATGCCGACGATCATCAACAATTCGACTTCTTGACCAGTCGCAATCAAATAGCCAATCGAAGCCAGAACACCCGCCATGGAACCTACCAGCGCCACCGGCATCGCGCTATAAAACGCCGACGTCGTCATCGCCGCCGCCGCGGCGGCGATGATCAAAGGCTGCCAGCCGGTCAGACCAAGCACCCCGAGGATCTGGTAGAGCCCGGCGAACAGGGCTCCGAACAAGGCTCCGGCAAACCCCCACACGAAGAGCGCCATGACAATCGCGGTAAACTGGTCCTTGGATTGCATAGTGAATACCCTGCATAGTAAATACCCAGCGACGAGAGGAACGCTGGCCCTAGTCTAGCCTTTCTCCGATCCGGAACCGCTATCCTTTCAGGAACCTCTGGAACAATCGCCAGCCGTGGAATCCGATGTCGATTCCCAGGCTCGCCCCAACCATGACCACGGACATTGATGCGCAGCCTGTGTCAGTCCCCTTGCAACGGAGCCAAACGCCAGATCGATGGCGTCACTCGCGTCTATTATGACGGATACTGGGTCAAGTATTACGAGCCGCCCGTCGACAGCCTCGTGGTCCGGCGCCAATTGATCCAGGCCCTCACGCGACGCCTGTTCAACCACGTCGAGCACGGGATCAATATTCCGGGGGCGCGTCTCAAGGAGGCACGCGCCGCTTACGAGGCCGAGACGGATATCGAACGCAAGCGCGTCAATGGGGCCATGCTGGCCGGCGCCCTCTTCAATCGGGCCGCCGACATCTTTCACAGTCTGGTGGATCTGCAAACCGCCGGAGTCGAGATCCCTCCGGATCACGCCCTGATGCGCGAGTGCGGACATTGCCTGATCGAGGCGCTCGAGCTGGGAAAAATGGTCCGTCACCGGGGCGGCGACGAAGGGATCGATGAACTCTGGGGCGAGCCATTCAAGGCCTTCTCCATGCCCATCGAGGACTTCTACGCCAGCCGCTATCTCAAGATCGCCATGACCATGCGCGATATCGACCGCATCACGGCGGCCATGAAGGATACCTTCGCCGGCAGTCGTCAGATCCTCGACATCGAGCCTCGGCTCGCGGAACTGGCCGAGACGGCCAAGCGCAAATGCGAGATCCTCAGGACCGATCCGGCGGTCTTCGATGTCTGGCCGACCTATGTCGTCGCGAGCGAGCGGGTCCGCAATCTGGAGCCGGTCATACCGAGCATCCACGACGCCGCCGACGTGCGCGAGGCGATCGAGGGTACCCGCGTGCTGCGCGACGGAGCCGATCTGATCAGCTTCATCGTGCGCGCCCGTGTGCCCATGTCCAAGAGCACCCGTGAGTACATCGATCGCTGTCTGCAATTTCGCCGCGCCCACATCGAGCCCCGGCTTGCCCGAAGCCCGGACTCCTCTTCCGTCTGAACCTCGCCACCCACGGAACCCCGATGCTCGTTTATCTCCATGGCCTCAACAGCTCCGGCCAATCCATCAAGGGCCAACAACTGCGCGAGCGGCTGCGCCCATTCCAGGTACTGACTCCCGACTATCCGGCGCATCGCCCGAACGAGGCGCTCGCCTGTCTCGAGCGCTTCTTCCGCGCGCTCGATGGACCGGCCCCGGCGGTGGTCGGCAGTTCGATGGGCGGATTCTATGGGCAGTATCTGGCGAGACATTTCACCTTCTCGCATCTCTTCATGATCAATCCGGCGCTCACCCCCTGGACCTTCCTCGCCGAACACCTGGGTGAAACCATGACGACGGCGGAGGGAGAGCGCTATCCGATCACGCGCGAGCTCATCGACAGCACCCGCGCCTACGGGATCGACGACCCCGGCGCGGGCGTCGCGACGACCCTGTTCCTGAATCGGGGGGACGAGGTCATCGACTATCGCATCGCCGAGCGACACTATGCCGGCCATGGCCGACGACTCATCTGGGATGGCGGCGACCATGCGTTTCAGAACATGGATGAAGCCATCGAGATCATCCGCGCCCATCTGGTCGCGAGGACAGGGTCGCGAGCCTGATGGGGCCGGGGGCGGGGCCGCTCCCCGGAGCGGCCTGAAGAGGGCTTAGGCGATTTCCGGGAAAGTCCATACCCAACCTAAAACTCCGGAAATGGACAGGATTTACAGGATTAAAAACAGAGTTTTATAAATCCTGTCAATCCTGCGAAATCCTGTTAATCCTGTCTATGACGGGGCGGATCGCGGGTACAAGGTTTCCCGGAAATCACCTTAGGTCGTCGAGCGAAACAACTGTTCGACCATGCGGAAACCCGCCACATAGGTTCCGATCGCCGCCCCCAGGCTGCTCAAGACGAACACCACCAGGACGCGCGAGACGCGATTTCGCCACCAGCCCGTCCAGGTGGCCACGTCCGCGCGCAGACGGCTGAAGTCGCCAACGTTGGGCTTGCGCAGATAGAGTTCGACGGCGCCCGTGACCATGCCCGCTCCCACGGCGGGATTTAGCGTCGTCAGGGGCGCGGCCAGGAAGGCGGACAGGATGGTGAGCGGGTGACCGGCGGCGAGCAGGGTTCCGAACGCGGAGAGACCGCCCGTGATCAAGACCCAGGAGATCAGCAGATCAAAGCCGAGTCCGGGACTGGTGGCGAATCCGTAGCCGAAGCCCGCGAGGATCAGGACCAGGATCGCCCAGGCGATCATGGACGGCCATCGACTCGGGGGCGGAATCTCCTCCAACGCGGCGACTACGCCGGCGGGGTCGGTCCGATCCCGCTCCAGGTTAGCGGCGATCCCCTTGAGGTGGCCGACGCCAACCACCGCCAGGATTCGCTTGACGCCGAGCCGCGCCGCCTCGCGTCTGAGCTTGGCGGCCATGTAGAGATCGCGCTCCTCGATCAATGGCACGTAGAGATCCCGACGGTCGGCGGCGAACTCGGCGAAGGTGGTCTCGAGGACGTCCCCTTCCTTGAGTCGCTCAACCTCCTCCTCGGTGACCTCGTCCGAGCTGACCATGGCGGCCATCAGGCCGGCGAACAGACCATAGCGCCGCCACCAGCCGAGACTGGCGGAGATGCGTTTCAGGGTCAGGCCGATCTCCCGATCGATGAGCATGACGGGCAGGTCCAGATCCTTGGCCAGGCGCACGGCCATCCGCTGCTCGGCCCCTGGCTCGATGCCGAACTGGTCGGCGAGTCGCTGCTGATAGGCGGACAGGGCCAGGTTGGCGACCACCATGTAGACCCGGTTCTGGCGGATGACCGAAAAGAGGTCCATCTGGGACAGCGATCGCGGATCGAGCAAGGCATTGAAGCGACTGCGGCAGAGTTCGACGGCGACCGCCTCGTAGTGACCGGTTTGGATCAGCTTGCGAACCTGCTCGGCGCTGGCGCGCGACACATGCGCGGTGCCGAGCAAGGTCAGCTCGACACCATCGATGACCAGATCCAGTCTTGGCTCCGTTGAATCGACCATGGGATATCGTTACTCACTCCAAAAACACAGGGCGGCATCATACCCCAGCCATCGCGGGCCAACCCGATCCGCCGCCACCCCGAGCCGCGCCGGGATCCGTTGGTCGACCCGAGCGGATGCCGTATGATCGCCGAACAGAGGAACAACATCATCGCCTGGAACAGCATCGTGGAGAAAGCAACCCTCGGAAAACCGCGTCGATTCTCGTCGACGCTGGCCCGGCTGTGCCTGGCCGGCCTCGTGGCGACGACCCTCGCGGCCTGCAACCCCGTGAAAAAGGACCAGATGACCGACTCGCTTCAAAACGCGACCAATGGCTATCAAACGGCGTTGCGCTGGGGCTATTACGAGAACGCCTACGCCTTCATCGATCCTCGGCAGCGACAGGACAAGCCCATGCCAGCCTCGCTGGAGGGCCTGCGACTCACCGGCTATGACGTGATCCAGCCGTTGGTCCTGAAGCAGGACGAGAATCAGGCGGCCCAGATCGTCGAGATCGAATACCTCTACGAAGACCGGCAGATCGTCAAGAAACTCAAGGACCGACAGGTCTGGCGCTATGACCTGGAGAAAAAGAAATGGTGGCTCGAATCCGGGCTTCCACCCTTCGCCAAGCGCTGATCGGCGCCGCCGGAACCGAACCCCATGAGCAACCTCCTCGCGATCTGTCTACTGCTGCTGATCGGCTGGTTCTGGCTGGACAGCCTCCGCGCCAGGGAGATCGCGCTCGCCATCTGTCAGGCGGCCTGCCGCCAACGGGATCTGCAATTCCTCGACCAGGCCGTGGCCCTGCGTCGACTTGGATTCGCCTGGCGCTCCGAGGGACTGCGGCTGCGCCGCGTCTATCGCTTCGATTTCAGTGAGGAAGGTGTGGGCCGGCGCAATGGCTATATCGTGATGCGCGGCTTGAGTCTGGAGGAATTGAGCTTTGGACTACCCGAGCAGACAGGGGATGCCTGAACCGCTCGCTCCTATTTCACGACCTTGAGCGTCGGACCGCCGCCCTTGCCACGCGGCGACCCGGATGCCGGCTTAGCGCCCGGTTCCGCCGACGTGTCGCCAACCGGCGCGAGCCTGGGCCCGGCCGACGGACGGACATCCCCCGACGCGGCCTCGGGATAGCGGGGCTCGGGAAAGACCATGCCCTGTCCGTTCTCACGGGTAAAGATGCCGATCACCGCCTCGCTCGGCACCATCACATCCCTGGCGACGCCACTGAAACGGGCATTGAACTGGACCCAATCATTGCCGATCGACAAGCCACGCACGGCTCCCGGCGCGATATTGAGCACGATCCGCCCCTCCTCGACGAACTCCCTGGGCACCAGGGTATCCGGAAAGCCCGCGTCGACCACCAGATGAGGCGTCATCTGGTTATCCAGGATCCAATCGTAGATGGCCCTGACCAGGTAGGGCTTACTCGATGTCATGCTATCGGCGGTATCGGTGGTGTCGATCATCAGCGTGCGTCCGCGATCATCTCCTTCTCGGCCTCGGTCAAGCTTTGGCGGAAGGCATCCCAGTTGAAAATCCGCTTCATGTAGACACGGATCGGATCGGCCTGTTTCGGCAGTTCGACGCCGAGCATCGGCAAGCGCCACAGGAGGGGCGCGACACAGCAATCGACCAGCGAAAACTCATCGCTCATGAAGAACGCATGGGCGGAAAACACCGGCGCGGTGGCCGTCAGGCTCTCGCGCAGTTCCTTGCGGGCCTGGTCGACCTCGCCGCCCTCGCCCTTGAGGATCCGCCCCATGAGCGAATACCAATCGCGGTCGATGCGATACATGAAGAGCCGCGCGCTGGCGCGCGAGACGGGATCGACCGGCAGCAAGGGTGGGTGTGGAAAACGCTCGTCCAGATATTCCATGATGATCCTTGACTCATAGAGTCGCAGATCCCTGTCCACGAAGGTCGGCACGGTGCCGTAGGGATTGAAGTCCATGACTTCATCCGGCAGCGCCTTGGCGTCGACGTCCACGACGTCGACCGCGATCCCCTTCTCGGCCAGCACTATCCTGACCCGATGGCAATAGGGGCAAACAGGATCGGAATATAGGGTCATTGCAGCTCGTCTACTAGCGGCCTCGGCCATTCTTCCCTTCTCCAGCACATAGGCTGAGCCCGGTTGGGCTCGATCATTGAGTGTCGTCGACCGTCCTGGGCGCGACTTCCCTCCGGTCCGGCAGGGGCATCGCCCGATCGGCCTCGGGCCGAGGAATTTACGGAGTCATTGCGATCCGAGAGGCCAGTATACCCCTCAAGGTCTCGGCGATTGCCGATTTTCAACGATAGATAGAGCCATGGGCTCGCGGCCGGTCGCCTCAAGCGGAGAAGCATCGACCTGTTGGGATAGCCGACTGGCGCGGGAGGGAGGCGGTGCCCCCGAAACCGGAGGTCACCGCCGATAGGCCCGATCAGTGGATGTCTTTCCAGTACTCTTTCTTGAGCAGGTACGCCAGGATGAACAGGAAACCCAGGAACAGGAGGACGTACCGACCCAGTTGCTCACGCTGCAACTGGCTGGGTTCGCCCGCGTAGGTCAGGAAGGCGGTGATGTCGCGCACCATCGCATTGTATTCCTTGGGCGGCAACGAACCTTGCTTGACCAGCTTGACGCCTTCAAGCACCGGCGCGCCGCCTTCCTCGTGCGCCGGAGCAAACACGGGCTCTTGAGCACCCTGCATATCACCTAGCACATGCGGCATGGCGACCAGCGGAAACAGGACATTATTGACGCCGTAGGGGCGAGTATCGTCCAGGTAGAAGCTCTTCAGGTAGGTATACACCCAATCTGGCGAACGCCAACGGGTCACGAGCGTCAGGTCTGGAACAGCGATACCAAACCACTTCAGACTATCTTCCGGACGCATGGCGTTTTCCATCAGATCGCCCGGCTTGGCATCGCCGAAGAGCAGATTCTGGCGCAGCGTCACCTCGTCGATGCCAAGATCCTTGGCCAAACGGTTGTAGCGCATGTACTGCAGGGAATGACAGCCCATGCAGTAATTGACGAAGTACTTAGCGCCACGTTGCAGCGAGGCTTGATCGCGGAGATCGATGTTGGCCTGCTCAAGAGGCGGCCCCTCGGAAGCCGAGAGGATGGCCGGCGAGAGCAGCAACAGGGTGGCAATGATCAGCTTTCTCATGAGGTCACCCTCTCCGGAACAGGCTTGGTCTTATCCAGCGAGCTGTAGATTGGCATCAGCAGGAAGTAGGCGAAGTACAGCGCGGTGAAGATTTGCGACAGCAACGTGTACAGGTCCGAGACGGGCTTCATGCCCAGCCAGGCCAGGACGACGAATGAAACGGCGAAGATGGCCGTCGCCCACTTGAAGATCGGTCCCTTATAGCGCATGGACTTGACCGGACTGCGGTCGAGCCAGGGCAGCACGAAGAGGATCAGGATCGCCGCGAACATGACCACGACGCCGGGGAACTGCGAGCCCCACATGGGCGGAACCGCGCGCAGCATGGCGTAGAAGGGCGTGAAGTACCAGACCGGGGCGATGTGCACCGGGGTTTGCATCGGATTGGCCGGCTGGAAATTTGGCGCTTCCAGGAAGAGCCCGCCGAAGGTCGGTGCGTAGAACATCACCAGACTGAAGATCGCCAGGAAGACCACCACGCCCATGAAATCCTTCACGGTGTAGTAGGGATGGAAGGGGATGCCATCGGCCGGGGCCTTGTCGCTCCAGCGGTTGCCCTTGGGGCCGTTCTTGATCTCGATCCCGTCCGGGTTGTTCGAGCCGACATGGTGCAACGCGACGATGTGCAGGAACACCAGCGCCGCGATCACGAACGGCAGCAGGAAGTGGAAGGCGAAGAAGCGGTTCAGCGTGGCGTCCGAGATGACATAGTCACCGCGCACCCAGACCGACAGATCCTCGCCAACCACCGGCACCGCGGCGAACAGATTCACGATGACCTGCGCGCCCCAATAGGACATTTGGCCCCAAGGCAGCAGATAGCCGAAGAAGGCGGTCGCCATCATGGCCAGGTAGATCACGATACCGATGATCCACAGCAGTTCGCGCGGCTTGCGATAGGAGCCCCAGAGCAGGGCGCGGAACATGTGCAGATAGATCACGATGAAGAACATCGAGGCGCCGGTGGAGTGCATGTAGCGGATCAGCCAGCCCCAGTCGACATCGCGCATGATGTACTCGACCGAAGCGAACGCCAGCGTGGCGTCGGGCTTGTAGCTCATGGCCAGCCAGATGCCGGTTAAGATCTGGATGACGAGCGTCAGGATCGCCAGGGAGCCGAAGAAGGACCAGAAATTCAGGTTCTTCGGGGCATAGTATTCGGAGAGGTGGTTGCGCCAGGTCTCCGTGAGTGGGAATCGCTTATCGATCCAACTGAGGTTTTCGGTCTTTTCAGCGCTCATCAGGCCGCTCCTCCATCCTCACCGACCAGGATGGTGGTGTCGTTGAGATAGGCATGCTTCGGAATCACCAGATTGGTCGGCGCCGGCACACCCTTGAACACGCGTGCCGCCAAGTCGAACCTCGAGCCATGACAGGGACAGAAAAACCCGCCCTTCCAATCGGACCCGAGATCATCGGGGCCAAACTCCGGACGATAGGTCGGCGAGCAGCCCAGATGGGTGCAGATACCGATGGCGACCAGGTACTCGGGCTTGATCGATCGTGTCGGATTCTGGCAGTAGCTGGGTTGCTGAGGAACCGCGGAGACCGGATCCACCAATTTGGGATCGTTGCTGGCCAGCGCCGCAAGCATCTCGGGCGTGCGATGCACGACCCAAACCGGCTTACCACGCCATTTGACGCGCAACAGGGCGCCCGGCTCCAGTTTGCTGATGTCCGCCTCGACCGGCGCACCGGCGGCCCGAGCGCGAGCGCTCGGATTCATCGATGCGACAAACGGGACGAGCGCGTAGCCAGCGCCGACGGCACCGACCACGCTGGTCGCGGCAACGAGCACTCGTCGCCTCATTTTGTTCACGCCTTGCGCGCTCATAGGCCAATATCCCCCGGCTGATGCGAGCACCGCCCACGGCAATCCAGGCGGACACCCCACGCAGCTTGGATGAAAGAAACGTCAGATGGAAAAATATAAGAATATGACGATTGACTGCGAAATCGACCGCGCATTCTCTTCGATTCCAGTGGGATAGGTCAAGGATAAAGCTAAAGCCGCCGTGGCCAGGCCCTTCCTTGATCCAATTCCATCAGGCTGGATTGTCGATCTCGACGAAACGATGCCACAGACCGAAAGACTCGGCCAAATGGACGCCAAGCGCCTCGATGCCATAGCGTTCGGTCGCATGATGGCCAGCGGAAACGTAACAGAGACCGAGTTCGCGAGCCTGATGCATGGTTTGCTCGGAGAGCTCCCCACTCAAGAAGGCGTCGACCCCCAACTCGGCGGCCTGCTCGATATACCCCTGCCCACCACCCGTGCACCAGGCGATCCGCTCGATTCGACCCCGCTCGTATCCGACCGGGATAGCCCGACGACCGAGCCGCCCGGTCACATGCTCCACGAGTTGATCGACGCTCAAGGGTTCCGGCGGACGACCGGCCCAGAGGAGACCATTGGCCAGCGCGGTTGGTTCCGCGTCGAGCAGCCCCAGTCGCCGGCCGAGGGTCGCGTTGTTTCCGACCTCCGGATGGGCGTCGAGCGGCAAATGATAGGCAACCAGACTGGCGCCCGCGCTGAGCAATGTCCTTGCGCGCCGCCCCTTCATGCCAACCAGGCAGGGATTTTCGTTCTTCCAGAACCAGCCGTGATGGACCAGGATCGCATCGGCCCGCTCCGCGATCGCCGCCTCGATGAGCGCCGCGCTCGCACTGACGCCGGATACCAAGCGGCGAATCGGCCGCTCGCCCTCCACCTGCAATCCGTTTGGGGCATAGTCCGCGAAGCGCGCGGCCTCCAGGAAACGATCGCAGTATTCCACGAGCGCGCGAGGTTCGATCATCGGCTTCGGATCTCCTTCTTGTCAGTTGTCAGTGAGTTTTAGACAAGGTCTCGGTCGATGACAAGCCGGCGGAATCCCGCGACGGGGTGAGACTGATGGAAAACAAGCAAAAAAAAGCCCGGCGGGGAGCCGGGCTGGAAACGTCTCATGATGAGAGAGACGAGGAGGACTCGGTAAAATCCAGTGACGGTCAGGCTTGCTTAACTACTCGCTTACGCCTGATCCGCGCTTAAATCAATGCATGAACAGACCGCCGTTGACCGGCAGATTCGCGCCCGTCAGGTAGCTGCTTTCGTCGCTGGCGAGGAAGGCGATCGCGGCGGCGATCTCTTCCGGCTGGGCCATGCGGCGCATCGGAATGCCGCCGATGATGCTGTTGCGCACGCTGTCATCCATCGCCAGGGTCATGGCGGTCTCGACATAACCGGGCGAGATGGTATTCACGGTAACGCCCTTGGAAGCGCCTTCCTGCGCCAGCGCCATGGTGAAACCGTGCATGCCGGCCTTGGCCGCCGAATAATTCGCCTGACCGAACTGTCCACGCTGTCCGTTGACGGACGAGATGTTGATGATGCGCCCGAAGCCGCGCTCCAACATGCCATCCCACACCGGGCGCGTCACATTGAAGACGCTATTGAGGTTGACATTGATCACGGCCTCCCAGTGCGCGAGCTCCATTTTCTTGAAGGTCTTGTCACGGGTGATGCCGGCGCAATTCACCAGGATATCGACCGGACCGAATTTTTCGGTGATCTCCTGGATCATGCGGGTGCTGTCCTCGAACGAGGAGACATCCGCCGTGATGGTGGCGATGTCGAGACCCTCGGCCGCGCGCGCCTGCTTCCACTCCTCGGCGGCCTGGGCCTCGGACGGGTGACAATTCGCCACGACGGTACATCCGTCCTTGGCCAGACGGGTGCAGATCGCGGTGCCGATGCCGCCGATGCCGCCAGTGACGAGTGCGATGCGGGCCATATGTTTCCTCCAGTGACGTTTGTCGTCGGAATTATTGTTCAGGGATAATTTACTACCAGGGCGAAGGTCAGGTGAAGCCCGGCCTCCATTGGCCGTGATCCCCGTCACATCGGGAATCATGGCCAATGGCGGTCCATCCCTGGACCGCTAGGCGACGCCGTCGATCAGGCGGTCGCGACAGTCTTGCGCAGGTCGGCGCTGACGTCGCTCAGGTTCTTTTCGAACCAAACGCGATAGTCGTCGCGAGCCTCGCCGGCGAGCTGCATGGTGGTCTTGCTCTCGGCCAGAACGCGCTCGCTCAGTTCCTTGGTGGCATCGACCTGACCGGTGAAGAACTCATTGTAGCCCTTGGACTCGGTGGCCAGCTTCATGACGCGCATGGCGTGATCCATGTAGAGGGTCATGGCCTCCATCTGACGGGCCGCCATCTTCTCGAAGATGCGAACATTCAGCTCGCCGAGACTGGTCGCGCGCTCGACACTCTTCTCGGTCCACTCATTGACGTTCTTGATGCTATCGGTGCTGTTCATGTGTGTCTCTCCAGGATTTTGTGCAGTGCAGCAATGTTGCATCGCACAATAATCGTCCGGAACGACTCGGTCAAGAGTCTTTTTTGCAATTCTTTCGATTGAGAAAGGCAAGCCTCGATCAGATCGGCGACTCGTCGTCCTTCTTGCGCTCGCCAGCGACGGGAAAGCCGGCCGCGCGCATGAATTCGTCCTGGAGATCCGACCAGATCTCGACGTTCTTCTGGGTCAGGCGGGTCATGGCCTCGAAGGGGTTGTCGCCGAGAGCCTTGGCCATCTCCTGCTGCTGATCGGCGAAGAGATCGAGCGAGGACTCAAGATAGCGGGCAAAGGTGCCCTGCAGGGTTCCGCCATAGAAACGGATGATCTGGGCCAGCATGGAGGCACTGAACAGGGGCTCGCCGCCGGTCTCCTCCTCCAGCATGATCTGAAGCAGGATGGAACGGGTGATGTCGTTGTCGTTCGCGGCATCGACGACCTTGAATCGGGTCCGGCTCATCACAAGACCGCGGACGTCCAAGAGGGTGATGTAGCGACTGACCTCGGTGTCGTAGAGGCGGCGGTTGGGATACTTCTTGATGATTCGCTCGCTGTTCATGGGCACCCATACGGCTCGGCTTGTCGTTCGGCAAGTTTACCCCATTCGCGCGAACGCCTCGCCGACCGAGGTCGGCGAGGCGCCCGAACCGATTGGAGCCAGGCGATCCACGGCCGCCGGCCAGAAGCCGGCGACCATGGCGTCACGACCGCTCGACCGCCAGGGCGACGCCCTGACCACCGCCGATGCAGAGCGTCGCCAGACCCTTCTTGGCATCGCGCTTTTGCATCTCATAGAGCAGCGTGACCAGAACCCGAGCACCGGAGGCGCCGATCGGGTGACCGATCGAGATCGCGCCGCCATTGACGTTCACCTTGGAAAGATCCCAGCCCATGTCCTGGTTGACCGACATGGCCTGCGCGGCGAACGCCTCGTTGGCCTCGACCAGATCCAGATCGGCCGGCGTCCAGCCCGCCTTCTCCAGACACTTGGTGGAGGCCGGGATGGGGCCGGTACCCATGATGGCCGGATCCACGCCCGCGCTCGCGAAGGCGACCAGACGGGCCATCGGGGTCAGGCCCAGTTCCTTGGCCTTGGACTCCTTCATCACCACGACCATGGCCGCGCCGTCGTTGATGCCGGAGGCGTTGCCGGCGGTCACGGTGCCGGCCTTGTCGAAGGCCGGACGCAGCTTGCCCAAGCCCTCGGCCGTGGTTCCGGCGCGCGGGAACTCATCGGTGTCGAACACCAGCGGGTCGCCCTTGCGCTGCGGGATGCTCACCGGAATGATCTCGTCCTTGAAGCGGCCGGACTTGATAGCGGCCTCGGCCTTCTGCTGGGAGCCGGCGGCAAAATCGTCCTGGGCCTCGCGGCTGAAGGCGTACTGCTTGGCGATGTTCTCGGCGGTGACGCCCATGTGGCAGTTGTTGAAGGCGTCCCAGAGACCGTCGACGATCATGGTGTCCTTCATCGCCCAATCGCCCATGCGCTGTCCCTCGCGCGAACGCGGCAGAACGTGCGCGGACTGGCTCATGCTCTCCTGACCGCCGGCGATCACGATGTCGGCGTCGCCGCAGGCCACCGCCTGCATCGCCAGATGCACCGCCTTGAGCCCGCTGCCGCAGACCTTGTTGATGGTCATGGCCGGGACGGAATTCGACAGACCGGCGTTTAGGGTCGTCTGACGCGCCGGATTCTGACCCACGCCGGCGGTCAGAACCTGGCCGAGAATCACCTCGTCGATCTGGTCGGGCGCGATACCGGTGCGCGCGAGCAGGGCCTTGAGCACGGTGGTACCGATCTCGGTCGCGGACAGGGTGGAAAGTGAGCCGCCGAAGGTACCGACGGCGGTACGGCCAGCGTCGACGATGACGATATTCTCGCTCATGGTGTGAATGTCCTCTCTCTTGAAGGTGCGGAATCGCCCATTGGTTGGGGCTTGTGGCGGGCGGATTCTACGCACCTTTGTTGCAGTGCACAAATCCGCATGATAACGTTGGCCCGATAACACCCCCCGAGGAGGGCCAAGGCATGAGTAACGATACCTTTTTCAACAACGACTGGCTGGATCTTCAACGCAAGTACTGGGATAGCTGGTCCGCCATGAGCCGCAAGGCCATGGGTCAGGATGGCGAGGCGAACATGACGGCGCCCTGGGAAGACGCGCTCAACCACTGGTGGAAGGCCCTGTCGCCGGCGGCGCCCGATCTCTCCCGTTCCTTCATGGAAAAGATGATGGATCAGGGCAAGAATTTCTTCCGCATGGCGGAAACTTTCTCCAACCGTCCAGACGATGGAACCGCCACCAACGGCGTGGCCTATTGGACCAAGGCGCTCGAGGACATGCAGAAGCAATTCAGCGGATCCCTCGACGACGGCGGCAACGCCATGCAGCGCATGATGTCCTTCTGGGAGCTGCCGCTCGACAACTGGCAGCGCATGATGTCGTCCATGTCGCCCATGCCCGGCGACTTCCTGCGCAACATGCCGCACGAGCATTTCAAGGGCAACCTCGACCGCGCCCTCTCCGCCCCCGGCCTCGGCTATACCCGCGAGGAGCAGAGCCAGTACCAGGAGCTCATGCGCAGCGCCCTGGACTACCAGGCGGCCCAACAGGAGTACAGCAACTTCTACAGCGGACTCGGCATGAAGTCGGTCGAGCGCATGGGCGGCTACATCCAGGAAGTGATCGACAGCGGCAAGAGCATCGACTCCGCGCGCGCCCTCTATGACAACTGGGTCCGCTGCTGCGAGTCGGTGTATGCCGACGAGGTCGCGACCCCCGAGTACGCCGCGATCCATGGCCGTCTGGTCAACGCCCAGATGGCGCTCAAGAAGCGCATGTCGATCCTGGTGGACGAGAACCTCGGCGCCATGAACATGCCGACCCGCAGCGAGCTGCGCACCCTACAGGATCGTCTCCAGGAAACCCGGCGCGAGAACAAGCAGCTGCGTCAGGGCCTGAATGCGCTGGAACGGCGCGTGGCGGCCTTGGCCGGCGAGACGCCCGTCAGCGCCACACCCGCGACCGCCCTCAAGGCGACCGCGCCAGCCACCAAGGCCCCGGCGCGTCGACGCGCCACCAAGACCGATCCGACCGAATAGACCGGCGGATATCGACCTTAGGCCGCGCAACCAACGAACACCGCGAGGAAAGACAATATGCTCCCTATCGATATCCGGCCAGACAAGCTCGCCCAGGAAATGCTCGACTACAGTCGCAAGCTGGGTCAGGGCATGGAAAACCTGCTCAACGCCGAGGCCATCGACACCGGCGTCAGCCCGAAACAGCCCGTTCACAGCGAGGACAAGCTGGTCCTCTACCGCTACGACACCCCCGAGGGCGTCACGCCCGGCGCGGTGCCGCTGCTGATCGTCTACGCCCTGGTCAACCGGCCCTACATGACGGACATCCAGGAAGACCGCTCCACCATCAAGGGGCTGCTCGCCACCGGCCAGGACGTCTATCTGATCGACTGGGGCTACCCGGACCAGGCCGACCGCGCCCTGACCCTGGACGACTACATCAACGGCTACATCGACCGCTGCGTGGACTTCCTGTGCGAATCCCACGGCGTCGAGAAGGTCAACATCCTCGGCATCTGCCAGGGTGGCGCCTTCAGTCTGATGTACGCCTCGCTGCACCCGGACAAGGTCAACAACCTGGTGACCATGGTCACCCCGGTCGACTTCAAGACCCCGGACAATCTGCTGTCCGCCTGGGTACGGAATATGGACGTCGACCTGGCGGTCGACACCATGGGCAACATCCCCGGCGAGCTGTTGAACTGGACCTTCCTGTCGCTCAAGCCCTTCAGCCTGACCGGCCAGAAATACGTCAACATGGTCGATCTGCTCGATGACCCGGACAAGGTCAAGAATTTCCTGCGCATGGAGAAATGGATCTTCGACAGCCCGGACCAGGCCGGCGAGACCTTCCGTCAGTTCATCAAGGATTTCTACCAGAACAACGGCTTCATCAACGGCGGCGTGAAGCTCGGCGGGCGTGAAGTGGACCTCAAGCACGTCACCTGCCCGGTGCTCAACATCTTCGCGCTCCAGGATCACCTGGTTCCGCCGGATGCCTCCAAGGCGCTCAAGGGCCTGGTCGGCAGCAAGGACTACACGGAACTGGCCTTCCCCGGCGGCCACATCGGCATTTACGTCAGCGGCAAGGCGCAGAAGGAAGTCACCCCCGCGATCGGCAAGTGGCTCAACGAGCGAAGCTGATCCAAGCCTTCCAGCCGTCGGCCCGACACAGGGGCTGGCGGCTGGATCTCTAATCCTGCACGTAGAAGTGATGCCAGCCGGCACCGCTGGCTCGGATCAACAGATCGAACAGCGACTGGGTTGGCGTCGCCTCCCCTGGAAAGACCTCCTCCACCTGGATGAAGAGGCAGCCGAACCCACCCTGCTGCTTCCAGTCCCATCCCCAAGGCGCACGCGTTTCGCCACAGCTCGGACAACTCACACCGGCATGCGGATGCGCGGCCCAATGGTCCGTGCGCTCGCGCCAGTCGGTCAATCGCGCCCGACACCCCAGACACCTTGGCGCCCTGGTATTGCGACCCGATAACAGCCAGGGATGCGCGCTGGCGGGCGGAATGCGGATATGGGCGAAGCGGGTGTCGGCCTCGGGCTCATCCCGAACCCAGACCGAACAGCCAGCGAAGGCCAGCAGACTCAGGAACCCAGGCCCGATCCGGAAGGCGCGAGCGCCGCCTTCGCCCAGATGTTCGCCCAGACGTTCGCCGAGAAATCCCGCCGTGGTCAGCGCCTCGATCAGTAAACCGCTATCCGGGGCGGCATGAGGATCGGCAGGGGTCAGCACCAAGCGACCCGTATGGGCGGGCGAAAGCGGTTTCGGCCCCTTGGGGTCGTCCGGCGCGGAGGTTGGGCCATCGATGGCGAGGGGCTCAATTTTCATGCGACATACGCTGGAAATCGAAGGTCAAATCCGGGCTCGGCATCTGGAGATAATGGCCCTGGATGAAATCCGGCCGACAGGTCCAGACGCGCGAGACGCCGGCCTGGTCGTCGATGCCCGGAGCGATCACCGAGATACCGCGCACCTGAAGCGACTGGATCACATCCATGAGTCGCGTCTGTTCCATCTCGCGGGTCGTCTGAAGCGACAGCTTGACCAGCGTCACGCCGAGCCGCCCCAGCAGGGAGACCTCTTCCCTCAGACCCGTGACATGACAGACGCAGATCTGCATCCCATAGTTGCGCAGACGCTCGATCAGCGGCTTGGCGTCGCCGCGATGCTGACGAATGTCGTTCATCTGAACCTGCAACAAGGGATAGACCTGAGTCAGATTCCCCTGGACGATCTGGTCGCGCAGCCAGGGAAACCACTCCGGAGCGGTCAGGGTCGTGATGTTCTGATGCACCAGCAGCTTCAACCTGGGATGCTCGACGCGGCGCGCGCGCATGATTTCCAAGGCCCGCCGCAGCACCCAGCGATCGATCCTCGGCATCAGCTCCGAGCGCTCCGCGACGGACAGGAAATCCGCGGGCGGGATCTCCTCGCCATCCAGGGTCCGCAACCTGATCACGGCCTCGTACAGCTCATCCTCCTGACGGTTCAGCGAAAGAATCGGCTGGAACAGCAGCAACAGGCCGTCGTGAGCCAGCGCGGTGGTCACCAGCCGCTTAATCACGGATTCGGCCTCCTGGGTTCCTCCTCCCCCCGCTCCACCAGGCGACCAGACCTGGATTCGGTTCCCGCCGGCCTGTTTCGCGCTCAAGACCGCCTTCTCGCCACGCGACACCAGGGCGGAGACATCGTCCGGCGGTGGATTGAAGGTGCCGACACCCACGCTCACCGTGACCGGGAGCTCCTTCTCCAGGTTCCCTGGCTTCAGCCCGGCCAACTGGCCGCGTAACTCGTCGGCCAACCCCTTCAACTGCTCCGCGCTCTCACGCCTGGCCAGGAGGGCATACCGAAAGTCGTCCAGGCGCGTCGCGCTTTCCTCGGCGCCCACCAGTTTGCCGAGCCGCATTTCCAGCTCCCGCAGTAATGCCTCGGTGGCGCCGAGACCCAGCGTCTCAAGCAGGGACTGGGAGGTGTCCAGCTCGATGAGCAAAAGGCCCTGCCCATCGCCGGCCACCTCGTCCGCGTGGATGATCCGCTCCAGATGACGCATGAAGACATCGCGCGGCAGGAATCCACCCGCGCTCTCGCGACGATTGACCAGGGTGCGGCGATCCTGAAGCCAGCGCGACATCCGCATCCGGTATTCGACCGCCGCGATCAGGGCCGCGCGACGCACGGGCTTGGAAACGAAGCCATCGCCCCCGGCCTTGAGCGCCTCCAGTTGCCTGTCGAGATCGGTTTCCCCGGACAGAAAGAGCAGCGGGATCCCAAAGAAGTCATCGTGATCGCGAATGATGGCCGCCAGTTCGGCCCCCGAGAGCGCCGGAAAATAGAGATCCGCCAGAATCAGATTCGGCCTGAAGGCCAGCATGCGCGCGAGCACCTTCATTGGATCCTCGACCACCAGGGCCTTCATGCCGAGGCTGGCGAGCAGGGTCGCGAGTTTCCGGCCCTCGACCGGATCCGCCAGGATCAGCAGGATGCGATAGGGCCTGGCCTCGATGAGGCCGCACATTCGGAGAATCCGGGCGGCGAGACGCCCGACCGCCACCGGAGCGACCAGATAGCTGGCTACCCCGGCGCGCATCGCGCCCAGCCTGTGCTCCAGGGTATCCTCGCCACGTTCCCTGCTGGCGATGCCGATCAGGTTCGGGCGTGCGCCCGCGACATCGGCGAGGGCCGCGATGAAGCCACCGAGCCGGCCCTCCCCGGAGAACTCCGCCAGATCGAGCAGAACGACCTGGGGCAATGATCCCGCGGCCTCCCGGATGAGATCGAGCGCCTTGGCGAAGGCGACCAACCGGACACCCCTGGGCTCCAGAACGGCGTCCAGTTCCGCCATCAGCTCCCGATCGACGCCCAAGCAGAAGACACGGCCGCGCGAGGCTTCATTGGTGGTAGGTTTCATATCCTGTAGAACCTGTGTATGGAACACGCCATCGTCTGGGGCGATGATGAATGGCCCGCTCGGGTTTCGCAAATCCGTCGCGGGCGGGTTTCTATTGAAATCACCGCGCCCTTTCGCTAGTTTCGGAGCCTAGATGCTGCTGCTGGGGGTGTCCGTGACGATCCGCCGCCGCTGGTTTCTCGAGATTCGGACCTCAGGGTTCGGCCGAGCACCCGGTATTGGCGGAAATCGTCACGGGCTGAGAGAAGACCCTTTGAACCTGATCCGGATCATGCCGGCGCAGGAAAGCAGGCGAGATCGCAAACGCGCAGGGCGCTCCGACAGAGGACGGAGCGATCCGGCGCGCCCCTCCCGCCCCGCCTCCTGTCCACTCGCCGCCGATCCCTGGAAGCCAGGTCGAACCGCCTCGCCGGAGGCGCTTTCTCAATCCCTCGCGGCTCGCGATCCCCGCATCGATCAGAGGCGCCCCAGGCGCCGCGCACCAGCCTCGAGGTATCCAGATGAGCGCCATCCCAAAAGAATTCGTCCGTAAGACCGCCCGGCTGTCCGAGGAGGTGACCCGGCCCTTCCCCAGTTCCAGCAAACGCTATGTCATCGGCTCCCGTCCGGACCTGCGTGTGCCGATGCGCGAGGTGACCCTGACGCCCACCCAAACCAACCAGGGCGACGAGGACAATCCACCGGTCCTGATCTACGACACCTCCGGTCCCTACACCGATCCGCACGCGCGCATCGATCTCAGGGCCGGTCTGGCGGATGTGCGCACCGCCTGGATCGAGGAGCGCGGCGATACCGAATTCCTGACCGGACCGACCTCCGCCTTCGGCCTTGCCCGCCAGAACGATCCAGCCCTCGCCCATCTGCGTTTCGAGCATCTGCGCACCCCGCGCCGCGCCGCGCCCGGCCGCAACGTCACCCAGATGCACTACGCCCGCCAGGGAACCGTCACCCCCGAGATGGAATATATCGCCATCCGCGAGAACATGCGGCTCGACGAACTGCGCGCCGATCCGCGCTACGCCAAGGTGCTGCGTCAGCATCCCGGTCACTCCTTCGGCGCCGCCCTGCCCGAGACCATCACTCCCGAATTCGTCCGCGCCGAGGTCGCCCGCGGGCGCGCCATCATCCCAGCCAACATCAACCACCCCGAACTGGAGCCCATGATCATCGGGCGCAACTTCCGGGTGAAGATCAACACCAATATCGGCAACTCCGCGCTCAGTTCATCCATCGAAGAAGAAGTCGAGAAGATGGTCTGGTCGGCGCGCTGGGGCGGCGACACCCTGATGGATCTCTCGACCGGCAAGAACATCCACGAGACCCGCGAATGGATCCTGCGCAACGCCCCCATGCCGATCGGCACCGTGCCCATCTACCAGGCGCTGGAGAAGGTCGACGGCAAGCCCGAGGAACTGACCTGGGAGCTGATGCGCGACACCCTGATCGAGCAGGCCGAGCAAGGGGTCGACTACTTCACCATCCATGCCGGCGTACTGCTGCGCTATGTGCCGCTCACGGCCGATCGCCTCACCGGCATCGTCTCGCGCGGCGGCTCCATCCTCGCCAAATGGTGCCTGGCCCATCACCAGGAAAATTTCCTCTACACCCATTTCGGCGAGATCTGCGAGATCATGAAGGCGTATGACGTCGCCTTCAGCCTGGGCGACGGCTTGCGTCCCGGCTCGCTCGCCGACGCCAACGACCGCGCCCAGTTCGCCGAACTGGAAACCCTCGGCGAGCTGACCAAATTCGCCTGGGAGCAGGATGTGCAGGTCATGATCGAAGGCCCCGGCCATGTCCCCTTGCAGATGATCCAGGAGAACATGACCAAGGAGCTGGCCGACTGTTACGAAGCACCCTTCTACACCCTCGGCCCGCTGATCACCGACATCGCACCGGCTTACGACCACATCACCTCCGGCATCGGCGCCGCCAACATCGGCTGGTATGGCACCGCCATGCTCTGCTACGTGACACCGAAGGAGCATCTGGGTCTGCCCAACAAGCAGGACGTGCGCGACGGCATCGTCACCTACAAGATCGCCGCCCACGCCGCCGACCTCGCTAAGGGCCTTCCCGGCGCTCAGATCCGCGACAACGCCCTTTCCAAGGCCCGCTTCGAATTCCGCTGGGAAGACCAGTTCAACCTCTCCCTCGACCCCGACCGCGCCCGCGAATACCACGACCAGACCATGCCCCACGCCGCCCACAAGGTCGCCCACTTCTGCTCCATGTGCGGCCCGCATTTCTGTTCCATGAAGATCACGCAGGATGTGCGCGACTATGCCGAGGCGCACCGGATCGAGAACATCTCGGTCGCGGTGGAGGAAGGCATGAAGGAGAAGGCGCGGGAGTTTCTGGAGGAAGGGGCGGCGATCTATAAGGCGATCTAGTCGCTAACGATCCTGTAGAACAGGATCGAACCCCAGGCGGTCGGTCCCGGTGGACCGACAGGCACGGGGGATCAGTCGTATTTGATGTACTCGTACCGGGCGTCATCCGGCGTGCCTTCGAGGGCGCTGTCGGCGGCCGGCCGCCAGGTCACCGTGTCCTCGATCTTGCGCGCCAGCTCGAAGTCCTTGTCGGTGACGCCATTGGCCGAGTGGGTTAGCAGCGTGACGATGATTCGGGCGTAGGAGGCATGTAGGTCGGGATGGTGCCAGGCGGCCTCGGCCAGGTGCCCGACCGTATTGATGACCATCAGCGTGCCTTTCCATCCACTGGTGCGGTATTCGCGATGAATGGCGCCGTCCGCGTAATACCAGTGGGGAAGTTCGGCTTGCAGGCGTTGCCGGATCTCGGCTTCGGTATGGATCTTGTCGGTGGACATAGGGATTCACTCCAGTCATGCGGGTTCGAACCCGGCGCCTCGACCGGAGGGCCGAAGCGCCCATCAAGGCCCCGGCGCTAATTCGCCACGCGGGTCACGCGCCCTTGGGCGCAACTCCTCTGATGGCTCGACTTGGATGTCGGCGGGGCGGCCTGGATGAGACGCCCCAGTTCGGCCGGCTCGCCGATATCGCCGTTCAAACTGATCCAGAGTTCGGTGATGATGTTCTCGCCGCCGACCCGCGCGCAGCGAATGAGAACGCGCTCGCCCGCGCCCGCGCCGAAGGCGTCGTCGAAGGCGGACTCGATCTGGTCGCGGGTCAGGATCTCGCCCAGCCGGGCGACGAATAGATCGCGCACACCCGAGGCGTTGAGGGCGTCCAGCGGGGCCAGCGATTCGGAGAAGTACTCATCCGGATCGGTCCCGGCGTCGGGTCCACTCCTGTCCGCCTCGTAACAGGCACCGTGCTTCGGCCATTCGCGCCGGTGCAGACCGGATCGCACCCCCGGCATGGCCACCTCCAGGCGCGCCATCACCCCAGAGGAGAGATCGATCCCGGCGTCCCTGTCCTGGCTGGCCGAGCAGTCGATGGGCGCGCCGCGACCGCAATAGCAGGGAAAGATCGCCTTGTCGTCCAGATCGTCCGGCCAGAGCCCGTGCAGCGAGAAATGGCTGGCGTCGTGGCGCTCGGCCGTTTGCGATCGACACTCCGCCTTGTCCCGGCCGGCACTGGTGGCGCAGAACCCCGGTTGCCAGCTCGCGGCGAGCACCAGTTCGATGCTGTCGGGCGTCAGGCCCGCGCCGCCCGGACCGCCACCGGAACCGCCGCCCGACCCCGGCTCGCCATCGACGAGGACCAGTGAATCCTTCGGGGCATAGGCCCCGCAGCCCATCGGAACCCAGCGCGCCTCGGTCAGGGGCGCGCCCGGCACCAGGATGCGATAGTGGCTGCCAGGCGTGGCGTTGCGTCCAATCATGTCGTAGGCGCGCCGGGGTTCGAGCCGGATGTTGCCGGGGTTGTCCCGATCCTTCTTCTTGGTCGCCTCGCAGGCCTTGAGGGCGATGAAATAACCCTTGAGATTGACCTCCTGGGCCTGGGTCGGAGCGGCGAGACCGACCGACAGGAACAGCGCCGCCGAAAAGATGAGCTGTCGCATAGCGAGCCTCCGCGTCATGGGTGAAGTATCAAATCCGCTGATTGGATGAGGCTCCTGTCCGCCCGGCGACCGGTCAAGGATCCAGCGCCGGATCGTCCTGGGAGCGCCTATAACAGCGAGCGTCCGCGCGGATTCGCCAGCCATTGGAAATGATAGGGCGGGATCACCAGACGATTGTTGAACAGTGTGGGCGACTCGCCCGTGACCAGATCCTGGAGCGGCCCGCGACCGAACAACCCGCGGTGGCTGAGATCATCCAGATCCAGATATTGCGGCGCGGCGTCGAAATTGGCCGCGACCAGCACCGAGCTGGTCGGCATGGTCGGGTGGGTGCGCAGGAAGACGAAAAGGTGCGGATTGCCCACGTCGACCGGCTCGCGGTTGTTGAAGTCTGCGAAGGCCGGGGTGTTCTTGCGCACCGCGATCAGCCGCTTGAGCCCATCGAAGAGGCGCTGCTCGACGCTGCCGGGCTGGTGGCGCCGCTCGGCGCGCTCCCAGTCGATGCGCGGACGATGGATCCAGCGCGCATCACTGGCCTTGTTGACGTCGTCCAGGAAGGAGCGGTCGTTCAGGGTACCGATCTCGTCGCCGTACCAGATCAGCGGGATGCCGCCGAACGAGAGGATCATCCCGTGCAGGGTCAGGATGAGGGCGATCGCCTGGTCGATCGCCGGCTGATCGTCCGTCTCCAGCGCGCTCTCCAGTCCCGCGAGCGAGGCCAGGGCGCCGGCGATGCGCGCGTCGCCGGTCTTGTGGTTGACCCCGAACGGCCGTCCGCGACTGGGCGAGCCCTCGAAGGCCCCGGTGAACCAGTCGATCAGGAAGCGGCGATGCGCATAGGGCTCGTAATCGCAGGCGCGGATGTCGGCGTCGTCGAAGCCGAGCCCGATGTCATCGTGACAGCGCACATAGTTGAGCCAGGTCGCCCGGTCGAGCTTGAGCGGCAGGCTCTGAATGCCCTGATTGAGCAGCTTGGCGTTCTTGGTCGCCACCGCGTCCCAGAGCAGGGCCATGAAGGTGGCGTTGTAGGCGATCTCGCATTCCTTGGCGATGACCGCGTCCTCGCCGAAATATTTGATGATTTCCGAAGGCGCCACGATCGCCTCGGCGATAAAGAGCACCCCCGGCGCGACCACCTGACAGCAGTCCTTCATCAGTTGCAGGATGAGGTGCGCCTCGCGTTCGTTCTGGGAGCGGGTGCCGATCTTCTTCCACAGAAAGGCGACCGCGTCCAGGCGCACGATGTCCGCGCCCTGATTGGCCCAGAACAGAATGATGTCCAGCATCTCGATGAAGACCGAGGGGTTGGAGTAATTCAGATCCCATTGATAGCGATTGAAGACCGTCATCACCCACTGTTCCATGGACTCGTCCCAGGTGAAATTGCCGGGGGCGGTCTCGGGGAAGATCTCGGGCAGGGTCGCCTCGAACATATCGGGGACGTCGCGGTTCGGAAAGACGTAATAGAAATCCTGGCGGCTCTTGTCGCCGGCGCGCGCCGCGCGCGCCCAGGCGTGCTCGTCGGAGGTGTGATTCACCACCACGTCGAGCGTCAGCAGCATGCCGCGCGCGTGCATCGTCTCGGCGAGCGCGCGGATGTCCTCGACCGTGCCGACGCGCGGGTCGATGGCGCGGAAATCACTTACCGCGTAGCCGCCGTCGCTCGCCCCCAGCGGACAGCGCAGGATCGGCATCACATGCACCATGTTGACGCCCAGTTCCTGGAGATAGGGCAGGCGCTCGACCAGTCCCTCCAGGGTGGTGGCGAAGCCATCCAGATAGAGCGCCAGACCGGTCCATTCCTGACTCAGAAACCAGTTGTGATTCTCCTCGCGCTCCATGTCGATCCGCTGGAGCGCCTCGGGCCGATCGAGATAGGCGCGCGCCAGCCGCTCGGTCAATTCGGTGATCCGCTCCTGGAAGTCCTCGCGATGACCGTAGAGGTGCTCGAACAGCGAATGAATGGCGTAGAAATTCGCGCCCAGGCGGGTATAGAAGTGACGCAGATCCTGCCGCGCGATCGGATGACTGAGGGCATCGAGGATATCGTTGAGCAGGGCATGGGAAACCGGTTCGTACATGGAGACTCCAGAGCCGCGGGTGAGTCGGGGGTCTGGTCTGGACCGCCAGCCAGGCGCTAGTAGGTATCGAGACCCCAGTGATCGAGGAATGGCTGATACAGGGCTCGATCCGTCCCGGTCGCGCCGCGCCGCGCGACGATCCGCGAGGCGAAGGTCTGGGCGCGCGCGAGGGTCGTGGCGAGCGGCCAGCCCTGGAGCAGGCCGAGGAGGATCACGGCCGTGAAGGCATCGCCCGCGCCGACCGTGTCCACGACCTCCAGCGCGGGCGCCGGGGCGACCCGCTCCAGCCCGCCCTCCGGCGTCAGACCGAACGCCCCCTCGCCGCCGAGTGTGACCACCAGCCCGCTCAGGGCGTGCCGCTCCAGGAACCGCCGCGCCAGGTCGGGCAACGGCCAGGCCGACGCGCCCGCCTCCCCGGCGGATAAACGCACCAGTTCATCCCGGTTCAGCTTCACCCAATCGGCGTCCGTCACCAGCCCCAGGGTGGTCTCCAGCGTCCACCAGGGATCGCGCAGATTCACGTCGAGAAAGACCAGATCCGGGATCCCTCGCTTGAGTCCGAGCAGGGTGGAAGCCGACACCGGGCCGCGCAACGCCAGGGTTCCATGATAGAGCAGCCCAACCGAGCCGCTATCCATAGGCGCGCGGATGAAATCGTAGGCGCGCTCGGGAAGGATCGCGTAGCTGGGTTCGCCGTCGACCAGGCTCACCCGGACCCGGCCGGTCGGATGCTCGGGATCCGTCTGAAGGCCGGACGTGTCCAGGCCCCACGCCTCCATGTCCGCGCGGATCCGCTCGCCGTCCGGATCCGCGCCAGCCGCGCTGATGAAACGCGGCCCGGCGCCGAAGGCCGCGAGATGCCAGGCAACATTGAAAGGCGCGCCGCCGAGCACGCGCCGACCATCGGGGAAAACGTCGAACAGCACTTCGCCAAAAAGACAGGGGTTGGGGTATGGCATCGTCGGAGATCCTCCGGAGTCGAGCCGAGCGGCTGGCCGCGGCCAGCCGCTCGGTCCTTTCCAGGATAGCCAAGCGAGCAGGCGCCCGCGCGGCCTAGGGCGACGAGGTTATGCGGAGATCGACAGGAGTCCGGAAGCGCTGGCGTTACCGCTTTTCTCGACCCCGCCATAGGTCTGTGCCAGTTGCATGATCGTTTGCCTCGACCTGGCGTCAAGGCCGCTCGTCACGCTGTCGCTACTCGCACTCTCCGAGGTCGTTGCCGAGGTGCTGGTCGCACTGGCGTCAAGGGTCTCGGTGGCCGAGGTCTGGCTCGCTTGGTAGTAGGCGACGAGTTCCTCGGCACTGACGGCACCATCCTCATTGGTGTCGGCCGCGGCGATCAGGCGCGAATCGGTCTCGCTGTCGGACGATTCGGATGACTCTGGCGGCGGCCCACCTGGACCACCCGCCCCCCCAGGTCCACCTGGCCCACCAGGTCCACCCGGACCACCTATCCCCGCAGCGAAATCACGACTCTCGGCAATGGTCCGAAGGGTATCCGTGAGTTCGGTCGAGGTGACCTCGCCATCCCCATCGTTATCGAACGCCGAAAAAATCTCGTCGGCACTGGTAGCGGACGCACGACCGCTTGCGGCCGACATCCCCTCGATAGCCGTCTGGAACTCCGACTCGGCAAGAGAACCATTGCCGTCGGCATCCAGATTCCCAAGGAGGCTGTCCGCTAGCGTGGCCGGATCGGGCGGCTGCGTGGCTCCCCTGGAGGCCGTTTGATAAAGCATCGACGTAAAGCCGCCGACACCGCTGATCGCGCTACTCATGGCAAGCTCCTCGCGGGTTGAACGGCTCTAATTCCGTTCCGCCTCCCGACGCCTGGTTTTAGTCCTCATGACATTGTAGGCCCTCCTCGGCCAGCCTGACTCGGGCGGCTCGACAAAATTCGCCTTCCGATCCTATCGTCGGACAAACGGCGCAGCGCCCTTGATCATCATGCGGACCGTGATCGGCGCTGACCGATCACGCCCGGCGCCTCGAACCGCGAGGCTCTCTCTGGAATCGCTCAACTCCAGTTGTACGGAACGAGGATCGACGCGGTCCGCTCCGCTATCTCGGTATGGCGATGTCGAATCGCATCGCTCAGCGTGACCTAGGCGGGCCCGTTGGATGAACGGAGCGGGCCATCCCATTAGTCGATGAGATAGACCTCGACCCGACGGTTCTTGCTCCGACCCTCCGCCGTCGCATTGTTGGCGATGGGACGCGCGGAGCCGATGCCTTCCGCGCTCAGTCGCTCGGCCGCCACGCCACGATCGCTCAGGGCCTGTTTGACCGCCTCGGCGCGCTGACGCGACAGGGTCAGGTTCAAGTCGTCGCCTCCAAGACTGTCGGTGTGGCCCTCGATACGCACGGACAAGGCCGCTTGCTCGGACAGAAGCGCGGCGATCCGATCCAGGCTCGCCAGCTTGGTCTCGGGCAACGTCGCCTTGCCGGCGGGGAAACTCAGCTCGGCCTCGGCCAGACGCACCAAGAGCCCTCGGTCCGTATAGGTTCCGTTCAATTCGGCGAAGCCCGCCTGGAGCGCGCGCAGTTGGGCCAGTTCGGCCGCGAGATCCTGACCTCCCGCGGCCTCCTCGGATCGCGCCTGGCTCCTCGCCTCGTTCAGTTCGGTCTCAAGCGCCTGAATACGCGCGGTGGCCGACGCGAGGGCCTCGATATCGGCTGGGCTGGGCTCGGCCGTCGCGGGCACCGCCGGTTCCGGGCGCGTCTCGGCGGACGCCAGCCTGGCGTTCGCCTCGGCCAGTTGCTCGCGCAGCGCAGCCTGGGTCTGCTCGGCCCGCGCGCGCGCCTCTTCCAGACTGGACTCCAGTGACTGGATCCGGGTGCCGGCATCCGCGAGTTGGGACGATTCCTCGTCCAATCGGGCGGCGGCCGTTCGCGCGGCCTCCAGGCCGCTTTCGGCGGTAGCCAGCCGCGCCTCGCGCTCGCTCAGGCTGTCCTTGAGCGCGGCGATGGCGGCCTCGTGCTGTTTCTGCAGGGCCGTGCGAACCTCCCGCTCCGTCAACAGTCGGGAGTTGAGGTCGTCGAGCCGGGCCTGGATGTCGGGTTCCTGGTCCGTCTCCGCGACGGACTGGTCCTCCTCAAGCGCGCGCTCAAGCTCGGCCTGCGTCTCGGCGAGCCGCGCGCGCGTGGCTTCGTGCTCCGCTTGCAGAGACGCCAGCGCGGCCTTGGCCCCGGCGAGTTCGTCGGAGACCTCCTGGGTCAGCGCGGCGCGGCTCTCGGTCGAGGGCAGAATCCCCATCTCGGTGGCCGTCTTCAGCAGATCGGCGTCGCCGGGCGAGGTGCGGGCCAGGGTCACCCGTTCGTTGATGTGGCGCTCCAGATCCGCGACGCGCGCCTGATGCTCGGTAACCGCGTCGGCGATGGCCTCATGCACCTTGTCGAGATCCGCCCGCAGAACCTGAGTCGTGGCCTGCTCGGCCTGGTAGAGGGATTGGGTCTCCGCGAGGGTCGCGGCGATCCCATCCTTTTCGGCGGCGACCTCCGCGGTCTTGCCCTGCTCGGCCGCGAGTGCCGCTGCGTGCTCGGCCTTGAGGCCCTCCAGATCCTGTCCGAGACCGCTTCTCGCCTGCTCAAGGGACTCGATCTGGCTGGCCAGGTCTTGCCGTTCGGCCCGATGCCGCTCCTTGAGCGCTTGGATCTCGACGCCGAGGGCGCTCCGCCCCTCCTCCGACGCCAACCGCCGCGCGTCCATCTCCTTGAGTTGTCGGTTCGATTCGGCGATCAAGGCATCCTTACCGGCGAGCTGGGCATAGAGCCGGTCGTCATACCACTCGTAAAGGACATAGACGCCGACCAGGGCGAACAACAGGAAGAACGCGAGCATCTTGCAGGACGACGTACTGGGCGAAACGCTGGATTCGGACATCCTCATCTCCATTGGCTGGTTGTTCTAGGCGCTCGTGTCTCGCCAGCGGGCGGCACGAGGTTGGCCGATTATCCAGCATTTACGGGGCCGATCCTAGAAAGGACGGCCCTCCAGGACGGACGCCGCCCCGCGAGAAGGACGCGCGCCGTCCAGGCTCAACCCATGACCGCGAGCCGTGACTGCTGGGCGATCTCCAGTTCCTCGTTGGTGGGGATGACCAGCACCTTGACCTCGCCCGAGGCGGAGCTGATACGGCGCTCCCCGCGCGAGGCCCGCGAGTCGTTGGCCTCGGCGTCCAGGGTGATGCCCAGTCGCTCCAGTCCCTCGCACGCGCGGCGGCGGATCTCGGCCGAGTTCTCGCCGATCCCGCCGGTGAAAACGATGGCGTCGACCCGTCCCAGCTCGGCGTAATAGGCGCCGATGTATTTCTTGAGCCGATGGGTGGTGAGGCCGATCGCCAGCTCGGCGCGCTCGTCGCCTGCGGCGGCGAGCTGATCGATCTCGCGCATGTCATTGACGCCGCACAGACCCACGAGGCCGCTCTGGCGGTTGAAGAGCCGGTCGAGCGCGTCGGCGTCGAAGCCCAGATGCTTGCAGAGATAGATGAGCACCGCCGGGTCGATGTCGCCACTGCGCGTGCCCATGACCAGCCCTTCCAGGGGGGTCAGACCCATGGAGGTGTCGATGCATTGACCCGCGCGGATCGCGGTCGCGCTGGCGCCGTTGCCCAGGTGCAGGGTGATGAGGTTGCACTGATCGAGCGGCTTGCCCAGCATGGCCGCCGCGCGCTTGGCCACGTAATGGTGCGAGGTGCCGTGGAAGCCGTAGCGACGGATCCGATGCTCGCTGTAGAACGATTCCGGGATCGCGTACCGGTAGGCGGTCGGCGGCATGGTCTGATGGAAGGCGGTATCGAAGACCACGACCGATGGGACGCTGGGGAAGAGCGCGCGCGCGACCTCGATGCCGGCCAGATGTCCCGGATTGTGCAGCGGCGCGAGCGGGATCACCTCGCGGATCGCGGCCACCACCGAGTCATCCACGATCGCCGGATGCTTGAAGCGGGCGCCACCGTGCACGACCCGATGACCGATGGCCGCCAGCTCGGCCACGTCGGTCAGCACGCCGCTTTCCCTGAGCGAGCGGATGATACGGTCGATACCGGCCTGGTGGGTCGGGATCGGCAGCGACTCCTGACTGGAGTGGGACGCGCCCTGGTCGTCGAGCCAGTTGAGCTTGATCTCGCCCTCGGCCTCGCCGATGCGCGCCACCAGCCCGGAGGCGATGGCCACCCAGTCCTGGTCGCGAAAAAGCTGGTACTTGATCGACGAGCTACCGGAATTCAGTACCAGTACCTTCATTGCGAACTCTCCTCGTTGGCGGCGCGGGTCTCGCCCTGGGCCTGGATGGCGGTGATGGCGACGGTGTTGACGATGTCGGTCACGGTACAGCCCCGACTCAGATCGTTGACCGGCTTGTTCAAGCCTTGCAGCACCGGGCCGATGGCGAGCGCGCCGGAGCTGCGCTGCACCGCCTTGTAGGTGTTGTTGCCGGTGTTGAGGTCCGGGAAGATGAGCACGCTGGCATGCCCGGCCACCTCGCTGTCGGGCATCTTGGAGCGGCCGATCTCGATGTCCACGGCCGCGTCGTACTGGATCGGCCCCTCCACCTTGAGGTCCGGGCGGCGCTCGCGCACGAGACGCACCGCCTCGCGCACCCGCTCCACGTCCTCGCCCTTGCCGGAGCTGCCGCTCGAATAGGAAAGCATGGCGATGCGCGGCTCGATCCCGAAAATGGCGGCGGTGGCCGCCGAGCTGATGGCGATGTCGGCCAGTTCCTCGGAATCGGGATTCGGATTCACCGCGCAGTCGCCATAGACCAGCACCCGATCGGGCAGGCACATGAAGAAGACGCTGGAAACCAGCTTGACGCCGGGCTTGGTCTTGACCGTCTCGAAGGAGGGCCGGATGGTGTGCTGGGTGGTATGCATGGCGCCCGAAACCATACCGTCGGCGTCATTGTGGTACACCATCAGGGTGCCGAAATAGCTGACGTCCTGCAGGACGTCATAGGCCATCTGCTCGGACATCCCCTTGTGCTTGCGCAGCTCGTAATAGGTTCGGGCATAGCGCTCGCGCTCGGGCGAGGTCGCCGGGTCGACGAGGCGAACGTTGTCGAGCTTGAGACCCAGCTCGCCGGCGCGGCGGCGGATCCGCTCGGGATTGCCGAGCAGGGTCAGATCCGCGACCTGACGCAGCGAGAGGATCTCGGCCGCGCGCAGGATGCGTTCGTCGCCGCCCTCGGGCAGTACGATGCGCTGACGCCTGGATTTGGCGCGACGGATGAGTTCGTACTCGAACATCAGCGGCGTGATGCGGTCCGAATGACGCACCGAGATACGCCCGCGCAGTTCCTCGATGTCCACATGTCCCTCGAACACGCCCAGCGCGGCGGCGATCTTGCGTTCGTCCTCCGGCAGAATGCTCGCCTCGATGCGGCTGACGTTCATGGCCGTGGCGAAGGTATCCTGCGGAACCTGGAGAATCGAGACCTTGGTCCGGCGCAGGCCCTCGATCAGGCGCTGGACCTTCTCGGCCGGTCGTAATCCACCGGTGAGCAGCAGCCCGGCCACGCGCGGAAAGGCCGAGGAGGCATCCGCCGCGAGACTGGCGAGGATGATGTCGGAGCGGTCGCCGGGGGTGATGATGAGACAACCGTCCTCGATGTAGCCGAGAAAATCCGGGATCTCCATGGCCGCGATCTTGTAATTGGTGACCACCTGATGAAGGGCGTCGCCATCGCCGCACAGACAATCGGCGCCCAGCGCCTGCCGTATCTCGCCCACGGTCGGCATGCCGAGCGCCGGTCGGGCCGGAAGCACGTAGACGGTCTCGGTCTCGCTGAGCAGATCGCGGACACGTTCCTTCACCGTTTCCACGTCCTCCGGGGCGACGCCATTGACGACGCTCGCCAGAAAATCGGCTCCGCGCTCGCGCATCAGCTCATGGGTGATGTGCAGGGCGTCCCAGGCATCCTGGGGGCCGCGGCCGAAACCCTTGACCACGGCCACCAGACTGCATCCAAAATTGTTCGCCAGATCGACATTGAAGCCGAATTCCAGCGAGGGGATGAGACCGTTGTAGTCGGTGCCCGCGCACACCACCAGATCGCAACGCTCCTCAAGCATCTTGAACTTGTTCATGATGAGCTTGAGCAGTTCGTCGTAATGGCCGCTGCCGATGAGCTGACGGGCGGTCTCGACGCTACAGCCGTAGAGCATCTCGGACGGAAAGGGCAGATCGTAGCGGGCGCGGATCAGGGCCGTGAGGTTGTCCGGCTCCCCGTCCTTGGGCGCGAAGGGGCGAAAGAAGCCCACCTTGCGATTCACGGCCGACAGCATCTCCATGAACCCAAGTACGACGACGGATTTACCACTGCCAGCGCCGGCACCGGCGATATAGATGCTTTGCATGCTTAAAACTCACTTCGGAAATGGACGGTCGGCGCGGACGGCCGGAATGCTGCACTGCGCAAAAATACCAGATAATGGCAACGAAGGTGGTACGGTGTGGTGACATAGCCGATGGATCCGCCGCGCGCGGACCGCCAGAGGCGTGGGCCTGGCGCTCGGGCGAGAGGTCACGACGCGGGGGCGAGTCGGGAACTCCATCCAGCGGCCAAAGCCTAAGGCCAGGATTAGCGAACCCCATCGACAGGGCCGACGCCCGCGAGTCCTGGGTTGGTGCCAGGCGCGCCTAGAGAGACGCCTCGGGACCGCCCCGAACGCCTGACATCGAATGCAACCGGCTCATCGAGGCCGCTCACTATAAGGTCATTCCTCCGTGTGGCACATCGCCCTGTTCATTCTCGCCTCGCTGACGTTCGGATTCGCCAATGTTTGCGCGCAAGGCTCGGGCGGTGCCTCGCCCGCCCCTGCCCCGGTGATGGTTTCCGACGTCAGGCTGGAACCCCTGAGCGAACGGGTCGAGGCCCTCGGGACGCTCACGGCCAATGAGTCGGTCGCCATCACATCCCGGGTGACGGAGACCATCTCGGCCGTGCATTTCGAGGATGGTCAACGGGTGCGCACGGGCGATCTCCTGGTCGAGATGACCAGCGCCGAGGAGCAGGCCCTGCTGGAGGAGGCGAAAGTCCGGGCCGGCGAGGCCGAACGTCAGTACAACCGGGTCAAGGCGCTGGTGGCACAGCGCTCGGCCTCGGAGTCACTGCTCGACGAGCGCAAGCGTGACCTGGACACGACCCGCGCCCTGCTGACCGCGCTCGAATCGCGCGTGGCGGACCGTCGCATCAAAGCCCCCTTCGATGGCGTGCTGGGTCTGCGCGACATCAGCCGGGGCGCGCTGGTCGAGCCCGGCGACCTCATCACGACGCTGGACGACGACCGTCTGATGAAGCTCGATTTCGCCGTCCCCAGTGTCTATCTCAATGCGCTCGAGCCAGGGCTCGGGATCGAGGCCAGGAGCGCGGCCTTCGAAGGCCGGGTCTTCAAGGGCGTGGTGCGCGGGGTGGACAGCCGCATCGACCCCGTCACGCGCTCGGTCCAGGTGCGCGCCATCATCCCCAATCCAGAGGCCGCCCTGAAGCCGGGGCTGCTGATGCGCGTGGTGGTGCGGCTCAATCCGCGCGAGGGGCTGGTGGTTCCCGAGGCGGCGATCCTGCATGGCGCGCGCGACCATTTCGTCATGCGCGTGATCGAGGACAAAGGCGCTCTCACGGCGGAGCGCCGCCAGATCCAGATCGGCTCCCGCTCGCCGGGTTGGGTGGAGGTGCTCTCCGAGCTGGCCCCAGGGGATCGCGTCATCACCGATGGCGGCGACAAGGTCCGACCCGGCCAGCCGCTCAGGATCCTGGCGGTTCAGGACGGCCCCCGCGACCTTAGCGCCATGACGGAGCCCAAGCCTTGATCCTGTCGGACATTTCAATCACCCGCCCGGTTCTGGCCAGCGTTCTCTCGCTGCTCCTGGTGGCGTTCGGCCTGGTGTCCTTCGACCGACTGCCCCTGCGTCAGTATCCGGATACCGACCCGCCCGTGGTATCGGTCGAGACCCTCTATCGGGGCGCGGCGGCGGCGGTGGTGGAAAGCCGCGTCACTCAGATCATCGAGGAGCGGATCGCCGGCGTCGCGGGCATTCGCACCGTCGAATCGACCAGCGAGGATGGCCGCTCCCAGATCACGGTCGAATTCAATATCGACCGCGACATCGACGGCGCGGCCAACGACATCCGCGACCGGGTCTCGGCGGTCATGGACCAACTGCCGAGCGAGGCCGAGCCGCCCGAGATCCAGAAGGTGGACAGCAACGAGGACGTCATCCTCTGGCTCAACCTCTCCAGCGAGCGCCTGACGGTTCCGGAGCTGTCCGATTACGCGCGCCGCTATCTGGTCGACCGCTTCTCGGTGCTCGACGGGGTGGCCAGGGTGCGGGTCGGCGGCAATCAGGTGTTCGCCATGCGGATCTGGCTGGATCGCAACGCGCTGGCCGCGCGCGATCTCACGGTGGCGGACGTGGAGGACGCGCTGCGCTCCGAGAATCTGGAGCTGCCGGCGGGCGGGGTCGAGTCCATCGACCGTCAGTTCAGCGTCCGCGTCAATCGCGCCTTCGGCACGGCGGAAGACTTCGCGCGACTGGTCCTGGCGCGAGGTGAGGACGGCTATCTGGTCCGTCTGGGCGATGTCGCGCGTGTCGAGCGTGGCACCGAGGAGGACCGCACCTTCTTCCGGGGCAATGGAATGCCCATGGTCGGCATCGGCATCATCAAGCAGTCCACCGCCAACACCATCGCCGTCGCGGACGCGGCCAAGGCCGAGATGGAGCGGATCGGCCCTTCGCTGCCGGAGGGGATGCGGATGAGCCAGAGCTATGACACCTCGGTCTTCGTCAAAGGCGCCATCGAGGAGGTCTACAAGACGCTCGCCATCGCCATCGCCCTGGTGATCCTGGTGATCTTTCTCTTCCTGGGAAGCATCCGGGCGACCCTGGTGCCGGCGGTCACGGTGCCGGTGTCGATCGTGGCCACCTTCACGGTCCTGCTGATGCTCGGGTTTTCGATCAACATCCTGACCCTGCTGGCACTGGTGCTCGCGATCGGACTGGTGGTGGACGATGCCATCGTGGTGCTGGAAAACATCCACCGCCGGATGGAGGAATACGGAGAAACGCGACTGGTCGCCGCCTATCGCGGCACCCGTCAGGTCGGCTTCGCGGTGATCGCGACCACCGTCGTGATCGCCGCCGTCTTCATCCCGATCGCCTTCCTGCAAGGCGATCTCGGGCGACTGTTCGCCGAGTTCGCCCTGACCATGACCGCCGCCGTGGTCTTCTCCGCCTTCGTGGCCCTGTCGCTCTCACCCATGCTGGCCTCCCAAATCCTGCCGCCGACCCACGGCGGCGACAAGGGTAGCGGTGGACTCTCGGGAACCATCGATCGCCTCTTCGCACGGATACGTCGCGGCTATGGCCGCGCCCTGGGCCTGCTGCTGCGCCAGCCCTGGATCGTGCTGCTCTCCCTGGTCGGCACACTGGGGGCCGCCGTCTGGCTGTTCGACCAGATCCCGAGCGAATACACCCCCAAGGAGGATCGCGGCGCCTTCTTCATCCTGATCAACGGACCCGAGGGCGCCTCGCACGCCTACATGAAGACCTACATGAACGAGGTCGAACGGCGTCTCATGCCCTACACGGAAAGCGGAGAGGCCATCCGTCTACTGGTGCGCACGCCAAGATCCTTCTCCAACACGGCGACCTTCAATACCGGCATGGCCATTATCGTCCTGAACGAATATACCCTGCGGCGCTCGGCCTGGGTCATCATGGACGAGATTCGCGCCAAACTCGGCGACCTCCCCGGCGTCCGGGCCATTCCGATCATGCGCCAGGGCTTCGGCGCGCGCACCCAGAAACCCGTGCAGTTCGTCCTGGGCGGCGGAACCTACGAGGAACTGGTCGCCTGGCGCGATACCCTGCTGGCCGAGATCGAAAAGGACAATCCCGGACTCACGGGCATCGATTGGGACTACAAGGAGACCAAGCCCCAGATCCAGGTCGAGATCGACTACGATCGCGCGGCCGACCTGGGCGTGACCGTCGGCGATATCGGACGCACGCTGGAGACCATGCTCGGCTCGCGCAAGGTCACCACCTATCTGGACCAGGGCGAGGAGTACGACGTCATCCTGGAGGGAGAGCGTTCCGAGCAGCGCACCCCGGCCAGCCTGGAGAACATCTATGTCCGCTCCGCGCGCAGCGACGCGCTGATCCCGCTCGCCAGCCTCGCGAGGCTGTTCGAGGCGGCCGACTCGCCGAGTCTGAACCGTTTCAACCGTATCCGCGCCATCACCATCGAGGCCAACCTCGCCGACGGACTGGCGCTCGGGGACGCGCTCGGCTATCTGGAGGACAAGGCGCGCGCGCATCTGCCCGACCGTGTCCAGATCGACTACAAGGGCCAAAGCCGGGATTTCCGCTCCAGCGGCGAGGGTGTGCTCTTCGTCTTCATCCTCGGCCTCATCGTCGTCTATCTGGTCCTGGCGGCTCAGTTCGAGAGCTGGATCCACCCGCTGATCATCATGCTCACGGTCCCGCTCGCCATGGCCGGGGCGCTGTTCGGGCTCTGGATCAGCGATCAGAGCCTGAACATCTTCAGCCAGATCGGGTTGGTGATGCTGGTGGGGCTGGCGGCCAAGAACGGCATCCTGATCGTCGAATTCGCCAATCAACTGCGCGACCAGGGGCAGGAATTCCGCGCCGCGCTCCTGCACGCCAGCGATGTCCGGCTGCGTCCGATCCTCATGACCGGCATCACCACGGCGGCGGGCTCCATCCCGCTTCTGATGTCGAGCGGCGCGGGGGCCGAGACGCGCGCGGTGATCGGCACCGTGATCCTGGCCGGGGTACTGGCCGCGACCATCTTCACCCTGTTCGTGGTGCCGGTGGCCTATGATCAACTGGCGCGGCGCACCCAGTCGCCCGGCGCGGTCAAACGTCGTCTGGAGTGCGAGCTGGAATCCACTTGAGCCATCAGGAAGCGGGCTCAGAATCCTCACCGGGACACCACCATCGGTCGCTCGCTCGGACCCACCGGCAACATGGGCTGGCGCTGTCCCGACTGCCAACGGCTGTTGATCGATCATTCGCGGATGGTGCGACCAAGCCGCACACAGGGATGATGGACGCCGATCGGGAGGGAG